>PKRJ01000069.1 GCA_017577365.1 Gammaproteobacteria bacterium | reverse complement strand
GAGTTGAGGCCCCAGTAATGCACGTCCTGACGGGTGTATAGCGCGGTATGACTAGCGTCCAGCTCCTCGAGCAGCGAGTTGATGGTCGAAGCGACACGATCGGCGTCGGCCGCGCAGTCGATCCGGTCTCGGTAATGACGCACCCGCTCCGCCCAGTTCAGACCGTTGAATGTCTGATCGAAGAAACGCTGGGTCACGACGGCGACGATCTCGTCGTACTCGGCGATCGACGGACATTCCTGCGTTCGTGCTTGTCCCGATGCGAGCAGCACCAACAGACCCAAGCATAGACGCACGACTCTCTCCTCCCGGCGCGTTGCAACGCGATATCTCCGCGGTGCTCGGAGATTACTTTTCAAGCGATGGTTGCGCCACCCCAAGCCGGATCCGATGGGAACGCGAGCGGTCCGGCACGAAACGTAAAGCCGTGAAGAGCCGCATACTCCGGGTTTCTGGCGGCTGCGGCTCCGCCGTGCGCCGTGTCGATATTCGTGTCGGTTGTAATTCCGCGCAGTCAGGGCAAACTGGGCATATCCGTCGGCAGCTGCGCGGGAGGGCGACATGTCGAAGCGCGTCAGCGGACCGGATCTTTCGGCCGGCATTCCGATCGACGACCTCGCCGACGGCGACAAGCTCGTCGGCCACGTTGGCGACGACGAGGTGCTGCTCGTACGCCGCGGCGACGAATTCTTCGCCGTCGGCGCTGCCTGCACGCACTACCACGGCCCACTCGGCAAGGGGTTGGTCGTCGACGACACGGTGAGATGCCCTTGGCACCACGCGTGCTTCAGTCTTCGCACCGGCGAAGCGCTAGGTGCTCCGGCGTTCAGCCCGCTTCCGTGCTGGTCGGTCGAGCAACGCGACGGGAAGCTCTTCGTGCGCGAGAAGCTCGCGAGAGCGAAGCGGCCGTCGCGCGCCAAGACGGCGGAAGGGCCACATCGAATCGTCATCGTCGGCGGCGGCGCGGCAGGATTCGCCGCGGCCGAACGGCTGAGACGCGAGGGCTACGAGGGTAGCCTCGTCATGCTCAGCGACGACGACACGCTGCCTGTCGATCGACCGAATCTCTCGAAGGACTATCTCGCCGGCACGGCGCCCGAGGAATGGCTGCCGCTACGCACCTCGCGTTTCTACGATAAGAATGCCATCGACGTTCGTCTCGGCTGCGCCGTTACCGAGATCGATGCGCGGTCGCGCGCGGTCACGCTGAGCGACGGCAGTCGCCTGCCTTACGATCGCCTCCTGCTCGCGACCGGCGCCGAGCCGATACGCCTCGACGTTCCCGGCGCGGATCAGCCGAATGTTCACGTGCTGCGCACGCTGAGAGACTGCCGCGCGATCATCGATCGCCTGGCCGGAGCGAGGCGCGCCGTGGTCGTCGGCGCGAGCTTCATCGGCCTCGAGGTCACCGCCTCGCTGCTGGAGCGGGGCCTCGAGGTTCACGTCGTCGCGCCCGAGAAACGACCGATGGAGCGGGTGCTCGGCCCGCAGATCGGCGACTTCGTGAAAGCGCTGCACGAAGCGAACGGCGCGATCTTTCATCTCGAGGAGACCGTGGCGGCAATCGATGGGCCGCGTGTACGGCTCAGCGGCGGAGGCCTCATCGAGGCCGATCTCGTCGTCGTCGGCATCGGGGTACGGCCGCGGACGGCGCTGGCCGAGAGCGCGGGAGCGGTTGTGGAGCGCGGCGTGCTCGTGGACGAGTATCTCGAGACCAGCCTGTCGGGCGTCTTCGCCGCGGGCGACATCGCGCGGTGGCCCGACGCGCGCGTCGGCGAGCGGATTCGCGTCGAGCATTGGGTCGTCGCGCAGCGGCAAGGCCAGACGGCCGCGTTGAACATGCTCGGCCTGCGCGAGAAATACACGGCCGTGCCGTTCTTCTGGAGCCAACACTACGCCGTGCGCATCAACTACGTGGGACACGCCGTGGGCTGGGACGAGCTCGAGATCGAAGGAGACGTCGCGGCGAAAGACTGCCTGGTGCGCTACAAGAAGGGCGGCTCGACGCACGCCGTCGCGACGATCGGCAGAGACGTCGACAACCTTGCGGCCGAAGCGGCGATGGAGCGCATCGCCGCTCGGCCGTGAAGGTGACGCCGAGCTACTGAATGAGCCCTTCCGCCCGCAGCGCGGCTTGCACCGCCGCACGGCGGCCGATGCGATCGTGGAACGCGAGCACGTTGTCGAACGCCGACAGGTCCACCTTGAGGAAGTCCTTCCAGCTGACCATCACGAACAGATAGGCGTCCGCCACGGTGAAGCGGTGGCCGACCAGAAACTCCTTGCCGTCGAGCATCCGATTCACGAGCTCGAAACGTTTGCGGATGTGCGCGATGCGCTCTTCGCGCGCCTCGGGCGCCAAGCTGGGATTGAACAGCGGGCTGTAGCTCTTGTGAATCTCCGTGCCGATGAACGTCAGCGCTTCCTGCAGCCGATAACGCTCCCACGTGCCGTTGGGCGGAGCGAGACCGGATTCGGGTTTCGAGTCCGCGAGATACTGCGAGATCACCGGTCCTTCCGTGAGAATCTCGCCGTTGTCGAGCTCGAGCGCGGGCACGTAGCCCTTCGGATTGATGGACAAGTAGTCGCGGCCGGCCTCCGTTCTCTTCGTCGCGATATCCACTTTCTCCAACGCGAGATCGATCCCCGCCTCCCGCGCGACGATGTGCGGCGCCAATGAGCATGCACCCGGCGTGTAGTAGAGCTTCATCCCGATCTCCCTCCCATTCGGTTACCCTTGCCGCGACCGCGGAGCGGTAGCGCTTTGCACCGTCACGGTCGCCCATGCAACTCCGATCAGCTCAGCTTGCCTGAGCGGCGACCCGACGACAATCGTCCTGCGCGAGACGTGCCGAGCGACGAGTTTCGATACCTCGAGGGTTGCGTCGAGCGGCGAAATCGTTCAGGGTTCGGCCGGCGGATCGGGCGCTCAGCGCGCCTCGATCCCGTTTGGTGCAATCGGCAACGGAGGAATCTCGGCGCCGCCAAGGCCGGCGCACCCGTCGTGATGCACAGTACGACGACGAAAAGCAAGCAACGCGCGTACGCTTCGCCGCGCGGCCCGCGGGCGCTCGCCAGTCGCACGGACATCGTCGTGTTCGCCGCCGTCGCGGTGCTGATGCTCACGCTCGTCGGATGGGGCGGCTTCGCGACGGACTCCCTCGCGACCGTCACGGCCGAGGCCCTCGAATGGCTGATCGTGAACCTCGGCTGGTTCTTCGTGCTCTCCGCAACGGGCTTCGTCGCATTCGCCCTGTATCTCGCGTTCAGCCGCTTCGGTCGCGTGCCGCTCGGCGGGGACGACGAAGAGCCCGAGTTTCGCACCGCGTCGTGGATCGCGATGATGTTCAGCGCCGGGATGGGTATCGGGCTCATGTTCTTCGGCGTCAGCGAACCGCTGTCCCACTTCCTGAACCCGCCCCCCGGCACCATGCCGCTCCTGCCCGACGGCGCGTCGGCTCCAAGCGCGGAGACACACGCGCTGCGCACGGCGATGGCGACCACGCTCTTTCACTGGACGCTGCATCCGTGGTCGATTTACGCGGTCGCCGGACTCGCGATCGCTTACAGCGTGTTCCGCAAAGGGCGCAGCCACCTCATAAGCTCGGTGTTCGCGCCTCTTCTCGGCGAGGGCCGCGCAAGAGGGCCGGCCGCGAAGCTGATCGACATTCTTGCGCTCTTCGCGACCCTGTTCGGTTCCGCGGCTTCGCTCGGCATCGGCACGCTCCAGATCAGGACCGGGATGGTCGAGGCGGGCTGGATCGAGGGGGCGAGCACTGGAGTGCTCGTGCTGATCATCGTCGCGCTCACCATCTGCTTCATCGTGTCCGCCGTTTCCGGAGTCGCGCGCGGCATTCAGTATCTTTCGAACATCAACATGGTGCTCGCGGTGCTGCTCGCCGTCTTCGTGTTCGTGGGCGGCCCGACGGTATTCGTGCTCAATCTCGTGCCGACGTCCATCGGCAGCTACCTCAGCGACTTCGGTCTGATGGCGTCGCGCTCGGGTGCGACCGGCGGCGACGAGATGAGCGGCTGGCTGCAGAGCTGGACGATCTTCTATTGGGCATGGTGGATCTCGTGGACGCCGTTCGTCGGCATGTTCATTGCGCGAATCAGCCGCGGCCGCACGATTCGCCAGTTCGTCGGAGGCGTGCTGCTCGTGCCGAGCGTCGTCAGCGTGCTTTGGTTTTCGATCTTCGGCGGCACGGCGATCGATCTCGCCCGCTCCGGCGTTCCGGTCGCGGAAGGGGGCCCGGAGGCGCAAACCTTCAACGTGCTGGCCGAGCTTCCGTTCACCGAGATCACGTCGATCATCGTGATGCTCCTCGTCGCGATCTTCTTCGTCTCGGGAGCCGACGCCGCATCGGTCGTGATGGGCACGCTGTCGCAGCGCGGCTCGCTTGCGCCGTCCCGCTGGGTCGTCGTCTTCTGGGGCGCGGCGACCGGCGCAGTGGCCGCGGTCATGCTCGCTATCGGGGGCAGCGCGGCGCTGTCGGGCGTTCAGAATCTCACGTTCATCGCCGCGCTGCCGTTCACCGTCGTGATGGTCGCGATGTGCTTCGCGCTGATGCGGGACCTACTCCACGATCCGGTCATCCTGCGTGAGAACAAGGCGGCCGAGGTGCTCGAAGCGGCCGTGGTCCAGGGCATCGAGGAGCACGACGGCGAATTTCAGCTCGAGATAAGCCCGCCGCCGAACGGCGCGAGCAATGCCTCGAGAGCCGCGGAGTGAGGAGTGACGGATTCGGTGCTACCGAAAGCTCTACACCGCGCACGACTCGTCGTCACGGCGCGCGTTGCGCGGCCGGGGCCTCACAGGTGAAGCTCGCTTCGTTATTGGGATTGCCTTTGCCGTCCCATACTGCGACCTTTGGATAGGGGCAGAGCGGCCGCGTCATGTCGACGCCGCCTTCTCCAATGCGCGACGCCGTGATCCGCTCCGGGGCAACGCCCTCTTCCACCCACGCTTCCATCGCGCCGAGGAAGTCGGCTCGATCCGGACCGATGCCGCCGCGGCAGGCTTCGCGCCGCTCTGCCGCGGTGATCGTGACCGTATCGATCGCGACGCGGAGAAGGTCGCCGCACTCTGCGGCGAAGGTGGGGGTGCACACCCCCAGCATGACGGCCAAGATCAGAGTCTTGGGAAGAGACGGTGACGGCATCTTCGACCCCCCTTTGCAGCGCCGACCCGTCTCGAATCGTACCTCGTCCGCCGAACGAAAGTCCGAATTCTTTCGCCCGGTTCGAGCGTAGGCAGCGCTAGCGGACGATGAGCTTGCCGCGCATCAGCACGTAGTGCCCAGGAAAGCTGCAGAAGAACGTGTAATCGCCGCCCGACTCCAATATTGAAGGATCGAAGGTGATCGTCGTCTCCTCGCCGCCGCCGATGACCTTCGTTGCGGCCAGCACGCGCTCGTCGCCGGGCTTGACGAAATCGTTCTCGATGCCCGCCCTCTGGGCGTCCGTCACCGCATCGTCGAAGTCCTCGGACCTGGTCAGCACCCAGTTATGGCCCATGGCGCTCGCCGGCATCTTGCCGACATGCTTCAGCGTGAGGCTGAACGACTCGCAGCTCGAGTCGACGGTGATTTCCTTCCGGCTGAAATAGAGCGAGTCGCCGACCTCGACCGTGACGGCGCAGGTCGCGGCCTCTTCGGCTCGGGTCGAGAAAGCCAGCGCTGCGAGCGCGGCGCACACCATCCACTTCATGTCGTCGGTCCCTTCGGCCTTTCGGCAGCCCCTTGCTATAGGGACGATCGATGTTAACGAATCGTCCCCATTGATAATGCCCCTGGCCCCGAGGGCAGGAGCCGTCGGAAATGCGAGTTCCTACCTATACTTACTCAAAACCGCTCCATCCGAGTATCAAGATTTGTTGCCTCGGAATTTATCTCACGCGCAACATCGCTTACGCTTCGCGTTGGGGAGCCCTTCGAGTCGATTGCGGGGATAAATGCCATGCCAAGAAGCTCTCGCACGCCGCTGCTTACGCTATACGCGACGGCCTGTTTCCTGCTCGGCGGCCACGCCGCCGTAGCGCAGGGATCACTCTGGTCCGATCCGGCCACGTGGCCGAACAACCGCGTGCCCGGGGAAGGCGACGCCGTCGTCATCGACAGAAACATGGACGTCGTGCTCGACGTCAGCCCGCCGCCGCTGCGCAGCTTGACCATCGACGGCAAGCTTCGCTTTGCGAACGACAAAGACATCGAGCTGATCACCGAATGGATCATGCTGCACGGCGAGCTGCATATCGGCAGCGAGGCCGAGCCGCATACGCGCAACGCCACCATCACCCTCGTCGACAACGTGCCCGGCGAGGACATCAACACGATGGGCGACCGCGGAATCATGCTCATGGGCGGGACGCTGCACCTGCACGGCGATCGAGTCCACACGTGGACCAAGCTCGCGAAGACCGCCGAGAAGGGCAGCACCCGGATCGAGGTTCTCGACGCGACCGGCTGGCGCGTCGGCGACGAGATCGTTCTCGCGTCCACCGACTTCGATCACAAGCAGGCCGAGCGGCGCACGATCGCCGCGATCGACGGAAACGTGATCACGCTCGATCGGCCGCTCGAGTACATGCATTTCGGTGAGATCACGTACGGCGTCGACGAGCGCGGCGAGGTGGGCCTGCTGACCCGCAACATCCGCATCCGGGCGTCCGAGGATGCGGATCAAACGTACAAAGGCGGGCACATCATGGCGATGCCGGGCAGCAAGATGTACGTCTCCGGCGTCGAGCTCTATCGCATGGGTCAGCACCTGACGCTCGCGCGCTACCCGATCCACTGGCATCTGGTCGGCGACGCGCAGGGTCAGTACATCAAGAACTCGGCGATTCACGACACGTACAGCCGCTGCGTGACCGTGCATGGCACGCACAACCTGCGCGTCGAGAACAACGTGACCTACAACAACGTAGGCCACTGCTTCTTCCTCGAGGACGGCATCGAGACGGGCAATTGGTTCGTCCGGAACCTCGGAATCCTGACGAAGTGCCATCCGACGAAGCCGTGTAACCCGACGAACCTCGGGGTGCCGGGAGAAAGGGGCGACGGAACCGGCCAGCAGTCCTCGGACGTGCTGATTCCGTCGGACAACACGGTCACGACCTACTGGATCACGAATCCTCTCAATCATTTCGTGGACAACGTCGCCGCGGGCTCCGAAGCGATCGGCTTCTGGTTCTCGTTGCCCGAGCATCCGATCGGCGCGTTCGAGGGCACCGAGGAGAGCGCGAAAACGTGGCCGCGCCGGATGCCTCAAGGGGAGTTCAGGGGCAACGTGGCTCACTCGAACTTCGACGGTTTGATGTTCGACCGAAACATCAACCCGGACGGCACCTTCGGCGTGACCGGCAGCTCGCACATCGCGCGCGAGAACCCGGCCGACCCGACGAGCCGCTCGATAGAGTCGGTCATCGAGGATTTCACCGCCTACAAGAACCGCAACGGCGGCATCTGGGCTCGCGGCGAGATGAAGGTGTTCAAGAACCTGAAGCTCGCCGACAACGCGATCGGCTACACCTTCGCGTCGGGCTCGATCGGTCGCGATCCGTTCACGTCGAAGGTGATCGATTCGTTGTTCGTCGGCGAGACGGACAACATCGGCAACCCGACGACGTCTGCGGAGATCGCGTACGGGCGCAGCCTGCCGAAGCCGCACGTCCCGGATTTCCCGATCCGGGGCTACGAGTACTACGACTACGTCCACTCGATCGAGAACACGACCTTCGTGAACTACGCGGACAACGACACCCGCGAGGCGGGAGCGATCTCGTACCTGCTCTATACGAGCTTCGGTATGAGCGTCGAGAACTCCGTGAAGGGCGCGAAGTTCGTCAACTCGAAGCCCGTGCACTTCCCTCGGATCGAGCGTAGGTGGGCGAACGATACCTTCAACAACTCGGCCTACCTGAGCGCGGCGATCCATGACCTGGACGGCTCGGTCAGCGGAGTTCCCGGCGCCTACATCGTCATCGACAACGGGATTGCGACCGACGACGAGGCCTGCGAACGCAAGCCGTCCTGGGGCGCCGCCGTCTGTAAGGGCGACTTCGGCCGCCTGAGCATCGGCCCCGTCGGCGGCGGACTCGGGCCCCTTTCCGCGGCCGGCGTCACCGGCGGGGCGGCCGGTCGTCCCGCGGCGCCGGCTCCTGGCGCGGCGCCGGCTCCGGCAGGGCCCGCTCCCAGCGGCGCTCCGGCACCGGGCGGTCAGGGCGGCGGTTTCGGCGGATTCGGCGGCGGAGCACAGCTGCCGCCGATCACCCTGAGCCGTAACGGCACGGAGTTCCAGTACGTCGGCCAAACCACGATTCGCAGCGGAGCCGAGCTCCGGGTGGACACCGAGAGGGAGTCCGTGGCCCTCACGCTGACGGAGATGGACAAGGGCTCGTGGGTGATTTTCGAGCTGCCTGGATTCAAGAAGGCTTCCGCCGGCAAGGAGCAAAAGAGCCTCGCCGCGTTGCGCGACGCCCGTGAGACCTCGTACTACAAGGATGGCGACACGCTGTGGGTCAAGCTGGTGGTCGAGGAAAGCGCCGGCCCGAGCGGGTTCGGGCCGCTAGCGCCGAGGACCGTCATCGACGTCAGCAAGTAGGTTGACCCTGCAGTCCCTGCACGAGCCCCCGGCATGTGCCGGGGGCTTTTCTGTTTCTGCACCGGCGTCCATATGGAGTTGTCCGTCGACGCAATAATCCGTCGCCGGGCCGACCATCCCGATGGCGGATATTTCCTCGTCATCTGTCATAGTGATGCGCGAGGGTGTCGATGGCCGACAAGCCGAAAAACGTGGCAAGCCTCTTCGGAGACGTCGAAGCGTCGCTGAGCCGCTTTCTGCTGCGTTTCCTCGACCGGCCGGAAGACGTGCAGGACGTCATGCAAGAGGCCTATCTCCGCGTCTACGAGGCCAACGCCTCCTCGAAGATCCGCGCACCCGTCGCGTTCCTGTACAAGACCGCGAAGAACCTCGCGCTCAACGAGCGGGCGCGCCACCATAACAGCAAGACCAGCATGGTCGGCGACTTCGACGAGTTATCGGCCACGTTCACGGAGCGATCTGCGGAGTTCGAGGCCGCGGTCGCGGAGGAGCTATCGCGGGCGCTGAAGGCGCTCGAGCAGCTCTCGCCTCGGGTCAGGCAGGTCTACATCCTGAGGAAGGTACACGGTCTGAGCCAGAAGGAGACGGCGGAGTACCTCGGCATCTCGGAGAGCACGGTCGAGAAACATGTCGCGAAGGGACTCTCCACTTTGATGCGGCTACGGCAAGATGATTGAAGAACAGAACAAGCCGGATGCGACCGACGTCGCGGCGTTCTGGGTCGCGCGGCTCGACCGCGGCGGTCTGTCGACGGACGAGCTGATCGCATTACGCGAGTGGGTCGGTGCGCATCCGTCGCACATGCGCAAGCTCGAGCGAGCCGCGGAGATCTGGGAGAGCCTGGATGCGCTCGCCGCGCTGCGAAATATCGTCGCGCGGCCGGCCCGCACGACACGCAGACGGACGATTTCCTTCGCGATTGCCGCAGGCGTAGCCGGCATGGCTCTCGCCATCGCATTGCTGCTCGCAGTCGTCCCTGGCAGCGTCGAAGCGCCGGAATACTACGCGTCCTTCGAGACCCGCATCGGCGAAACGCAGGTCATCGAGCCCGGCGAGGGATCGAGGATCTCGCTGAACACGAACAGTCGTGTGGCGATCGAGTTCGGCTCGACGCTGCGCCGCGTCAGGCTCGATCGGGGCGAAGCCTACTTCGACGTCGCCGCGAACGACACGCGACCCTTCGTCGTCGAGACGGATTTCGGCAACGTCGTCGTCACCGGCACGGAGTTCCTCGTCCGCGTGGACGATGCGGGCCTCGAGGTGGCCGTCAAAGAGGGCCACGTGCAACTCCAGCGCCCGCCCAGCGATCACGACGAGGGGCGGGTCGCCTTGGCCTTGTTGACCGCCGGCGAAGTCGCCTCGATCGAATTGGACGGCAGCCGCCGCATCGAGCCGATCGAGACCGGACAGCTCGTCCGCAAGCTCGGCTGGCGAGACGGCATGTTGATGTTCAACGGCGAATCGCTCGAGGAGGTCATCCGCGAGGTCGGCCGCTATACGCCGATCAAGATCAGCATCACGGACGAGGCGTTGCGTACGCGACGCATCGGGGGCTATTTCAAGGCGGGCGAGATCGAAGATCTGCTCGCTACGCTGGAGAGTGATTTCGGTATTCGCGTCGAACGAATCAGTGACAGCGAAATCAACCTTTCGCTGCGCGACTGAGCCGATGCTTGAGGGTACCGAGATTTTCTTGGCGTCCTCACCCGTAGAGGATTTTCGTCGGTCATCTGTCTATAGAGGCGCGGAACCTGCATTCCGCGGGAGGTGGAGACCGGCTTCGCGGCGCTGTCTGGCAGCGCTGATCGTCAGCGTGTGCCTGTTTTGCATGGGGCCAGCCCTGGCCGGCGGGGAGATCGAGTTCGACATCCCCGCGCAGCCTGCAGACAAGGCGTTGATCCTGCTCGGTCAGCAGGCCAACGAGCCCGTTCTCTACTTCTACGACGACGTGCAGGGCAAGACGAGTCAGGCAGTCAACGGGACGTACACCGCGGACGCCGCGATCGACTTGCTGCTCGCGGGCACCGGCCTCGTGGCACAAAGGAACGATCGCGGCGTTCTCACGGTTGCGCTGTCCCAGGACGCTTCATTGCAAACGGGGGAACGCGAAGTGGAAACGTCTGTACAACGGCGCGGTTTGTTCGCGTCGCTCGCACTGTTGTTCGGTGCACAGTCCGAAGCTTTGGCGCAAGCGGCGCCGCAGGCGCGGCCCGCGCTCGAGGAGGTCGTCGTCACGGCGCGCCGGCGTGCGGAGGACTTGCAGACGGTGCCCGTTGCCGTCACCGCGTTGACGGCGGAGGCCCTCGAGCGCCGACAGATCCAGGCAACGACCGATCTCGACCGCGTGACGCCGAGCCTGCAATTCACGAGCTACGGTCAGCTCTCCGGCAACAACTCGGCCGCGGTGGTCTTCATTCGCGGAGTCGGTCAGCTCGATCCGACGCCGGCCGTCGATCCGGGCGTCGGCATCTATATCGACGACGTCTATATGGGCCGCGCCGTCGGCGGCGCGATGGACTTCTTCGACGTCGACAACATCCAGGTGCTGCGCGGCCCGCAGGGCACGCTTTTCGGCCGCAACACCATCGGCGGCGCTGTGCTGATCAATACCGTCCTGCCCGGCGACGAGCCCGAAGCGACGTTCCGCGCGCGCGTCGGCGAGGACAACCTGCGTGAAGTCTTCGGTGCGGTCACGGTGCCGTTCAACGAGCGGGCGTCGTTCAGAGTCGCCGGCGGGGCGCGCAAGCGCGACGGTTACGTGACTCGCGTGTTCGACGGCCTCGATCTCGGTGACGACGACGTCGTTTCGTTCAACGCATCGCTACGCTGGGACGTCTCCGATTCGCTGGAGATGATCGTGCGAGCCGACTACTCGAAAGAGGACGAGAACGGCTCGCCGTTCGTCTTCAAGGGCATCAACACGAGCGCACCCGTGGCGGCCATCGCCAGCGTAGGTGCGGGCTGCCCGGGCGCGACGATTCCGTTCGCTCCGCTCGAGCCCGGCGATCCGCGCTTCGGACCTCCGTCCGTCCCGGAGACGGACGCGCCCGATCCGAGATGCGCGAACAACGCTTGGGACTTGGGGCCCTATACGAACGGCGGCAACGCGCCGGTCGAGAGCACGTTCGACGTGAGGGGCACGTCCGTCACGTTGAACTGGAATCTCAACGACCGTGTGACGCTGCATTCGATCTCGGCCTACCGCAACTCGGAATGGACCGGCATCCGCGATGCGGACAACACTCCTCTGACGCTGATCACGACGGACTACGCGAGCGAGTCCACGCAAATCAGCCAGGAAGTTCGCTTGAACTATGGCGGCGAGCGCGTCAACGGCGTCGTCGGCGTCTACTACTTCGACGAAGACACGGACGACCACGTCACCGTGCCTCTCGCCTTCCCGCCCTCGCCGCCGGTGATCGGGTCGATCATCTCCGGCGGACCGGGTTCGCGCGACTTGCAGTTCGTGAACCTGACGACCGAGTCCATCGCGGTTTTCACGGAGTGGACCTACGACGTCACCGACGCGTTGAGTCTGACCGCGGGCGTTCGCTATACGGAAGACGACAAGTCCATGCAGGGCTACATCTGGAACATCTTTCCCGCGACGGCGCCCGATCCGAGCCCGCTGCCGACGCTCGCGATTCCGGACGGAGGGCCGCTCTTCATCTATCCGGATCGCTTCAACGAGACCTTCGACAAAGTCACCGGCTCCGCGAGCATCCAGTACACGTTCGACAACGGCTGGATGGTCTACGGCAGCTATTCGAGCAGCTTCAAGTCCGGCGGATTCAATCAGCGCTTCAACGCGCCCCCCGAGAATTTCGTGCCGCTGCCGTTCGCGGAGGAGACGGTCGACTCGATCGAGCTCGGCTTCAAGGCGGATATCACCGACACCTTCAGGCTGAACGGCGCGATCTTCTCGTCGGACTACGACGACATTCAGCTCATCTACAGGCAGGGTGTCGTGCCGCTGCTCTTCAATGCCGGCCGGGCGACGATCGACGGCGCCGAGCTCGAGTTCCAGTTCGTGCCGAACGATCGGCTGATCCTCGAAGGCGGACTGAGCTATCTCGACGACGAGATCAAGGACATCACCGAGGTTCCCGGCGCGACGGCCACGATCACGCCCGACAACACGCTTCCGTTCACTCCCAAGCTGCAGGGCAATGTCGGCATCGGCTACCGGTTCCCGCTGAGCAACGGTTGGAGCCTGACGCCGCGCCTCGATGTGTCCTACACCGACGAGCAGTACTTCGACGCCGGTAACACGGAGATCACCGCGCAGCAGGACTCCGTGACGGTGACGAACCTCTCGATCGTGCTCGACAGCGGCAATCGCTGGAGAGCGACGCTCCTCGTCGAGAACCTGACCGACGAGCTCTACCCGGTGCAGGGCAACGCGTCGCTGGCAACGCTCGGCTACGCGGAGATCATCTACGCGCGTGGCCGTAACGTGCAGGCGGGCGTGAGCTTTCGGTTCTGAAGGGCGCGGCGCCGCCGCGCCCGACCCTCCGCTCCATCGGCTCTCTCCGAACGCGAGTGCGGCGCCTGAACGGCGCCGCACTCGCTCACACGCTTCCGCTGCAAAGCCATTATCGGCTACATCTCGGGATACCGACATCCGGCCTTCTACAAGAAATACCTGCGGCAACTTGCGTGGTCCCGTACTAGGGTCGAGGCGCGCCTCGTCGCGGAGCTCGTGGAACCGTTAGGACTTCGACGACGAACGTTTCGTTCGCCAGTAACCTGGGGACATCGGCATCGATTGACGAGCTCGACACTACAAAACGGTTGCGCGCCGTCCGTAACCGTGGGGACTTTCCTCGTATCCGCGAGAAGCGGAAAGTGGCGAGAAACATCCGCCGACGGGGGAGAACATGGCGATCGAGCTGAACCATACGATCGTGCCCGCGCGCGACGCGCTGGCCTCGGCCGAGTTCCTGGCGGAGATCCTGGGCCTCGACCCGCCCACGCGCTTTGGCCCGTTCTGGACCGTCTCTTTGTCGAACGGCGTGACACTCGACTACCAGGACTGGCCCGACGTGCCGATTTGCCATTATGCGTTCCTGGTCAGCGAGGCCGAGTTCGACCAGATCTTCGCACGCATTCGCGAGCGGGGGCTCGACTACTGGGCCGACCCGGTGCATGAGAAACGTTTCGAGATCAACCATAACGACGGCGGACGCGGCGTCTATTGGAACGATCCGAGCGGCCACTATCTCGAGATCATCACGCGGCCGTATGGAAGCGGGTCCAACAACTGATTCTCGGACCTTCGCGAGCCCATAAATAGGAAGGCCCTCGGCTTGCGCCGAAGGCCTTCGCTTAATCAGCGGAGCTGAGCTTATCGGCTGACGGTGATCGTGGTCCTTCCGCCGGGCCCGCCCTGGCCCGGACCGCCGGGACCGTCGAGAGGACTCGGACCGTCCTCTTCGACCACGAGCTTGACCCACAGCCCCTTGTCGTCGTGGTAGTACGACGTGACGTTCGCCGCGCGGAGCGCGTCCAAGCTCGCCTGCTTCACGCCCTTGTCGGCGGTCTTGAACTCGGGCAGCTCGAAGATCACGAACGAGCCCTTGTCCATCTCCTGCAAGGAGAACGTCAGCGTCTCCCTCGCCGTCTCGACCCGGAGCTCCGCGCCGCTGCCGATCGTGATTCCGCCGACATATTCGAAGCGTTTGCCGTGGCGCTGGAGGATGATCGGATTCGTGATGGGGCCGGTCTCGAAGCCGCTGAAATTGCCGGCGATCGCCAAGCGACCCATGTCCCCCGTGCAGATGGCCGCGTTCCACGACGGCTTCATCACGCAGTTTTCCTCGTCGGCAGCGATGCCGTTGTCGTGGACGATGTAGGCGCCGGGAATGCCCGTGACCGAGCCGTCCACGTCGTGGAACGCCGCGCTCTTGTACGCCGCGCTGCGCCCGAAATCGGACGCCCAGCGGCGCTGCATCGGCGGGAAGCTGACCGGCTTCGCGTTGACGAACTTCGCGCCTTTCACCCAGTTGTTGGTGCTCATGCCGAAGCTCGTGAACAGCAGGTACGAGAGCGCGCCCGCGTCACGAAGGTCGTTCGGCACGAAGTTCACGAACGTGACGTTCTCCACCTCGTGGAGGAAGTCGTAGAACTCGTAGCCGCGGATCGGGAAATCCGGCGCATCGTGCGGGAGGCTCCGGCCGTACGCGATCTCCTCGGGCCTCGTGGGATTCCCGATGTTGTCGGTCTCGCCGACGAACAGCGAGTCGACGACGCGTGAGGTATACGGCGCGGCGCCGGGCGCGCCCGACGCGTGCGTGAAGCCGATCGCGTTATCGGCGAGCTTGAGACCCGTGTACAGGTGCATCTCGCCGCGGCCCCACACGGCGCCGTTGCGGTTCTTGTATCCGGTGAAATCCTCGAAGTGCGCGACGATGATCTCGCTGTCCGGATCGGACGGATCGGCGCGGCTGATCAGGTTGGGGCCGGCGATGCCGAACGTGCCGTCGGGCCGCGGACCGCGGTCGAGCATCAGGCCGTCGAAGTTCGAGTGAGCGACGTTGCCCTTGAACTCGCGCAGCCTGGATCGTCCGGGCCAGGTATTCGCGCTGATCTCCGTGCCTTCGAACGCGCCCATCGGATGTGTCGGAATGGCGTACCAGAACCCGATCTGGTCGGAGCCCGCCGCGACGTTGTCGCGATAGACATTGTCGGGATGCGTGATCCAGAACGTGGAGACGGTGTTGTCCGAGGGGATCAGGACGTGCGGGGACGACTGACCCCTCGTGGACTGATAAGCCAGCACGAGGTTGGTCGGATCGCAGGGAAGCGTGGGGTGGCACTTCGTCTGGATACCGAGGTTCCGGATGAGCTGGTTACCCGTCTCGATGCCGTCCTCCAGGAAGAAGCAGTGTCCGACGTTGTTGTAGGCGACGTTGTTCTCGACGAGCAGGTTGTGCGTGCCGTGAATCGTCACGCAACGGTTCCACGTGTCGTGGATCGCCGAGTTCTTGATGTACTGCCCCGTCGCGTCGTCCACCAGATGCCAGTGGATGGGATAGCGCGCAAGCGTCAGGTGCTGACCCATGCGATAGAGCTCGATGCCGGAAACCGTCATCGTGCTCCCGGCCATCGCCATGATATGACCGCCGAACCATGACTCCTCGGCGTCGGCCGACGCCTGAATGCGGATATTCCGCGTCAGCAAGCCGACCTCGCCGCGCTCGTCGACGCCGTACGTGATCTCGCCGAAGTGCATCCACTCCAGCGGCCGGTCGAGCGTGATGACGTTGCCGCGGATCCGGACGATGCGCCGCTTCTCCGCTTGCCTCGGGTTGAAGTCCGTCGACGCGAGAACGATCTCGTCGCCGACGCGCCACTCGCTCGCGTCGAGGACTTCGATCCTCGTGGCGCCCTTCTCCGCGGTCTTGGCCAGCTTGGTCCAGGAATTCTTCCGATCACCGTGCAGGTTCAGTTTCCCGCCGATGATCATGATCCCGCGGTCACCCATGCCCATGATGTTTTCATCACGGACGTTGTCCGTCAGGGTGATCGTCGCATTGCGCGTGTGAGGATTCTCCTCGGTGCCGATCTCGAGCTCGCCGCGCAGCAGGATCCACTCGGTGGTGAGCTCGAGATCGCGGTCGCTCGCAAAGCTCAGCTTGCCGTCGATGTTCAGGCCGTTCAGCGCCGGCGGACTGACGTCGAGCACGACGTCCATGCCCTGGCCGATGGTGACGATGTCCCCCTCCCTAGGAACGGCTCCACCCGACCACACGGATGGGTCGGACCACAGTCCTCCTTTGACCGCCGAAGGACCTTGCGTCTGCGCCTCAGCGTGCTCGTGCGCGTTAGCGTGCTGCTGCGCTTGGGCGAGCGCGCTTGCCGCGAAACAGACCGGAACGAGCAATGAATAGAGGAACGAACGATTGCTTCTTCGCATGGACTGGACCTCCCCGCTGCGCGCGCTCCGGCGAACCCGTGCCCAGGCACGACGGCGCCGCGCGGATTTGAGCTTATATCAGGAAGAATGTGAAGATGGGACGTTAAGATTTCTTGTCATTGCGGGAAGCCCTGAACCGACGCCGGCCGGCGACGGTTCGCCCGGCTCCGATACGCTACAATCGCACCGTCGGAGCATCACAAACAGGGCCGTGCGCAACCCAAGCCGCCGATTTGTCGTCAGCTTCGTGCTCGTCGTCGTAGCGATCGCCGGCGTGGCCGTAGGGCAAGCCGCGCTCGCGGAGTCGGACGACACGGCCGCGTCAGCCTCGCGACTCTCGAAGCCCGAAGCGGCAACCGCGACTCTCGACGGGCAGCAGGTCTACAACAACGTCTGCATCGCCTGCCACCACCCGCCCGGCATCGGCGGCGCGCCGGCAATCGGCGACCGTGATGCTTGGGCCCCGCGCATCGCCCAGGGGATGGAAACGCTGATCGATCACGCGCTGCGCGGCTACTCGGGCAGCACCGGCATCATGCCGAGGAAGGGCGGACGCCTCGACTTGTCCGATGAGGAGATCATCGGGGCGGTCGAATACATGGTCGAGCAGGCCACTCCGTAAGCTGCCGCGCTCGCCCTCCGTGCTCGGCTGGCGGCATCGTCCACGGTCTCACTGGCCGCGTCCAGCCTCAGTCGATCGAGGGCGACCACCTGATCCAGCCAGAGCCGACGAGCTGGTCTTGATAGTAAGCAGCGTAGAACGACGTGCAGCTCCACATCCGCCGGAGCGCGTCCAGAAGCCACTCGAACGAGCGACTCCACACCGTTTCCTGTAACCGCACGAGCTCGCCGAGGCTCGCTTCGCTGTCGATGCGGACGATCTGCACGTCTTCAGCCGCGACGGGACGAGGGGTGAACTTTCGCGTCTCGTAGACCATCAGCGATTCGGGCTCGCCTTCCTCGAATCCAACGCTTCGCAGCCGCTCTCTCAGTGATGTCGCTTCGATCATCCCGGGATTCTACCCTCGCCGCTCGGTACAGCTCGCCCCTGACGCCGTGTCGGAGCGGGTGTATGGTGGCCGTCGGTGATGAGTTGCGCGGTCGATCGACCGCATCCTTCCTGGAGAATGAGATGCCGGAACGCGTCGCATCCTGTTCCTGCGGACAGCTGAAAGTCACGGTCTCTGCCGAGCCGGTTCGGGTGTCCGTCTGCCACTGCCTCGCGTGTCAGCGCAGAACGGGGAGCGTCTTCGGAGCTCAGGCACGCTTTCCGAGGGCGGCCGCGTCCGTGAACGGCAGATCCACGGTCTTCTTTCGCGTCGGCGATGAGGGCGGCCGCGCCACGTTCAATTTCTGCCCCGATTGCGGGGCGACCGTCTACTACACCGTGGACGGTCAGGACGACTTCATTGCCGTTCCCGTCGGCGCGTTCGCGGACCCGAAGTTTCCCGCGCCGACCGTCTCCGTTTACGAGGAGCGGATGCACTCGTGGGTCAGGATGCCGCACGAC
>PKRJ01000068.1 GCA_017577365.1 Gammaproteobacteria bacterium | reverse complement strand
AGATAGCTCGAATGGTTCGCGACGACGACGCACGCCTCGTTCGGCAGAGGCGAGCCGGACACCGAGACCGGGCTGCCGATCGACCGGAAGAACACCCGCGCGGCGCAGCGCGCCGCCCGGCGGCGTCGCTCGACGCCGGGCAGCACCGCGAGAACGAGTGCCAGCACGCTCGCGCAGAGGACCACGGAAAGCCACGCGTAGAGGCCGTACGCGACGCGCGACATCGCGGTCGTCTTTGCGGTCGTTTGCACGGTTATGTTAAGACCGGAAGCGTTCGGAGAACGCGGCGAAACGCAACGAAATAGCCATTCTGTGACACGTTTCTCTTTATGTTAATGCCGGCTGGGGAAGTGTGACGAACGTCACGCACACGGGCCCGTAGCCTCCCCATACTCGCTTCACCGGATGGAGCATCGCGCCGCGCGTTTCGTCTCAACAGCTTGAATTATATCGGTTTATCGCGGATTCCCAAGTGCTTGAGAGGAAACGTCGATCGCCGAATCGCTCAACGCGGAGTATGGCGGAAGCGTGGGGCGAAGCAGCTTCGACCTAGTCGACAGATGGCGCATAACGGTTTGCTAACAACTTCGGCGGAGGCGCGCACACTGCCCACCAGGGATCCGAAACTGCTGATCGATCGGTTCCTCGATGCGATCTGGATGGAGCGCGGGCTGTCGGAGAACACGCTGGGAGCGTACCGCGCCGACCTGCTTGCGCTCGCGCAGCGGCTCGAGGAGCGCGGCATCGACCTTCTGCGGGCAACCCGTGCCGACGTGATGGAATACATCTCGTGGCGCGTGCAGAACGGCGCGAAGCCTCGCTCGACCGCGCGCCAGCTTTCGAGCTTCAGGCGCTTCTACCGATACCTCCTCCGCGAGGGGCTGATCAGCGAGGACCCCACGGCTCAGATCGCGATGCCGAAGATCGGCCGCGCGTTGCCGCAGTCGCTGACCGAGGAAGAGGTCGAGGCGCTGCTCGCGGCGCCGGACGTCTCGGAGCCGCTCGGCCACCGCGATCGGGCGATGCTCGAGGTGCTGTACGCGACCGGCGTGCGTGTCTCCGAGCTCATCAACCTGCGGATGAGCCAACTGAACCTCAATCAGGGCGTGATCCGGATCGTCGGCAAGGGCGACCGGGAGCGGCTGATTCCGCTCGGTGACGAGGCGCAGGAGTGGCTTCGCGAGTACCTCGCGGGGCCGCGCAGCGAGATCCTGCTCGAGCGGCAGACCGACTACCTATTCCCGACGCGCCGAGGCGACCGGATGACCCGCCAGGCGTTCTGGCACATCATCAAGCGCTACGCGAAGAAGGCGGGCATCAACAAGAAGCTGTCGCCGCATACGGTGCGGCACGCGTTCGCGACCCATCTGCTGAACAACGGCGCCGACCTCCGCGTCGTGCAGCTCCTGCTCGGCCACAGCGACGTCTCGACGACGCAGATCTATACGCACGTGGCCCGCGAGCGCATGAAAGAGCTCCACAGCCGCCACCACCCGCGCGGCTAATTCCCGCTTCGGCAGTCGGCCGGGTGCTGGTAAAATCAAGCGGCTCGGCGCATCGCGCGACGGGATCGGGAGAAGCCGTGAGAATCACCTGGATCGTACTGCCGCTGGCGCTGACCGCGGCCTTGGCCTCCGCCGACGAGGTGTCGAAGGAAGAGATCGCCGCGAAGCTGAACGGCGTTAGCGCGGACGATATCGGCGAATCGCCGATCGAGGGTTTTTATCAGATCACCCTGGATACGACGATTGCCTATGTCTCGAAGGACGGCCGCTACCTGATCCAGGGCGACCTGTACGATCTCGACAGCCGCGAGAACGTCACCGAAAGCGCCCGCGCGAGCGCCCGTGTCCAGATGCTCGCGGATGTCGACCGGGACGAGATGATCGTCTTCGCGCCGAAGGACGGGCAGATCAAGCATAGCGTCACGATCTTCACGGACATCGACTGCGGCTACTGTCGGCAATTCCACCGTGACATCGAGCGGGTCAACGCGCTCGGAGTGGAAGTGCGCTATCTCTTCTATCCGCGCACCGGCCCGGACACCGAATCGTGGGAGAAGGCCGTGAAAGTCTGGTGCGCGAGCGACCGCAATGGCGCGCTCACGCGCGCGAAGCTCGGCGGCACGGTGCCGAACAATACGTGCGCGAATACGCCGGTCGCCGACCACTACGATCTCGGCAACCGTGTCGGCGTGCGCGGCACGCCGGCGATCTTTGCCTCGAACGGCGAGCTGATCGGCGGCTATCTGCCGCCGGAACAGCTCGTCGCGGTGCTCGAGGAAATCTCCGCAGCGAGCGAGTGACACGGTTCGGGCGCTTCGGGCCGCTCTGAGCGTTAGCGTCGATCGATGGAGTGGATCGCCTCGCCGGAAGCGTGGGTCGCGCTGGCGACGCTGACGCTGCTCGAGATCGTCCTCGGCATCGACAACATCGTCTTTATCTCCGTCCTCGTCGGACGCTTACCAGAGAACCAGCGCCAGCGTGCACGAGTCCTCGGGCTCGCCCTCGCGATGGGCACGCGCATCCTGCTGCTGCTCGTGATCACGTGGATCATGCGGCTCGAGGCCGAGCTGTTTACTCTATTCGACATCGGTTTCTCGGGGCGGGACCTGATCCTGATCGGCGGCGGCCTGTTCCTGCTCGGTAAGGCGACGCTCGAAATCCATCACAGCCTGGAAGGCGCGGAAGAGGGCGCGCATGCGGCGGCCGTCGCAAGCTTCTTCGGCGTGCTCGCGCAGATCGCGGTCATCGACATCGTCTTCTCCCTCGACTCCGTGATCACGGCCGTCGGAATGGCGGATCACCTCCCGGTGATGGTCCTCGCGATCGTGATCGCGGTTGGCGTGATGATGTTCGCCGCGGGGCCAATCGGAAACTTCGTCGACACGCATCCGACGGTGAAAATGCTCGCGCTGAGCTTCCTGGTGCTGATCGGCGTCGTGCTGATCGCCGAGGGCGTCGAGCTGCACATCCCGAAGGGCTACATCTACTTCGCGATGTTCTTCTCGCTCAGCGTCGAGATGCTGAACTTGCGCGTGCGGCGGAAGCGGCAGCCCGTCAAGCTTCATCCGCGTGCGCGCGTGCCGGTAGATCAGCAGTAGGTTTCTGACTTCCGGTCGTCGCGTGGCGGACACATGCCGCATTACCGCGCGTCCGGGCAAAGCTAGTTGCGGCCGACTCTTCTCGCGCGCGCCTTCAGCCATGAGATTCGCGTCATCCTTTCGCCTTTCCTTGACGCATAGGGATCCCGCCCACAGCAATTTCAGCCCGCGCGGTTGCAGCGAAATGCTGCGGCTCCTGGTGCTTGCTCCCCCAATTAGGCGCCGCGGTTATTTTTGATAGTTTGCAGCGTAACGAGATACAAGATAATCCCGAATGCAAATACATGCAAGGTGCGTAGCCATTGCAAACAAGGGGGCGTGGGGCAGGGGTGGTAGAGAGTCGGGCTCCGTGTGCGCACTGCCAGGCTCCGGGCTAAGGGCGGGAGGGTTCACAGACGAGGTGGCGTCGACCTGGCTTTGCGTCGGCGGCGGCAAGTCAGGTCGTCCGCATTCATCGATGCGACTCTATGAATGCTCCGTGCCGGAAATTGGCGATTCACGCGCAGCTTGCGCCGGTGTGAACGGCGAGTCCGCGCTGCGTGCACCTATAGGAGATCGGCTCGCACCGATGACGCGTAGACAGGCGTGGTGCCGGGAGTCGGAGTCGAACCGACACGGGTTTTACCCCACCGGATTTTGAGTCCGGCGCGTCTACCAGTTCCGCCATCCCGGCATGATCGGAGGCAGCAAGTCTAATATGTGCGGCGCCCTATTTCACGCATCTCCTCCTGGGTCGCCGGCCGCCGGCCGCACCTTAATCATCCAACTCAAGGGAGCCCGGCGTCGGACGAGGCCTGACGACTAGGCTGCCGTCGTTCTGCCGCCCGATCGGTGCGGAGGCGGGTAGAATGCGCCGGCCATGCACCGCCGCGACTTCCATTACGACCTGCCGCCCGAGCTGATCGCGCAGACGCCGTTGCCCGACCGCGCCGCGAGTCGCCTGCTCGTGCTCGATGGTGCGACGGGGCGCATGGAGGATCGACGTTTCCGCGATCTCGTCGATCTGCTTCGGCCGGGCGATCTGCTCGTGCTGAACGATACGAAAGTCGTGCCGGCACGCCTCTATGGCACAAAGAGGACCGGCGGCCGCGTCGAGATTCTGCTCGAGCGGCTCCTCGATGCGCGGCGCATCCGCGTTCAGCTCCGCGCGAGCCGGAGCCCGAAGCCGGGCGCGGAGATCGATTTGCCGGGCGGCGCCCGTGCGATCGTCGAAGGCCGCGCCGGCGAGCTGTTCGATCTCGTGCTCGACCGCGACGCCATGCCGTACTTCGCCGAGCACGGCGAAGTGCCGCTGCCGCCCTATATCGAGCGCACGCCGGACGAGGCCGATCGTGACCGTTATCAGACCGTCTTTGCCCGTGCGCCGGGCGCGGTCGCGGCGCCGACGGCGGGGCTTCATTTCGACGATGCGTTGTTCGCGGAGCTCGACGCGCGCGGCGTCGAGCGAACGTTCCTGACGCTGCACGTCGGCGCCGGAACGTTCTCGCCGGTACGCACCGAGCACGTCGAGGAGCACCGGCTGCATCCGGAATGGGTCTCGATTCCGGCCGAGCTCTGCGCGAAGGTCGACGAGACCGTCGCCCGCGGAGGCCGGATCGTCGCCGTCGGCACGACCGTGGTTCGTGCGCTCGAGTCGGCGGCGCGGCGCGGCAAGCTCGAGCCCTTCGAAGGCGAGACGGATCTCTTCATTTATCCTGGCTATCGTTTTCGCGTCGTCGACGCCCTCGTGACGAACTTTCATCTGCCCGAGTCGTCGCTGCTGATGCTCGTTTGCGCGTTCGCCGGCCGGGAGCACACGCTCGCCGCGTACCGTCATGCGGTCGCCGAGCGCTACCGGTTCTTCTCGTACGGCGACGCGATGTTCGTCACGCCGGCCGTGCCGACGCATCCGCACACCGGGACGGACCCCGGACAAGAGAGGTAAGCATGCAGTTCGAAGTGCTCTCGACCGACGGCGCCGCGCGGCGCGGCCGCTTGGTGTTTCGACGCGGAGTCGTCGAGACGCCCGTGTTCATGCCCGTCGGCACGTACGGCACGGTCAAGGCGATGACGCCCGAGGAGCTCGAGGCGATCGGCGCGCAGATGATCCTCGGCAACACGTTTCATCTAATGCTGCGGCCGGGCATCGAGGTCGTGCGCGCGCACGGCGGCCTGCACGAGTTCATGCACTGGGAGCGGCCGATCCTCACGGATTCGGGCGGCTTTCAGGTCTATAGCCTCGCGCAGCTCCGCAAGGTGACCGAGGCGGGCGTCGAGTTCCAGTCGCCGGTCGACGGCGCGAAGGTCATGCTGACGCCGGAGCGCTCGATCGAGGTGCAGCACGCGCTTGACGCAGACGTCGTCATGATCTTCGACGAGTGCACGCCGTATCCCGCGACCCGCGCGGAAGCGAAGGCCTCGATGGAGCTGTCGCTCCGCTGGGCGAAGCGGAGCCGCAAGGCGTTCGATGCGCTGAAGGGAAGGGACGAGGCCGGCGCCGCGCCGGAGGGCGACGATGCGGCGCTGTTCGGCATCGTGCAGGGAGGCGTGTACTCGGACTTGCGGCGCGCGTCGCTCGACGGGCTGCGTGCGATCGGCTTCGACGGCTACGCCGTCGGCGGGCTCGCGGTCGGGGAACCCGAGTCCGAGCGGCTCGAGGTCCTCGAGGCGCTCGAGCCGCATTTGCCGAAGGATCGTCCGCGCTACCTCATGGGCGTCGGGACGCCGCGCGATCTCGTCGCCGCAGTCGCCCGCGGCATCGACATGTTCGACTGCGTCATTCCGACGCGCCACGCGCGCAATGGCCAGCTGTTCACGAGCGAAGGCGTGATCAATATCCGCAACAGCCGCTTCCGTGCGGATACGGGTCCGATCGATCCGCGTTGCGACTGCTACGCGTGCCGCCACTACTCGCGCGCCTATCTGCGCCATCTGCAGCAATGCAACGAGATCCTCGGCGCGCGGCTCGCGACCATACATAATCTGCGCTTCTATGCGGCGTGGATGGCACGGATTCGAGCCGCGATCGAGGAAGGGCGGCTTGCGGCGCTCGCAGCGGAGGCTTCGGAGGTCTCGAACCCCTGACCGTCCGCTATGTCATAATGCAGCCCTTTCCGGCGGCCGGCGTGGCCCGGCCGGGCTAAGTCAAGGTCGAACATGGAACTCGTGACGAGCTTTTTCATTCAGGACGCTTGGGCGCAGGCCGACGCGCCGCAGGCCGATCCCTTCGGCTTCTTCATCCCGCTGATCCTGATGTTCGCGGTGCTGTATTTCCTGCTGATCCGCCCGCAGGCGAAGCGGCAGAAGGAGCATCGCCAGATGATCGAGTCGCTCGGCGCGGGCGACGAGGTCGTCACCGGCGGCGGGCTGCTCGGTAAGATCAAGGAGGTCGGCGACCAATATGTGACGGTTGAGTTCGCGGACAACGTCACGATCAAAGTGCAGAAGAACACGATCGCGGCAGTCTTGCCGAAGGGCACGTTGAAGAGCGTGTAGCCGCGCCGCGAAACGCCTAGGGTTTCCCATCCATCGGGGGACGCTGACTTCAAATGAACCGGTATCCCACTTGGGTCAACGTGCTCGTGCTCGTCATCTGCGTGGCGGGCGTTCTCTTGGCCCTGCCCAACTTCTTCGGTGACGACCCCGCGTTGCACGTCTCACGTCCGGACGGGACGCCGGTCCAAAGCGAGGCGCTCGAGCGGATCGCGTCGACGCTCGGAGAAGCCGGCATCGAGTATCTGTCGAGCGAGATCGAGGACAATGCCGCGCTGGTCCGCTTCCCGAACGTCAACGCGCAGCTTCGCGCGAACGACGTGCTGCGCGAGGCGATGCCGGACCACGTCGTCGCGCTGACGCTCGCGCCGCGCACGCCCGCGTGGCTCGCCGCGATCGGCTTGAAGCCGATGGCGCTCGGCCTCGACTTGCGTGGCGGCGTACACTTTCTCTATCAGGTCGACGTCAACGCGGCCGTCGATCAGCTTCTCGCGAACTACGAGTCGGACCTCAGGGCCCAGTTTCGCGACGCGCGCATTCGCGCGCAGCTTCGTGTCGACAACGGGCAGCTTCTCGTGACGCTGCAGGACCAGGCCGATGTCGCGCGCGCCGAAGAGATCATTCGCAAGCTCGACGAGCCGCAGCAGGTCACGCTCACGGAGCGCCTGATCGTCGAGCGCGCGCAGGTCGGCGGGCGGCCGGGTTTCCGCATCCGGCCGTCGGAGGCGATGATCCGCGAGCGGCAGGATTTCGCGATCCAGCAGAACACCATCACGCTGCGTAACCGCGTGAACGAGCTCGGCGTGTCCGAGCCCGTCGTGCAGCGTCAGGGCCTCGACCGGATTCTCGTGCAGCTTCCCGGTATCCAGGATCCGGCGCAGGCGGAACGCGTGCTCGGCGCGACGGCGACGCTCGAGTTCCGGCTCGTCGATCTCGAGAACGACGTCTACGACGCGGCATCGCGGAACCGTTCGCCGATCGGCTCCGAGCTTCTGCCGTGCGCAGAGTCGATCTACGACTCGCCGTACTGCGCGCCCGGACAGGACGGCCGCCGCTACACGCTGCTGCGCCGCGACGTGATCGCCTCGGGCGACATGCTGACGGATGCGACGCCCGGGTACTCGCAAGGCCGTCCCGCGGTGAGCGTGCGGCTAAACGCGCAGGGCGGCCGGCGCATGCTCGACACGACGCAGTCGAATCTCGGCCGCCCGATGGCCGTGCTGATGATCGAGGAGACGCCGAGAATCGTCGAGCGCGGCGGCGAACAGGTCATCGAGACGAGCCGGCGCGAGCGCGTGATCAACATCGCGACGATCCGCGGAGTCTTCTCGAGCAATTTCGAGATCACGGGGCTCACGCCGTTCGAAGCGCAGGACCTCGCGCTCCTGTTGCGCTCGGGCGCGCTCGCGACGCCGATCTTCAAGATCGAGGAGCGGACGATCGGCCCGAGCCTCGGGCAGGACAATATCAAGCGCGGCAGGAACGCGGTGATCGCGGGTTTCCTCGCGGTCGTCGTGTTCATGGTGGTCGTCTACCGTATGTTCGGCGTGATCGCGAATATCGCGCTGCTCGCGAACCTCATGCTGATCGTCGCGCTGATGTCGCTGCTGCAGGCCGCGCTGACGCTGCCCGGCATCGCCGGCATCGTGCTGACACTCGGCATGGCCGTCGACGCGAACGTGCTGATCTACGAGCGTATCCGCGAGGAGCTGCGGAACGGCAACTCGCCGCAGGCGAGCATCAAGGCGGGCTACGAGAAGGCGTTCTCGAGTATCGCCGACGGTCAGATCACGACATTGATCGCCGGCATCGTGCTCCTTGCGTTCGGCACGGGCCCGATCAAGGGCTTCGCGGTCACGCTGTGCCTCGGTATCGTGACGTCGATGTTCACCGGCATCGTCGTGACCAGGGTGATCGTCAACCTCATCTACGGCCGCCGCACGCAGCTGCGGCGTCTGCCGATCGGCGGCAGGGTGTCCAGTGCAACTGCTTAAGAGCGCTCCGAATTTCGATTTCATGGGGCACCGAAGACCCGCGTTGGGGGTTTCGGTGCTGCTGGTCGTGATCTCGCTCGTCGCGATCGTCACTCGCGGGTTCAACTGGGGCCTCGAGTTCACCGGCGGCGTGCTCGCGGAGCTTCGGTTCGAAGGCGCCGTCGAGCTCGAGGAGGTGCGCGCGAGCCTCACCGAGGCCGGGTATACCGATGCCGTCGTCCAGACCTTCGGGACGTCGTCGGAAGTGCTCGTGCGTCTGCCGCCGGTCGAGACGTCGGACGAGGCGTCGGCGCTCGTCGACGGCTTGGTGTCGGCGCTCCGCGAGGACGGCTACCGCCTCGAGCTGATCCGTCCGCCCGAGTTCATCGGCTCGCAGGTCGGCTCCGATCTCGCCGAGCAGGGTGCGCTCGCGATGCTGTTCGCGTCGATCATGATCTTCATCTACGTGATGTTCCGGTTCCGCTGGAAGTTCGCGGTCGGCGCGATCCTGTCGCTCGTGCACGATACGATCGTCACGATCGGTGTCTTCGCGATAACCGGGCTCACGGTCGATCTATCGGTGCTCGCCGCGGTGCTCGCCGTGATCGGCTACACGTTGAACGATACGGTCGTCATCTACGACCGAATCCGAGAGAACTTCCACCTGATGCGCCGCAGCACGACGTACGACATCGTCAACGCGTCGTTGAATCAGACGTTGTCCCGCACGATCATGACGGCGGTCTCGACGCTGCTCGTGCTCGTTGCGCTTGCGGCGTTGGCCGGGGAAACGCTGTTCGGCTTCTCGATCGCGCTGATCGTCGGCGTCATCATCGGCTCGTATTCGTCGATCTACGTCTCCGGCGCCGCGTGCCTGTGGCTCAACGTGCTGCCGGCGGACATGTTGCCGCCGAAGCGGGAAGAGGTCGACTCGATGCCGTGAGGCGCGGCGAAGGCTCGGTCTTGGCCCTCGCCGCGTGACGAGACGGGAAGGGGCCGACTCTTCGCCGAGTCGGCCCGATGACGGTCTATAGATCGCGAGCGTACGGCGCGAGGAGCTTCGACAGCGCCGCGTAGACCTTCGGGTTGCCGGCGACGACGTTGCCGGATTCGAGATACCGGTCGGTGCCGTGGAAATCGCTGATGCGCCCGCCCGCCTCGCGGATGATCAGCGCGCCCGCCGCGATATCCCACTTGCTCAAGCCGAGCTCCCAGAAGCCGTCGACTCGCCCTGCGGCGACGTAGCAGAGGTCGAGCGCCGCCGAGCCGGGGCGGCGCACGCCGGCGGTCTCGATCATCACGGCGCGAAGCATCTTGAGATAGATGTCGATCCGCTCGTCGGAGAAGCGGTACGGAAAGCCGGTCGCGATCAGGCTGCCCGAGAGGTGCTGACGGCGGCTGACGCGGATGCGCCGGCCATCTAGCTGGGCGCCTTCGCCGCGCGTCGCGGTGAAGATCTCCTGACGCATCGGGTCGTAGACGACCGCGTGCTGCAGCTCGCCGCGATGCGCGACGGCGATCGATACGGCGAACACCGGGAAGCCGTGCAGATAGTTCGTCGTGCCGTCGAGCGGATCGATGATCCACGTGTACTCGTGGTCGCCCATCGAGCCGCTTTCCTCGGCGAGGATCGCGTGATCCGGATAGTGGTCGTGGATCACGTTGACGATCGTCTGCTCGGCGAGCAGGTCGACCTGGGTCACGTAGTCGTGCCGCCCCTTGTCGGAGATTTGCAGCGCGTCGAGCTGGTTCCACTGGCGAATCATGATTTCGCCGGCGCGACGTGCCGCGCGGATCGCGATGTTGAGCATGCCGTGCATAGCGGGGGCGCAGCGTAGAATAGTCGCCGTCGGAAAACAATCAGCGAGCTTTTGGCCGAGCGCGCCCTCATGCAAATTCCGGTCCGCATCGTCCTCGTCGAAACCACTCACCCCGGGAACATCGGCGCCGCGGCGCGCGCGATGAAAACGATGGGGCTCTACGATCTTGCCCTCGTGCGTCCGCGCTGCGCGTTCCCGAGCGACGAAGCGACGGCGAGGGCGACCGGCGCCACGGATATTCTCGAGAACGCGCGCGTCTACGATTCGCTGCCGGAGGCAATCGCCGACTGCGGCTTCGTCGTCGGCACGAGCGCGCGCGAGCGCGCCGTCGAATGGCCGACGCTCCCGCCGCGCGACTGCGCGGCGCAGGTGCTCGACGCGCTCGACGCGGGGAACCGCGCGGCCATCGTCTTCGGTCCCGAGAAGTACGGGCTGACGAACGAGGCGCTCGCCCGCTGCGCGGTGCACGTGCGCATCCCCACGAATCCCGAGTTCTCGTCGCTGAACCTCGCCATGGCCGTGCAGTTGCTCTGCTACGAGTTGAGGCTCGCGGCGCTCGACCGTGCGCGCGCCGATGAGCGCGGCGAAACGAGCGGCACCGAGCCGCAGCCGTCGCGCGTGCGCCCGCGGCTCGCGACGGTCGCCGAGCTCGATCACTTCTACGATCACCTCGACCGCGTGCTCGTCGAATCCGGTTTCCTGCGCGCGGATCATCAGCGGCAGCTCAGGCTGAAGCTTCGGCGGATTTTCCAGCGCGCGGCGCTCGACAAGAACGAGGTCGATATCCTGCGCGGCGTGCTGACGTCGCTCGAGCCGTCGAGATATCGCGTCGAGCGGAGCGAGTCATGAGCGCGCGCCCGGGAAGCGCGACGCCGATCTACCTCGATTACGCCGCGACTTCGCCCGTGCGCGAGGAGGTCGTCGCCGAGATGCTCGGCTGCCTCGGCAAAGACGGCGCGTTCGCGAATCCTTCGTCGACGCACGCGCTGGGCCGCGCCGCGGCACGGATCGTCGCGCAAGCGAAGGTGCGGATCGCAGCGCGTATCGGCGCGGACCCGGACGGGCTCGTGTTCACTTCCGGCGCGACCGAGGCGAACAACCTCGCGCTGGTCGGCGTGCTCGGCGCGTCCCGCGCGCGACGGCATCTGGTCACGACCCTGATCGAGCACAAGTCGGTGCTCGACTGCGCGCGTGCGCTCGAGGCGAAGGGCACCGAGGTCACTTATGTCCGGTGCGGGCCGGACGGCATCGTCGATCCCGACGCCCTCGAGCGGGCGATCCGCCCCGACACGGCGCTCGTCTCGGTCATGCACGTGAACAACGAGACCGGGATGATCCAGCCAATCGCCGAGATCGCGTCGCGTTGCCGTGCCCGCGAGATCCCGCTGCACGTCGACGCCGCGCAGGCGGTGGGGAAGATCCCGGTCGATCTGCGGGCGCTCGGTGTCGATCTCTGCTCGCTGACGGCGCACAAGGTCGGCGGGCCGAAAGGCGTCGGGGCGCTCTGGATCCGCCCCGGGATCTCGATCGAGCCGATGCTCCACGGCGGCGAGCAGCAGCGCGGGCTCAGGCCCGGCACGCTGCCGACGCATCAGATTGCCGGCATGGGCAAGGCGTTCGAGCTCGCGGATCCCGAGGTCGAAGGGCCCCATCTCGCGGACTTGAGGCGCCGGCTGCGCGACGCGCTCGCCGAGATCGACGACGTGCACGTGAACGGCGATTTCGACCGCGGCGCGCCGCATATCCTGAACGTGGCGTTCCCCGGCGTCGACGGCGAGGCGCTGCGCTTCGCGCTCCGCGGCCTGGCCGTCTCGGCGGGCTCGGCGTGCATGGCCGACAGCCCCGAGGCGTCGCACGTGCTGTCGACGATGGGGCTCTCGGACGCCGCGGCCTTGGCCTCGATACGCTTCAGCTTCGGCCCGACGACGACCGCGGACGAGATCGACACGGCGGCCCGTCTGATCGCCGAGGCCGTGCCGCGGCTCCGGCGCCTCGCGCTCGGCGCACCCGCATGGTGCCGCGAGCTGCGCTCGGGCCGTGCGACAGGGCCCGGCGGTTTGCGCTAAACTACTGAGCTTCTTATGGAATACAGCTTCGACGTCGAGCGGCGTTTCGACTCGCCTGCCGGCGCCGGGAACATCGAAGCCCCTCGTGAAGGCGCCGTCGCGCACGGCGAGGCCGAGGACCGGTCGCTGAACGTCTGGATCCGGTTCGAGGTCCAAGCGGATGGCGGCACGATTCGGGAGGCGCGTTTCCGTGCGTTCGGCTGCCCGCACACGATCGCGGCGGCGAGCTGGGCCGCCGAAGCGCTGCGCGGGGCGCCGGTCGACGCGTTACGCAGCTTCGATGTCGATGCGGCGAGGCGCGCGTTGAACGTCCCGAAGGAGAAGCTCGGTAAGCTGCTCAGGATCGAGGATGCCCTTCGGGCCTGCGCCGAGCGTTTGACGGAAGCGGCACTCGAGCCGCTCGAAGGCTGAAACCAAGGAACGTCTATGGCGATATCGTTGACGGAGAATGCCGCTCGGCGAGTGAAGAGCTATCTGGAGAAGCGCGGACACGGCGTCGGCCTGCGTATCGGCGTGAAGCGCACCGGCTGCTCCGGGTGGACCTATCAGCTCGATTACGCGGACGAGATCGATGCCGACGACGTCGTCTTCGACGAAGGTGACGTCAAGGTCGTCGTCGACAGCAAGAGCTTGCCGTTGATCGACGGCACCGAGGTGGATTTCGTCAAGGAGGGACTGAACGAGTCGTTCAAGTTCCGGAATCCGAACGTCAAGGGCGAGTGCGGCTGCGGAGAAAGCTTTAGCATCTGAACGCCTCGAGCCGAGCGCCCGCGGCGCCGCGAGAGCTTGCGTCGGCGGCTCCGCCGCCGACTCCGTTCCCCGGCAGGGGATTTTTCGTTTTTCGAGAAAGGTGAACGATGTCAATCGAACGTACGCTGTCCATCATCAAGCCCGACGGTGTGGCCAAGAACCTGATCGGTGAGATCTATCGCCGCTTCGAGCAGGCGGGCTTGAGGATCGTCGCGGCGAAGATGGTGAGGCTGCGTCAGGATCAGGCCGAGGCGTTCTACGCCGTGCACCGCGAGCGCCCGTTCTTCAACGATCTCGTCAAGTACATGACCTCCGGGCCGGTGATGGTGCAGGTGCTCGAGGGCGAGAACGCGATCCAGAAGAACCGCGAGCTGATGGGCGCGACGAATCCGAAGGACGCGGCGCCCGGCACGATCCGCGCCGATTTCGCCACCTCGATCGAGGAGAACGTCGTGCACGGATCCGACGGGCCGGAGACCGCGGCGCAGGAGATCCGCTTCTTCTTCGGCGAGGCCGACATTTGTCCGCGAACCCGCTGAGCATCGAGTGCGTTTCCGGCGGCAAGCTGAACCTGTTCGGCTTGCCGCCGGAGCAGCTCGCCGAGTTCTTCGTCTCGCTCGGCGAGAAGCCGTATCGCGCGCGCCAGATCATGCGCTGGGTCTACCAGCGCGGCGTGCTCGATTTCGGCGCGATGACCGATCTCAGCCTGAAGCTCCGCGAGCGGCTCGCGGAGATCGCCGAGCTCGCGACGCCGCGCGTGATCCGCGAGCAGCGCTCGGCGGACGGCACGCGCAAATGGCTGCTCGACGTCGGCGCGGGCCAGGCCGTCGAGACCGTCTTCATCCCCGAGCCGAACCGCGGAACGCTCTGTATCTCGTCGCAGGCGGGCTGCGCGCTCGACTGCGCGTTCTGCGCGACCGGGCGGCAGGGGTTCAACCGCAACCTCACCATCGCCGAGATCGTCGGGCAGATCGCGCTGGCGCGGCGCGAGATCGCACCGCTCGAGATCACGAACGTGGTCTTCATGGGCATGGGCGAGCCGCTCGCGAACTATCGCAACGTCGTCCCGGTCGCGAAGCTCCTCTTGAACGATCTCGCGTTCGGGCTTTCGAGGCGGCGCGTCACGATCAGCACCGCGGGCCTGGTGCCGCAGATCCTGAAGCTCGCGGTCGACTGCAACACGGCGCTCGCCGTGTCGCTGCATGCGCCGACGGACGAGCTTCGCGACCGGCTCGTGCCGATCAACCGCGTCCATCCGATCGCGGAGCTCCTGGACGCGTGCTGGCGCTATGCCGAAGGGCTCGCGAGCCGGCAGATCACCTTCGAGTACGTGCTGCTCGACGGCGTCAACGACGGCCCCGCCGAGGCCCGCGAGCTCGTCCGGCTGCTGCGCAACCGGCCGGCGAAGGTCAATCTGATCCCGTTCAATCCGTTCCCGGACGCCGGTTTCGAGTGTTCCACCCCTGAAGCGATCGACCGTTTCTGGCAGACTCTGCGCTCGGCCGGCATCGTGGCGACGATCCGACGCCCGCGCGGCGACGATATCGCGGCGGCGTGCGGCCAGCTCGCGGGCCGCGTGAGCGATCGCCGACGTGTCCGGCTGGCTGAGAAGCTGGGCTGATACCTTCCGGAGTCGACCGTCGATGGAAGCCGTGGGAACGAACTGGCGCTCGATGTTTGCGCTTGCGGCCGCTTGTGTGCTGCTCGCCGCCTGCGGCGGATCCAACCGAGTCGCGTCGCCGACCGAGGCGGCGCAGGCCAATCTGAATCTCGGCATCGGCTATCTCCGTCAGGGCCGACCCGAGCTCGCCGTCGAGAATCTCCAGCGAGCGATCAGAATCGATCCGCGGCTCGCTGCGGCCCATAGCGCGCTCGCGCTCGCTTACGATCAGCTCGGCAACGTCAACGAGGCCGAGGAGCATCATTCGCGCGCCGTCCGGCTCGCGCCGTCGGATCCGACGATCGCGAACAGCTACGCCGTCTTCCTCTGCCGGCGCAATCGTTGGAAGGATGCGGAGCCGTATTTCGTCCGAGCCGCGTCGAATCCGTCGTACCCGACGCCCGCCGCGGCGCTCGCGAATGCCGGCACTTGCGCGCTCACGGCCGGCGACGTCGAGAACGCCGAGAAGTACTTCCGCGATGCGCTCGCCCGCAACCCGGAGTTTCCGGACGCGCTCGCCGGCTTGCTCGATCTCTCGTATCGAGAGCAGAACTATTTGCAGGCGCGCGCGTTCTTGCAGCGCTTGCTCGAGGTTCGGCCGGCCACGCCGTCGGTGTTGCTGATGTGCTTCGATATCGAGAGGGCGCTCGGCGATCGCGCGGCCGCCGACCGCTGCGCACGTCGGCTGCGCGAAGAGTTCCCTCGCGCACCCGAGATCGCGGAGCTCGAGCAGCTCGAAGCCAATGGACGATGATCGTCTCGCATCGCCGGAGAACGCCGAGGAGCCGGCGGCCGCCGCGCTCGGGATCGGCGAGACCTTGCGCTCCGCTCGCAAGGAGCGCGGCGTCACGCTCGAGGAAGCGTCCGAGCTCTTGCGCATCGAGACGAGGTTTCTCGCCGCGCTCGAGGACGAACGCTTCGACGAGATCAGCGCGCCCGTTTTCGTCAAAGGCTATCTGAAGCTCTACTGCGAGCTGCTCGGTCTCGATCCGCTGCCGCTGCTCGATGCGTTGAGCGAGCGGATCTCGAATCGAGAGCCCGAGCTCAAGGGGCGGCGCCCCGTCGAGGACGAGGAGAAGCCGGCCGCGCTGTTGCCCCTCGTGGTCGCCGCGCTCGTCGTCGCCGTCGGCGCGATCGTCTGGTGGCAGCTCGACGACGACTCGCTTGCGCAACGCATTGTGAGGGAGTCGACGGCCGGTCTCGGCGAGAGCGGCAGGGTTGCCGACACCGAAAGCGCCACGCCCGCCCTCGGGAACGTATCGCCGCAAGCCGCCGACGTGTCCGGGAACGCATTGCCGCAAGCCGCCGCGGTGTCGTTTCAGCCCGTTTCGGGCTCGGAGCCTATCGTCGGCGCCGCGAATGACCAGACCTCGCCGGAATCGATCTCCGCGGTCTCCGATGATGTCTCGTTGTCGCCCGATGCCGCGCCGGACGGCGGCGAGACGCCGGCCACGGCCGTGGAATCCGCGAGCGCCGCGCTCGAGATCGAGCTCCGCTTCGAGCAGGATTCGTGGGCGGAGATCACGACCGCGAGCGGCGAGCGGCTCCTTTATGGGACCATAACCGCGGGCCGAGAGGAGCGTATCGCGACCGACGGCGACGTGTCGGTGCGGCTCGGCAACGCCGACGGCGTCTCGATCAAGGTCAACGGCGAGCCGTTCGCGTATCCGCCGGGAAGCCGACGCGGCTCGCTGGCCGTTTTCACACTCTCGCCGCCGGAGGATTGAAGCTCGATGGCTGCTCCTTTGAGCCCCGTTCGGGGCATGAACGACGTTTTGCCCGAGGACGAGGCGCTGTGGGAGCGTCTCGAGACCGAGGCCGCGCGTCTGTTCAAGGCTTACGACTACCGGCGAATCCGTATTCCGGTGCTCGAGCGCACCGAGCTCTTTCGCCGCTCGATCGGCGAGCTCACGGACATCGTCGAGAAGGAGATGTACACGTTCGAGGATCGCGGCGGCGACAGCGTCACGCTGCGGCCCGAGGCGACGGCCGGCATCGTCCGCGCGTGCCTGACGCACGGCCTGCTGCACAATCAGCAGCAGAAGCTCTGGACGAGCGGTCCGATGTTCCGGCGCGAGAAGCCGCAGAAGGGCCGGTACCGCCAGTTCCACCAGCTCTCCGTCGAGGCGCTCGGCTTCGAGGAGCCGGAGATCGACGCCGAGCTGATCGTGATGTCGGCGCGGCTTTGGCGGGCGCTCGGCGTTCGGCCTACGAAGCTGCTCATCAACTCGATCGGCACGCCGGAATCCCGCGCGGGCTACAAGGAGGTCTTGGTCCGCTACTTCTCGGCGCATTACGAGCGGCTCGACGAGGACAGCCGCCGCCGGCTCGAGCGCAATCCGCTGCGCATTCTCGACAGCAAGAACCCCGAGATGCAGGAACTCATCCGGAACGCGCCGGTCATCACCGAGTACCTCGACGAGGGGTCGCGCGAGCACTTCGAGCGGCTGAGGCGGCTGCTCGAGGACGCCGGGATCGAGTACGAGGTCGACCCGCGGCTCGTGCGCGGGCTCGATTACTACACGCGGACGGTCTTCGAGTGGGTCACGGACCGGCTCGGCGCGCAGAGCGCGATCTGCGCCGGCGGCCGCTACGATGGGCTCGTCGAGCAGCTCGGCGGCAGGCCCACGCCGGCCGTGGGCTGGGCGCTCGGCGTCGAGCGCGTCGTCGAGCTGATGCGTCTCGACGAGGCCGTGCCGCCGCCCGCCGGGCCCGACGTGTTCATCGTCAGCGCGGGCGACGCGGCACGCCGCGCGGGCTTCGCCGTCGCCGAAGCGCTGCGCGATCGGGTCGCAGGCATCTCGGTCTCGATCGGCGCGCCGTCGGCGGGCTTCAAGTCGCAGATGCGCCGAGCCGATCGCAGCGGCGCGCGCTTCGCGGTGATCATCGGCGACGACGAGGTCGCGGCGGGCCGCTACAGCCTAAAGCCGCTGCGCACCGACGAGCCGCAGGAGGCGCTCGAGCTCGACGAGCTCGTGCGGCGGGTGTCATCGGCACCCGGGCCGCGGGAATAAGCGCGGCCCGGCCTCCCGCCTGGCCCGCGCGGCGCGCTCCTCGGCGGCGGCCGCGTCGCGATCGGCGCTGAGGTGGTGCTCCGTCGCCTCTCGCCGGTGCTCCCTGGCCTCCACGCGCCGCTGCTCGCGGCTCTCCCGACTGCGGCGGCTTCCCGCCAAGGCCAACAGGGCCACGATCACTATCACGACGATCACGATGACGACGAT
>PKRJ01000067.1 GCA_017577365.1 Gammaproteobacteria bacterium | reverse complement strand
GGAGGCGCCCGCAAAGCACAGGAGGCGTGCCGGCGGGTTCCGGGCGGGACTTGCCGTGGGCGCGAGGTCCGTCGCGATTGCGGCGGCCTGCGCGTGGGCCGTGCTCGTCCTCGAGCAGGGCGAGCCGAAGGCCCCTGCGGCGTCGACGACGCCGCTCGTCACGCTGGCGCTGCACGAGGTGCGGCCCGTCAGCATCTCCGTCGACGCGCCGGCGGCGCTCCGCGACGCCGAGATCCGGGTCGTGCTGACCGGCTCGATCAGTCTCGGCGGCCTCGCCGGGCAGCGCGAGCTGCGCTGGCGCACGGACCTCGAGGCGGGCGCGAATCAGCTCACGCTGCCGCTCGTCGCGACGGCGGCCGCCGGCGGTCAGCTGCTCGTCGAGGTGCAGCACGGCCAGCGGCGGAAAACGTTCGTCGTCGACGTCCGCGGCACGGAAGCCTGAGTTCGAGTCGCAGAATCTGGAACGCGCACGCGTTTCGTACGTGTCGGGGACAGGAGTCAGGGCAGCGCACGCCGAGCCGACAATGAGCTTCTCGCACCGTGCATCTCGGGGTCTTTGGGCGGTCGCGCTGTTGGCCGTAGCGGTCGTCGCACCCGCGGCGGCGCAGGATTCTCCTCCCGCCGACGAGATCGAGAGCCTCGACGTCACGATGCGCCTGCTGCCCGAGGGCGCGACCCGGCCCGATGCGATCACTCGGGTCATCGAGCTGCCCGAAGCCGTGCGCGCCCGGATCGCCGAGAATGCTCGCGAGCGGGAAAGGTCGGGCAGCGCCGCCGCGAGCCCCGAGGAAACGCGGCGCGCGGCCGCGGCGCGCGCTCGATTGCCCGAGGTCCCGGCGGAGCCCGTCCCGTCGGCCGGACCCGAATCGGCGGCGGCAAGCGCCGCGGACGGGCCCATCGGCCCTGAACGGCCCGGGATGCCGATGTCGAGCGCCGCGCGGGATGGGCGCGACGCCGCTCGGGAGCAGCCGGATGCGCCGATGCCGACTGCCGGGGCCGAGGGCGCCACGGCTCGGGAGCGACCGGAAGCGGAAGGCCGGGACCGGTTGGACAGACCCGAGCCCGAAGGCCGTGACCGCCAAGAGCGCGAAGCGGAGGGCCGCGACCGCGACCGCCCCGACGCCGAGGGCCGCGAGCGCCCGGATCGCCCCGAGGTCGAAGGCCGCGATCGCTCGGACCGGTCCGAGGCCGCGGACCGTATGGATCGGCGCGATGTCCCGGAGCGTGACCGCCGCGGCGAGCGGGCGAGCGAAGCCGACGAGAACGTCTCGCGCGACGACGCCCGCGACCGTCCGGATAGGCCCGACGCGCGAGATCGCTCCGAGCGCGGCAATAGATCGGATCGTGAAGCCTCGGCGGAGCGCGACGAGGCGCAACCCGACCCCGAGCGTCCTTGATATTGCCGTCGATCATGCCGGCTTCGATCGAATGACGCCGGCAGCCGACAGGTCCGGATTCGCGGCGTCCGTTGCTACCCTGGACCGCACACCTAAGGAACGGGTGTTGCCGCGCGTCGGCCGATTCTTTGCATGCGCTTCGCGAGCACGAGGGATCCCGGCCGGCATCGCGTGGACGACGCCGGGCCGAGGCGAAGGAACGCGCTTCGCCGAGGCAGGGGGAGCAACGGCATGCTACGACGCTTCCAACTGGCCATCGCGATCTGGATCGCCGGTGCCGCCGGCGTGTCGGCGAGCGCATCGCCCGCCGATCCGAGCGCATTGTTCGCGGAAGCGAGCGCCGCGTTCGCCGACGGCGACTACGCGACGGCGGCCGCGCGCTTCGCGGCGGCGAAGGCGGCCGGGATGAAGGGGCCGGCCGTCGACTACAACCGCGGCGTGAGTCACTACCGCCTCGGCGAATTTGCCGAGGCCGAGCGCATCTTCCGCGAGCTCGCCGCTGCGTATCCGCAGATGCGGCCGCTCGCCGAGTACAACCTCGGGCTCGCGTTGCTCCGTCAGGAGCGGATCGTCGAAGCACGGCAGGCGTTCACGCGCGCGCGGGCCGGCAACGATCCGGCCGTCGCAGCACTCGCCGAGACGATGCTCGAGCGGACCGCGCCGCAAGAGCCGATCGAGCCGGCGGACAAGGTCGACTGGCTCGGCCTATTCGATTTCTCGGTCGGTTACGACGATAACGTCGCGCTCGTCGACGAGGCGAGCCTGCCCGCCGGTCTTTCGACGTCGAGCCCGATGCTCGAGGCATTCGGCTTGATCCGAGGACGGCTCGGCAGATCGCAGTCCGTGCGCGTCGACGCGAGCGCCTACATGATGCGTTATGCGAATGCCCGGTCGTTCGATCAGGACGGCTTCCAGATCGGCGTCGCTTACCTTTTCGACGCGGGCGGCTGGCAGCTCGACGCCGGGTCGCACTATGCGTACAACCTGCTGGCCGGCGACGGCTTCGAGCGGCGGCTGGGCGCATCCTTGACCGCGCGACATCGCGTCGGAGAAGCCGCGTCGGTCGCGCTTCGCTATGCGCGCGACGACGTCGCGGATCTAGCGCCCGAGTATTGGTACGTGAAGGGCACGCGTGACCGCGTCAGCGTCGCGTTCGAGCAGCGGGGCGCGCGTGGGATGCTCGAGCTCGGTTACGTGCGCGAGCGCAACGATCGAGCCGAGGCCAGCGTCTCGCCGGAGCGTCACGAGCTTTTCGCGGGGTACGAGTATTGGCTCGGTGCGGATTGGACGCTCGGCGTCGCGGGGCTGCTGCGCAAGAGTCGATACGGGAGATTGGAGGTGCCGCGCGACGAGTCGCTGTCGCAGCTCAGCCTGACGGCGACCCGCTCCTTCGGCTCGGGCTGGCAGCTCGTCGGTCAGTATCGCGTCGGCGAGAACTCTTCGGACGACGAAACCTTCGAGTACGAGCGTAACCGTTTCGTGCTCGGCCTGAACCGGCTCTTCTAGGACGCGAGCCTCGTTCCCGCCGGATCGCGCGCTTCTCCGCTGCCCGAAGCGGCCGTTCGGCTATGATGCGCACGATGCGTTCTCGCCGGAGGGACGATGATTCGGCTGCACTCCACGATGGCGTCGATCAACGGCTACAAGGTTCGCCTGCTGTTGTCGATCCTCGATCTCGAGTACGAGCTCGTCGACATCGATATGTACGGCGGCGAGCACAAGCGCGAGCCGTTCCTGTCGCTGAATCCTTTCGGGCAGATGCCGGCGATGCAGGACGGCGATTTCACGATCGCCGACTCGCACGCGTGCCTCGTCTATCTCGCGCGCAAGTACGATCCCACGAACCGATGGCTGCCGGTCGACGCGGAAGGCGAGGCGAAGGTCGCGGAGTGGATGTCCAAGTCCGCGAACGAGGTACACCAGGGCCCGTGGATGAAACGCGCGAAGATTCGCCGTCCCGAGGCGATCACGCTGTCGGACGCCGAGATCGACGCTCGCTGTGATCACATTCTGAAGCTGATGGATGCGCACCTCGAACGGCGCGAGTGGCTCGCGCGGCCGCATCCGACGATCGCGGACATCTCGATCTTCGGCCCGGTGTCGATGCTCGGGGTCTCCGGTTACGACACGGACCGCTGGCCCGCGGTCACGCGCTGGCTCGAGCGCGTTCGCCGTCTGCCGCGGGCGATCGATATCGACGGCAAGCCGTTCGCGGCCTGAGCCCGCGCTCGATCAGAACGAGCGCTTCGTCTCGACCGTCAGCTGCCACGAGTCGATGTCGTCCTCGCTCGTGAGCGGCGTCGCGAGATCGATGTGCACGACTTGCCGGCTGCTCGAGCGCGGCGACGTGAGCCTCAGGCCCGCGCCGATATTCGCGAGCGTTCCGAGCGGGGGCGTCGCGCGCCGGTCCTCGCCCCACACTCGGCCGACGTCGAGGAAGACCGCGTAGCCGACCCTGAAGAGCCGCCACGGATACCAGTCAGTGAAGAAGCGCTGCTCGAGCGTCAGCACCGCGCGGTGCTTGCCGGCCTGATAACGCAGCGGATAGCCGCGCAGGCCGTTGTCGCCGCCGAGCAGGATCTGCCGCTCGGCATCGAGGCGTCCGGAAACGGTCGCCGAGAGGCTCGTCAGAAACAGATGGTGGCCGAGATTGCGCTGGTAGTAGCGCGCGCCCAGCGACACGAGCGAGTTGCGATAGAGCCCGCGCTCGCGGCGCGTCGACGCCGACGCGTCGAGCAGGAATAATTTTCCGGGCCCGGGTTCCCAGCCCTTGGACGCAGCGAAAGACAGGAGCAGCGCGCGCCGGTCCGCGCCGAACGATTCCGACGAGAAACCGAGCGTCGCGCGGACGTTCAAGCCGAGCGGCACGTCCTCGGTTCGCCCGATATCGTTCAGCTCCGTCATCACGCGGAAGTCGTCCTCGACGATCTCGAATCCGATCCACGGATACGCGAGCGTGCGATTCTCCGGCAAGAGGAGCGGGACGATCGTGTCGGGCGCGGGCCGGAACTCGTGCTCGTCGCGCGTGAATCCGCCGATCCAACGAAGCGCCCGGTCGTTCCCGCGAATGCCTCGCGACCAGCCGCCTTGTATCGTGAACGTGCGGTGCAGATGCACGAACTCGTCGACCGTCTCGCCAAGATCGTAGATCGGATCGACGCGCTCCTCGTCGTGCACGAGCCCCTCGACCGACCAGCGCGTATCGAGTGCGTAGAACGGGCGTCCCGCGGAAAGCGAGAAGCGATCGCCGTCGCTCGTGTTCGCGAGGACGACGTCGAGCTTCGCGCGGCTGCCGCGCACGTTCGGATCCGCGTACGCGAGGAACGCCTCGTCGCGGTCGACGTCGGTCGAGTACGAGACGGTCAGGCCCTTACCGGTGCCGAGCAGGTTGCTTTCCTCGATGCCGAGGCCGAGCTCGTTCTCGCCGCCGTTACGGCCGATCTTGATCTCCGGCGACAACGACCAGCCGTCGCGCGCGACGACGAGGATGTCGACGGTATTCGTCTCCTCGTGATACGCGCTCGGCTCGACGGTCGCCTCGACGAGGAAATCCCGCGCGCGGAGCAGTCGGGCGGATTCGGCGAGGAGCCGCGGCTCGAGCGGATCGCCTTCTTCGAATAGCAGGATGCTCTCGATGACGCTCTCGCGCGTCGTCATGTGCATTCGATTCGCCCAGCGATAGAGGCGCTTGCTTTCCTCCGGATCGCTGGTATCGAACACGTTCTGCACGACGATCTCGATGTTGCCGATCTTCGCGCCGCGCGCGGCGAGCTCCTCGAGCAGCCGTTCCTCGAGCTGGCCCGGCGCCGCGGGAGGCGTTCCCTCGGCGTCTTCGGCGCGCGCGCACGAAACGAACGCGAGCCACCCGCCGAGCGCGAGACCGAGTGAGCGGCACTTCGATGAACGGTGGGTCATGACGTCGGGACGAGGCGCGGCGCGATTCTTGGGGACGATAGCATTTCGCCGGGGCGGCGTCCCTGGGCGCGTCAGCGCTTGTCGCCGCGGAACGACACGATCTGCGCGAGCGCGGCCCGGCGCCCGTCCGGGTCGAGCACGACGCCTTCCCGGTAATCGCGGACTTCGACGTCCGGGCCGAGCGCGAGGACGGCGCGCAGCAGCTCGTTCGGACGCATCCTGAAGTCGGCGTGCCGCGGCCCGACGACCTCTTGCGTCGAGTCGACGTGCTGCTCGCAGAGCAAGGCGCCGCCGGGCGCGAGCCGCTTCCAGAGCGGCGCGAGAATCCCGCGATGCACGTAGCGCACGACGACGATCAGATCGTAGGGACCTTCGGGGAGCACCGCGTCCGGATCCGGATCGAGATCCGCCTCGATCCAGCGGATCTCGAGGCCGCGGGATGCGGCGGCGGCGCGGCCCCGCGCGAGCGCGGTCGGCGAGATGTCGAGCGCGTCGACGCGCCGCCCGGTCGACGCGAGGAACAGGGCGTTGCGTCCCGCGCCGCACGCGACGTCGAGCGCGCGGCCGCGCGGGAGCCTCGGCTCCCATTCCGCGAGGAATGCCGTCGGATGCGTCCGCTCGGCGTACGCGCCTTCGCGGTAACGTCGCTCCCAGCGCTCGCGCTCCGTCTCGGTGATCGCGGGATGGTTCTCGGTCAACGTCGTTTCACGCGTCCAATGCCTGTTGCGGACGATTCGAGTCGCTCGTCGATCGACGCGCGTCGAGGATTGTAGCGCGTTCCTTTCGGCAGCCGGCCTACGGGCGGAGACACGACGCGCGGCGGCCGCTTTTGTATTACGGTAATGCCCGCCGGCGTTTCCGGCCGGCGCTCGAAGCCGCGGACGAGAGGAGCCGGCGGCTGAAGCGACAGGAGGCAGGCTCGTGGCACGCCGGGCGAGGCGCCCACGCAAGAATGCAAAGCCGAAACACCCTGCGCGGTTTGTCGTGCGGCGGATCCTCGCGACGCTCGCGGCGCTCGCCATCGCCGGCGTGCTGGCGAGCGTCGGCGCGGTGGCCTTGCTGCGGTACGTCGATCCGCCGGTCACGGCGATGATGCTGCAGCAGCAGATCCCCGTCAGGTCGCAGGCGCATGTCTGGGTCGGCCGCGACGCGATCTCGCAGGCGGCGGCGCACGCCGTGATCGCGGCCGAGGACCAGCGTTTCCTCGCGCACAACGGCTTCGACTTCCAGTCGATCGAGAAAGCGGTCGCGGCGTACCGTGCGGGCGGCAGGCTGCGCGGCGCGTCGACGATCTCGCAGCAGGTCGCGAAGAACCTGTTCCTATGGCCCGGACGCAGCTTCGTTCGTAAGGGCATCGAGGCGTACTTCACGTTGCTGATCGAATCGCTGTGGCCGAAGGAGCGGATACTCGAGGTGTATTTGAACGTCGCCGAGCTCGGCGAAGGCGTATTCGGCGTCGAAGCGGCGGCGCGTAAGTATTTCGGCATTTCGGCACGCGAGCTCGACGACGAGCAGGCGGCGCTGCTCGCGGCCGTATTGCCGAATCCGAAGCGCTACCGCGTCGACCGGCCGAGCGATTTCGTCGAGGGGCGGAAAAGACGGATTCTCGCGCAGATGCGCTCGCTTCGCGCCGACGGGCATTACCGGGAGCTCGAGTGGTGAGCGGCGCACGCATACGCCGGCGCGCCTCGGCGCGTGCACGACTCGATCGCGTCCGCGACGGCGAGCCCGTGCCGTTCGCGCGCGGCTTCCCTCCGGTCTCGGCACCGGACGCGCACGTGCTCGTGCTCGGCAGCCTGCCCGGCGAGGCGTCGATCGCGGCGCAGCAGTACTACGCGCAGCCGCGGAACGCGTTCTGGGCGATCATGGGCGAGCTCGTCGGCGCGGCCCCGCATCTCGATTATGCCGAGAGGCTCGAGCGTCTGCGCTCGTCCGGCATTGCGCTGTGGGACGTGCTCGCCGCCGGCGAGCGGCGCGGCAGCCTCGATTCGTCGATCGTCCCGTCCACGATGATCATCAACGACTTCCGAACGTTCTTCGCGACGCACCGGAAGATTCGCTTCGTCGCGCTCAACGGCACGATGGCTTGGGAGCTTTGGCGCCGGCGCGTGCTGCCGACGCTGCCGCCCGAGATTGGCGCGCTCGAGTCGGTGCGGCTCCCGTCGACGAGCCCGGCGAACGCATCGTATTCGTACGCGCGCAAGCTCGAAGCGTGGCGCGCCGTGCTGGGGCCTCGTCTCGAGCGCCGTTGATGCCGGCGCGCGGAGCGCGATGCGCGCCCGCTCCCGATTCGCCCGGCGAGCTTCCCTTTTCCGTCCCCTCGTTCATCTCGCGCTCCGGAGCGGAACCTCGAGAAGTCGAGAGCAGCGGCCGCCGATGTTCGTGACTAGCGAGATATCTCAGCGCGAGCAAGCGTTTCCGCGCTCGTTGCCGCCGCCGGCAGCTCGAGCTCGACGATGAGCCCGGGCTTTCGGTCGCCGAGCGTGAGCCGCCCGTCGTGCTGCTCCGCGACCGCCTTGACGAGCGCGAGCCCGAGCCCGTTGCCCGGCAGCGAGCGCGCGCTGTCGAGACGCGTGAAGCGCTCGAGCATCCGCTCGCGCTCGTGGGCCGGGATGCCCGGGCCCGTGTCGGCGACGCTGAGAACGTAGCTTCGCGGCGCCGCCGTCACCTCGACGTCGATACGGCCGCCGTCAGGCGTGTATTTCACCGCGTTGTCGAGCAGGTTCGTCAGCGCCTGCGCGAGCAGCTCGCGGTCGCCGATCACGAGCGCGCCGTCCGGCGCCTCGCACGACAGCGCGATGCCGCGCTCGTCGGCCGCGGCCTGATAGAGCTCGCAAACGTCGCGCGCGATGCGGCCGAGATCGGTCGGCGCGAACGCGCTCCGGTATGCGCCGGACTCGATCCGCGCGATCCGGAGCAGCGCGTTGAACGTCGCGAGCAGCGCATCGGCCTGCGCGACGCAGGCTTCGAGGTCCTCGCGGCTCGGATTCGGCGCATTCGCGAGCGTCTCGAGGCGCGTGCGGAGCCGCGTCAGAGGACTTCTGAGATCGTGCGCGACGCTGTCGCCGACGTGACGGAGTCCCGCCATGAGCTTCTCGATCTGGTCGAGCATCGCGTTCAGGTTCTCCGCGAGCTCGTCGTGCTCGTCGCCGCCGCCGGTCACCGGCACGCGTTGGCTCAAGTTGCCGGCGATGATCTGGCGCGTCGTGCGGTTGATCTGCGCGAGACGGCGCTGCGCGCTGAAGCCGATCAAGAGTCCGCCGAGCAGCGACAAGCCCATCGTGAGGCCGAGCCCCCAGACCGACGCGCGGCGGAACACCTCGTTGATTTGCTCGAGCTCGCGCACGTCGCGGCCGACGAGCAGCCTGAAGCCCGGCCCGACGCCGAGCACGAGCGCGCGCACGGGCGTGTAGCCGCCGTCGCCTTCCGCCTTGAGGAAAACGACCCATTCTCCGCGGCGGTCGAGCCGCTCCGGCCAGCGCGCGACGTTTCCCGCGATCGGCCGCAGCGCGGCATCGACGAGCAGATAGATCGAGCGCCGCTCCGTATCGCGTCGCACGCGCTCGGTGATGACGTCAGCGAGCCCGACGATGCCGCGCCGCTCGACCTGCTCAGCGAGCCCGCGGATCTCGGCCTCGATGATCTGCTGGGTCTGCCGCTCGAGATAGCCGAGCGTCGACCAATAGATGAACGTGAAGAGCGCGAGCACGGACGCGCCGAATAGCGCCATGTAGACGAGCGTGAGCTGGAAGATCGTCGTACGAAAGAGGGCGGGGAGGCGCATGCGCGAGGCCGCTACGCCGTCGTGTCGAGGCGATACCCCGCGCCGCGCACGGTATGCAGCAGCGGCGTCGGGAAGTCGCGGTCGATCTTCGCGCGCAGGCGGCTCACGTGAACGTCGATCACGTTGGTCTGCGGATCGAAGTGGTAGTTCCAGACGCCTTCGAGGAGCATCGTGCGCGTCACGACCTGGCCCGCGTGGCGCATCAGAAATTCGAGGAGCTGGAATTCCCTCGGCTGCAGCTCGATCTTGCGGCCGGATCGATAGACCTCGCGGCGCAGCAGATCCATCTTGAGATCCCCGACCTCGAGCACCGTGACGGGCGCTTCACCGGCCGAGCGAGACCGGCGCACGAGCGCTTCGAGCCGCGCGACGAGCTCGCTGAACGCGAAGGGCTTGACGAGATAGTCGTCGCCGCCGGCTTTGAGCCCCTGGACGCGATCGTCGACCTCGCCGAGCGCGCTCAGCACGAGGGCGGGCGTCTTGTTCTCCGAGGCCCTGAGCGTGCGGATCACCGTGAGGCCGTCCACGCCGGGCAGCATGCGGTCGACGATCAGCGCGTCGTAGCGCTCCGTCGCCGCGAGGAAGAGGCCGTCCTTGCCGTTGTCGGCCACGTCGACGTTCCAGCCCGATTCGATCAGGCCCTTGCGGATGAACGACGCGACCTGGTTGTCGTCTTCGATGATCAGGATGCGCACGTTTCAGCGAGGTGGGTCTTCGCCTCCACGTCGGCGGCTCGGCACGTCGCGACGGTCGGATCGTCGCTTGCTCGGCCGGTGGCCGCGAGCGCTTCGGCGTCGTCTCGGCTCAACTCGTAGATCGCACGGATAGGGTAGCTGAACCCGTCCACTTCGACCGTATCGAACCGCGCATGGATTCTTCGGCCGAACGAACTGACATCGATCGTCGTCGCGAACTTTAGTTCCCGGCTCGGCCGGAACAAACGGACGAGATAGGGTTTCCGCGGCGTCGTCCAGACGATCAACGTGTCGTCGCTGACGACGCTGAAGCCGTGAAGGGCGTTTGCCGGAACGCTTTCGATCGGAGCGAGCTTCTGCGCCGCCGGCTCCGGCCGCGGCCCGGACGCGCCGATCCCCGCGCTTGCGAAGGCCAAGAGCAGCATCGCGGCTTTCGATCCCGTCATCGCCCTTCCTCACGGTCGTTCCGAATCTTTGCCGAACGCTAATGGGCGGCGCCTGAACGGCGGATTAACGATCCGTAATGTGGCCTTGGGAGCGGGTTACCGATTCGTAGGGAAACGGTGAGCGGCCCGTAAGCCCCCGCGTTCTAGCGTTCTGCCAACGCGAGCCGTTCGGCTCGAAACCGAATGGAGGCAAACGATGACTCGATCGGGCAAGAGCAGGCCGCGGGCCGTCGCCGCGGCCGCAATCGCGGCGCTGGGCGGCGCCGCCGCGCTTCATTTCACGCTGTTGCCGCCGCCGTCGACGGCGCTCGCTCAGGCGCGTGCGGAGAGCTTTGCACCGTCGTTCGCGGACGTCGTCGAGCGGGCCATGCCCGCGGTCGTGAACATCGCGGTCACGAAAACGATTGCGACGGGCACGGGCTTTTCGCGCGATGCGCGGCCGTTTCCAGGCCGGCCGCTCGACGAATTCTTCGGCCGCTTCTTCGAGATGCCGCCCATGCCCGGTGTGCCGAGGCGCGCCGAAGGCGCGGGTTCCGGCTTCATCATCGACCCGGAAGGCTACGTCGTCACGAACCATCACGTCGTCGCGGGCGCCGACGAGATTCGCGTGACGCTCGCCGACGGGCGGCAGCTCGAGGCGACGATCGTCGGCGACGATCCGCAGATGGATCTCGCGCTGCTCGAGCTCGACGTCGACGAAAGGCTGCCGCACGTCGAGTTCGCGGACTCGGACGCGGTACGGGTCGGCGATTGGGTGATCGCGATCGGCAATCCGTTCGGGCTCGGCGGCAGCGTGTCGGTCGGCGTCGTGTCGGCGAGAGGCCGGGACATCCGCTCGGGGCCGTACGACGACTATCTGCAGATCGACGCGCCGATGAATCACGGCAACTCCGGCGGGCCGGTGCTCGACGTGAACGGCGAGGTGATCGGCGTCAGCACCGCGATCTTCTCGCCGAACGGCGGCAACGTCGGCATCGGTTTCGCGATTCCTTCGAATCGCGTGGCGTCGGTGGTTCGGCAGCTCAAGGAGAAGGGCGCCGTCGAGCGCGGTTGGCTCGGCGTCGAGCTGCAGCGGCTCGATCCGAGTCTCGCGAAATCGCTCGGCCTCGAAACGCCGAAGGGAGCGTTGATCGCGCGCGTGCTGCCGGACGGCCCCGCGGCGCAGGCCGGCTTCGAGGCCGGCGACGTCGTGATCCGGTTCGGCGATCGCGAGATCGGCTCGGCGCGCGACCTGACTTTCGCGGTCGCGGAGACGGCGCCCGGCGAGCGGGTCGCCGTGCGAGTGATCCGCGACGGTGCGGAGCGCACGCTCGACGTGGAGCTCGGGCAGCGCGCGGAGGACGGGCGCGGCTTCTACGCGCCGCCGGCCCGACCGAGCCGCGGTGCGGACGCGCCGCTCGGCTTGCGGCTCGTGCCGCTCACCGATTCCGAACGGGCCCGGCTCGCGCTGCCTGCGGAAGTCGAAGGCGCGCTCGTCGCGGCGGTCCGGCCGGGCAGTCCCGCGGCGCGGCACGGGCTTCGACCCGGCGACGTGATCGTCGAGATCGACCGCGAGCGGATCGAGTCCGCCGATCAAGCCGCGGCCGCGCTCGAGCGCGCCCGCGGCGAGAGCGTCCTGCTCCTCGTTCGGCGCGGCGAGAGTCAGCTTTTCGTTGCCGTCGACTGACGTCCTCGTATCGGTGCGATGCGGCGTGAGCGTCCGGCATGGCGCCGGACGCTCACGTGCGAATATCGAGTAGCCCTGCGCGCGCGAGCGCGTCGGCGATTCGTTCGGCGAGGAGACGATATCCCGCCGCATTCGGATGAATCGGGTCGGCGCGCAACGAGCCCTCCGAAAGCACGTCGGAGAGCGCGTCTTCGATCAAGAGCGCGTCTTCCTCGGCCGCGAGCGCGGCATAGATCGGCGAGTCCGCGAGCCGGCCCGTCACCGCGGCGAACGCGGAAGGCTCGGGCACGCCGACGAGCACGGGTAACGCACCCGCTTCGCGCACCGCGCGCACGATCGCACGCAGATCCTCCTTGACGTCGGCCGCGGCGCGACGCCTCAGAAAGTCGTTTCCTCCGAGCTCGATGATGGTGAGCGCAGGCTTGGAGGAGCGAAGCGCATCGTCGATTCGTTCCTTCGCACGCTGCGCGGTATCTCCCGGAACGCCCGCGTTCACGACGCGCCAGCCGGTCAGCGCCGCGAGGCGCGACGGATAGTCCTCGCCGGTGCCTGCACCAGTACCGTGCGTGACGCTGTCGCCGAAAGCGAGCACGACCGCACCCTCGGGCAGCGGGTCGTAACGGCGCGCGTCGGTGCACGCGGCGAGGAGCGCCGTGACGACGATGAGCGCGAAGCGCGCGAGCGGGACGGGATTCATCGGCCGCTATCATACCGGTGCACGATGCGGGGACCGTGATCGAGTACGCGGTCGGCGCCTTGTCCGCCGCTTCCCGGCCATTCAATAATGCGGCGCGCGCCGCGCTGCGCTCGAGATCGGATGGTCGTGAAGCTCTTGAAAGATCCGTTGCTGCATTTCCTCGCGCTCGGCGCGCTGCTTTTCGCCGTCTCGCTCGTGCGCGACGAGCGCGGCGACGATCCGGACAGGATCGTGATCGATGCGGCCACGGTCGAACGCGTGGCGGAAGCCGCGCGGCGCCTCCACGGCCGGGAGCCCACTCGCGACGAGCTGCGCGAGCTGCTCGAGCCTCATATCCGCGACGAGGTGCTCTATCGCGAAGCGCTCGCGCTCGGCCTCGACGAGAACGACGACGAGGTACGCAGGCGGCTGATCGAGAAGATGCAGTACCTGACGCAGGATCTCGCCGATCCGGAGCCGCCTTCCGAGGAAGCGCTGCGCGAGTATTTCGCAACGCACGCCGAGCGCTTCGTGCTGCCCGAGACGATCACGTTCGAGCAAGTCTTCTTCAGTCCGCAGATGCGCGGCGAATCGCTCGACGCGAGCGTCGAAGAGGGTTTGCGCCTCTTGCGCGACGGCGCGGACCCGGCCGGAATCGGCGACCGCACGCCGCTACGGTTTCGTTACGACGACGCCGAGCGGGCGCGCGTCGAGGTGCTGTTCGGCGCCGAGATGACGGACGCGCTGTTCTCGGCCGCGCCGGGGAGCTGGGACGGGCCGTACGAGTCCGACTTCGGCCTTCATCTCGCGAAAGTCGTCGAGCATCGGCCGGCGCGCCGGCGCACGTTCGACGAGGCGCGCGACGACGTGGTCGCGGCGTACGCCGCGGAGCGCCGCGCTGAACGCAACGAGGCCGAATACGCGCGCATGCGCGCGCGTTACGACATCGTCGTCGAGTGGCCCGACGCCGACGATGCGTCGCGCGCTGCCGCGAACGGAGCGGGCTCTTGAGCGGTTCGGTACGGCGGTTGTCGATCCTCGTGCTCGCTTGGGCGGTCGCGCTGCCCGCGCTCGCGCATCGCCTGAGCCCGGCCTATCTCGGCCTGACCGAGACCGAGCCCGGCCGCTACGACGTCGAGTGGAAAGTCTCGGTGCCGGGAGGCCTCGCGGACGTGCTCGAGCCCGCTTTCCCGGGCGAGTGCCGCGTCGACGGGCGCGTGCGCACGTCCCTCGTCGGCGATGCGCGGCTCCAGCACGGCACGATCGTCTGCGACGGCGGCATCGCGGGCCGGAAGATCGCGGTGCGCGGGCTCGACGCCACCGAGACGGACGTGCTCGTCCGCATCGCGTTCGCCGACGGCACGTCGTACACGCATCGCCTCGTGCCGAGCTCGCCGGACGTGAGGGTGCCCGAAAGAGGGGGCATCGGCGACGTCGCGTCGACCTATCTCGTGCTCGGGATCGAGCACATCCTTCTCGGCATCGATCATCTCTTGTTCGTGCTCGCACTGCTTCTGATCGTTCGCGGCGTCAAGCGGCTCGTCGCGACGATCACGGCGTTCACGATCGCGCATAGCATCACGCTCGGCGCGGCGACGCTCGGGATCACCAACGTCCCGTCGGCGCCGGTCGAGGCGACGATCGCGTTGAGCATTCTGTTCCTCGCGACCGAGCTCGCGCGCGGCGGCTCGACGCGCACGGATTTGACGGCGCGCTTTCCGTGGCTCGTCGCGTTCGCGTTCGGGCTGCTGCACGGCTTCGGTTTCGCCGGCGCGCTCGCCGAGGTCGGCCTGCCGCAGCACGCGGTGCCGATCGCGCTCCTGTTCTTCAACGTCGGCGTCGAGCTCGGTCAGCTTCTATTCGTCGCCGTCGCGCTCGCCTTGGGGGGGCTTTGGTTGCGGACCGCGCTGCCGGTACCGGCCGGCTGGGGACGCGCGGTAGCCTATCCGATCGGCGCCATCGCCGCGTTCTGGACGATCGAGCGCGCGGCGGCCGTCTTCTACGCATAACGTTCGCGGATTCGGGGGGCAATGCAAACATTCACGGACGTCATCGGCGCCATCAACGCCATCGTGTGGCACGACTACGCGCTGTTCACGCTGCTCGGCGTGGGAGTCCTGTTCACGTTGTGGAGCGCGTTCGGTCAGTACCGGGCGTTGACGCATGGTGTCGCGATCGTCCGCGGCGTCTACGACGAGAAGGCCGATCCCGGCGCGATCAATCACTTCCAGGCGCTGTCGACCGCGCTGTCGGCGACCGTCGGTCTCGGCAACATTGCCGGCGCTGCGATCGCGATCTCGCTCGGCGGCCCCGGCGCGCTGTTCTGGATGTGGGTCGTCGGCCTCGTCGGCATGGCGCTCAAGATGACCGAGGTCACGCAGGCGATGCTCTACCGCGACACGTCGGATCCGGCGAATCCGCACGGCGGACCGATGTGGGTCGTACGCCGCGGGCTCGCGCAGATCCACCCGCGCCTCGCGCCGGTCGGCGCGGTGATCGGCGCGATTTTCTGCGTGACGCTCCTCGTCTCGACGGCCACCGGCGGCAACATGTTCCAGGCATGGAACGTCGCGGATATCTCGTACACGTATCTCGGCGTGCCGCATTGGATCAGCGGTATCGTGCTGACGCTCGCGGTCGGCCTCGTGATCGTCGGCGGCATTCGGCGCATCGGAGAAGTCGCGGCGCGCCTCGTGCCGTTCATGTGCGCGATCTACATCTTTGCCGCGATCTTCGTGATCGTCGCGAACGCGTCGGAGGTTCCCGCGATGTTCGCGCTGATCTTCGAGGAGGCGTTCTCGCCGTCCGAAGGCGTCGGCGCGTTCATCGGCGGCACGGCGGGTTACGGCTTTCTCAAGGGGCTGCAGCGCGCGTTCTTCTCGAGCGAGTCGGGCCAAGGCTCGGCGCCGATCGCGCACTCCGCCGCGAAGACCAAGGAGCCCGTGCGCGAAGGCGTCGTCGCGGGACTCGAGCCGTTCATCGATACGCTCGTCGTCTGCACGATGACGGGGCTCGTGATCCTGCTGAGCGGCGTGTGGAGCCGAGGCCCGGCGCTCGTCTACGACACGCCGCCCGTCGTCGCGCCCGTGACCGTCTCGAGCGGCGAACCCGTCCGGACGGCATCCGGCGACGTCGAATGGCAGATCGGCTCCGTGCGCGTGCGAGTCGTCGACGAGGTCGAGGCCGAGGCGCAGATGCGCGAGGGCGCGCCGGTTTTCGTCGTCGTCGAAGCGGGCACCAATCCCGTGACCGGTATGACGCGGCATCGCGTCTACGGCCATCTGCACGGCAGCGACTCGCTCGGCTGGACCGTCGATTTCGACACGATCTTCGTGCCGCCCGGCATCGAGCCGAGGATCGCGGTCGAAGGCGTGTACTTCGACTTCAAGGGCGCGACGCTGACGGCGAAAGCCTTCGACCGCGTGCTGCCGGGACTCGGCGGCTTCGTCGTGCCCCTCGCGGTCTGGCTTTTCGCGTTCTCGACGATCATCTCGTGGAGCTATTACGGCGAGCAGGGCACCATTTATCTGTTCGGGCAGCGCGCCGTGATGCCTTATCGAGTCGTGTACTGCCTGCTGATCATTGCGACGGTGCAGCTCGTGCGCACGGAAGATCAGCTCGATCTGTTCTCGACTTTCGGCACGGGCGTGATGCTCTGGGCGAATATCCCGATCATGCTGATCTTCGGTCCAGTCGCGATGCGCGCGTACCACGATTACTTCAGGCGCTTGAAACGAGGTGAGATGGCGCCGGCGCACGCGGCGCCGCGACTGGGCGAGGTGATCAGCGGCCGCGACGTCCGTTGAGCTCGGGGCACGACCGTTGGACCTGCACGAGCGCGAGAGTAGACTACCCGTGGTCGAGTCTCGACTCTCCTCTTGGTCGGAAAGCCGACGCGTTCCGCGTTTCCCGTGAGTACGACCGCTCCTAAGATGCAGTCAGCGAAGCCAGAGGCCAACGCGCCGCAAGACAGAATCCGAGACGAAGCGGCAAAGATACTCGCAAGCGGCGCGCTCGGCCGCTCGAAGTCCTACGCGCGGCTGCTCGAGTTCCTCGTCGAGTGCACGCTCGAGGGCCGGACGCCGAAGGAGCACGAGATCGCGACGTCCGTGTTCAATCGCGGGCCGGACTTCGATCCCGGTCAGGACTCGATGGTGCGCGTCTACGCGCATCATCTGCGGCAGAAGCTCGACAACTACTACGCGACCGCGGGCCGCGGCAGCGGGTCTCGGATCGTCGTGCCGAAGGGCGAGTATCGCGTCGCGCTCGTGCCGAACGAGAGCGACGAGGCGGCCGATGCGGCGATCAGCGAGGCCGACACGCGGCGCGTCGGCTGGCGCGCCGCCGCGCTCGTCGCCGCGCTCGCATGCGTCGTCGGCGTCGCGCTCGGATGGTGGCTCGCCGAGCGCCACAACGCGCCGACCGCCGACGAGCTCGTGGCCGCGTCGGAGATCTGGGCGCCGATTCTGGACGACGAGACCCCGACGCTGATCGTCGTCGGCGACTATTACATCTTCGGCGAGCTCGACGAGGTCGGGAACGTCACCCGGCTGATCCGCAATTTCTCGATCAACTCGAGGAAGGATCTCGACGAGTACCTGATGTTCGACCCGGACGCGGGCAATTACATCGACCTCGATCTCACCTATCTGCCGCGCAGCACCGCGTTCGCGCTGCGAGACATCCTGCGCGTGCTCTACACGTCCGAGAAACCGGTCCACATCGCGTCGATGTCCGATCTCGACGCCGAGGACCTGCGGGACAACCATATCCTGTACGTCGGCTATATCAGCGCGCTCGACAAGCTGCGCAATTTCTTCTTCGACGGGTCGGGTCTCGCGGTCGGCGAGACCTTCGACGAGGTGATCGTCAAGGAGACCGGCAAGCTGTACGTCAGCGGCGGCGGGTTGCCGTCCGCGTCGCGAAACTATCTCGACTACGGGCTGTTCGCGACGTTCCCGGGGCCTGCGGGGAATCAGATGATGATCGTCGCCGGCACGCGCGACGCCGGCGTGATGCAGACCGCGTACGCGGTCGCGAACCTGCGGCACGTCCGCAGGCTCGAGGAAGCGGCGCCCGAGACCGCTGCCGGCGAGGCGCCTTCGTTCGAGGTGCTGTACGAGGTCTCCGGGCTCGACCGCACGAATCTCGACGCGACGATCGTTTACGTCGGCGAGCGTTGAGGGGGCAGCCGGTCGCGGCCGCTATGCGGCGGGCGTCGGCTCCGCGCGAGGAAGATGCACCTCGGCGAGCATGCAGCGGACGCTGCCGCCGCCGAGCGTCTCGATCGTGTCGATCGACGCCGTGACGAGCTCGCCGTGCTCCGCGAGCGCCGCGCGCGCGGCCGGCGCGAGCGCATCGAGCGCTCGCCGCGACAGCGCGATCACCGGTCCGCGGCCGCCCGAAAGCTCGAGGAGGTTGCCGGCGAACGCGCGAAGCTCGTCGTGCCCGATGGCGATGAGGCGTTTCCCGGTCTCGCGCAACGCTCCGAGCACGCGTTCGCGGTCGCGCCGTTCGCGAATCGTCTCGCTCGCGACCACGGCGAACTCGGTGCCGACGGACATCATCACGTTCGTGTGATAGATCGGGTGGCCGTCGCGGTCGCACGCGCCGAAGACGATCGGCTCGTAGCCGAGCCGCGCGCAGAGCT
>PKRJ01000066.1 GCA_017577365.1 Gammaproteobacteria bacterium | reverse complement strand
TGTTCGACGTCTATATTCGTCGGGAGCGGCGGATGGGTTTAAGAGGAAGTCACGAGCGCACGCATGCCGAGCTCCGCGGCGACCGCGACGCCGAGGCGGCCGGCGGCGGCCGCGATCGTCGTCGCCGCCCCGCCTATGATCGTCGCGTAGCCGACCGGCATCAGGATGCCCGCCGGCGAGACTTTGGCGCGCAGCGTCACGGCGACGAGCAGGGGAAGGACGGCCGCGACGATCGGCGTGTTGTTCAGGAACATGCTGAGCACCGCGACCATCACCAGCGTCGCGAGGAACGCGAGACGCGGACGCTCCGCCCACATGTCGCCGAGGGATTGCGTGATCGGCTGCAAAGCGCCGGTCGTCTCGAGGCCTTTCGCGAGGATCATCAGCGACGAGATCGCGATCAGCGCCTCGGCACCGAATCCGGATAGCACGCGCTCCGCGTCGAGGCCCGGAGGAGTGGGAAACAGCTCGAACCAGAGGAGGAGCAGACACAGCACGAGCAGGCTCGAGGCTTCGAGCGGATACTTCTCGCGCGTGAAGAGAAAGATCGCGAACAGCACGACGCCGATCGCGACCAGCGCATCGATTCCCGGAGGCGAGGGCATCGCCGTTATCCGAGCCTGCTCCCCGCGAGACGGGGCGAGCCGCTGCCGCTCGCCCCGCGGGTTGTGCCGAGCCGCGACGGTCTCAGACCCGGCCCCTTGGTCGTCCGCCGACCCTCCGATCCGAAGAGAAGGGAGAGTCCGTGTTCCCCGTTCTCGCGGCGAGGCCCGTCATCGCTGCCCCGTAATCGACTGCAGATAGCGGAAGAAATCCGAGTCCGCATCGAGCATCAGCGTCGTGTTGTCGCCGATCGCCCGGTAGCTCTCGAGCGTCTTGAAGAACGCATAGAACTCGGGATCCTGGCCGAACGCCTCGCCGTAGATCCGCGTCGCTTCCGCGTCGGCGGCACCGATGATCTCTTGCGCGCGCCGCTCGGCCTCCGAGCGAATCCGCCGGAGCTCCCGCTCCATCTCGCCGAGAATCTGCTGGCTGCGGCCTTCGCCTTCCGAGCGGAAGCGCGCCGCGATGCTGCGCCGCTCCGAGATCATTCGCTCTTCGACCTGCTGGCGCACCTGGTCGATATAGTTGATGCGCTTGATCCTGACGTCGACCAGCTCGATGCCGAGCTCCGGCATCAGGCGCGACGCGGCCTCGAGCATCTCGTCCTCGAGCTGCTTGCGACCCTTCTTGGGGCGCTCGAGGTCGGTTTCCGCGAGCGCGTCGATTTCCTCCTCGGCGAGCTGAGAGACGTCGACTTGCCAGTCGGCCGAGCGGACGATCTCCTCGAGCTCGGTGTTCGAGACGATGTCGCGCGTCACGGAATCGAGGATGTCGTCGAGCCGGCTCCTCGCGCCGATCTCGTCGCGGACGGAGCGAAGGAACTGCAGCGGGTCGACGATTCGCCAGCGCGCCGTCGTGTCGACGATGATGAATTCTCGTCCGAGCGTCGGAATCTGACTGACGTCGCCGTCCCAGCTGAGCAGGCGCTTGTCGAAGCGGCGTACCTCTTGGATGAACGGGATGCGCCAATGCAGTCCGGGCTCGTCGATGACGTCGCCGATCGGCTCGCCGAGCTGAACGATGATGCCTTGCTCGGCCTGGTCGATGATGAAGGCCGAGTTCATCACGATGAATACGACGCCGACGGCGATCAGCGCCGGAAGGGTCAGGTTCCTCATCGCGTCCTCCCGATGTTGCGCGACGATCTATCCGCCTGCTGGGCGGGTGTCTGCTCGGACTGCCGCTGGGGTTGGGGAGCGGGCTGCTGGACCTGCGCCGGCGAGCGGCGCTCGCCCGCGTCGCGCAGGTTCAGTAACGGCACGGGCGGTATCTGCCCGCCGTCGCCGCGCGTGACCACGATGGATCCGATGCGCGGCAAGATCTCGTTCAGCGTTTCCAGATAGAGCCGCGCACGCGTGACGTCGGGGGCGTTCTTGTACTCGGCCAGCACGGCACTGAAACGCGCCGCCTCGCCGTGAGCGCGGTTGACGCGCTCCGTCGCGTAGCCTTCGGCCTCGGCGATGATGCGCTGCGCTTCGCCCTGGGCACGCGGGATCGCTTGGTTTGCCTGACGCATCGCGTCGTTGATCATCCGCTCGCGCTCCTGTCGCGCCTCGTTGACCTCGTTGAAGGCCGGTTGCACGCGCGGCGGCGGCACGACGTCCTGGAGCTCGACGGTGATGATGCGAATACCGTTCTGGTATTCCTCCATCGCTTGCTGGATCTCGTCGCGCGCGGTATTCGCGATATCCACGCGGGCCGTCGTCAGCACCTCGCTGCCCACGCGGTTGCCGACGACGCGGCGCATCACGGATTCGGAGATGTCCCGCAGCGTTCGGGTCGGGTCGCGCATGCCGTATAGGAACTTGATCGGATCCTCGATCCGATACTGGACGACCCATTCGACCTGGATGATGTTCAGGTCGCCGGTCAGCATCAGCGATTCGTCCGGGATCGGCCCGGTGAATTGCGTGCGTTCGAATCCCGCGCTTTCGGCCGATCGGAATCCGAACTCCTGCTTCAGCACCCGCTCGGTCGCGACCTTCTGGACCGTGTCGATGCCGAACGGCAGCTTGAAGTGAAAGCCGGGGTGGGCGATCCCGTAAACGCGGCCGAACCGCTTCACCACGCCCTGTTCCTCGGGCTGCACGATGAAGAACGAGGTATAGACGGCGGCCACGATGACCGCTGCGGCGAGGCCGAGCAGCACGTGCAGCGGGTTGGGTCCGCGCGGCGCCGCGGTGCCGCGTCCGCCCCGGGAACGTTGGCCGATCCGGCTGAGGAGATCGGTAATCGAGTCGTCGTCTTGCTTCATGAGGTGCTCCTGTACCAGACGTGAAGTGTAGGCAAATTCACCGCGACTTGTCCCCCGAGGGCGCGGGTTGCCCCGTGGGGCTCGCGGCGCGGCTGCAGGACCCGCGGGTCGCGGGCTATGCTGAAAGTCCCGGTCTCACCCCCGCCGGGACGAGGGCCTCGAGATGCCGCGGAACGACCGGATTCCGGGACCCGTTCGGACGATCGGGCTCGTCTTCGTCGAGGCGTTCAAATCCTTCGTCGATGCGGAGCCGTTCCGGCTCGCAGCGGCCCTGTCGTATTACTCGCTGCTGTCGACGGCGCCGCTGCTCCTGATCGTGATCGCGACGGCAGGCTTCTTCTTCGGCGAGGGCGCCGTCCGCGAGGAGATCATCGACCAGGTCCGCAAGCTGACCGGCGAGGAGGGTGCGACGCTCGTCCGTACGGTCATCGCGAATGCCGAGAAGCTCGAGCAGGACGCCGTGTCGATCATCCTCGGCGGCGGCTTGATGCTGTTCGGCGCGACGGCGGTATTCGTCCAGCTGCAAGGCGCGCTGAACCAAGTATGGCGCGTCGAAGCCGCGCCGCAGAACGCGCTCCTCGGGTTCCTGCGGCATCGGCTGCTGTCTTTCGCGCTCATCTTGAGTCTCGGGTTTCTGATGATGGTCTCGTTGATCGCGAGCGCGATTCTCGCCGCGCTCCAGGGCTACCTCGATACGCTCGGGTTCGCGACCGTCGGCTGGTGGCGCTTCGTGAACATGGCCGCGTCCTTCGCGTTCGCGACGGTGCTGATCGCGTTGATCTTCAAGTATCTGCCGGACGCCGTGATCGAGTGGCGCAACGTCTGGTTCGGCGCGCTGATCACGTCCGTACTGCTTGCCGTCGGGCGATACGCGATCGGGCTCTATCTCGGGCAGGCGAGCATCGGCTCGGTCTTCGGTGCCGCGGGCTCGGTGGTCGTGTTCATGGTCTGGATCTACTACGCCGCGCTCATCTTCTTCTTCGGAGCGGAAATTACCCGCGTCGTTGCGCGCGTTCGCGGCGAGCGCGTGCGGCCGTCGGATCACGCGCGGCGGGCGCGCTAGAACGGCTCGGCTCTATGCGAGCTTTGCGAGCACGTCCTCGATCGTCCGGAGGCTCACGGGCTTCACGAGATGGTCGGTGAATCCTGCGTCTTTCGAGCGTCTCTTGTCCTCGGCCTGCCCCCAGCCGCTCAGCGCGATCAACGTGGTCTTCCTGCAGGCCGGCGAGGCACGTAGCCTGCGCGCGAGCTCGTATCCGCTGATGCCCGGCAAGCCGATGTCGAGAAACGCGACTTGCGGCTCGAACCGTGCCGCCGCGTCGAGAGCGGCTTCGGCATCGTGCGCGACGCGGACCTCGTGACCTAGCGACTCGAGCAGCACGGCGAGGCTCGTCGCGAAATCCACGTTGTCGTCGACGAGCAGGATCCTGCGAGCTCGAGCGGGCTCGGCCGGCGGCTCGGAAGCTTTCGATGCGGCGGCGGCCTCGGCGGAGACGGTCCGCAGCACGACGGTGAAGCGGCTGCCTTGCCCGGGGCCCGGGCTCGCCGCCTCGATCGTGCCCCCGTGCAGCTCGACGAGTCGCTTCGCGAGCGCGAGCCCGACGCCGAGCCCCGGATGGGTCCGATTCGTCTTGTCGCCGGTGCCCTGCGTGAACATCTCGAAGACCGTCGCGAGCGTATCGGGCGACATACCGATACCCGTGTCCTCGACGACGACCTCGACGCGCCCGTCGTGGATGCGCGCGCGAAGCGAGATTCGGCCGCCGGGCTCCGTGTACTTCGCGGCGTTGTTCAGCAAGTTGGAGAAAACTTGCGAGAGGCGGACCGCGTCGCCTTCGAGAACGACCGGGCTGTCGGGCAGCTCGACTTCGAGCTCGTGCCCGCGCGCGTCGAGGACCGGGCGCGCGGTATCGATCGCCGTCTGCACGATGCTCGCGAGCTCGACGCGGCTCATCCGCACGGTGAGCTTGCCTCGCGTGATCCGCGAGACGTCGAGCAGGTCGTCGACGAGCCGCACCATGTGCGCGAGCTGCCGCTCGATGATCTCGCGCGCGCGCCGACCGCCGTCGTCGAGCGACTGCGCGTCGATCATGTCGAGCGCGTTGACCATCGGCGCGAGCGGGTTGCGCAGCTCATGAGCGAGCGTCGCCAAGAATTCGTCCTTGCGGCGGTCCGCGGCGCGCAGCGCCTGCTCCGCGCTCCTGCGCTCTTCCGTCTCTTCTCGCAGCCGTCGGTTCGTTCGCTCGAGCGCCTCGGTCGTGCGGCCGACCTCGTCGAGCATCGTGTTGAAGGAGTCGACGAGCACGCCGATCTCGTCGTCGGTCGCCTTCTCGACGCGATAGGTGAAATCACGCTCCTCGACGACCTTGCGCGCGACTTGCGAGACCGCCAGCACGGGCGCGGTCACGCCCCGCTCGAGGCGCAGCGAGATCACGCCGGCGACGACGAGACTGACGAGCATCACCGCGAGGAGGATCAGCAGATAGCTCCGCATGCGCTCGGCGACGTCGTACGTCGCGCGCAGGAACACGGCGCCCACGAGCTCGCCGTCGTGGACGATCGGATGGAACAGCTCGAGCGCGCCCGCCACGAAACGCGACTCGAGAGGATTCGGCAGCGGCGGATAGTCCGTCTCGGCTTCGGACACCGACGCGGCGAAGAGCTCGCCGTCGGCCGTATAGATCGCCGCCGCGCGAATGTTGCCGCGGTTCGATAGGGGCGCGAGGGTCGCGCGCGCCGTCTCGGGATCGTCGAAGATCAGCGCCGGCGTCGTCGTGACCGCGACGATATCCGCTTGCGTCGTCGCGTCGGCGACGAGAGAGCGCCGATAGTGGTTGATCTCGTAGGTCATGAGCGCTGCGCTCGCGACGACGAGTGCTACGGCGGTGGTCACCATGATCACGGCGATCAGCCGGTAGCGAACGGAGCGTTCGAGCAAGCGCAGCATCGCGAGGCTGCTACGGTCCGTTCGTCGGTTGGCCGTGGGGGTCGGAATCCGTTCCGCTCATGTTTAGCTCATGCAGCAAAACGCCTCGGCCGGCGGCTAGCGCTAAGTGACATTATCGTGAGGCGGGATGCCGCTCGCAATTTCGACGCGGCTCGGCCTCGAAAAGACTCAGTCGGAATCGACGACAGCCTGCAACAATCGCGCAAGTCGGTCGATCACGTCGGCGTCGGCCTCGTCGGTCGTCGGTACCGCGCCGATCGCGATCATCGCGGCCACGCCCATGAGTATCGAGCCGACGAGCCACGCTTTCCGCGCCGCGTGCTCTCCGCCGAGCCATTCCGCGAACGGAACGGCGAACTGCTTCTGGATCTGCGCGTGCACGAGCTTGCTCGCGATCGGCGAGTTGCTCGAGCGTATCGCGAGCTGTACGAAGGCCATGCGGTCCGGCGAGCGCGACGACTCGACGAGCATCGCTCTCGCGACCCGCATGCCGAACGTCGCGCGATCGCCCGCGAGGACCTCCATCGGGTCCTTGCCCGAGGTCGCGAGCACCGCGGCGAAGAGACGCTCCTTGCCGCCGAAGTAGCGGCAGATCAGGGCGGGATCGACGCCCGCATCGGCCGCGATCGCCCGCAGGCCAGCGTGGTCGTACCCGTCCTGCATGAAGCGGGCTCGGGCGGCCTGAAGGATCGCCTCGCGAGTGCTCGCGGCATTTCTCGTTTTGATCGGCAAGGTCATTGACAACAGCCTAGCAGCGCGGATTTAATAAGTCACCACCTGTTGACATGCGACCGGGAGCGTCCTGCTTCGGTCGCATGTCTCGTTAAGGCAAGGACGTTACATCAATGCGAGCCTTCGTTCTCCTCGCTGTCGTTACCGCGGCCGGGACTCTTTCCGCGTGCAAGGATGCACCGCCCGCCGCCGCTGCCGGCGGTGCGGCTCCGTTGCCGCAGGTCACGGTCGCCGAGCCGCTGATCCGCCCGATCGTCGATTGGGACGGCTATATCGGTCAATTTCAGGCCGTCGAGCGCGTCGAGGTACGCCCGCGCGTTTCCGGTTATCTCGTCGACGTGCACTTCGAAGAGGGTCAGCTCGTCGACAAGGGCCAGCTTCTGTTCAGTATCGATCCGCGGCCCTTCGAGGCGGCGCTCGATCAGGCTCGAGGGCGCGAGGCCGCGGCGCTCGCGCGGCTCGAGAACGCGCGCGCCGAGCTCGAGCGGGCCCGCGGGCTCGTGGAGATACGGGCCGTGAGCCGCGAAGAGGTCGAGGCGCTCGAGGCCGCGGTACGCACCGCGGAGGCCGATCTTGCCGCGGCGCGCGCCGAGGTGCGTGCGCGCGCGCTCGATCTCGAGTTCACGCGCGTCGTCGCGCCGATCGCCGGCCGCGCCTCGTACCGCCGCGTCGACCGCGGCAACGCGGTGAAGGCCGACGATACGGTGCTCACGACGATCGTGTCGGTCGATCCGATCCATTTCGTGTTCCAGGGCGCGGAATCGCTGTATCTCAAATACAAACGCGCGGAGATCGGCGAGAAGCGCATGGCCCGGATCCGTCTGCAGGACGAGGACGATTATCGCTGGGTCGGAGAGCTCGATTTCCTCGACAACTCGATCGATCCCGGGAGCGGTACGATCCGCGGCCGCGCCGTCGTGCCCAATCCGGACGGCTTCCTGACGCCCGGCATGTTCGGTCACATGCTGCTGCAGGCCTCGCCCGAATATCCGGGCGTGCTGTTGCCCGACACCGCGATCGCGACGCGCGGCGCGGACCGGATCGTCTACGTGGTCGATGCGGACGGAAAAGTGTCCGCGAGAGTCGTCGAGCTCGGACCGTTGCACGAGGGCCTTCGCGTCATTCGCTCCGGCATCGCTTCGGGCGATCGCGTCGTCGTCGACGGCCAGCAGCGCGTGCGGCCGGGCGCCACGGTGGACGCGGTGCTCGCGAGACTCGAGGCGCCGGGCCCCGACGGCGCTCCCGTAGCGATCGTGCCCGTCACGCACGAGACGAGCGTCGCCGCGGCTTCCGCGGCGCGCTGACCCACGCCGATTCGTAACGGGCATCACTCCGATGCGGCTCACGCATTTCTTCGTCGAGCGGCCGATTTTCGCGACCGTGATCGCGATCGTCATCACGCTCGTCGGCGCCTTCTCGTATCCGCTGTTGCCGGTCGCGCAGTTTCCGCAGATCGCGCCGCCGACGATCAACGTCTCGGTGACGTACCCGGGCGCCTCGGCCGAGGTCGTCTCGGAGACCGTGCTCGCGCCGCTCGAGCAGCAGATCAACGGCGTCGAGAACATGCTCTACATGACGTCGACCGCGGTCGCGAACGGTCAGTCGCAGATTCTCGTCGCCTTCAAGCAAGGCACGGATCTCGACACCGCGCAGGTGCAGGTGCAGAACCGCGTGGCCGTCGCCGAGCCGCGTCTGCCCGAGCAGGTGAGGGCGCTCGGCGTCGTCGTCTCGAAGCAGGCGCCGGGCTTCCTGATGCTCGTCACGATGAAGTCGTCCGATCCTTCGGTCGGCATCGACTATCTCGGCAACTGGGCGAATACCGTCGTGCGCGATCGGCTGCTGCGCATCGAGGGCGTCGGCGACGTGCGCGTGTTCGGCGGCGGCGACTACGCCATGCGCATCTGGATCGATCCGGATCGCGCCGCCGCGCGCAATCTCACGGCGAGCGAGATCGTGCAGGCGCTGCGCACGCAGAACGTGCAGGTCGCGGCGGGCTCGATCGGACAGGCGCCCATGGAGCGGCATGCGGCGGCATTCCTGTTGCCGATCCAGATGAAGGGACGCCTCGAGGATCCGGCCGAGTTCGAGGACGTGATCATCAAGGTCGATGCCGACGGCGCGGTCACGCGGCTTCGGGACGTCGGCCGCGCGGAGCTCACGCGCCAGGACTTCTCCGTGAGCGCGTACTCGAGCGGCGGCCTGCCGACGATCGGCATGGCGATCATCGCGCAGCCCGAGACGAACGAGCTCGCCGCCGCGAATGCCGTGCTCGAGGAGCTCGAGGCGATGCTCCCGGAGTTCCCTCCGGGCGTGTCGTACAGCGTTCCGTACAATCCGACCGAGTTCGTCGAGGCGTCGATTGCCGCCGTGCAGCAGACGCTGTTCGAGGCGGTGTTGCTCGTCGTCGTCGTGATCGTCGTGTTCCTACAGACGTGGCGCGCGGCGATCATCCCGATCGTCGTGATCCCGGTCGCGCTGATCGGCGCGATGGCGGTGCTGCTCGCCCTCGGCTACTCGTTGAATTCGCTCGCGCTGTTCGCGCTCGTGCTCGCGGTCGGCATCGTCGTCGACGACGCGATCGTCGTCGTCGAGAACGTCGAGCGGAACATCCGCGCGGGGCTCTCGCCGCGCGAGGCGGCGCACCGGACGATGGACGAGGTGTCGGGCGCGCTGATCGCGATCGGCCTCGTGCTGCTGTCGGTGTTCGTGCCGACCGCGTTCGTGTCCGGCATTCCCGGGCTTTTCTACCGGCAGTTCGCCGTGACGATTTCCGCGACCGCGGTGATCTCGCTGCTTCTGTCGTTGACGCTGACGCCGGCGATGGCGGCGCTCCTGCTCCGGCCGCACGACGCGCACGCCGCCGACTCGGGCTCGAAATGGCTCGCGCCGTTGCGGCTCGCGGGCAGCACGTTCAACCGTTATTTCGACAAGCTCGGCGATCGCTACGGCCAATTGACCGCACGTACGGTGCGCCACGCGGCGCTGATGCTCGTGCTCTACGCGGGCTTGATCGGCATCACGGTTTGGCGCTTCGTCGCGACGCCGACCGGCTTCATTCCTGAGCAGGACCAGGGCGCTTTGATCGGCGTGATCTCGCTGCCGCCCGGGGCCTCGTCCGAGCGGACGAACGAGATCATGCAGCAGGCGATGGCGATCGTCGAAGACATGCCGGGGATCGACGAGGTCGTCGCGTTCTCGGGCTTCAACGCCGCGAGCTCGTCGCTCGAGTCGAACTCGGGCGCGTTGTTCGCGCGTCTCGCGCCGTTCGAGCAGCGCGAGCGAGAGGGCGTGACCGCGGTCGACTTGAGCATGCAGCTCACGCAGCGGCTCGCCGCGATCCAGGGCGCATCGATCATCGTGATTCCGCCGCCGACCGTGCAAGGCATGGGCAACGGCGGCGGCTGGCGGCTGATGATTCAAGACACGAGCGGCGCGAACTATCGGCGCCTCGAGGAAGCCGCGAACTCGCTCGTCGCCGCGGCGGCGCAGGTGCCCGAGGTCGTCGGCGTGTTCAGCCAGTTCAGCACGGGTGCGCCGCGGCTCTTCGCCGAGCTCGATCGCGACAAGGCGCAGGCGCTCGGCGTGCATCCGGCCGACGTCTACAGCACGATGAACATCTACTTGGGCTCGCTGTACGTCAACGACCTGAACCTGTTCGGCCGCACCTATCAGGTCGTCGCGCAGGCCGAGCCCAGGTTCCGTGACGATCGCGCCGATATCCTCAATTTGCGCGTGCGATCGGCGTCGGGCGCCATGGTGCCGCTCGCGTCGGTCATCGACGTCAGGGAAGACTCCGGAGCGACCCGCGTGATTCGGCACAACCTTTTCCCGAGCGCCGACATTCGCGGCCAGGCCGCGCCCGGCTACTCGTCGGATCAGGCGCTCGACGCAATGGAGCGTCTCGCGAGGGAGCTCTTGCCGTCGGACATGAAATTCGAGTGGACGGATATCGCGTTCCAGGAACGGCTTGCGGGCGATACCGGCATCATCGTGTTCGGGCTTGCGGTCGTCTTCGTGTTCCTCGTGCTCGCCGCGCAGTACGAGGCGTTCACGCTGCCGTTGTCGGTCATTCTGATCGTTCCGATGTGTCTGCTCGCGGCGATCGTCGGCGTGAATCTGCGCGGCATGGACGTGAACATCCTGACGCAGATCGGCCTCGTCGTGCTGATCGCGCTCGCGGCGAAGAACGCGATCCTGATCGTCGAGTTCGCACGGCAGTACGAGGAGCGCGACGGCATGTCGCGCTTCGATGCCGCGATCGCGGCGGCGCGTACGCGGCTTCGCCCGATCCTGATGACGTCGTTCGCGTTCATTCTCGGCGTGCTGCCGCTCGCGATCGCGGAAGGACCGGGCAAGGAGATGCGCCAGGCGCTCGGCACGGCCGTCTTCTTCGGCATGCTCGGCGTGACGCTGTTCGGGCTGATCTTCACGCCGGTCTTCTACGTCGTATGCCGCAAGCTCGGCATCGGCCGACGAGAGGGACGAGCATGATGCGTAAGGATGCGTCGCGAGCCGCGAGGCTTCCTCGGGCTTCCGCAATCGCCGCGTGCTTGTCGGCCATCTTCGCCGCGGCGTGCGCCGTCGGACCCGACTATCGGCCGCCCGAGCTACCGAGCGAAGCCGCACGGCCGTTCGCAGGCGCCGATCCCGATTATTTCGTCGACGGTGAGGCGCCCGGCGAGTGGTGGCGGCTCTACGACGACGACGCGCTCGATGCGGCGATACGCGAGGCGCTCGAGGCGAATACGGATCTGCGTGCCGCCGCGGCGAATCTCGCGCGGGCCGCAGCCGTGCTGCGCGAGGCGCGCGGCGGTCGGTTGCCGTCGACGACGCTCGACGCGTCGTCGACGAGCGGCGAGCAGCGGTTCGTTCAGCTCCAGCAAAGTATCTCGTTCGAAGACACGGTCTACGACGCCGGCTTCGACGTCGCCTATCAGGTCGATCTGTTCGGCCGCGTGCGCCGCGCGGTCGAAGCGGCGCGCGCCGATGCCGCCGCGGCCGAAGCCGTCTATCACGCCGCGCAGATCACGGTGGCGGCCGAAACCGCGCGCGCATGGGCGAGCGCATGCGCCACGCGGCTCGAGCTTGCGGCCGCGCAGCGCAATCTCGAGCTGCAACAGGAAAGTCTCGCGCTCACCGAGCGTTTGCTCGAGGCCGGGCGCGGCACGGCGCTCGACGTCGCGCGTGCCGCGGCGGCCGTCGAGCGTACCCGCGCGTCGATTCCCGAGCTCGAGGCGGCGCATATCGGCGCGCTGTATCGGCTCGCCGTGCTGATGGGACGCGCGCCTACCGACTATCCCGCGGCGGCCGCCGAGTGCGCGCAGCCGCCGCGCGTCGCGCAGGCGATTCCCGTCGGCGACGGCGCGGCCTTGCTCAGTCGACGCCCCGACGTGCGCGAGGCGGAGCGGCGACTCGCGGCCGCGACTGCGCGGATCGGCGTCGCGACGGCGGACCTTTATCCGAGCGTTCGTTTCGTCGGATCCGCAGGCGCGGTGGCGCTTTCGGCCGGAGATCTCGACAGCGGGGATTCCTCGAGGTGGAGCCTGGGTCCCGTGCTGTCGTGGACTTTCCCGAACCGGTCGATCGTGCGCGCGAGGCTCGCGCAAGCGAGAGCCGATGCCGACGCGGCGCTCGCTGCTTTCGACGGCGCGTGGCTCGACGCGCTGCGCGAGGTCGAAAGCGCGTTGACCAGCTACGCGAAGGAACGTGAGCGCGTCGAAGCGTTGACCAACGCGCGACGGCACGCGAGCGATGCGGCCCGTCTCGCGCACGCGCGCTTCGATGCGGGGCAGGTCAGTTTTCTCGACGTCCTTCAGGCGGAGGCGGCGCTCGCCGAGGCCGAGATCGCGCTCGCCCGCGCACAGGGACGCGCCGCGGATCTCGAGATCTCGCTCTTTCTCGCGCTCGGCGGCGGCTGGGGGCCGCGCTAGAGCTTCCGCGAATCGCGATACGCCCATCTTCCAGCAAGCGGTCGGGCCGCTTCGTCCAGAAGGGTCCGACCGCTTTTCATGACGTGTCATAATCCGGCAGCGCAACGGCATTCGGCGACGAGGCCGGAAGCCGCGACTCGAAAATCAAGGACGAGGGGGAGCCATGAGAAGAGTCCGTTGCCGTGAGATGTTGCTCGGCGGAATGATTGCGCTCGCGGCGGGAGCGGCCGCGGCGCAGACCGGCGAAACGAGCGAGGCGCGCCGCACCGACGAGATCCGGCGGTTTCCGGTCACCGACCAGATGCTGCGCAATCCGGATCCGGCGGACTGGCTGATGTATAGCCGAACTTACGATGCGCAGCGTTTCAGCCCGCTCGATCAGATCAACAAAAGCAACGTTTCTCGCCTCGAGAAGGTCTGGAGCAAGGCGCTGCCGCCCGGCGTGATCGAGGTGATTCCGATCGTCTACCGCGGCGTCATGTACGTCGCCGTACCCGGCGGCGGTGAAAGTGCGAGCGGCGTTTGGGCGCTCGACGCGGCGACCGGGGAAACGCTTTGGGCTTACCAGCCCGAGGGGCGCGTGTCGACGCGGCTCAAAGCGCTCGCGATCCACGGCGACACCGTCTTCTTCACGGCGCCCGCTCCGCGCAACGAGCCGAGCCCCATCGTCGCGCTCGACGCGGCGACGGGCCAAGTGCGATGGAGCACCGAGGTCACGCCGGAGCAGCACACGTCGGGCGCGATCGTCGTCAACGGCAAGGTCATCTCCGGCCGGACCTGCAACACCGCTCGCGAGAACTGCTACATCGCCGCGCACGACGCGCGCACGGGCGAAGAGGTCTGGCGCTTCTACACTGCGCCCGGCGCGGGCGAGCCCGGCGACGAGTCGTGGGGCGGGACGCCGCCGTCCGAGCGGCGCGCGTCGACGTGGGGCTTGCCCGGCACGTTCGATCCGGTCCGCAACCTCGTGTTCTGGGGCATCTCGAATCCGATGCCGAATACCCGCGCGGATCGCCACGGCGGCGACCACGCGGCCGTCCCGCCGCACGCACCGGCGGATCTCTACAGCAATTCGACGATCGCGCTGCGCGCCGACACGGGCGAGCTCGTCTGGTACTACCAGCATCTCCCGGGCGACGACTGGGACATGGACATCAACCACGAGAAGACGCTCGTGCGCACGGTCATCGACCCCGACCCGCGCTTCGTCAAATGGATCAACCCGGACGTGCAGAAAGGCGTGGAGCGCGACGTCGTGATCACGGTCGGCGAGGGCGGCGGAATCTGGGTCAACGACCGCGATACGGGCGAGCTGATATGGGCGACGCCATTCCCGTATGACACGCCGAATTTCATCCTGTCCGACATCGACGTCAAAACGGGCACGACCTATATCAACTGGGATCTCGTGCTCGATGCGCCCGGCAAGCGCAGCCTCGTGTGCTATTGGAACACGCGCAGTTACTGGCCGACGGCGTATCACCCGGCCCTGAACTCGCTCTATGTGCCGTATGTCGACTACTGCCTCGACATGACGCGCGCCGTGCCGGACGGCCCCGGCGAGCGCCGTGTCGGCGCGCTGAGGCCCGGCGCAGATCTCGACAAGTTCGCAGGGCTTGCGCGTATCGATATGAGAACCGGCGAGATTCACCGGCTCTACGAGGGGCGTGCGGGCGGCATGGGAGCGGTGCTGGCGACCGCCGGCGGGCTCGTGTTCTGGGGCGACATCATGCAGGTGCTCCGCGCCTTCGACGCCGAGACCGGCGAGATCCTGTGGGAGTCCGAGCCGCTCGGCGCGACGGTGCAGACGAGCACGATCACGTATGCCGTGGACGGAAGGCAGTACATCGCCGTCGTGAACGGGGAATCGCAGATCGGGCCGCGGCTGCTCGCGAATGCCGCGGGCATCGAGGTGCCGCCGCATCGCGGAAACTCCATTAACGTCTTCGCGCTACCTGCTGAAAATTAAGGGAAGTTGCGAAAAAGGGCGGGCTCGGTGCTATCGGCCTTCGCGGGACCGCTGCGAACACGTCCCTGTGCGCTGCGGGCTCGCCGTCCCTGGCTCGCACGCTCCCGCGAAGACCGATAGCACCGAGCCCGCCCTTTGCGTCGGCTCCAAAGCCGACGCAAAGCGCAATCGATCGCAATTGACAATGATTCTCGGATGCGCCAAGCTGTGCGCGCCATGTACGTCTGCATCTGCAACGGCCACCGCGACAGCGATATCCGCGCCGCAGCCCGCGAGGGGCTCCGTTCCGCGCCGGCGATCTATCGCCGCCTCGGCAAACCGGTTCGCTGCGGTCGTTGTCTCGAGTTCGCGGCAAAGGTCATCGAGGAAGCTCACGGCGCTCGCGAGGGCGAGCGCGAGGTGCCGCAGGTTGCATAGCTGGCGCGGGCTGCGTCCGTCGACCGTGCTCGCCGTGCTCGAGCGCGCGGGGCTCGTCTCGGGCCGCGCTCGGCTCAGTCCTCCGCCGGAGAGCTCTGCAGCTGCACGTAGTTCTGAAGACCGACGCGCTTCAGCAGCTCGAACTGAGCCTCGAGCGTATCGACGTGCTCCTCTTCGCTAGCGAGAATCTCCTCGAGCAGCCGCCGAGATACGTAGTCGTTGACGCGCTCGCACAACGCGATCCCTTCTCGAAGCGTCGGCATCGCCATCTGCTCGAGCTGCAGGTCGCAGCGCAGGATCTCCTCGACGTCCTCGCCGATCAGCAGCTTGCCGAGATCCTGGAGATTCGGTAGCCCGTCGAGAAACAGGATCCGCTCGACGAGCTTGTCCGCGTGGCGCATCTCGTCGATCGACTGCTTGTACTCGTACTCCGCGAGCTTCGTCACACCCCAATTGCGAAGCATTCGCGAGTGCAGAAAGTACTGGTTGATGGCCGTGAGCTCGTTCTTGAGCACCTTGTTCAGCACGGCTATGACGTCATCGTGACCTTTCATGCGCATCCTCGTTCGGCTCGCAACTCGCCCAAGCGTACCATGGCTGCCTACTCCGGTCGCCGTGTGCAGGGGACGCGGCGCGTCAGAGATAGGGCGAGAGAAGCCATGCCGCGCCGTCCCGCAAGCGCTCGGGGAGGCTTCGGCCGTCGACGTCGGCGAGCGTGACCGTCGTCGATCGGCGTAACGCGGCATCGAAGTGCTCGCCGAGATGAGCGACGAGCACTCGGTCGTGAATCTCGACGGCGAGCTCGAAATTGAGCCGCAAGCTGCGCGGGTCGATATTCCACGAGCCGATCACGGCCGTCGCGTCGTCGACGAGCAGCAGCTTCGTATGCACGAACGGTGCGGGCTGATAGTGGATACGAACGTCGGCGACCAGGAGCTGCCACAGCATGTGGCGCGATGCCCAGTGCACGTAAGGCAGGTTGTTCTTCGCGGGCAACACGACGTCGACCTCGATGCCGCGAAGCGCCGCGGCGTGGAACACGCCGATCAGCTCGGGCGACGGCAGGAAGTACGGCGTCATGATCGCGACCCTTCGCTGGGCGCTCGCGATCGATCGAAGCAAGAGGCCGAGCAAGATGTCCCGAGGCTCGTCCGGCCCGTCGGCGATGACGCGGCACGACGCGGCGCCGGCGATGCGCCGCGCCGGCTCATGGATCGGCAGCTTTTCGCGCGTCGTGAACAGCCAATCCGCGGCGAAGATCTCCTCGAGCCGCGCAACGATGGGACCGACCAGGCGGAAATGCACGTCGACGACGCGCTGCCGGCGAGTCGCGTCGGCCACGAGGTGCCTGTCGGCGATGTTCATGCCGCCTGTGAACCCGATCTCGCCGTCGACGACGAGAATCTTGCGATGGTTGCGCAGGTTGATACTGACCGTCGGCGGAACCAGCCGAGGCGGCAAGAACGTCGCGACTCGCACGCCTCGCCGACGGAGCGCTCGTCCGGCGAGCGGCCACGTGTACAGCTCGCCGACGCCGTCGATCAGGACCCGCACGTCGACGCCGCGTCGCGCCGCATCCGCGAGCGCGTCGATGAACTCGCCGCCGACGCCGCCGGTTCCGAAAATATAGGTCGAGAGATAGACGTACTTCTCCGCGCCGCGAATCGCTTCGAGCATCGCGGGGTAGGCCTCTTCGCCGCAGTGCAACGCCGTCACGTCGTTGCCATGCGTCCAACCCGCTTTGTTGTCGGCCGGCACGGGCGTCTTCGCGCTGGTTCCTCCGCGTAGGACCCTCGCGCGCGCTTGGACCCGATTGATGCCGAAGAGGTAATAAAGCAACGCGCCAAGGATCGGCAGCATCAGACAGACGGCGATCCAGCCGAGCGCGGCCTGCGGACGGCGCTTGTAAAGCAGCGCATGGACCGCGGCCGCGAGGCCGGCGGCCGTGACCAGCACGGCAAGCGCGATATTCAGCCACTGCATGCGCTCAGGGATGCGTGTGAGCTCGTGGTACGGAACTTGCTACGACACCTTCGAAGGCGCTCGAAGGGTCGAGCAGGAGGGAACCTGAATGCCGCAGCAGAAAAACGAAGGCGAAGGCAGCCGCACCGCGGCTCGGAAGTACAACGAGGGCGCGCGTAAGACCGCGGAGCGCGGCGTGAACGAGAAACCGGAAGCTCTCTCGGACGACGAGCGCCGCGAGCTCGAGCGCGCCGAGCGCGAAGGACGCGAGCGCGCGAAGGAAATCGATCCTGCCGTCAGCCGCGACTACGACAAACCCAGTCGTTGATCTCCCGGCCGGCCGGCGGCAGCGGCCGTCGGCCGGTGCCGAAACTTCGCTCGACACCGCATTCGCCTCACTCGATTCTGCCCCGACGGCGAAGATAGCGCGCGACCGTCCAGCACGCGAGGGCCCACGCGGCGCCGGCCGCCCACCCTCCGAGCACGTCGGTCGGCCAATGCACGCCGAGGTAGACGCGCGAAATGCCGACGGCCACGGTCAGCAGCGCGGCGAGCCCGAGCAGATAGCCCTTCAGCAGCCAAGACGATTGTGCGCTTGCGAGCAGGGCGCCGAGCGTGAGATACGTGACCGCCGACATCATCGAATGGCCGCTCGGGAAGCTGCTCGTGTAGACGACCTGAGCGTGCGGCACGAGGTCCGGTCGGGGACGATCGAAACCCGCCTTGAGCAGCACGCTGAGGACCATCCCCGTGCCGACGGCGACGATCACGTAAGCGGCGAGATGACGTTTCCCTTGCAGCGCGAGGAAGCCGGCCATCGCGAACGTGATGAACGTCAGCACGCCGACGCCGCCGAGACCCGTGACGTCGCGCGCCGTCTCCTCGATCCAGTCGGGGCCGAGCGGATCGGTGCGGTCGTGCGGCGAGCGAAAGAGAAGCAGAACGAACTCGTCGGCCGCTGCGGTGCTGCCGTCGACCACCTCGTCCGACAGCTCGACGAACGCCCACGCGGCGAACAGGACGATCAGCAGGGCAAGGAGCGCTCCACGTTCTCGCAGCATCGGCGGGACGATAGCACGAGCGTCGGTTGCGCCGGAGGGCTCGATGCTATCCGTCTTCGCGGGAAAGCGCCGCGAGATGCGACCGAGGCGGGCTTGCTGCCATCGGTCTTCGCGGAAGCGTGCGAGCCCGGGCGTGGCGAGCCCGCGGCTTGCAGGGACGTGCTCACAGCGGTCCCGCGGATAGCAGCAAACCCGCCGCTTCCACCGTGCGTTCGACGCTTTCCCGCGGAGACGGATAGCGGGGAGCCGCCGCTGACGCGATCACTGAACGCGGCGCTGCGGCTCCTTGCGGTCGTCGTAGAAGTACCACTCGACGCAGCCGTACCCGGGCCCTAAGCGTTGCGACGCGGCGATGATCGCGTGAACCTCATGAAGCGCTCGATCGAGCGGCAGCGTCGTAGGATCGTGCTTGCGGGCGGTTCGCGGAGAGGTCGGCGGTGGTTGACGCGGTCGCATTAACGGTGCTCCTTGACGTGCGCGGGCTCGCCGCGTCGTCGTTAGTCGTCGTTATCGAATGTTGAATATCGCAGCGCGCAGCAGCAGGCTCTTTGAATCGTCAGAAACAGCTGTCGGCCTTCGCGCTCGACTCGGAGC
>PKRJ01000065.1 GCA_017577365.1 Gammaproteobacteria bacterium | reverse complement strand
GATCGAGACCGCGAACAAGTATTTCACCGGCATGCAGCTCAACGACGGCAAGGGGGATTATCCGTTCTCGGACGATTGCCATCGGCTCGAGAACGGCATGGACGCGACGAACGTGCCGACGCCTCCCGGTGAGACGCGGCCGGATCCGAAGACCGCGACGGGCTATTCCGCGCAGTGGACGTGCCGCGAGCAGTTCGAGTCCGGGCTGCTGCACTTCGTGAACCGTATTCGGGATCGCCGCTTCGTCGCCGTCGATCGCGAGCGCGGCCTCGTGTTTACGTTCGTGTTCTTCGACCATTCGGGCGGCGAGACGCGCACGTTCCAGACGCCCGACGGCCGCACGGTCACCGCGGGCCCGGCGCAGCCGTGGACGTGGTACATCGCCGAGATCTTCAAGGTCACGAACGGCCAGATCCGCCGGATCGAGGCCACGCTCGACCGCGTGCCGTACGGCATGTTGTCCGGCTGGAGCAGCTACGAGGACGGCATGTCCGACAAGATCCAGGACGTCACGATGTAAGGACGGGCGTTCGAGGTCTTCGACGTCACGTCTCGCCCGCGGCGGCGCCATGGCCCGGCGCCGCCGCGGGGCATCTTTACTCTTCGCCGGGCCTTCTTCCCCCGCATCCTTCGCATTGCGTCCAACGCGTATTGACAGGCCGATTGGACCGAGTCTAGGCTTGGACTCAGTCTTAGACTCAGTCTACAAGGTCAACGGTTCCGCATAACGCAATGTTTCGGGGAGCGTTTCTGATCGTTCTCGGGATCGCGACGAGCACGGCGCTCACCGCCGAACCCGAAGACCTACCGAACCCATCCGAGATCGCCGCAGCCTCGGCCGAGCTTTTCGACGCACCGGCGATCCCGCCGATCGACACGAAAGAGCTTCTGGCCTATCTCGCGGGCCGCGGTCCGTTCACGCTGCTCGACGCGCGCTCGCCCGAGGAATACGCGATCGGTCACGTCCACGCGGCGATCAACGTGCCTCACGACGCGGTCGACGCGCATCGCTCGGCGCTGCCCGAGGATCTCGACGCGCCGCTCGTCACGTACTGCAAGACCGGCAAGCGGGCCGCGCTGCTCGCCGCGCGGCTGCGCGAGCTCGGCTACCGAAACGTGCGGGTGCTGGGGCCCCAGCAGATGTTCTGGTCCGATACCGCGCCGATGTTCAACTGCGGCGTGCCGGTATCGCGGTCCCCGAGCTTGTTGCCTGACTCGGAATGATTTCGGTCGGTTCACGATGGAAAGAGACGGAGGCTCGAGGAGCATGCGGTTAGCGCTTCTGCTCTTGTCTTTGGGTGCGGCATTGCGCGTCGCGGCACAGCCGCTCGGCCTGCCGCCGGTGCCGATACCGGAGGACAATCCGCAAACGCCGGAGAAGATCGCGCTCGGCGAGCGGCTGTTCAACGACGTGCGGTTCAGCTCGAACGGTCAGGTTGCCTGCGCGAACTGCCACTCGCCGTCGAGCGTGTTCACCGACTCGCCGCTCAAGGTCTCGGTCGGCGTCGACGGGCTGACCGGCACGCGCAACGCGCCGACGGTCGTCAACGCGGCGTACAACCTCACGCAGTTCTGGGACGGGCGCTCGCCGACCCTCGAGGATCAGGCGCTTCATCCGTTCGTGAACCCGGTGGAGATGGCGCTGCCGAGCCACGACCCGATCCTCGAGGTGATCCGCGCGGACCGCGACTACGTGCGCGACTTCCGCCGGGTCTTCGGCGTGCGCGCCGAGGATATCCGCATCGAGCACGTGACGCAGGCGATCGCCGCCTTCGAGCGCACGCTGATCGCCGGCGATTCTCCGTTCGACCGCTGGTATTTCGGCGGCGACGAGAACGCGATCAGCGAGGCGGCGAAGCGAGGCTTCGAGGTGTTCCTGACGGACGGCCGCTGCGTGTCGTGCCACACGATCGAGCACGATCACGCGCTCTTCACCGATCATCGCTTCCACAACATCGGCGTCGGCGTGAACGCGATGCAGGACCGCATCGAGGAGCTCGCGAAGGCGTTCCTCGTCGCGAAGCAACGGGGCGTCGACGTCGACGTCGCAGTGCTCTCGGACGCGGACACGTCGCATCTCGGCCGCTTCGCCGTCACCGGAGACCTGTCGGAGATCGGCGCATTCAAGACGCCGACGCTGCGCAACATCGCGGTGACGGCGCCGTACATGCACGACGGCAGCATCGCGACGCTGCGCGAGGTCGTCGAGCATTACAACAACGGCGGCGTGCTGCCCGCCGGCGCGCCGGTGAATCCGTTCCTTTCGGGCGGAATACGGCCGCTCAATCTCACGGAGCAGCAGATCGACGATCTCGTCGCGTTCATGGAATCGCTGACGAGCCCTGAGTTTCAGCAGCTCGCACAGCCCGAGCGCGTTTCCGCCCTCGGAGCAGGGAGGTAAGCCGATGAGAATGAATCGTCGTGGATTCCTGCGCCAGACCGGCGCGGTGGCCGCGGCCGGCGTGCTGCCGGTCAGCATGGTCCGGCTCGCGTTCGGTCAGGAAGGCCAGGATTTCACCTTCGCCTACATCTCGGACTCGCACATCCAGCACATCCGCGGCAACGAGTTCGTGCGCAACTGGGATCAGGGGCTGAAGCGCGCCGTTGCCGAGGCGAACTTGCTCGAGCCGAAGCCCGACTTCGTCGTGTTCGGCGGCGATCTCGCGCAGCTCGGCACGAAGGCCGAGCTCGATCACGGCGCGGAGATGCTCTCGGCGCTCCGGTACCCGCTTTACGCCGTCATGGGCGAGCACGATTACTATCTCGACCTCGGCGAGTACTGGAGCGAGCTCTTCGGCGATCACTACTACAGCTTCGATCACAAGGGCGTGCACTTCGTCGTGCTGAACAGCGTCCTCACGTACGACGAGTGGACCTACCACCGCTGGGAGACGCCCGAGCGGCGCATGCTCGAGATGGCCGGCCTCGACAATCCGAACGGCTCGCCGTTCATGGTCGGCGAGCGCCAGCGCGAATGGCTACGCCGCGATCTCGCGCGAATCCCGCGCACGACGCCGATCGTCGTGCTGTCGCACTCGCCGCTGCAGAAGATCTACAAGGGCTGGAACTTCTGGACCGAGGACGCGGAGGAGGTCCAGGCAATCCTTGCGCCGTTCGAGAAGGTCACGGTGCTCTACGGCCACGTGCACCAGATCCAGTACAACCAGATCGGATCGATCTCGTTCCACTCGGTGATGGCGACGGCGTGGCCCTGGCCGTATCCCGAGACCTACGCGCACTCGGGCGCGTACGTGCCGGTGATGACCGTGCCGATGAACCGCGCGGATCCGTTCAACGAGCGCGACGCGACCGGCTGGCAGTTCATCGACGTGCATACCGGACGCGTCGCGGCGCACTACACGCTGTACGACAACAAGAACCGGACGGTGGCGTATAACGCCGCGACCGGCCGGCCCGAGGACACCGAGTACCAGAACCCCGCGAGGAGAATTCCTCCTCAGGCGCACTATTGATCGGGACGAAGCGATGAGAAAGTTCTTGATTGCGGCCCTGACGGCCCTGGCGGGAAGCACGGCGCTCGCGGACGAGTTCACGGAAGCCGATCTCGAGCGCTGGGCGGCGCAGTTCGAGAGCGTCGCGCAGGAAGGGCGGAATCTGTGGACGAGCCCCGAGCTCGGCACGAACGGCGTCGCGTGCGCGCAGTGTCATCCGAACGCGGCGAACACGCATCCCGAGACGTACCCGAAGTTCCAGAAGCAGCTCGGGCGCGTCGCGCAGATGTGGGAAATGATCAACTGGTGCATCCGCAACCCGCTCGAGGGCGAGGATCTGGCGCCGGGCGATCCGCGCATGACCGCGCTGCTCGCGTACATCGCGAAGGAACGCCGCGGCGTTCCGCTCGAGCCGGGCAAGCACTGATCGACGACGACGCGCCGGAGCCCTCCGTGCTTCGGCGCGTCGACGTGGCGGCGGCGTCGGAGCCTCAGGCCGCGAGCAGGCCCTTCTGCCGCGCGGAATGCGCCGCGATCAAATCCATCAGCGGCGGCGACAAGCAGTCGTAAGGCTCGAGGCCGAGCTCGCGCAGCCGCGCGCGGATCGCGGGCATCTGGGTCGGGTCGGCGCCTCCCTCGATGACCGACGAGACGAACGCCGCGAACTCCGGCGGCGCCCAGCCCGGATCGTCGGAGAGCTCGACGTGAATGAAGTCGAGCCCGTAGAACGGGTGATTCGTGTCGTCGATGCGGCCGTACATGTGCACGCCGCAATCCCGGCACGCATAGCGCTTGATCACGGCGCTCGGGTCGACGACCTCGAGCTTCTGCGCGTTCGCCGTGACCTCGAGATTGTCCCGCGGCACGACGCCGACCATCGAGAACAACGCGCCGCTCGGCTTCCAGCACTTCGTGCAGCCGCAGATGTGATTGTGCGCGACCTGTCCCTGGATCGCGACCTCGACCTTGTCGGTCGCACAATGACAGTGCAGCGTCCCGCCGGCGAAGTTCTCGGCAGCCGGCTTGAGACCCTGATCGACGGACGGATGGATGGAAACGGCCATACGAGCCTCCTGTTGTGATCGTGCGGTGAGTTCGACCGAGGAGGTGCTCGCCGCGCCGCACGTGACGCGGAACGGGCAGCACGACCGAGTATAGGTGACCGGCGAAGCTGCGCAATGCGCGCTGCTGCGGGCATCGGAATCCTTCGCCGCGCGCGGCTCGAACGAAACGACAATTGCCGGATAGCCAGTGGGTTACGTGTCCGGACGCGGGGCGTGTCGGCGCCTTCGTTTGCCGCGCCTTCGCCCCGACTGATATCCTGACGCCGAGATCTTTAACGTTCCCGTCTTCAGGTTCGCGCGATCACGCGCACGAATCCTTACGACTCGAGCGTCGAAGTCCGAAGCGCCCGAGACGCCGACCGATCGTCGAATGGAGGCCGGTGTCGCATAAGCCGATACGCGAACGCGGTGGAAGGGCGCATTGTTTCGTCTCGGCGAACATCGCAAGGCGAGGGTTCGCTCGGCGCCGGGCAGCCGGCAGAGGAGGGAAGTCCATGATCGAAGCGGGAAAGACGGTGGCCTTCGAGTACACGCTGCGGCTCGACGACGGCTCGGTCGTGCAAACGAACAAGGGCTCGGAGCCGCTCACGTACGTGCACGGTGAGAACCAGCTCTTGCCGGCGCTCGAGCGCGAGCTCGAGGGACTCGACGTGAACGATCGCAAAGAGATCAGGCTCGCGGCGGCGGACGCGTATGGCGAGGTGCGCGACGATGCGTTCCGCGAAGTGCCCGCCGAGCAGATTCCCGAAGGGGCACGCAGGGTCGGCGCGCAGCTCACCGCGCAAGGCTACGACGGCCCGATCCGCGTCCACGAGGTCAAGGGCGATACGATCGTGCTCGACTTCAATCACCCGTTGGCCGGCCAGGACCTCACCTTCGATATCCGCGTGGTTTCGATCGAATGAGCAGCGAGCAGACGAGCGGGCGGACTCCGAACGACGCGCCGTACGAGCTCGTCTCGGTCAAGAAGAGCGCGCCGCCCCCGGGCTCCGACGGCAACGACTGGTACAGCTATCGGATCTCGCAAGGATCGAACACGATCACGGGCTACCGGCAAGGCGAGCGCGCCGCGGTCGAGGCCGCGTTGAAACAGACCGTCATCGCGCTGAACGAAAGGCGCTCTCCGCGCCGCGGCCGGGTGCAGCTCACCCAGATGCGCAAAGCGAAGCCCCAGGCGCGCTGACGCTCATCCCGCGGCGCTCGGCGCGAACGCGTCGAGCAGGAAATGCGTCGGCAAATAGACGCAGAGCGGGTAGGCGCCCATCATCAGCGTGAAGTGAACGCGGGGCGGGAACGGGCTTCGCGGCGGATGACCGAATCCTCGAACCCAGTTAACGTTCTTCTCCGGCGGCGCGAGCGCAAGGCTCGCCGGAAGCACGACCCACGCGACGAGCGTCGCCGCGGGTAGCGCGCGCGGATCGTAGCCGTAGCGATAGAGCATCCACACGATCGCCGGCGGCAGCGCGAGGTGAAACAACGACAGCGCTCTCAAGTAACGCGGGATCGCCGGGTCGAACATGTAGGCCGCGAGCGTCGAGAAGCTCTTGCCGAAGACGAGGCCGCCGACGAACGATACGACCCACACCATCTCCGGAATCAGCACCGCGAGCGCGACCATGCTCGCGATCATTGCGTTCTCGAGCCAGAGTGCCGCGAGCATCCCGAAGAGCGCGAGGTCGGAGAACCACAAGAAATTCGTCGGCCCGTACTTGACGTAGTAGACGGGCACGATCACGGCCGTCAGCGCCGTGAAGAGCAGAGCGAATGAGAGCGTGATCGAGTCCATCAACGGCGGTGCGGCCGACGATCGTGCGCACCGGGCTCAGCGCTCGGGAGGAGGTTCGGGTTGTGGAGGCCGGGCGGCGCGCACGACGTTCGGCGGCACCTGGAGCGGTCCCATCACGACGGGGCCGAAGGCGACCGGCTCCGACGTGATGATCCGGGCGCCCTCGATCGCCGGCGGCGCGGCGAAGCCGAGCGACGGCGGAAGCTCCGCTTCCAGCCGTCTGCCGCGCAAGACGACGCCCTGGGGCGTCGCGACGACGCTCGGCTCGACCGCCGGAAATCGGGTCAGCATCTCCTCGGCGCGCGCTTTCAGATTCGGGTCGCTCACGTGGGTGTCGAGAAGAGCCTGCGCCGCGGCCGGATCCTGTCTCGCTTTGACGAGCGCCGCCTGGATCACGGCGTTCTGCCTCGCGAAATCGTTGCTGAAGGCGTTGAGCAGCGCCGAGTCGAGGTTTCCGTCGGAATGCGAAGTCGCCGCGACCAGCGTGTGCAGGACTCGATCTCGTTCCTCGCCGCGAGGCATCGACAGCGCGAAACCCCGCGCCTCGTGCGGTGCCTGTTGCGCCCACATCGAGAGCACGCTCGGCAGTGCCGTCTGTCGCGCGGTCTCGCCGAGGCCGTAAGCCCATGCCGCCGCCGCGGCCGGATCTTGCGCAGACCATGCGGTCGCGACCGACACGACCGCGCCGAAGAACCGGGGCGACGACGCATCGATGCGGGAGAGCAGATCGGCGGCCGCGACGGGGTTCCGCGAGGCGACGCTCGGGGCGGCGGCCGCGACCGCCTCCTCGTAGCCGCGTAGCCCGCGAAACTGCTCGAGCCAACGAGCGGCCCCCATCGGATCCTGCGCCGCATACGCCGTCGCCACTTGCGCGAGCCATGCGGGTCGCATCGAGTCGGGAATCCTCGATGTATAGGCCGCCGCGGCATCGAGATCGCGCTGCGACGCGTAAGCGGCGGCGATCCGAAACGCTTCGGCGCCGGCCCGTTCGCCTTGGGCGACGAGCCAGTCGATCGCTGCGAACGGATCCACGGAGGACCACCGGCCGACGACCGACGTGACGATGTGCGTCTCGACGTTCGGCTCGACGAGCATGCGTTCCGCGACGGCCCGGAGTTGCGCGCTGTCCGCGTTCCAGATCGATGCCGAAACCGATTGCAGCAGACGGGCCCGCGCGGCCGGCGCGGTTTCGCCGAGGGCTGCGTCGAGCGCGAGCAACGGGTCGACCGCGGCGACGGCGGTCAGCACCTGGACGAGCAGCTCGGGATCGCCGCTCGCTCTCGCCCACGCGACGGCGGCTGCGGGATCGCGGCGCCCGAAGGTCGGCGCGATCGCCGCGAGCTCCTGGCGCCGCCGCTCCGAATCCATCGCGGCGCGCTCCACGTGCTCGATGGCGGCGAGCGGGTCCCTCTCGGCGAGCTCCGCGATGCCCATGCGGCGTACCGTTTCGGCGAGCGAAGCCGAGAGCCGGTCCGCGATCTCGAGCAGGCGCGAAGGATTCGCGCGCGCCAGCGCGGCGATCACGTCCATGCGCGGCGCCGCGTCCGCGGGCCCGGCACCGGCGTAATCTTGTGCCGACAGCAGCGCCTCGAGCCGTGCGTTCGGCAGCGTCGCGAAATAGTCGAGCATCTCGTCCGGTGCGGAGGCCGCCCAGGCTTGCGCCGCCGCCGACTCGAAGATCGCTTCGAGGCTCGCGCGATTGATGTGCCGAGCCGATGCGAACGTTTCCTTCGGATCGCGGCGCGCGACGACCGGCGCGATCGCGTGCGCGATCGCTCTGGCGCGCGCCTCGTCCGACATTCGACCCAATGCCCGGAGCGCCGCGGCCGAATCCATGATCGCCCAGGCGACGTAGGCCCGAGCCGCGAGCGCCGGGTCGAGGCCGAGCTCGTCGGCCGCTGTCGCCGCGCCGCGGGCGTCGAGCTCGGTATAGCGAGCGAAGGCCGCCTCGAGCGCGAAGCGTTCGGCCGGCGTCGACGCGCGCCGGGCGTTCTCGGCGAGCATCTCGCGCAGCTCCGGCACCGAGGCGTTCACAGCCTTCTCGTAGAGCGCGAGCCGTTCGGCGGTCGGCAGCTCGGAGGACAGGCTCATGCCGGAAGGCGAAGCGGCGAGCCCGGGGAGCGCGACGGTGCTCTCATCCGCCGGCGATTCCCGATCGTGCATCACGACGAAGGTGGCGCCGGCGCCGAGCGCGGCTCCGCCGAGCGCTGCAAGAAGCGTGTGTCGCATCCGCGCTCCTTTCCGTCCGATCGCGTCGTTCGACGGCCGTCGAGGTCGTTTCGATATATCAGAATTTCGCGGCGCGCGCGAACCCTCCGGTGCGCGGGAAACCGGCCTTCGACCGTATAATGCGCCCTCCGGCCCGACCCGATCCCGAAAGGAACGTCGACTCACGAGGACGTGTAACCGCATGACCGCCAAGATCATCTATACGCTCACGGACGAGGCGCCCGCCTTGGCCACGTATTCGCTTCTGCCGATCGTCCAGGCTTTCGCGCGCGCCGCGGACGTGACGGTCGAGACGCGCGATATCTCGCTCGCGGGACGTATCCTCGCTCAGTTCCCCGACTATCTGCCGCCCGAGCGGCGCTGCTCGGACGATCTCGCTTATCTCGGCGAGCTCGCTCAAACCCCCGAGGCCAACATCATCAAGCTGCCGAACATCAGCGCCTCGGTGCCGCAGCTCACCGCGGCGATCAAGGAGCTTCAGTCGCAGGGCTACCCGGTGCCGGACTATCCCGAGGAGCCGAAGAACGACACGGAGCGCGAGATCAAGGCGCGGTACGCGAAGGTGCTCGGCAGCGCGGTGAACCCGGTGCTGCGCGAGGGCAATTCCGATCGCCGCGTCGCGGCGGCCGTGAAGCAGTACGCGAAGACGCACCCGCACTCGATGGGCGAGTGGAGCCCGGACTCGAAATCGCACGTCGCGCACATGACCGCCGGCGACTTCTACGGCAGCGAGCAGTCCGCGGTGATCGAGCGCGCGGGGCGGCTCAGGATCGAGCTCGTCGGCGCGGACGGCAACGTGACCGTGCTGAAGCCGTCGGTCGAGGTGCTCGACGGCGAGGTGGTCTCGATGGCCGCGATGAGCTGCCGCAAGCTGCGCGAGTTCTACGACGTCGAGACCCGGCGCGCGAAGGAGCAGGGCGTGCTGCTGTCGCTGCACTTGAAGGCGACGATGATGAAGGTCTCGGACCCGATCATGTTCGGGCACGCGGTCACGGTCTACTACCGCGACGTCTTCGAGAAGCATGCGGCGCTGTTCGAGGAGATCGGCGTCGAGCCGAACAACGGCATCGGCGACGTCTACGCGAAGATCGAGTCCCTGCCCGAGGCGAAGCGAAAGGAGATCGAGGCGGATATCGAAGCGGTTTACCGCGTTCGTCCGCCCCTCGCGATGGTCGACTCGGACAAGGGCATCACGAATCTGCACGTGCCGAGCAACGTGATCATCGACGCGTCGATGCCCGCGGCGATTCGCGCATCGGGCAAGATGTGGGGTCCCGACGGCAAGCTGCACGACACGAAGGCGTTGATTCCGGACCGCTGCTACGCGGGGATCTATCAGGCCGTGATCGACGACTGCAAACGGCGCGGCGCGTTCGACGTGCGCGCGATGGGCAACGTCTCGAACGTCGGGCTGATGGCGCAGAAGGCCGAGGAGTACGGCTCGCACGACAAGACGTTCGAGATTCCCGCGCCGGGCGTCGTGCGCGTCGTCGACGAGTCGGGCCGCGTGCTGAGCGAGCATCCGGTCGAGGCCGGCGATATCTGGCGCATGTGCCAGACGAAGGACGTCGCGATCCGCGATTGGGTCAAGCTCGCCGTGCGGCGGGCGCGCGAGACGGGCGTGACCGCGATCTTCTGGCTCGACGAGAACCGCGCGTACGACCGCAACCTCATCGAGAAGGTGAAGCGCTATCTTCCGGAGCACGACACGTCGGGGCTCGATATCCGCATCATGTCGCCGGTCGACGCGATGCGCGCGACGCTCGATCGGGTGCGCGCCGGCCAAGACACGATCTCGGTCACCGGCAACGTGCTGCGCGACTATCTCACCGATCTGTTCCCGATCCTCGAGCTCGGCACGAGCGCGAAGATGCTGTCGATCGTGCCGCTGCTCGCGGGCGGGTTCCTGTTCGAGACCGGCGCCGGCGGCTCCGCGCCGAAGCACGTCCAGCAGTTCCTCGCGGAGAACTATCTGCGTTGGGATTCGCTCGGGGAATTCCTCGCGCTCGCGGTATCGTTCGAGGAGCTCGGCAAGAAAGCGGGCAATACGCGCGCGCTCGTGCTCGCCGAGGCGCTCGATGCGGCGAACGGGATGATCCTCGAGCACGACCGCTCGCCGTCGCGCAAGCTCGGCGGCATCGACAATCGCGGGAGCCACTTCTATCTCGCGCTCTACTGGGCGCAGGCGCTCGCGAGCCAGACGAAGGATGCCGCGCTCGCGGAGCGCTTCCGGCCGGTGGCCGACGCGCTCGGCAAGAACGAGAAGAAAATCGTCGACGAGCTCTTGGCCGTGCAGGGGCGGCCGGTCGATATCGGCGGCTACTATCACCCGGATCCGCGGAAGGTCTCGGCCGCGATGCGGCCGAGCGAGACGTTCAACGCGGTGATCGATTCGATCTGAGACCCGGCCGCGCGGTTCGCGCGGCCCCGGTCAGCCGATGCGAGTCGTGTAGACCGTCAGCTGCTCGAAGATCTCGTCTTGCGGCTCGTCGAAGTGGACGCGTAGCAGGTGGAAGCGCTCTAGGGTCTGCCACTCGAGCACGTCGCCGTGCACGAAGCGGACCTCGTCCTCGCCGGGAAGCTGGAGCTCGAGCGTCAGCCGGTGCTCGTTCTCGCTCGAGTCCGCGTCGGCGTCGGCGTCTTCCGCCTCCGCGGGCAGCTCCGCGTCCGACGATGCGCCCGCGTCGTCTCCCTCCGGCGTTCGCGCTTCCGTCGGCGCGTTCTCGTCCGCGAGCAAGGGGGAGGCTTCGGCGACGGCCGCGTCGGCCGGGTCCGTGCTTTCGGGCTCGGGCTCGAGCGCGTCGAGCGGGATGCGGAGCTGGCATCCGGTCGCGCTGAAATCGCGAATCAGAGCGCGCGAGAATGCGCGGCCGCCGACTTCTCCGCTGCAAGGCAGATAGCACGCGAGCCGCGGACTCGAGCGCAGCGAATAATCGACGATATTCGTGGCCGTAGGGAAGCCCGCGAAGAGCAGCCGATACGGCATCGTTATCGTGCAGAGGATCGGCGTGCGGAAGCCGTAGATCGTCCCGTCTTTGAAGAAGCGGATGATCAGCGAGTCGCCGTCCTTGAGCACGTGCTTGCCTTCGACCGCGTCGGTGCCGGGCGGCTTCTCGAGCAGGATGTAGCTGCCCGGCTTGTAGCCGAGCATGGTCGTCCACAGCTTTTGGCCGGTCGCGGGATGCTCGACGCTGACCCGTTGCCCGCAGTCCGGGAGCTTGGGCGACGGCCGCGTCTCCACGCCCTCGATCGGATTCAGTTTGGCTACCATGTCGACATCGAGACGAATACCGGCTTCGAAAACTAGCATCGGCGCCGCCTGCGCGCCGTGAAGCAAGTCCGAACTCCGGCGGCCGGGCCTTCGGCGGGCCGGTCTCCGGCGCCGGTCGCGGTGAATACGGATGGCGGCCGGCCGGACCCCGATGGGATCATCGAAATCGATGCAGGTCCCGCTCGAGATCACGTTTCGCAATCTCGGCCGATCGGAGGCCATCGAGGCGGCGGCGAGGGAGCGGGCGCTCGAGCTCGAGCGCTTCGTGCCGGAGATCGTCAGCTGCCGCGTGACGATCGAGGCCCCGCATCGCCGGAAGCGCAAGGGCAAGCTCTACCGGGTGCTCGTCGACGTCCGCGTGCCGGGTGCCGTGATCGTCGCGGGCCGGGATCCGGCCAAAAACCACTCCCATGAGGACGTCTACGTCGCGATGCGCGATTCCTTCGACGCAGCTCGCCGCCAGCTCGAGGACTGGATCCGCATCGCTCGCGGGCGGGTAAAGACCCGCGAGGGCCCGCCGCACGGCACGATCGAGGTGCTGTTCCCGGAGCGCGATTCCGGCCGCATCACGACGCCGGAAGGACGTTCGATCTATTTTCACCGCAACAGCGTCGTCAACACCGACTTCGACGACCTCCGCGTCGGCGACGAGGTCCGGTTCAACGAAGAAGACGGCGACGAAGGCCCTCAAGCGAGCACCGTCTATCTCGTCGCGAGGCGCAGCGCATAGGGCCGAGGCTTTTCGCTACCGTTTCGTCGTGCGTCGCGTCGAAGGTGCCGCGTGTACAATGCGCGGCATCATGATGATCGGCCCGTATCGCATCGACCCGCCGCTGATTCTCGCGCCGATGGCGGGGGTGACCGACAAGCCGTTCCGGCTGCTGTGCAAGCGCCTCGGTGCCGGATACGCCGTGTCCGAGATGACGACGGCGGATACGAGGCTGTGGAGCACGTCGAAGAGCCGTCATCGACTCGATCACGCCGGGGAGCCCGCGCCCGTCGGCGTGCAGATCGTCGGCGCGGACCCGCGGCAGCTCGCGGAGGCGGCGCGGATCAACGTCGATCTCGGCGCGCAGATCATCGACATCAACATGGGCTGCCCCGCGAAGAAGGTGTGCAGCGCATGGGCCGGTTCCGCGCTGCTGCGTGACGAGGCGCTCGTCGGTCGAATACTCGACGCCGTCGTCGCGGCCGTCGACGTCCCGGTGACGTTGAAGATTCGTACCGGCTACGACTCGCGCAACAAGAATGCCGTGCGCATCGCGCGCATCGCCGAGGCCGCGGGCATTGCCGCGCTCGCCGTGCACGGCCGGACTCGCGACATGCGCTACGAAGGCGAGGCGGAGTACGAGACGATCGCCGCGGTGAAGCAGGCGGTCCGTATTCCCGTCGTCGCGAACGGCGATATCGACTCGCCGCTCAAAGCAAGGCACGTGCTCGAGATCACCGGCGCCGACGCATTGATGATCGGCCGCGCCGCGCAGGGCAGGCCGTGGATCTTCCGCGAGATCGCGCATTTCCTCGCGACCGGTCGGCATTTGCCGGAGCCGTCGATCGCCGAGGTGCGCGACGTGTTGCTCGATCACATGCGCGCGCTCCATGCATTCTACGGCGAGACGCGCGGCGTGCGCATCGCGCGCAAGCATCTCGGCTGGTACGCGCGCGGCCGGCCGGAGCACGCCGCGTTTCTCGAGATCGCGTATCGCGCGGAATCCCCCGAGCGGCAGCTCGAGCTCGCCGCGAATTATTTCGACGCCCTGGAGGCCGGAAGCGGGTGGCAGGCGGATCGCGCGGCGTGAGCCGATACGTCGCGCCTTCCGACGTGCGCTTCGCGCTGGAGGCGCTCTTCGGAAAAGCGGCCGTCGATCGAATCGAGGTCGTCTACAGGCCGCTCTACGTGCGCTGTCATCTCGCCGTGATCGGCGCGCGCCACGGCTCGGTCACGCGGCCGTGGCGCATCTACACGAGCCTGTCGCCGGGCGAGTTCTACGCGCGGGACATGCACGTGCTGCACGAGTACTACCACGTCGTGCAGCAGTGGGGCACGCAGCGCATGACGCGCCTCGGCTATCTCGCGCGTTGGCGGCGTCGCGAGCGTGAGGCCGTCACGTTCGCGCGCGAGCACGTCGAACGTTACCGGCGTCTGCGCGCGGCCGCATGCCGCCTAGGCGAGCGGCGGCACGAGCCCGCGGTGGAAGATCCACGCGACGACGTAAGCGATCGGCGCGATCACGAACGCGAGCGCGACCGCGTATAGCACGGCCAGACGGCCCATGCCTTTCAGCTTCGAGAAGTCGGTCACGATGCCGATCGCGACGAACGTCAGCATGAACATCATGTGGCGCATCGGGCTCTGCAGCGCGCTCGTGCCCGCATCGAGCGTCTCGGCGTGCTCCGGCGAAAGCATCGCGATCGCGAGGAAGGTGAGCCACGTCGCGACGTATCCGAGCACGAACTTCGGAAAGCGGAACCAGATCTCCGACGCGCCGACGGTGACCCGGTCCGGTCTGCGCTCGACCTTGTAGACCCAGACGAGCGCGAGCACGAACGTCCAGAGGCCGATGAACACGTCGATCCAGAGCTTCGTGAGCACCGCGGAGCTCAGGATCCAACCGCTTCGCCACTGCTCGCCGGTCTCTTGCAGGTGCCGGGCGATCATCAGCTCGTCGAGGAGCGCGCCGGCCGCGGCGTCCGCGCCGTCGGTCTTGACCGTCATGCCCATCGCCGCGCCGTTCACGATGGGCTGATCAGGAAACAGCGCGGTGTAGACCCCCGGCAAGACCAGGAGCTCGATCATCGCGAACACGACGACGAGCATCGATACCGTGACCGGAATGATCGGCCGCGCGCGGATCGCGCCGCCGGTCGCGATCGCGGCGGACACGCCGCAGATCGAAATGCCGGACGACAGCACGGCCGCGGCGTCGCGCTTGAGCTTGAAGACCCGCCGCCCGAGCGTGTAGACGAGCGGCCAGAAGAAGAGATAGGCGACGAAGGTCGCCGCGGCGCCGGTCAGGATCAGGTCGAGCGCGAAATCGGTTGCCTCGAGCGTCATCGCGCCGAGATTCACGCCGAGAAAGACGATCGCGGTCTTGATGAACCACTCCGGCTTCGCCGCCTCGCGCAGCTTCTCGGCCCATCCTTTGGCGAAGTTCCCGATCGCAAGACCCGCGAGCAGCGCGAGCAGGTACGGCGCGCCTTCGCCGAGCTGCAGCCCCCAGGAGAGCCCGCGTTCTCGATACGCGTTCCGGCCGTCGACCACCGCGTCGACCGCGGCGAGGTGCATCTCGTTGCCGACGATCCAGCACGCCCAAGTGATGACGAAGATCGCCGTGAAGCCGAGCACGAAGCGCTTGAGGTCGAGCCGCTGAAAGTACGCGCCGATCGACAGGAGGCCGGTGAACGCGACGTACGTGACGAGCCATGCGGCGAGCGGATGCCACGTCGAATAGCCCCCGCCCGTCACGCGGAGCAGCTTGCTCCACTCGAACTCGCCGACGACGTCCGTCCACTCCCAGGAGCGCGGACGCGTCATCCAACCCAAGGCATCGAAGCCGGCGAGCGACAAGAGGCTCAGGGCGTAGATCGCGAGCCCTATCCAGACCGCCCACCAGTCCTCGGTCGTCAGCATGCCGCTGGTCCAACGCCGGTTCGTCATGCGGCCCCCCCCTAGAACGCTATTCGTCGATACGGAGCACGTAGTTGAAATAGTGCGATTGATATTGGCGGAGCCACGGCGGGAGCGCGGTCCGATCGAAGCGCACGTGAACGCGCCGTGCTCGGCCCTCGACGCGAAACGCTTCGATCAGGAGCTCGTCGAGGCGCGCGAGCTCGGGATGGCTCACCGCCACGCCCGCGCCGGCCGCGTGCCACGCGCCGGCCTCGTACGTGAGCGTGAGCTCGATCGGCTCGGCGCGATCGCTCACGACAGGATGAAGTGATCGACGAGCCAGCCGAGCACGACGAGCGCCGCGGCGCCCGTGGCGAGACTCGCGACGACCAAGCGAGTTTCCCACGGCTCCCACGGCTCGGCTTCGCCGGCCAATGCGCCGGGATCGGCGTGTTCCTCGGCTTGCGCGGCTCGCGTCGCGATATCGCTCGTTGCCATCGCTCCTCCCGTTTATTAGCTCATGAAATTGCCTCATGAAGCGGCTCGCGCGTCGTCCGAGGCGCCCGGGCCGGATGCGAGTATAACGGCATCAAGGTTTCGCGAGCTCGTCGATGATCGGGCATGCGGGCCGCTCGTCGCCGTGGCAATGCTCGACGAGATGCAGCAGCGTGCGCCGCATCTCGTCGAGCGAACGTATCTTTCGCTCGAGCTCCTCGATGTGGACGAGCGCGACGCGCTTGACCTCGGCGCTCGGCCGTCGTCGTTGCCACAGTGAAAGCAGTATCCGAATCTGCTCGATCGGGAAGCCGAGATCTCGCGCGCGGCGGATGAAACGCAGCGTGTGCAGATCCTCGGGACCGTAGACGCGATAGTTCGCGACCGTTCGTGTCGCCTTCGGCATCAAGCCAATCGACTCGTAGTAGCGGATCATCTTCGCCGACACGCCGGTCGCCTCGGCCGCCTCGCCGATGCTCAAGTAGCCCTCGCGCCGCCGGTCGTCGAGCGTGCGCGCGTTCCGTCTCGTTTTCGCCATACGTTCCAGCATACTCCGCTTCGGCTTGACCTTCCCATCATGGGAAGCGGCATGCTGACGGCGCGATCGGAAGGGCGAGGGCGACGCTCATGACCGAGACGACGAGAGAGGAAGCTTCGCACGCCGCGGGCGTCCGGCACGGCTGCTGCCACAGCCCGGAGCCCGGCGCTCACGGCGGACATCTGGACGGCGAGAGCGGCGGCGCGCACTGCCATGCGGCGGGGCATACCGCGCGTCGCGCGGCGACGCGGCCGCACGCTCCAGCGGGCCGCACGCAGTGGACGTGCCCGATGCATCCGGAGATCGTCCGTGACGCGCCCGGCGCCTGCCCGATCTGCGGCATGGCGCTCGAGCCGATGGTCCCGCTCGAGGATGAGCCTGCGAACGAAGAGCTGCGCGACATGACGCGGCGCTTCGTCATGAGCGCCGTGCTGACGCTGCCGCTCTTCGTCGTCGCGATGGCCGAGATGATCCCGGGGCTGCCGCTCGGCGGTCTCGGCGGCGCGACGATGAATTGGATCGGCTTGCTGCTCGCGACGCCGGTCGTGCTGTGGGGCGGCTGGCCGTTCCTCGTGCGCGGCTGGCAGTCCGTCGTTGCACGGCGGCTCAACATGTTCACGCTGATCGCGCTCGGCGTCGCGGCCGCGTACGTCTACAGCGTCGCCGCGGTGCTCGTGCCCGGGATCTTTCCCGCCGCGTTTCGCGGCCACGGCGGCGAGGTCGGCGTGTATTTCGAGGCCGCGGCCGTGATCGTCACGCTCGTGCTGCTCGGTCAGGTGCTCGAGCTTCGCGCGCGCAGCCGCACGGGCAGCGCGATCCGCGCATTGCTCGGGCTCGCGCCGAAGACGGCGCGGCGCGTGAACGCGGACGGCAGCGAGGAAGACGTGCCGCGTGAGCACATCGTGCCCGGAGATCGGCTGCGCGTCAGGCCGGGCGAGAAGGTGCCGGTCGACGGCCGCGTGCTGTCGGGGCGGAGCGCGGTCGACGAATCGATGCTGACCGGCGAGCCGATCCCGGTCGAGAAGCGAGAGGGCGACGCGTTGGTCGCGGGCTCCGTGAACGGCACCGGCACGCTGATCATGGTGGCCGAGCGCGTCGGCAGCGAGACGCTGCTCGCGCAGATCGTCGAGATGGTCGCGCAGGCTCAACGGACGCGCGCGCCGGTGCAGCGCCTCGCCGATACCGTCGCGGCGTGGTTCGTCCCGGCCGTCGTCGCGATCGCGATCGCGACGTTCGTCGTCTGGTCGCTCGCGGGCCCGGAGCCGGCGATGGCGTATGCGCTGATCAACGCGATCGCCGTGCTGATCATCGCGTGCCCGTGCGCGCTCGGTCTCGCGACGCCGATGTCGATCATGGTCGCGGTCGGCAAGGGCGCGAGCGTCGGCGTGCTGTTCAAGAACGCCGAGGCGATCGAGCGGCTCCGCGAGATCGACACCCTCGTCGTGGACAAGACCGGAACGTTGACCGAAGGCAGGCCGAGAGTCGTCTCGATCGTCGCGGCCGGCGCGCTCGACGAAACCGGAATGCTCGCGATTGCCGCGAGCCTCGAGGCGGGCAGCGAACATCCGCTCGCGAGCGCAATCGTCGAAGCCGCGCGCGAGCGCGGCATCCCGCTCGAGCCGGTCGAGGATTTCGAGTCGCTGACGGGCAAAGGCGTCGTCGGAGTCGTCGGCGGCACGCGAGCGGCGGTCGGCAACCGCGCGCTGCTCGAGGCGCTCGGGCTCGAGGCCGGCGACCTCGATGCGCGCGCCGAGACGCTGCGTGCCGAAGGGCAGACCGTGATGTATCTCGTGCACGGCGCGGCCGTCGTGGGGCTCTTCGGCGTCACCGATCCGATCAAGGCGACGACGCGCGAGGCGCTTGCGCTTCTTCGCGAGGACGGCGTGCATCTCGTCATGGTGACCGGCGACAACCCGACGACGGCGAAGGCGGTCGCCGCGCGCCTCGGCATCGACGAGGTCATCGCGAGCGTCCTCCCGGATCGCAAGGCCGAGATCGTCGCGAGCCTGCGTGCGAAGGGACGGAAGGTCGCGATGGCCGGGGACGGCATCAACGATGCGCCGGCGCTCGCGACCGCGGACGTCGGCATCGCGATGGGCACGGGCACGGACGTCGCGATCGAGAGCGCGGCCGTCACGCTCGTGCGAGGAGATCTTCGCGCGATCGCGCGGGCGCGTAAGCTCAGCCGCGCGACGATGCGGAACGTGCGCGAGAACCTGTTCTTCGCGTTCGTCTACAACGCGCTCAGCGTGCCGATCGCCGCGGGCCTGCTCTATCCGCTCACCGGCTGGCTGCTGTCGCCGATGCTCGCCGCGGCGGCGATGAGCTTGAGCTCCGTGTCGG
>PKRJ01000064.1 GCA_017577365.1 Gammaproteobacteria bacterium | reverse complement strand
AGATAGAGGCCGTCGCGGGTCACCCGAATGATCGAATCCGGATGCGCGTCCATCATCGCCCGCAGCCGTGCTTCGGACGCACGCAGCGCGAGCTCGGCCTGGTAGCGCTCGGTGATGTCCTCGACGTGGTGCACGACGTGATCGTCGCGGATCGGAATCAGCGTCACGTAAAGCCTGCGAACCTCTCCCGACCGGTAGCGGTAGTCGCCTTCGAATTTCCGAACCTCGCCCTGGTCGAGGCAGCCGCCCAGGATGCCCACGAAGTCGACGTCGTTCTGCACCGTTCTCGCGCGGCAGCCTAGATGGAACTCGGGCGCCTTCGTGCGAATTCGCTCGAGCGCCGCCTTGTTCAGCGCGACGAGCTCGAAGTCGTCCCCGCATCGTCGCCAGATGTAGGCGGGCCCCGGCAGGTTCTCGAAGTGGAGCTTGAACAGGCTCTCGTCGACTCCGCGGCCGAGAATCTCCTCCAGAGGATCCTGCGGCCGCCGCTCGGCTGCGGTCACGGTCGAACGGCTCCCGAGTTTCACGGAGCCGCAAGCTTACCCGAACCCGGGCGCTCCACACATGACATGCCGCTCAAGGCATCGCGGCGCGGCGAGCCCGTTCGGGCTCCCGCAGGCGACGCCGCCGCGACGTTCATGGACAATACCGCTCGACCGTATCCGCCAAGCATGGAGAGGACTCGATGCTCGTCAGCACGGACGCGATCCTGACCACGCACGTCGGCAGCCTGCCGCGCCCGCCCGCGGTCGTCGATCTCCTGCTGCGGAAGGAGAAGGGCGAGCCGTACGACCCGGCCGACCTCGCCAGCGCCGTCGAGCAGGCCGTCGACGAGATCGTCCGCCGACAGGTCGAGATCGGCCTCGACGTCGTGAGCGACGGCGAGACGAGCAAGATCGGCTACGCGACGTACATCAAGGATCGGCTGTCCGGATTCGAGGGCCACTACCCGCGTCCGCCGCATCTCGATCTCGCGCCGCATCCCGAGTTCCGCGAAGCGATGGCGCGCATGACCGGCCCGCAGCAATTCAAGCGTTCCGCGTGCGTCGGTCCCATCGAGGTCGTCGACCGCACCGCCCTCGAGCGCGACCTCGCGAACCTGCGCGCCGCGGTTTCGCGGCACGGGCCGCGCGAGGCCTTCATGAACGCCGCGTCGCCCGGAGTGATCTCGGCGTTCCAGCAGAACCGTTACTATCCGACGCACGAGGCCTACGTCGAGGCGATCGCGAACGCGATGCGGCCCGAATACGAGGCGATCGTCGCCGCGGGCTTCGTGCTGCAGCTCGATTGTCCCGACCTCGCGATGGCGAGGCATACGGGCTTTCAGGAGTTGAGCGAAGCCGAGTTCCTGAAGCGAGCCGAGCATCAAGTGGAGGCCCTGAACGACGCCGTGCGCAACGTCCCGGCGGACCGCATGCGGATGCACATCTGCTGGGGGAACTACGAGGGACCGCACGATCACGATATCCCGCTCGAGAAGATTCTCGGAATCGTGCTGAAAGCGAAGCCGCAGGCGATCCTGTTCGAAGCGGCGAATCCCCGTCACCGGCACGAGTGGACGGTATGGCGCGACGCGCGCATTCCGGACGACAAGATCCTGATCCCGGGCTGCATCATGTCGACGACGAACTACGTCGAGCATCCCGAGCTCGTCGCGCAGCAGATCCTTCAATACGCCGATATCGTCGGACGCGAACGCGTGATCGCGGGCACCGACTGCGGCTTCGGCACGTTCGCCGGAACGTCGCGCGTCGATCCCGGCATCGCGTTCAAGAAGCTGCGCTCGCTGGTCGAAGGCGCCGCGATCGCGTCGCGCGCGCTGTGGCGGCGATGAGCCGGGCGCCTCGGCGCTGACGTCCCGCGCGGCGCCGAGCGGAAGCGGCCCTCACTCCCACTTCGTTCGGACGGTGCCCGATCTCGGCGGCGAGTAATCGAGCACGTATCGCATCGCCTCGGCCGGCGTCGCCGCGACGTGAAACAGCGCGCGCGTGTCGGGGCTCACGAATCGGTGGGTGTAGAAGTGCTCGAAGAGCGCGAGCAGCGGATCGAAGTACGAGGCCGTATTCACGAGCACGAGCGCCTTCTCGTGATAGCCGAGCTGTTTCAGCGTCAGCACTTCCATCAGCTCTTCGAGCGTGCCGTAGCCGCCCGGCAGCACGATGAACGCGTGCGCCAGGTTGAACATCAGCGCCTTGCGCTCCTGCATCGTCTGCGTCTCGACGAGATCGTCCGCGACCTCGTACGCAACGCCTTCGATCGCGCGCAGCGCTTTCGGAATCACGCCGAATACGCGTCCGCCGTGCTCGTGCACCGCGCTCGCGACGACGCCCATGAGTCCCACTCGCCCGCCGCCGTAAACGAGCGTGTGCCCGCCGCGGCCGATCAGCTCGCCGAGCTCGGCGGCCGCCTCGACGTAGACGTCCGCGATCCTGTTGCTGGACGCGCAGTAGACGGTGAGGTTCATCGAAGAAAGCCGCCGGCGTTCGTCGGATTCGAATTACGAGAACGAGATTCGGCGCCGCCGGCGCTGCCCGGCGCCTGAAGCGTGGTGCTGGCGGACGGATTCGAACCGCCGACCGGCTGATTACAAATCAGCTGCTCTACCAGCTGAGCTACGCCAGCCCCGCCGCGCATTATAGCCGTGAAAACGAGGGGCGCCTCGAATGGGCGCCCCTTCGCGTCCTCCGGCTGCGTCCGCCGTCGATCGGGAGCTTACTCGGGCTTGCGCGCGCGGATCAGAATCTTGTCCGTCTTGCCGGCGACCGACGGATCGCGCACGCCGACGGTCTTCGGATCGTCGGGATTGTCGAGCAGATCCGACTCTTCCTCGACGACGAAACCAGCGGCTTCTAGCACTCGCTTCGCGGAGCCGGCATCCACGCGGTGCAGCTCCGCGTTGTTGCCACCGGGGAGCCCCTCGTGGTCGATCAACCCGAGCACCCCGCCCGGCTTCAGCGCCTTGAAGATGCCCGCCAGAAACGCGACGCCGCCTTCGTCGCCTCCGCGGTTGTACATGTCATGGAAGTTGTTCGACGTGATCGCGACGTCGACCTGGCCATCGATACCGGCTTCGGCGAGATCGCCATGCACCGGCTTCACGTTGCCGAGACGTTCGACGATCGCTCGCTCCTGGTCGAGGAAACCTTCGCGATTCACGAAGAACGCGGGATTCTGCATGTACACCGTCCCCGACGGCCCGACCGCCGGCGACAGCACGGACGTCCAATAGCCTCCGCCGGACACGACGTCGAGCACCGTCATACCTTCTTCGACGCCGAGGAAGTCGAGCACCTCGGCCGGTTTCGTGTTGGCGTCGCGCGCCTTGAATTCGGCCGAGCGTTCCGGCGATGCGAGCGCGTCGCGCAATCGACTCGAAAGATCCTGGGCAAATGCCGCCACAGCCACGAGACCGCCGACGCCGAGCACCGCGAGCGGCAGCCACGTCCGCTTCATGAGTTTCATGCCGTCTCCTTGAGATTCCCGATCCTCGCTCCCCAACCTTAACGCAACCGCGCGGCGCGCGGGAATCGGCGCGGCGGCGCCGAAGCTCAAGAAACGCGAATATTCCCGGCCGTTCAGTTCGCCGCGGCGCCGCACGCACGCTGCTCGAGCCGCGTCACTCCGCTCGGCACGTCGAGCATCTCGAAGTCGAGATCGACGCCCGCGGGCAACTCGATATCGATCCAGTGCGCCGTGCCGCGGCGCGAGCGGTCGACGACGTTCGGCTCGAAACCGAGTCCGCGCACCTGCTCGCGCAGCCTGCCGGCACGCGCGACGTCGGTGAACACGCCGAGCGAGATGATGTGGCCCTCGTCGTCCGGAATCGCGTACGCCTCGCGAATGCCGTTCTCGCGGAGCTTGGCGAGGATGCGATTCGCTTCGGCCCGGCTCGGGATCGCATCTATGCGCACCCAGTACCCGACCCAGATGTCTCCCTCGGCGACCCGCTGCGAAGGCTCCAAACCCGCCGCGCGCAGACGCGCCGACGCGGCCGCGGCGTCGGCCAATTCGGGGAACGGCCCGACGCTGACGCAGCGGCTCGATGCGACAGACAGCTCGGCGGGGCCGTCGAGCCGATCGGTCGTCGCCGCCTCGTCCGACGTCGCGGCTTCCTCGGTCTCGGTGGATGCGCCCGCGACCTCGCTGACGAGCCGGATCCTGGTCCCGCTCGCGGGCGCCGTGGGTGTCGTGCGCGGCTCGGGCGCATACCACGCGGACCACGCGCCGAAACCGAGATTGGCGAGCACGAGCGCGAAGAACAGGTTTCGCATTCAGCGAGCGTCCGGACGACGAGCGGCGAGCGCCGCGCCCCCAGGCGGCGTCTCCGCGGCAATGAGCGCAAGTCCCTTGAGGACCAAGTCTGCCTCCACTTGCACCTCGGTTTCCAGCCACGGCGCGAGCGCCGCGGCATCGCCTCCGGCGAGATAGACGACGGGCGGAATGCCCAGCTCTTTCGCGACGATCGCGGCGGCGCGGTCGAAGGCGGCGGCGGGCGCGAGCATCGCCGCGAAGCCGACGCCCTCCTCCGTGCTGCGGCCCAAGAGCTTCAAGCCCGCGGGCTTCGTCGTCGCCGGCGGCGTCGGCCCGATGCCGCGCGTGCCGCGCGCGAGCGCGTCGGCGGCGAGCCGCGGGCCCGGCAGGATCAGGCCGCCGAGGTGCCGGCCGCGGGCATCGACGGCGTCGAAAGTCATCGCGGTGCCGGCGTTGATCACGACCGCAGGCCGAGGGCCGTCGGGCCGCGCCGCCGCGGCGTGATGAGCCGCGACGACCGCGACCCAGCGATCCACGCCGAGCCGAGACGGATCACGATACGCGCAGCGTACGCCGAGCGTCTCGGCGGCGGTCGCGACGTATTCGGGCTGGACGCCGACATGCTCGCGCGCGAGCGTGTCGAGCCGCTCCGCGATCGACGGCCCGCCGACATTGGCGACGACGATGCGCTCGACGGGCGACGAAGCCAGCGCCGCGCGGAGCGCCGCGAGGGCTTCGTCCTCCGCGCCCGCGTGCACCGCGTGCTCCTTCTCGCGCAGACGCCGCGCGTCGGCGCGGGCCCACTTGATCCGGGTGTTCCCTATATCGACGACGACCGTCGTCATGGTCGGCCTCTCCTTGCCGGGCGACGCGTCCGCGCTCGAGCCCGACTGCACACCGTGTCGAGCCGCGCCGTCATGCCGGCCGCACCGTGACGTCGCCGGCGAGGATTCGCCGGCACCGGCCTCGCTCGTCGGCGACCAGCAACGCTCCGTCGGCGTCGATCCCGGCCGCGACCCCGATCGTCTCGCGATACGCGTCCGTCACGACGATACGTCGGCCTTCGAGCGCATCGGCCGCGCGAAGCTCGCCGAGATACGGTACGAGCCCGGTCTCGGCGTAGCCGCCGAGCACCTCGACGAGCCGCGCGATCAACGCCGCCGCGAGCTCGGTGCGGCTCGGCGGCACGCCGCCGAGCGCACCCGCGAGATCGGCCGCGCCGCCCGGCCAGTCGCTCGAGGCCGCCGCATCGCGCGGCAGAGCGACGTTGATACCGACGCCGACGACCGCGAGCACGCCGCCTGCGTGTCGAGGCACGGTCTCGACGAGAATGCCACCGAGCTTGCCGCCGTCAAGAACGAGGTCGTTCGGCCACTTGAGCGTAACGTCCAGTCCGCACGCGTCGTGAATCGCTCGGCGAGCCGCGACGCCCGAGGCCAGGGGCAGCGCAGACAACGCTTCCGGCGGCTCGACGAACGACCATGCCGCCGACAGGCACACCCCGGCGGCCGGCGGAACGATCCAGCGGCGTCCTCGGCGGCCGCGGCCCGCGTGCTGGTACTCGGCGATGCAGATGCGCGCAGCGCCAGGCCGAGGCGGCTCGCTCTCGAGCAGCCTGCGATTCGTCGAATCGAGCGACACGAAGAGCTCGAGCTGCTCGATGCGTCTCGCCGCGGCCTCGGGAATTCGCCCGAGCAGCGCATCGGCGGCGAGCAGGTCGAGCGGCCGCGCGAGCCGGATCGTGCCGTCGTCGTTGCGAATGACCGTGAGACCGCGACGCGCCAGCTCGGCCAGCGGCGCATCCGGCGGAACGTCGCTCGCGACCGTGCCCGCGAGCAGCGCCTCGACGTCGTGGGGTCGACCGTCCGCAAGACCGACGAGCAGCGCATCGGCGGCGATCGCGATGCGCGAATGGCTCGCGTCGGCCGCGAGCGCGCGGCTCGACGGCGTATCGGAACCGCGAAGCGGCATCGTCCCGCTCCGCGGCTTACTTGCCGCCCGCGGCCCGCCCGAAGCGCGGCTCGGTCCGGTTCAGCATCCGCCGGATATTGCTGCGGTGGGTGAAGATGATCAGCGCGGCGACGCACGCGGCGAACAGCACGAAACCTTGTTCCTCCGGCCAACGCAGCACGCCGGCCGCCGCGGCTCCGAGCACGGCCGCGGTCATCGTCGCGAGGCCGACGTAGCCCGTGAGCGCGACGACGCCGATCCACGCGGCGAGCACGACGGCGCCGAGCACCGGGTCGAGAAAGATCAGAAGACCCGCGGCCGTCGCCGCGCCCTTGCCGCCGCGGAAGTCGAACCAGACCGGAAAGACGTGACCGAGGATCGCGCCGAACGCGACCGCGTAGAGCACGAGGTCGCGCGAGACCGCGGGATCGAAGCCGACGCCGGGGATCGACCACCCCGGAAGCCACGCCGCGGCGACGATCCCCTTCGCGACATCGATCACGATGACCCACAGCGCGAACCACTTGCCCTGCGTGCGGAAGGCGTTCGTGCTGCCGGGATTCCCGCTGCCGAGCCGGCGGATATCGACGCCGCCCTTCAGATAGCCGACGACGAGGCTGCCAAGGACCGAGCCCAGCAGGTACGCGATCGTGAATTTCAGTCCGAGCTCGAGCATGCGCTGCGAATCTTACGCCGAACCGGCCAGCCAAGCCTCCCGGCGCGCTCGTGCCTGCTCGTCCGCGTTCTCGCGGAGCTGCAGCCAGCAAGTATCGCGCGGCGCCGCGGCGAGCACGAGGCCGAACTCGAGGAGCTCGTCGCCGCGGAACACGGTCGCGCTGATCCGCTCGCCGTCCTCGAACCGTTTGAGCCGGGCGGCGAGATTGCCCGCGTCGACCTTGAGCCGGTCCAGGGCGATCAGCACGTCTCCCGGCTCGAGGCCGGCCCGCTGCGCCGGCCCGTCGTCGAGCACCGCGGTGAGCTCGAGCCCGCCGTCGGGCCGGGCGCGGTACGTCACCCCCAAGCCGAGCGGCGGCTCGCCGTTCGATGCGGACGAGGACGCGGAGCCGGCCTGGTCGCTCGTGCCCGTCCGCGGCGGCAACAGCCCGCCGCGATCGTCCGGGCCGGACGCGGGCCGAAGCTCGAAGCCGATGCCGACGGATTCGAACAGCTCGGCGAGGGGCAGGTCCTCGGTGCCGCGCACGGCACGCGCGAAGAACTCCGCGAGATCGATTCCCGCGACCTCGGCCGCGAGCGATTCGAAACCGTCCTCGGGCACGCCGATGCCTCGCGCGCCGTAGCGCCGCCACAGCTCGCGCACGACGTCGTCGAGGCTCGCCCGGGAGCGGCGCCTGAGCTCGAGATCGAGCGCGAGCGCGACGAGCGCGCCTTTCGTGTAATAGCTGATCGACGCGTTCGGCGCGTTCGGCTCGGGCTTGTAGAGGATGTCCCACGCGTTGAAGCTCGCGTCGGCGAGAGACTGGCGAAGCCGGCCCGGCGTGCGGTAGACGCGCGTCAGCGCCTGCGCGAGGCGCGTCAGAAACGTGTCGCGGCCGACGAGACCGCTGCGCAGCAGAAACAGCTCCTGGTAGTAGCTCGTGATGCCTTCGAAGACCCAGAGCAGCCGCGTGTGGTTACGGCGGTCGAGGCGATACGGCACGAAAGCCGCGGGCTTCGTCCGCTTCACGTGCCACGCGTGGAAGTACTCGTGGCTCGCGAGCGCGAGGAAGCGCTGGTACGCGGGCGGGATGCCGGGCTCGCCGATCTTCGGCAGGTCGTCACGGTCGAACATCAGGCTCGACGACGCGCGATGCTCGAGCCCGCCGAAGGCGCCGCCGGTCGCGACGCATAGAAAACAATAACGATCGAACGGCGGCGGGCGGCCGAAGAAGTCGATCTGCGCTTCGCAGAGCTGCTTGAGATCGGTCGCGACGCGCTCGAGGTCGCCATCGAATCGCCCGGCGACGACGAGCCGATGCGGAACGCCGGCCGCGTCGAACTCGACCTCGTCGAACGCGGAGATCTCGAACGGATGATCGATCAGCTCGTCGTAGTCGGCCGCGCGATAGCGTCCGAAGCCCCGCTCGTCGACCGCGACCGGACGCATCGCCGTCGCGACGCGCCACTCGGCGCAACGGGGATCCGAAGGCGGCTCGAGGTCGAGCTCGACGGCCTCGCGCTCTCGATCCTGCGGAATCAGAAACAGCGACGTGCCGTTGAAGAACGCGCGCCTCGTATCGAAGAACGCGCCGCGCACCGACGGATCGAGCGCGTAGATCTGCGCCGTCACGACGAGCTCGCCTTGCGCGCCTCGGCACCACCACGAGCTCTTGTCCGCTTGCTCGATGACGATCGCTCGCCCGCGGCTCTCCGCGCGAATGCCGACGATGTGACGCGCGAACTCCCGCAGCAAGTAGCTTCCGGGAATCCACGACGGCAGACGAACGCACTGCGATGCGGCGGGATTCTCGAGCTTCAGCTCGACCTCGAACAGATGGCGGCTCGGATCGAGCAGCCGAACGGTATAACGGACCAGATTCAGCCTCCTTGCAAACGACACGCGGCGAACCGCGGCATTCTCGCATAGTCTTGCAAATCGGCACCGTGACTCCTATCGTTCCCGAAGGCGGTGCTCTGCCGGAGTCAAAAGGGAACGCAGTGCAAGTCTGCGGCTGTCCCCGCAACTGTGAACGGCGAGGTTTCGCGTAGCGCGGCCACTGGAGAACGCTCTGGGAAGGCACGCGGAACCGCTCGAGCCGTGAGCCAGGAAACCTGCCGCCGATGTCGTCCTTCCGCATGCCGGGGAAGCGCGCGGAGCGGCCCATCCGTCGTGGCGACAACTCTTTGAAGTGATCGCGGGGCGGTACGCCTCGCGCGTCGGACGTCGCACGCGCAAGCGTTGCGCCGATGACTTGGGAGTTGATCATGCCGATGCTTGAGCCTTCGTCGAGACCGCGCGCGCGCGCCGGGAACGCGAGCCGCGGCGAGCGTCGGCCGACGGATCGGCATGCGTATCGCCGTTCGGTCCGGATCGCGGCGAGCGTCGTCGCCGCAATGCTCGTCGTCTTCGCCGCGCCCGCGCGCGGCGCGCTGCCTCGCGTCGCGTCGATCAATCTCTGCACGGATCAGCTCGTGCTGCGGCTCGCCGATCCGAGCCAGATCGTCACGTTGAGCTGGCTGTCCGCGGATCCCGAGGAATCGCTGCTCGCCGACGAAGCCGCGCGCTACCCGCTGAACTACGGCACGGCGGAGGAGCTCTTGCGCTACGATCCGGACGTCGTCGTCGCCGGCGCGTTCACGGGCGCGTACACGCGCTCGTTGCTCCGAAGCCTCGGCTACACGGTCGTCGACGTGATGCCCGAGCTCACCGTCGACGACATCGAGAGCAACCTGCGCGTCGTCGCCCGGGCGATCGGGCGCGCCGAGCGCGGCGAGGCGCTGATCGCCGAGATGCGCGAGCGCATCCGGCATCTCGAGCGGACGAAGCCCGCCGAGCCCGTCGCCGCGGTCGTCGTACGGCCCGGCGGCTTCACCGCCGACGCGGGCTCGCTCGCGCACACGCTGATGACGCTCGCCGGCCTGCGCAACGTGCCCGCGGAGCAGGGGCTCGACCGTTGGGGCAGCCTGTCCGTCGAGACGCTGCTGCGAACGCCCGCGGAGCTTCTGATCGTCACGCCGTATCGCACCGACGAGCCGTCGCTCGCGAACGCGGTGCTCGCGCATCCGGCGCTGCGCGCCGTCGCGACGCGGAAGACGGCGATCGAGATTCCCGGCGCGTACTTCGGCTGCGGGCTGCCGGACAGCCTCGACGCCGTCGAGATCATGCGCCGCGCGAACGAGCGGCTCGGCGCGGCGAACGGAGACGCGCTGTGATCGCCGACAGAAAGCTCGCGGCCGCGACGGCGGAGTCGCAACCGCTGCTCGACCGTCGTTGGATCGACCCTCCGTTCGCGCGGCCCTTCGTCGTGCTGATCCCGCTCGTCGCGATTGCGGCGCTCGCGTCCATCTGGGTCGGACGTACGAGCAGCGGCCCCGCGTTCGGGCTCGGCGACGCGGCGCTCGCGCGGACGATCCTGCTCGAGATCCGCGTGCCGCGAACGCTGCTCGCGCTCCTCGTCGGAGGAACGCTCGGCCTTTGCGGCGCGGCGCTGCAAGGCCTGCTGCGCAATCCCCTCGCGGAGCCGGGGTTGCTCGGCGCGTCCAGCGGCGCGGCGCTGGGCGCGGTGATCGTGTTCTATTTCGGCATCGCCGCGGCCGACTCGCTGCTGTTGCCGCTCGGCGGCGTCGCGGGCTCGATCGGCGCCCTCGCGCTGCTCTATGCGCTCGCCGGCCGCCGCGCCGCGCTCGTGACGATCGTGCTCGCCGGCATCGCGATCAACGCGCTCGCGGCCGCGCTGACGTCGCTCGCGTTGAACTTCGCACCGAGCCCGTACGCCGCGCTCGAGATCCTGTTCTGGATGCTCGGCTCGCTGGCCGACCGCAGCCTGACGCACGTCGGGCTCGCGCTGCCGCTGATGATTCCCGGTTGGCTGCTGATCGTCGCGGCCGCGCGCGGTCTCGACGCGCTGACCCTCGGCGAGGAGGCCGCGGCGACGCTCGGCTACGCGCCGGCACGCACGCAGTGGCTCGTCGTGGGCGGCACCGCGCTCGCCGTCGGCGCCGCCGTCGCCGTCAGCGGCGTGATCGGCTTCGTCGGGCTCGTCGTGCCGCATCTGCTGCGGCCGTGGACCGGGCACCATCCGAGCCGGCTGCTCGCGCCGAGCTTTCTCGCCGGCGCCGCGCTGACGCTCGCCGCGGACATCGCGATCCGGCTGATGCCGCCCGGCCCGGAGCTCAAGCTCGGCGTCGTCACCGCGCTGATCGGCGCGCCGTTCTTTTTGCATTTGATCCTGCGCCGCAGCGGAGAGCTCGCGTCATGACGACGCTCGCGCTCGACGACATCGGCGTTCGGTACGGCGCGAGGACCGCGCTCGAGCCGGTGTCTCTAGACCTTCGGGCCGGCGAGCTCGTCGGGCTGATCGGCCCGAACGGCGCGGGCAAGAGCTCGTTGCTGAAAGCGATCGCGGGGCTCGTTCCGCATCGCGGCACGGCGACGTGGCAGTCGCGTCCGCTCGTGAAGATGAAACGGCTCGAGCGCGCTCGAACGCTCGCCTACTTGCCGCAGACGCCGGCCGCGCACTGGCCGATTCGCGTCGCGGAGCTCGTCGCGCTCGGCCGGATGCCGCACCTCGCTTTCGGACAGCGCCCCGGGGACGACGACGCCGCGGCGGTGCGTTGGGCGCTCGAGCAGTGCGAAGCGCTCGATCTCGCGGATCGCAGGGTCGATCGCCTCTCGGGCGGCGAGCGGGCCAGGGCGCTGCTCGCGCGAGCCCTCGCCGTGCGCGCGCCGATTCTGCTCGCGGACGAGCCTATTCAGTCCCTGGATCCTTACCATCAGCTGAAGATCATGGGCGTGCTGAAGAGCTACGCATCGCTCGGAGCTCTCGTAGTCGCCGTGCTGCACGATCTCGCGCTCGCGGCGCGCTTCTGCACTCGCCTCGTGCTACTTTCGCACGGGCGCGTCGTTGCCGAAGGTCGGCCCGAGGAAGTCCTGACGCGGAGCGCGCTCGAGGACGGGTACCGGGTCGAGCCCTTCTTCTCCCGTCACGAGGGCGAGCTCGTCGTCCTCCCGTGGCGACAGGCCGGGGACGCTTCGAAGCGCGGCTGACGGCACGCCGTCTTATCGTCGCCGTGGGCAATCCGAACCCGCGCGTATAATCGGCGTCATGGCCAATCTCGTGACGCTGAGCCGGCTGATCCTGCTGCTCGTGGTCGTCTGGCTCGCTTACCAGCCGATCAGCGCTTGGCATTTCGCGAGCTTCTTTCTGGTCATCCTGATCTTCGTCACCGACGGGCTCGACGGCTATATCGCCCGCAAACGCAACGAGACGAGCCTGTTCGGCGCGCTGTTCGATATCGCCGGCGACCGCGTCGTCGAGCTCACGCTGTGGGTCGTCGCCGCGGATCTCGACCTGATCCCGATCTGGGTCCCGCTCGTCTTCATCATCCGCGGCGTCGTCGTCGACACGATTCGATCGAGCAACTCGGTATCGCGGGGCGTGGCGCCGTTCGCGCTGATGCGTACGGCGCTCGGCAAGTTTCTCGTGTCGAGCCAGTTCATGAGGATCTTCTATGCCGTGGTCAAGGCGTGCGCCTTTGCGGGACTCGCGCTGCTTCGGCCGTTTCCGGTCGTGCTTCCCGCGATCTGGGAGCGAATCGATGCGCTGATCGTCGGCCTGACCTATCTCTTCGTCTACCTCTCGGTGCTGCTCTGCATCGTGCGCGGATTACCGGTCATCGTCGAGTTCGTGAAGTCGCAAAAGGACGATATCCTGGGCACGATAGGGCAGAAGCGATGAGGCTCGCGATCTTCGACATCGACGGCACGCTCGTCACGGGGAGCTCCGAAAGAGCCTTCTGGCGGTATCTGCTGCTGCGCGGCAAGCAGGGCCCGCGGCAGGCGCTCGCGTTCCTGCTGTTCATGGCCCGCTATCTGCCGATCGGCGGCATCCACACGCCGAGGAAGAACAAGGCGTACCTCTCGGGTCTGCGCGTCGAGGAGGTCGAGGCGCTCGCACGGGAGTTCGTTGCCGAGAAGCTCGTGCATCGACTCTACGAGCCCGTCGTGCAGCGGCTCAAGCAGCATCAGAACCGCGGCGATATCGTCGTGCTGATGTCCGGCACGCTGTATCCGATCGCGCGGGCGCTCGCCGATCACCTCGGCGTCGGGTACGTCTGCGCGACGCTATTGAGCCAACGCAACGGCCTCTATCTCGCGCAACCGCCCGAGATGCACCCGTACGATGCCGCGAAGCTCGTTCTCGTGCTGCGCCTCTCCCGAGAGCTCGGGTTCGACCTGAAGGACGTGACGGCCTACGGCGATTCGCGCCGAGACCTGTTCCTGCTGTCCGCGGTCGGCGAGCCGGTCGCCGTGCGGCCCGACGGCACGCTGCTCAAGGTCGCGCTCGAGCGCGACTGGGAAATCATCGCGGAAGGATCGCGCGCGTCCGCGCTCGTTCGCTGACCCGCGCCTCGCGGGTCAACTCGGGGAACTGCGCTCGATCAGCGTCGCGAGGTGGCTCAATGCCGCCTTGAGCTGCGCGAAATCTCTCTCGACCGCGCCCGTCAGGGCCTCGATGGCGTCGACCAAGGCATGTCGCTCGCACAGCGCATCGCCGTCCTCGAGCGCCTGCCGCAAACGATTCAACGAATTACGAACCTCGTCGTACGGCATTGAGTCGTTCCTGAAACCTACGCCCTTCGCTTGCCTGAAGCATCGTCCGCCGGTCCTCGGCCCCGTCTGCAAGCAAAGCATCGTCGCGGATTACCGTGGGCAACCCGCGACTGACCACGTAGCATCGATCGTCATGGAACGCGAGACAATTTTCGACGGTCGGGTACGGCTCGAAAAGGTGTGCAAAGCGTATGGAAGCACGATCGTGCTCAACAACGTTAATTTCTCTGCAAAACGCGGAGAATTTGTCGTAATCATGGGCCGCAGCGGCTCGGGGAAATCGACGCTGCTTCGGCTGCTCGGCGGGCTCGAGACGCCGGATGCGGGCAGCGTCGAGCACGGCGGCGTTCGGCTCGAGCGGATGACGGAGGCCGAGCGCGCGCGATTTCGCCGCCGGGAGATCGGCTTCGTCTTTCAGTTTTTCAATCTGATTCCGACCCTTACGGTCGCGGAGAACATCCGGCTGCCGCTCGCGTTGAACGGCATCGACGGCGCCGAGGCCGGCGCGCGCGTCACCGCGCTGCTCGCCGAGCTCGGGCTCGAAGGCACGGGCGATCGCTTCCCGGAGGAGCTTTCCGGCGGCGAGCAGCAGCGGGTCGCGATCGCCCGCGCGCTCGCGCACGCCCCCGGGCTCGTGCTCGCCGACGAGCCGACCGGCAATCTCGATCTCGAAACCGCCGAGCGGGTGCTCGGCCTGCTCGACGACGCGTGCCGCAAGCACGGCGCGACGCTGGTGATGGCGACGCACAGCCGTGAGGTCGTCGGGCGCGCGGATCGCGTGCTGACGATCCGCCACGGCCGCCTGCTGCCGGCCGATGCGGCCGAGGAACGATGAAAGCCCTCCTGCTCCTCGCCGCGCTGCGCTTCTATCGCCGGCACCCGTGGCAGCTCGCGCTCGCGATCGCGGGCGTCGCGCTCGGCGTGGCCGTGCACGTCGGCGTCTCGCTCGCGAACGACAGCGCGAGGCGCGCCTTCGAGCTTTCGTCCGAGGCGCTCGTCGGCCGCACGACGCATCGGGTGCTTCCCGTCGGAGATGCGCTACCGGAATCGCTCTATGCCGAGATCGTCACGGACCTCGGCGTCACGGCCGCGGCGCCGGTCGTCGAAGCGGAGGTCGAGCTCGCCGTTAAGCCGCCGCAGCGCGCTCGCCTCCTCGGCATCGATCCGGTCAAGGAACCGATCGTCCGCAGCCTGGTCGGGCTCGTGCCCGGCGGGGCCGACGAAGCTTTCGACCTCATGACGGTGCGCGACGCGGTGCTCCTGCCCGACGCGCTCGCGGACGAGCTCGGGATCGGAGACCTCGGCGTCGACGGCGAGCGCGGGACGATCGCCATCGACGCGCGCATCGGCGGACGCGTCCAGGCGTTGAGGCCGGTCGGGACGGTCCGCGGCGGCTCGCCGGACGCCGAGCTTCCGCTCGTCGCCGACATCGCCACGGTGCAGCGGCTCGCGGACCGACGGGGCTCGCTCGACCGTATCGATCTTCGGCTCGACGCCGCGACCGCGGCGCGGCTCGCGGCGGCTCTGCCGGCCGGCGCGACGCTCGTGCCCGCCGGCCGGGATCCGGCCTTCGAGCAGCTCACGACCGCCTTTCACACGAACCTCACCGCGCTCGGCCTGCTCGCGCTCGTCGTCGGGATGTTTCTCATCTACTCGACGATGGCTTTCGCGATCGTGCAACGCCGCGCCGCGATCGGCACGATGCTCGCGATCGGGCTTGCGCGGCGGGAGCTGTTGCTCGGCGTGCTCGGCGAAGCGCTCGCGATCGGCGCGATCGCGACGGTGATCGGGCTCGCGTTCGGACATTGGCTCGCGCGCGGCCTCGTCGAGCTGATGCTCGACACGATCAGCGACCTCGCGTTCGCGGCGCGCGTTTCGGCGGCGTCGCCGTCGCCGTGGCTTTATGTCGGCGGCGCGGCGCTCGGTCTCGGGGCGACGCTGGTCGCGGCGCTCGGCCCCGCGCTCGACGCCTCTCGCGGCAAGCCGGCCGACGTCATGCAGCGCTCCGCGCTCGAGCGGTCGAGCCGCGCACGGAGCCGGGTCGCCGCGCTCGCGGCGCCGCCCGTCCTCGGCACCGGCGCGCTCCTGCTCGCCGCCGCGCCGAGCTCGCTCGCGACGGCTTTCGCGGGGCTGTTCTGCGTTCTCCTCTCCGGAGCGCTCGCGACACCCGCCGCCACGGCCGCGCTCATGCGCGTTCTAGACGCACCGGCCGGCCGGGCGTTCGGCCTGCCCGGCCTGCTTGCGGTGCGCGGGGTCACCGCGTCGCTCAGCCGAACCGGTGTCGCCGCGTCCGCGCTCGCGGTCGCGGTCGCGACGGTCGTCGGCATCGGGCTCATGATCGCGAGCTTCCGCGCGAGCGTCGTCCGATGGCTCGAGACGACGCTGACGGCGGACCTTTACGTGTCGCTCGAAGGCGACGAGCCGGTCGACGCGCTCGTCGCATCGCTGCGGGAGCTGCCCGGAGTCGAGGGCATCGGCCTGACGAGGGTCGCTCGTCTGCCGACGCGCTACGGCGAGCTCGTGCTCAGGGCCGTGACGCCGGGTCCGGAAGGTTTCGGGCTCGTGCTCGTCGCGTCGTCACAGGACGCGCTCGAGAGGCTCGCGCGCGAGCCGAGCATCGCTCTATCCGAGCCGTTCGCCTATCGGCAAGGGCTCGAGCTCGGAGACCGTCTCGTGCTGCCGACGAGCACGGGCGAGCGGGCTTTCCCGATCGTGGCGATCTATCGCGACTACAACGCGGCGGGCAGCGCCGCGCTCATGTCGCTCGAGCAATACCGGGCGCTGTGGAACGACCGTGCGATCTCGAGCATCGGCGTGCACGTCGCCGATCGTGCGCGGATCGACGAAGTCGCGGCGCGGCTCGCCGCGCTCGTGCCCCGCGACCGCGGACGAATCGTGTCGACCGAGGGCGTCGTCGACGTCTCCCTCGCGGTCTTCGATCGAACGTTCAAGATCACGGAGGTGTTGCGGCTTCTCGCGGGCTCGATCGCTTTTCTCGGCGTGCTGAGCTCGGCGCTGTCGATCGAGCTCGAGCGCGCGCGCGAGCGCGCCGTGCTGCGCGCGGTCGGGCTCGGTCCCGGAGGGCTCGCGGCATTGACGCTCGCGCAAACGACGCTCTTGGGCGCCGCGGCCGGGCTCGCGGCCGTGCCCATGGGGAGCGTGCTCGCGGCGTTGCTCGTTCACGTGATCAATCGCCGCTCGTTCGGCTGGACGATGAGCCTCGAGCCGGATCCGCGGCCCGTGCTCGTCGGCATCGCGCTCGCGGTCGGCGCAGCGTTCCTCGCGGGCATCTATCCGGCGTCGCGCGCACGGCGCGTCGAGCTCGGCAGGGCGCTGCGGGAGGAATGACACGATGGCTCGCCGATGCGCCGTCACGAGACTCCTTTGCGGTATCACCCTTGCGAGCGCTTTGGTCGCCTCGGGCTGCGAACGCGCGCCGAGCACGGACGTCGCGCGGCGCGACGTCTCGAGCCCGACCATCGCGCGCTCCGACGTCCCGACCGGCATTCGATTCCTCGCCGACGACACCGGGCAAGTCGGGGACTTCGCGCGGGTGAGCTCTCCTCGGCCGTTCCGTTTTCCGGAGGATCACGCGAGTCATCCGGAATACCGCACCGAGTGGTGGTATTTCACCGGCAATCTGACGAACGAGTCGGGCGATCATTTCGGCTTCGAGCTCACGTTCTTTCGCTTCGCGTTGACGCCGACGGCGCCCGACGCCGATTCGGGCTCCGCGTGGAGCACTAATCAGGTCTATATGGCGCATCTCGCCGTGACGGATACGCGCCGACGGCAATTCGTCGCGGAGGAGCGGCTCGCGCGAGCCGCGCTCGGCCTTGCCGGCGCGCGAAGCGATCCGCTCGCGATCTGGGTCGAGAGCTGGCGCCTCGAAGGGGACGACGACGGCGCGGCGAAGTTCTCGCTGGACGCGCGCGGCGAGCGCATCGCGGTTTCCCTGGACGTCGAGAGCTTGAAACCGGCCGTGCTTCACGGCGATCGCGGCGTCGATGCGAAGGGTCCGGAGCCCGGCAATGCGTCGTACTACTACTCGCTGACGCGCCTTGCAGCCCGGGGCTCGATCACGGTCGCCGGCCGTACCGAGGCCGTCGAAGGGCTCGCGTGGATGGATCGCGAATGGTCGACGAGCGCGTTGTCTCCCGACGTCGAAGGTTGGGATTGGTTCGCGATTCAGCTCTCCGACGGAAGGGATCTGATGCTCTATCGGCTGCGCCGGCACGACGGCTCGACGAGCCCGTTCAGCGGCGGCTCCCTCGTGGAGGCGGACGGCACGCGTCGATCGATCGGCCCCGGCGATTTCGCGCTCACGCCGCTCGAGCATTGGCGCAGCACGCGCAGCGGCGTGCGTTATCCGATCGCATGGCGCGCGACGCTTCCGCGGCTCGGGATCGAGCTCGAGATGCGGCCGGTCCTCGACGAGCAAGAGCTCGTGTTGAGCGTGCGCTACTGGGAGGGCGCGGTCAGGGTCTCGGGGCGGGCGAACGGCGAGCCGGTCACAGGTCACGGCTACGTCGAGCTCGCCGGCTATCGTTGACCACGGCACCGCGAAAAAGCCGTCCTAGAGCAAAAAAACCCCGGCCGCGTTCGCCGCAGCCGGGGTTCTCGTGATCAAGTGCCTGGCAGTGACCTACTCTCGCGTGGGCAAGCCCACACTACCATCGGCGCTGGACGTTTTCACTTCCGAGTTCGGGATGGGATCGGGTGGTTCCCGTCCGCTATGGCCGCCAGGCAAACCGGTTTGCGCAGCGTCGACGCGTTGCGTCGACCTACGCGTCAATTTGGAATGATCCGTCGAGCGACGCACGTCTCTTCAAGCTGTCGCGTACCGGGCGCGTCACGCGCGCCGGCCACACCCCTTGGGTGTTATATGGTCAAGCCTCACGGGCAATTAGTACTGGTTAGCTTCACTCATTACTGAGCTTCCACACCCAGCCTATCGACCTCGTAGTCTTCGAGGGCCCTTCAGGGGGATCGAGTCCCCAGGGAGATCTCATCTTGGGGTGGGCTTCCCGCTTAGATGCTTTCAGCGGTTATCCCTTCCGTACATAGCTACCCGGCAGTGCCACTGGCGTGACAACCGGAACACCAGAGGTACGTCCACTCCGGTCCTCTCGTACTAGGAGCAGCTCCCCTCAAATCTCCAACGCCCACGGCAGATAGGGACCGAACTGTCTCACGACGTTCTAAACCCAGCTCGCGTACCACTTTAAATGGCGAACAGCCATACCCTTGGGACCTGCTACAGCCCCAGGATGTGATGAGCCGACATCGAGGTGCCAAACTCCTCCGTCGATGTGGACTCTTGGGAGGAATCAGCCTGTTATCCCCGGAGTACCTTTTGTCCGTTGAGCGATGGCCCTTCCATACAGAACCACCGGATCACTAAGACCGACTTTCGTCCCTGCTCGACTTGTCTGTCTCGCAGTCAAGCACCCTTGTGCCTTTACACTCAATGCGCGATGTCCGACCGCGCTGAGGGTACCTTTGTGCTCCTCCGTTACTCTTTGGGAGGAGACCGCCCCAGTCAAACTACCCACCATACACTGTCCCTGACCCGGATGACGGGCCGAGGTTAGAACTTCAAACAAGCCAGGGTGGTATTTCAAGGACGGCTCCACGAAGACTGGCGTCTTCACTTCAAAGCCTCCCCCCTATCCTACACAGGCT
>PKRJ01000063.1 GCA_017577365.1 Gammaproteobacteria bacterium | reverse complement strand
GTCGAGCTGGATCGGCGTCGTGAGGTCGAGGTGCTGCGTCTCGACCGTGCCGACCGAGCCCGGCGCCGATGTCGAGACCCTGGCCATGGCCGCGATCATAGCCAACGGTGCCGGCGGTGTGTATTGTCAATCGAGTAGGTAGGGAATATCCCACGAGCGTTGACGGAAAGGGGCCTTCACGGACATGACTACCACGGTCGATAACGGAGTCAATGTCAAGGCGCTGCTCGACGCCCGCGAGGCGCTGAAGGCCGCGCCCGAGGCGGCCCAGTTCAAGTGGCGGGTGACCTCCACCTGGGATCGCGGCGTCCACACCACGGTGCGGGTCAAGGACTTCTTCGGACTCGGCCAGGAGCAGAGCCACAAGACCGAGTCGGTGTTCGAGGCCGACCACCCGGAGGTCTTCGCGGCGGACGACAACGGCATCACGCCCATCGAGTACCTCCTCGTCGGCCTGGCGAGCTGCCTGACGGCCGGCATCGCCTCGGTCGCCCAGAACCGGGGCATCCAGCTGCGCTCCGTGGAGGCCACGGTCGAGGGCAGCCACGACATCCGCGGCATCCTCGGCGTGGACAGCGACGTCCGCAACGGCTACAACGACATCACCGTCACCTTCCGTATCGACGCCGACGCCTCCCGGGAGGAGATCGAGGCGCTCGTGGCCCAGTCCCAGAAGCGGTCGGCGGTCTTCGACGCGCTCACGAACCCGACCAATGTCACCGTCCAGGTCGCCTGAGCAACCGTCCGGTCAGGTGCCGCGGAGCCGTGGGTAGGCCATGGGCGTCGAGAACCTGACCACCGTCGTCATCGGCGCGGGGCACGCGGGCCTGGCCGCGAGCCACTTCCTGTCCGCCGCGTCGATCGACCACGTCGTGCTCGAGCGCGGCGAGGTCGCGAACTCCTGGCGGCGGGAGCGCTGGGACTCGCTCCGGCTGCTCACGCCCAACTGGTGCAGCCGGCTGCCCGGGTATCACTACGACGGCCCGGACCCGGACGGCTACATGACGGTGGATGAGGTGATCGAGTTCATCGATCGCTTCGCCACCGTGTGCCGTGCGCCGGTGCGCACGAAGACCGCCGTCACGTCCGTCCGGCGGGTCGACGGCGGGTACCACGTCACCACCAGTCAGGGCGAGCTGCGCTGCCGGACGGTGGTGATCGCCAGCGGCGCCTGCAACCGTCCGGTGGTGCCGCCGTTCGCCGACGCCGTCCCGTCCTTCATCGAGCAAATCACACCGTTCGACTACCGTGACCCGTCGCGGCTCCCGGACGGTGGGGTCCTCGTCGTGGGCGCGGGGAGTTGTTAAAGGTGTAGCCCCGGAGACGACGTCGAGTACCGGGTCAATCGCGGCGGCCGCGATTTCACGGTACGCGAGCGGCTCTACGCGATCTTCCCGCAGCGCGCCGGCAAGCTGACGATCGGCCCGGCGACGTTCGAGGCGATGGTCATTCCGCCGCGCGGCTTCTCGCGCGTGCAGCGCTTCACGTCCGAGCCGATCGAGATCGAGGTGCTGCCGGCCGTGCCGCCGCCGCCGTCGCATCCGAGCGCGGCGTGGCTTCCGGCGAAGCGGCTCGAGATCACGGAGCGCTGGGCCGGCGGCGCCGAGGATCCGCCTATGCTTACCGTCGGCGTGCCGACGACGCGGTCGCTCACGATCGTCGCCGAGGGCTTGCTCGAGACGCAGCTTCCGGAGCTTGCGCCGGCCCAGGCGGACGGCGTTCGCCTCTACGCCGACCGTCCCGAGCTGTCGCGCGCGTCGGGGCCGGGCGGGCTCGTCGCGACGCGCGTCGAGCGCTACGCCGTGCTGCCGCAATCGGCGCGCGAAACGACGCTGCCGCCGATCGAGCTTCCGTGGTTCGACGTCGAGCGCGGACGCTGGGAAATCGCTTCGGTGCCGGCGAGAACGCTCAAGATCGCGCCCGGAAGCGAGCCGGCCTCGCCGCCCGCGGCGACTCCGGCGCCGGTCACCGGGACGCCGTCCGCGGCGCCGTCGGGCTCGAAGGCGGGCCCCTGGCCCGCGCTCGCCGCGGTCTTCGCGGTCGGCTGGATGCTGACCGCGTTTTTCTGGTGGCGGGCGGCCCGGCGTGACGCGCGCGCGGTCCCCGGCTCGCCGGGGGCTCGGACGATCACGGACCGCTCCGCGGCTCGCATCCGCGACGCCTGCAAGCGAAACGATCCGGCCGCGGCGCGCGACGCGCTGCTCGCGTGGGCCGCGGAGCGTTTCCCCGAGTCGCCGCCGCGTTCCCTCGGCGCGCTCGCGGCGCGCGTTCCCGAGCCCATGGCGGCCGCGCTGAGCGAGCTCGACGCGGCGCTTTATGCCCCGCATCGGAGTGCCTGGAACGGCGAGGCGCTCGCGGCCGCGTTCGCCTCGCGCGCGACGCGCATCACAGGTTCGCCGCGCCGGCGCCGCGAGCCGCTGCTGCCGCTTTATCGGTGACGAGCGGACTGTGACCTGATCGACCGTTACCGCCGGCCCTATCGGGCATGCTTGCGTCCTCGAGATTAGTCGATCGACGGAATAGATGGAGCGGCCGGCTCTCGATCGTGCAAGCCTTCAGTCTCCGTACGCGGATCAGCTGAACCAAGGCTTCGTACGATTGCGTTTCAACGGACTCCTCGAGAAGGAGTTTCGTGACTTCTACGTCACGCAGAACCTGCCTCGCGGCCGGCTCGCACTGCTGACGGCACTCGGCCCGCTCTGCGTGCTCGCGTTGATTCAATTTCTTGCAGACGAGCCGAATCATCCGCTGACGTTGTGGCGAGTCGCGCTCGTTCCGCTGATCGCGGCGGCGCTGATCACGGTCTACGTGCCGGCGGCGAAGCGCTACTACATGGGCATCGCCGGCACGACCGTGCTGCTCGGCGGCGGATTGATCACGTATTTCTCGCATGCCGAAGCGCTCGCCGGCGGCGCGAACCTCCTCGCCGCGCAAACCCTCGTGGTGCTGTTCGCGTGCGTGTTCCTCGGCCTGCTGTTCGATATCGCGACGGCAATCGGAGCGGCGCTCCTCGTGTGGCATTTCGCGGCAGGATCGTTGCTCGGCGTCGGATGGGAGGATCTTTCGTACTCCGGTGCGATTCTCGCGACCGCCGTTGCCGCCGCGCTGATCACGACGTACAAGCTCGAGCACGTGCTTCGCACGAATTTTCTCGAAGCGAGGCTGCTCAACTCGCTCGCGGAGCGCGACGGCCTGACCGGTCTCTACAATCGCCGGATGTTCGACGACTACGCGAAACGCGTTTGGCGGCAGTCGCGCCGCGAAGGCCAAGTGCTCGCGGTCGTGATGGTCGATATCGACGACTTCAAGGTCTACAACGATCTCTACGGCCATCAGGCCGGAGACGATACGCTGAAGAAAGTCGCCGAGACGATCGGACGCTGCGCGAAGCGGCCGTTCGATTTCACTGCCCGTTACGGCGGCGAGGAGTTCGTGCTGCTCCTGTACGGCCCGCCGAAAGACTACGCTCGCTCGCTACCGGAGCAGATTCGCCGCGACGTGATGGCGCTCCGTATCCCCCACGAGGGCTCGCGCGCCGCGGACGTCGTGACCGTGAGCATCGGCGTCGCGGTCGCGGAGCCCGGCACCTCCCGAAGCCTCGCCGGAACGCTGCAGGTCGCCGACCAGGCGCTCTACCAGGCGAAGCAGGAAGGGCGGAACCGCGTGGTCGTCATGACGACCGACGACGCGGAAGTGGAGACGGGCAATTTCCGCGTGCGGTTCCGCGGCAGTGCCTGAGCCGGGCTACCACTTGCCCTGATTCGGCATCGATGCCCACGGCTCCTCGGGCGGTTTCGCCGGGCCTTTCTGCAGCAGCTCGATCGAGATGTTGTCCGGCGAACGGATGAACGCCATGCGCCCGTCGCGCGGCGGGCGATTGATCGTCACGCCCATCTCCATGAGCCGGCGGCACGTCTCGTAGATGTCGTCCACCTCGTACGCGATGTGCCCGAAATTGCGCCCTTCGGTGTATTGCTCCGGATCCCAGTTGTACGTCAGCTCGAGTTGCGCGTCCTCCTGCCCCTCCGGCGCGAGGAACACGAGCGTGTAGCGGCCGGCTTCGTTCTCGTGCCGTCGGATCTCCTTCAACCCGAGCTTGCGGCAGTAGAAATCGAGCGATTCCTCGAGGTTGCTGACGCGCACCATCGTGTGCAGGTAACGCAAGGCGGCTCCTCCGCGGCGTCCCCGACGGGACGGCCAATGTTGTGACGTGATTCAATGCGACTATACATTCTACAGTCCGCCCGATTGATTCCGCATGAAGCCCGATCGTTGACTACGCCCCGCATCGTCTTCGTTCCCGGCATGAAGCCGAAGCCGCCGCCGCGGCCCCACAAGCGCGAGCTGCTGAGAACGCTCGTCGCCGGCCTCGCGTGGGTCCGTCCCGCGGCGGCGCGCTGGCTGCGCGAGCACGAGGATCGGTTCACGCTCGTCTCGTGGACGCATCGCTTCTACGGCCGCTATCGCGACATCTCGCTCGACCTGCCGGGTGTCGAACGGCTTCTGCATCAGCCCGAGGCGAGCGACGAGGATCGCGCCGAGATCGATGCGGCGGCGCGCGGCGCGCGCCGGCTCGCGCATCTGGTCGGCGACGCGCTGCCGTTCGTCGGACGCCTGATCGCCCGGCCCGAGCTCAGGCTGACGATGACCGAGGTGCACCGGTACTTCAGCGACGAGGACGGCGTCTCGAGCGAGATCCGTTCGCTGCTGAAGACCGTGATCCGCCAGGCCTGGCTCGCCGGCGAGCGCGTCTGCCTCATCGGTCATAGCCTGGGCTCCGTCATCGCATACGACGCGTTGTGGGAGCTGTCCCGCGAGGACGGCGACACGCGGCGTATCGAGCTCTTCGTCACGCTCGGCAGCCCGCTCGCGACGCGCTTCATCCGCCGCTCGCTGCGCGGCGCGGAACGGAAGGGCGCCGAGCGATACCCGTCGAATATCGTCCGGTGGGCGAATTTCGCGGCGAAGGGCGAGACGATCGCTCTGAAGCCGATGCGCGGCTTTTTCGCGCCGATGCAGGAGCTCGGGCTCGTCGAGTCGATCTCGGACGAAACCGAGCTCTACAACCACTACCGCGGCGACCGCGGCCTCAATGTGCACGAATCGTACGGCTACCTGATCCACCCGCACGTCGCGGGCTGCATCGGTGACTGGATCGAAGCCGTATCGACGGAGCGCGCGCTCGATGCGGCTCCGGCCGCTTCGTCGAGCTAATCGAGCTGCGGTCGGATGCGGATATCGATGCGTCGATTGCGCTCGCGTCCCTGCGGCGTCTCGTTGTTCGCGATCGGCCGCGTCTCGCCGTAGCCGATCGCGCTGACGCGAAACGCCTCGACCCCGAGCTCGCTCGTCAGGTGACGGCTGACGGCTTCCGCGCGCTGCCGCGAAAGCACCATGTTCGACTCGTCGCCGCCGTACGAGTCGGTGTGACCTTCGATGACGATCTGGGAGTTGGGGAAGACGTCGATCGCCTGCCGAACCTTCTCGAGCAGCGGCCGGTGCTTGGGATCGATGTCCGCGCGTCCGCTCGCGAACGTGAGGCCGACGAGGCGCACGACGATCTCGTTGCCTTCGCGCGAGACGCGTGCTTCGTCGCGCGTGAACATTCTCTCGATCGTGTCGAACTGCTCGCGCACGCGCGTCTCGGCTTCGAGGCGCTGAATCAGCGCGGCCCGTTCCTGCGAAACGCCGCCGAGCCGCTCGTCGAGCTCGCGGATCTCGTCCTCGAGCTCCGCGATGCGCTGGCGGCTCGACGCGAGGTCGAGCGCGGCCTCGCGCTCGCGCTCGCGCAGATCCTCGATATAGGCGACGAGATCCGCGGCGATCGCCTCGATGCCGCGTTCGAGATCCGCGGCCTGGTCCGCGGCCGCGGCGACCTGAATCAACGGCTCCTCGTAGGCGAGGATCACGTCCTCGAGCTGCCAGCCCTCGTCGCGCATCGTGCGGATCCGCTCAGCGAGATGAATGGCGTGACGCGCTTCGCGATTCGCCTGCTGCGCGAGGCTGCGCGGCACGTCCGTGTCGTAGCGGTTCTCGTTGAGCTCTCGCTCGGCCTGCGCGAGCAGCTCGCGCGCGCGCGCGAGGGTCTTCGGCGCGTAGCGGCCGACGCGTGCCTGCTCGGCCTGCGCGAGCAACGCGCGCGTTTGGCTCAAGTACTGCGCTTTGATCGCAGTGAGCTCGGCGTCGCGATAGAGTGCCTCGGCTTCCTCGGCGCGACCGCGCGCGCCGCGGAGGTCGCCCGCTTCGAGTCGGCGCATCGCGGCCGTGAACGTTTCCTCGGCGCGTCGCCAGAGCTCCGTGGCGAACGTCTCGGCGCTCGCGTTCATCGCGTCGCCGCGCGTCTTGATCAGCGATGCGAGAGAGATCTTCGCGATCTCCGCGGCTTCGGCGGCCTGCTCGAACGCGCGCTCCGCGTCCGCGAGCCTGGCGCGGATGCGCTCCATGTTCCGGCCGCGCTCGAGGTCGGATTCGGCGGCCTCGTAAGCCTCCACACCTCTGCGAAACGCGTCGGGCGCGAGAAGCGGCGCTTCCGCTTCCACGGCCGCGGCGCGAGCCGCATCGGCTTCGGCGAACAGCGTCGTTCGCAAGTCCTGCTGCGCCGCCGCCGGAACGGCGAGAAGCACGAAGAAGCACACGACGATCCGTGACATCGAGGAAACCCGCGTCAAGAGAAGGCTCCTAGGTAATCGTGCGGGGGAAAGGCTGTCAAGCGGATGGCCTCAGCGGAAATTCTCGGTGTCGATATTGTGCGCGCGTTCACAGCAAGAGGTGATTGCGGCCGCTAGATTGCGCGCCATGGGCATCAAGTACTACACGCACTTCATCCTGACGGGCTCGACGGTGGACGGGCACGATCAGGAGTTCAGCGGTGTCGTGGAGGTCAACCAGCCGACCGAGGACCGTTACGGAGTGAAGGATATCGAGGCGCTACTCGCGCGCAACTTCGACCTGAGCTCGAGCGCGGTTCGTCTGATCGACTGGGCCCGATTGCAGTAGCGGTTGCTTCATCTGTTTCCCCCTGTGTTCGCCCGGCCCCGCGCCGGGTTTTTTTTGCTCCGCTCTCGGCGCACCGAGCCGTACGCGCCGCTCAGTAGCGGATGCTGACCACGGCGTACCACTTCTCTCCGTGCGGCGTGTGCACGGTGAGCTCGTCGTCGACGGCCTTACCCCGCACCGCGCGTCCGAGCGGCGAATCCATGCTGACGTAACGCGGGTCGTCGCCGATCTCGTCGGGACCCACGAGCCGATACTCGCGTTTCTGTCCGTGCTCGTCCTCGAGCTCGAACCATGCGCCGAAATAGATCCTGCCGGTATCCGCCGGCGGCGAGTCGACGATGGTCATGCCGTCGAGACGCTTGCGCAGAAAGCGGATCCGCCGATCGATCTCGGCGAGCTGCTTCTTGCCGTAGATGTACTCGGCGTTCTCCGAGCGGTCTCCCTGGGCCGCCGCTTCCGCGACGGCCTTCGTGACCGCCGGGCGCTTGCGCCGCCAGAGCTCGTCGAGCTCCGCCTTCAGACGCTCCGCGCCCTCCTTCGTGATGAACTTCGACCCCGCGGGGCGAGGGGGGCGATAGCGGCTCATATCGTCGTTTGCGGAACCGTGAGATACTTGTCGCGTGAGCGAAAAGTCTAGCAGGATCGAGGCCGCCCTCCGCGCGATTCCCGTCGTCGTCACCGGGGAGAAGTACCGGACGCCGCAAGGTTTCACGGCGATCAAGAACGGCGTGAAGCCGCGCGACGAGCGCCGCGAGCTCAAATCGCCGCCGAAGCCGCCGTGGCTCAAGGCGAAGCTACCGTCGGGCGAGCGCTACGACGCCGTGAAGGCCACCGTTCGCGCTCATCGCCTCGCGACCGTCTGCGAGGAGTCGATGTGCCCGAATATCGGCGAGTGCTGGTCGAACGGCACGGCGACGATCATGGTCATGGGATCGGTCTGCACGCGCGCGTGCCAGTTCTGCGCCGTCGATACCGGCAATCCGCGCGGCTGGCTCGATCCGGAGGAGCCCGAGAACACCGCTCGTACCGTCGAGCTGATGGGGCTGAAGTACGTCGTGCTGACGTCCGTCGACCGCGACGATCTGCCCGACGGCGGCGCGAGTCATTTCGCCGCGTGCGTGCGTGCGATCAAGGCGCGATGCCCGGCGACGAAGGTCGAGGCGCTGACGCCCGATTTCTGCGGGCGCCTCGCCGACGTCGAGACGGTCGTCGATTCGGGGCTCGAGGTCTTCGCGCAGAACGTCGAGACCGTCGAGCGTCTCACGCACGTCGTGCGCGATCCGCGTGCCGGTTACGGCCAGACGCTGCGCGTCCTCGAGCACGCGAAGCGCCATCGGCCCGACGTGCTGACGAAGACGAGCCTGATGCTCGGCCTCGGCGAGCGCGACGACGAGATCCTGCGCACGCTCGACGATCTCGCCGCGATCGGCGTCGACATCGTCACGTTCGGGCAGTACCTCCGGCCGACGCCGAATCACCTTCCGGTCGATCGGTACGTGACGCCCGAGGAGTTCGCACGCTATCGGGAATGGGGCCTCGAGCGCGGCTTCGTCGAGGTCGTGTCCGGTCCGCTCGTTCGCTCGAGCTACCGGGCGGACCGCGTCTTCGAGCACAACAACGTCGGACTGTAGTGGGCGAGCTCTTCGGCGAATACGCGCTCTTCGTCGCGCAGCTCATCACGATCCTCGCCTTGTTGCTGCTCGCGGGCTCCGCGCTCGTCGCGCTCGGCCGGCGCAGCGAGCCGACGGACGCGATCGTCGTCCGACACCTGAACCGCGAGCTCGAGAAGCAGGCCGACGTGCTCCGGCGCGCCGTGCACGGCAAGGCCGGGTTCAAGAAGCTCGTGAAGGAACGTCGCGCGCGAGACCGCAAGAAGGCGCGCGACATCGACGCGAAGCCGCGCGTCTTCGTCATCGATTTCAAGGGCGATCTGCGCGCGAGCGCGGCCGCGTCGCTGCGGCACGAGGTCTCGGCGGTGCTCGCCGTCGCGACCGAGAAGGACAAGGTGCTCGTGCGGCTCGAGAACTCGGGCGGCACCGTGCATGACCACGGCTTCGCGGCGTCGCAGCTCGAGCGGATCAAGCGGCGCGGCATTCCGCTGATCGTCGCCGTCGACAAGGTCGCCGCGAGCGGCGGGTATCTCATGGCATGCGTCGCGGACCGGATCATCGCCGCGCCGTTCGCGGTCGTCGGCTCGATCGGCGTGCTGGTGCAGCTGCCGAACTTCAATCGGCTGCTCGAGGGCAAGGGCATCGACTTCGAGCAGGTTTCCGCTGGCCGTTACAAGCGCACGTTGACGATGTTCGGCAAGAACACCGACGAGGCGCGCGAGAAAATGAAGGAGGAGCTCGAAGAGGTTCACGAGCTCTTCAAGCGCCAGGTCGCGGAGCACAGGCCCCAGGTCGATATCGAGCAAGTGTCGACCGGCGAGCATTGGTACGGCGCGAACGCGCTCGAGCGGAAGCTCGTCGACGAGATCGCGTCGAGCGACGACTGGCTGCTCGAGGCGGCGAAGGAGCACGAGATCTATCTCGTGACGTACAAGCGGCGGCGCCATCTGCTCGAGCGGGTATTGGGCAGCGCCGAGATGCTGCTCTCGCGCTGATCGCGGGCGCGTCCTTTCCGCAAAGCGTCGGCGTTGGGCGTCGTCTGTTCCTGACGGCGGAAAGACCGGTATACTCCGCGCCGATGGCGGCGCAAAGAAAAGTTCTCCTGTCGATAGCAATCACGTCGTTCGCGTCGCTTGCCGCCGGTTGCGTTTTCGTCGTTCCGGAAGACCAGCTTGCGGGACAGTTCGCCGCCGCGGAGACTCTCGGTCCGCGTCACGACGCAGAGCGTCTGCCGCCGCTCGAGACGCGCCGCTTCGAGAACGTTGCCGAATCCACCGAGATCGTCGGCGACGTGCAGGTCATCTTCGCTCGTTACGAGAATACGTTCGCGAAGATCGCGCGCGCGTACGACATCGGTTACAACGCGCTGCGCCGCGCGAATCCGGGGGTCGACGACTGGCTGCCCGGCGAAGGCACGCCGATCTACCTGCCGACGAGCTCGATTCTGCCGTCCGCGCCGCGCGAAGGGATTCTGATCAATCTGCCGGCGATGCGTCTTTACCATTTCGAGCCTGCGCGCGATAGCGACGAAGGCGAGCGCGAGGTGACGATCACGATGCATCCAATCGGCATCGGACGCGAGGGCTGGTCGACGCCGACGGGCGAGGCGACGGTCACGGAGAAGCTCGTCGACCCGACGTGGTATCCGTCGGAGGCCGTGCGTCGGGATCATGCCGAGCGCGGCGAGCCGCTGCCCGCGGTCGTGCCGCCCGGCCCCGACAACCCGCTCGGCCGCCACGCGATGCTGCTGTCGATACCGGGCTATCTGATCCACGGCACGAACAAGCCGTCCGGCGTCGGGATGCGGGTCAGCGCCGGCTGCATCCGGATGTATCCCGAGGACATCGAGGCGCTGTTCGGGCGCGTGCCGCGCGGGACGAAGGTGCGTATCGTCAATGAGCCGGTGCTCGCCGGCTGGCGCGACGGAGAGCTCTATCTGGAGGTTCACCCGCCGCTCGACGAGGACGAGCGCGACCTCATGGAGGAGGCGTCGCGGGTCATCGCCGCGGCGCTCGAGCGTGCCGGCCAGGCCGGCGTCGAGCTCGATGCGGCGGCGATCCAACGTGTCGTCGACGAGCGGCGCGGAATCCCGTTCCCGATCGGCGTCGCGTCGCGCTCGCCCGCCGAATACCTCGCGGCCGCGCGCGTCGTCGTCAATACCGTCGACGAGCCTCGACCCGAGACCGCGGCGGCGCTCGATCAATGACCGTCGTCGCCTTCATCGGCAGAACGGAGCGCGGCCCCGTCGATCGGGCCGTGCCCGTTACGAGCTTCGACGAGTACTGCCGGATATTCGGGGGACACACGCCTCTCGGTTTCGTTTCGTACGCGGTTCAGCATTTCTTCCTGCACGGCGGCGAGAACGCGGTCGTCGTGCGGCTCACGAACGGCGCGACGCCGGGCTCGATCGACGTCCCGGCCGGCGACGGTCTGTTGCGGCTCGTCGCACGGCGGCCGGGCAGCCGCGAGCACCTGCGCGTCTCCGTCGATTACCAGGGCGTCGAGCATTCTTCCGACCGCTTCAACCTCGTCGTGCAGCGGGTCGCCGGGCCGGGGTCTCAGCTCGTCGAGGATCAGGAGCTCTATCCCGCGCTGTCGCTCGACCCGGCGGATCCGCGCTTCGTCGTCGACGCGCTGCGGGAATCGGAGCTCGTGCGCCTCGTCGGTCCGCTTCCGAGCTGCCGGCCGGACGCGACGCCGCCCAAGTTTCCGGGAGAGCCGTTCCGATACGTCGACATGTCGACCGCCGGCACGGACGGCGACGAGCTGACCGATTACGACATCGTCGGCTCGAAAGACGAAGGCACCGGGCTTTTCGCGCTCGATCGCGTCGCGAGGATCGACATCCTGTGCGTGCCGGCGCCGCCGCAGCGCGATTTCGGCACGACGGCGCTGATCGCCGCCGAGCGTTATTGCCGACGCAGAAGAGCGTTGTTGGTCTGGGATCCGCCGTCGGCCTGGCCGACGAGCGATTCGGCGGTGATCGGCATGCGCTCGATCGGCTTCGCGAGCACGAACGCGATGACGTATTTCCCGCGGCTTCGCCCGCGCGGGCGATTCGGCGACTTTCCGCCGGGCATGCCGGCCTGCGGCGCGCTCGCGGGGCTGTTCGCGAGCGGCGATAAGGAGCGCGGTCATCCGGGCGGGCCCGTCGGCGCGTTGAAGGCGAGCTTCTCGACGCTCTGCGATCTCGGCGAGCGCGAAGCGACGAGGCTTCTCCGTTTCGGCGTGAATCCGCTGATGCGCATCGCCGGCGGCGCGGTCGTGCTCGACGGGAACGTTTGCCTCGCGCCCGAGGACGGCCGCGACGCTTTCGCGCGCCGTCTCGATTTCAGCCGCGCGACGCTGCACGTGCTCGATACCCTCGAGCGCGTCGCGCAACGGTCTTCCGATTCGCTGGGCGAGCCCGGCGCCGCCGACCGTTACGCGCAAGAGGTTCGCGCGAAGCTCGCGGAGCTCCACGCGAGCGGCGTCCTCGCGGGTCGGCATCAGACCGAGGCCTACTTCGTGCGCATCGTCGCGAGCGGTCCGGAAGCGATCGTGATTCGCGTCGGCGTCGCGATCGCGGGACCCGGCTGCTTCAGGACCTACGATCTCGAGCTCGGCCGCACGGGGCTCGCGGTGCGCGAAGTGCCGCCGCTCGACGGCGAGCAGCTCGTCGGCTGAAGTCGCTCGAGGCCGCTCAAGGCGCGCCGTATCCGCCGCCGCCGGGCGTCTCGATGACGAAGCGGTCGCCGGCCTCGACGGCGATCGACGCGACCGGCCCGAGCTCGACGATCTCTCCGTTGTGCCGCACGACGTAGTTGCGGCCCGGCGCACCGTCGCCGCCGCCGGCCAGGCCGAAGGGCACGGTGCGCCTGCGATTCGACAGGATCGCCGCGTGCATCGGCGCCAAGAACTCGATCTCGCGAACGACGCCGTCGCCGCCGCGATGCCGTCCCGAGCCGCCCGAGCCTCGTCGGATCTCGAAGCGGCGCACGCGCACCGGATAACGCGACTCGAGCACCTCGGGGTCCGTGAGGCGCGAGTTCGTCATGTGCGTGTGCACGGCGCTCGCGCCGTCGAACGCCGGGCCCGCGCCGGCGCCGCCGCAGAGCGTCTCGTAGTACTGGAGCGCCGCGTTGCCGAACGTGAAGTTGTTCATCGTGCCTTGAGACGCAGCGGCCGCACCGAGCGCGGCGAGGAGCGCGTCCGCGATGCATTGCGACGTCTCGACGTTGCCGGCGACGACCGCCGCCGGATAGCGCGGATCGACGAGGCTGTCCCGCGGCAACAGGATCGTCAACGGCTTCAAGCACCCGGCGTTGAGCGGGATATGCTCGCGCACGAGAGCTCGGAACACGTACAGAACGACCGCGCGCGCGATCGCGGGCGGCGCGTTCAGGTTCGACGCGCTCGTCGGCGACGTGCCCGCGAAATCGATCACGGCCTCGCGGCGCTCGCGGTCGATACGCACCGCGACGCTGATCCGTTCGCCGCCGTCGAGCTCGACCGTGCGCTCGCCGTCGGAGAGCCTTGCGATCGCGTCGCGAACGCACGCCTCGGCATTCTGCTTCACGTGGCCCATGTACGCGTGGACGACGCCGCGTCCGTAGCGGGCGACGAGCTCGCCGAGCAGCTCGACGCCGCGTGCGTTCGCCGCGAGCTGCGCCTTGAGATCGGCGATGTTCTGCTCGGGATTGCGCGCGGGATACGGTCCGCTCGCAAGCACCGAGCGCACGTCGTCCTCGAGGAAGCGGCCGCCCGAGACGATGCGCATGCCTTCGATCAGCACGCCCTCGTCGTCGATCGTGCGGCTGTCGGGCGGCATCGAGCCCGGCGTGCGCCCGCCGATATCGGCGTGATGCGCTCGGCTCGCGACGACGAATTCGAGCTCGCCTGCACCGTTCACGACGGGCGTGACGACGGTGATGTCCGGGAGATGCGTGCCGCCGTCGTAGGGCGCATTCAGCATGAACGCGTCGCCCGGCGCGAAGCGCGGGCCGAAGCGCGCGAGAATCGTGCGCACGCTCTCGCCCATCGAGCCGAGATGCACCGGGACGTGCGGAGCGTTGGCGATCAGCTCGCCCGAGCGGTCGAACAGCGCGCACGAGAAGTCGAGCCGTTCCTTGATGTTCACCGAGTGCGCGGTGTGCTCGAGCACGAGGCCCATCTGCTCGGCGATGTGCATGAACAGGTTGTTGAAGACCTCGAGCATGATCGGGTCGGCGCGCGTCTCGATCTCTTCGCGATCGGCGCGCGGCGTCGTCCGCTCGAGCACGAGCTCGCCTTCGGGGCGAACGCTCGCCCGCCATTCGGGCGCGACGTAGGTCGTGCCGTGCTCCTCGACTAGGAGCGCAGGGCCGTCGATCGAGATGCCGGGCGGCAGTGTCTCGCGTCGGTAGATCGGCGTGTCTTGCCATGCGCCTTCGATCCAGATCGGGCGGACGGTGATCGGCTCCGGCGGTGAGGTCGGTGGCGGGCACGCCTGCGCTATATGGCCCCTTGCCGGACCGCCGTGAAGCCATCCATGGCGGCTGCGGGCGCGGCTTCCCTGCCGCGCACGCTCCGGCAAGGGGCGATACAGCACAGACATGCCAGGATCGCCGTAGTCACGGCTGTCCGGATCCACGTGGTCGTCGCTACCTGGATCGGCGTAGTCGCGGCTGACCATGTCTCCGTTGCCGCCGCCGCGCGGTGCGTCGTTCGCGGCGGCGCATTCGACCTCGATCCATTCGACGACGAGAGGGCCTTCGGCCGCGAACCCGAAGTGCTTCAGGTGCGCGTCGGCGAAGGCCGCGCGGAGCTCGGCCGCGGTCGCGTTCGGCGGCCACGGCACGGTGAGCGGCGTGTCCGATCGCGCTACTTTCACGCCCGCGCGTGCCGTCGCGCGAATCGCGCTCGGCGCTGCGCCCTGCGCCTCGAGCTCGGCTCGTGCTTCGTGCTCGAGGCGCGCGAAGGTTTCGGCCAGAGCGGGCGGCGCGCCGTCGTCGAGCGGGTGCTCGACGCCTTGGCGCCGGAGCGCGCGAAGCTCGGCGAGCCCGATGCCGTACGCCGACAGCACCCCGGCGAGCGGATGAACGAAGATCGTCTCGATGCCGAGGGCGTCGGCGACCTGACAGGCGTGCTGACCGCCCGCGCCGCCGAAGCTCGCGAGCGTGAAGTCGGTGACGTCGTGGCCGCGCTCGATCGAGATGTGGCGGATCGCGTTCGCCATGCGCTCGACCGCGATGCGGATCGCGCCTTCGGCGATCGCTTCGGCGCGCTGCGGCGTGCCGGTCGCGTCGGCGATCTCCGCCGCGAGCGCGTCGAAGCCCCGCCTGACCGCGTCGACGTCGATCGGCTCGTCCGCCCGCGCGCCGAAGGTCGAGGGGAAGAAGTCCGGCTGGATGCGGCCCAACAGCACGTTCGCGTCGGTGACCGTCAGCGGTCCGCCGTTGCGATAGCAGGCGGGACCCGGCCTCGCGCCGGCCGACTCGGGGCCGACCGTGAGCCGGCCGCCGCGAAACGCGACGATGGATCCGCCGCCCGCGGCGACCGTATGGATCCGCAGCATCGGCGCCGCGACGCGCACGCCCGCGACCTCGGCTTCCGACGTGCGCTCGAGCTCGCCGGCGTAGAGCGACACGTCGGTCGACGTTCCGCCCATGTCGAAGCCGAGCACGCGCGGAAAGCCCGCCGCGCGCGCCGTCGCCGCCATGCCGATCACCCCGCCCGCGGGGCCCGAGAGAATGCTGTCCTTGCCGCGGAAGAAGTCGGCGCGCGCGAGGCCGCCGTGACTCTGCATGAACCAGAGCGGCGCGGGCTCGCCGAGGAGTGCCTCGAGCCCCGCGCGCACCGATGCGACGTAGCGGCGAAGCACGGGCGACAGATATGCGTCGACGAGCGTCGTGTCGCCGCGCGGCACGAGCTTCTGCACGGCGATCGTCTCGTGCGACAGCGAAACCTGCGCGAAGCCGAGCCTGCGCGCGATCTCTCCCGCGCGCCGCTCGTGCTCCGGATATCGATAGCCGTGCAGGAACGCGATCGCGACGCTGTCGATGCCGTCCTCGCGAAGGCGCTCGAGATCGTCGGCGAGACGCGGCTCATCGAGCGGCTCGACGATCTCCCCGTTCGCCGAGATGCGCTCGCGAGCCTCGATGACGCGCTCGTAGAGCATCGCGGGCAAACGGATATCGAGCGCGAACAGGTCGGGGCGCTGCTGCGTGCCGATCCGGAGCACGTCGCGAAGGCCCGCGGTCACGACGAGCGCGGTCGGCTCGCCGCGCCGCTCGAGCAGGGCGTTCGTCGCGACCGTCGTGCCCATGCGCACGGAAGCGATGCGCCGCGCGTCGGGCGGCACGGTCTCGAGCAGGCGTCGAATGCCCTCGACGGCTGCGTCGTCGTAGTGCTCGGGATTCGCCGACAGCAGCTTCAGCGAGTGAACGTTCCCCGTCGGGTCGCAGGCGACGACGTCGGTGAACGTGCCGCCGCGATCGATCCAGAAATGCCAGCCGTCCGTCATCGGAAACGCGATAGAGCTCGGGATACGAGGCTCGAGCGGCGACAGGAAACGGGGTCAGACCCTTTCCTCGAAGGAAAGGGGCTGACCCCGTTGCGTGCCGCTCTTCTGGTCCCGTCTTCCCGTGCGCTCAATCCTCGTGCGCCGGCCGGAACTGGCTCTCGAGCTGCTTCTGCACGTTCGACGGGGCGACCGCGTAGTGGTCGAACTCCATCGTATACGAGCCTTCGCCGCCGGTCAGGGATTTCAGCGTCGTCTGATATTCGCCGAGCTCGGCGAGCGGGACCTCGGCGGTGATGCGCGACTGCCCGCGGGGCAGCGTGTCATTGCCGTTGATGCGGCCTCGAATCCCGGCGAGATGGCCCGTGATCTCGCCGACGCAGTGGCTCGGGGCCGTGATCTCGAGCTTCGCGATCGGCTCGAGCACGATCGGGCCCGCCTTCGAGATCGCGTCGAGGAAGGCCTTTCGGCCCGCCTGAATGAACGCGATCTCCTTCGAGTCGACCGGATGGTGCTTGCCGTCGTAAACGGTGACGCGCACGTCGACGATCGGATAGCCCGCGATCGCGCCTTCGGCCAATACCTGGCGGACGCCTTTCTCGACGGCGGGGATGTACTGGCTCGGGATCGCGCCGCCGACGACCTCGTTCGCGAACTCGAATCCCGTGCCGCGCGGCAGCGGCTCGACGCGGAGAAAGACCTCGCCGAACTGACCCGCGCCGCCGGTCTGCTTCTTGTGCCGATGATGGCCTTCCGCGTTGCGCGTGACCGTCTCGCGATACGCGATCTTCGGCGGACGGGTCTTGAGCTCGAGCCCGAACTCGTCCTTGATGCGCTCTAGAACGAGCCGCAGGTGCAACTCTCCCATGCCTCGCAGCACGGTCTCGTTCGCTTGCGCATCGTGCTCGACGACGAGGCTCGGATCTTCCGCCGTGATCTTGTGCAGCGCGTCCGACAGCTTCTTCTCCTGCCCGGTCTGCGTCGGCTCGAGCGCGAGGCCGTACATCGGCGGCGGCAACCCGATCGGCACGAGGCGCACCTCGTCCTCGTCGTGGCTCGAGTGCAGCACGTCGTCGAAATGGATCTGATCGATTTTCGCGACGGCGCAGAGCTCGCCGGGGACCGCGCGCGGAATCTCCCTGAGCTCCTTGCCCTGCATGCGATAGAGATGCGCGATCTTCACGGTCTTGCGCCGGTCGCCGACGAAGATCTGATCACCGGTGCGGATGCGGCCCTGGTGGACCCGGAAGGCCGCGAGCCGGCCGACGTACGGGTCGATCGTGACCTTGAAGACGTGCCCGATGAAATGCGCGTCCGGATCGGACGGATCGATCGGCACGCGCTTGCCGTCGTCGCCCGACGCGACGAATTCCGGCGGATTGCTCTCGAGCGGGCTCGGCATCAGCCGCGTGAAGACGCGCAAAAGCTGTCGCAAGCCCGCGCCGGTCTCGGCCGAGACGAAGCAGACGGGAATCAGGTGGCCGCGCCGCAACGCGCGCTCGAACGGATCGTGCAGCTGCTCGAGCGAGATCTCCGCGCCCTGCTCGAGATAGAGCTCCATCAGCTCGTCGTCGAGCTCGATGACCCGCTCCTTGATCTCGGTATGCGCGGCCTCGATGCTGGAGAAATCCGGCTTCTCGTCGGACGGCTCGAAGAAGCAGTCGGCGACGGCCTGCCCGTTGCGCGCCGGCAGATTGATCGGCAGGCATTGGGCGCCGAAGGTCTCGCGGATCTGCTCGAGCACGCCTTCGAGATCGACGCCGGGCACGTCGATCTTGTTGACGATGATCAGACGGCAGAGCCGTCGCTCGGCCGCGCGCTGCATCACGCGCCGCGTCACGAGCTCCACGCCGAGCTGCGCGTTGACGACCGCCGCGGCCGTGTCGACCGCGGGCAGCACGGCGAGCGCGCGGCCGACGAAATCGGGATAGCCGGGCGTATCGAGCAGATTGACGAGGACGCCGTCGTGCTCGAGGTGACAGACCGCGACGTCGAGCGAGTGCTTGAGCCGCTTCTCCTGGTCCGCGAAGTCGCAGACCGTCGTGCCTTTCGCGACACTGCCCGGCGATTCGATCGCGCCGGCCGTCGCGAGCAGCGCCTCGATCAGCGTCGTCTTGCCCGATCCGGCGTGGCCGACGAGCGCGATGTCGCGGACATCGGCCGGATCGTGGGCCCGGTACGTCTGCGCCATGGAACACCCCCGAGAGTTCGTCTCGTTGTCCCGCCGAGGACGTCGCCCGTGAGTCCTATCCTACCGAGATCGAGAGGGATTGGCACAACTTCGGGCGATTCGCCGGCCGTACCGACCGGTCCGTGGAGACGCCTGCCCGAGGCCCGCTCGACGCGCGGGCCGCGTCGACGCGCAGTTATACTCAGTCGCTCGACCATCTGGGGGAGCATCCCGTGAGGGACCTGTTTAGCCGGCTGCTGAACTTCAAGCGCGGTGAGGTGCCGCTCGCCGTGACCGCGGCGCTGTTCTATTTCTTCGTGCTCTGCGGGTACGGCTTCCTTCGTCCGACGCGCGAAGCGATGGGCGTATCGCGCGGCATGGACGATCTTCACATGCTCTGGCTCGGATCGCTCGTGGTGTCGCTCGTGGTCGTGCTCGCCTTCGGCGACGTCGTGAGCCGTGTCGACCGGCGCCGGTTCATTCCGATCGGCTACCTGTTCGTGATCGTCTGCCTCGGGATCTTCGCGGGACTTCTGATCGCGGACGCGGCCGCGGGCGGCGGACTGATCGGCACGGACAGCGAGACGACGGTCTCGATCGGCGTCGGCTACACGTATTACGTCTGGCTGAGCGTGATCAACCTGTTCATCCAGGCGCTGTTCTGGGCGTTCATGGTCGACGTGTTCGACTCCGACCAGGGCAAGCGGATGTTCGCGTTCATCGGCATCGGCGGCACGCTCGGCGCGATCGTCGGCGGCTGGGCGACGAACACGATCAGCGGCATGACCGATTCGGTCTATCTGCCGGCGGGACTGATGCTGGTCGGCGCGGCGTTCTTCGGCGCGGCGATCGTCGCGATGCTCACGCTCGACCGGATGGCAGTCGCGTCCGAGTACTCGCGGCTCAGGAGCGACAGGCCGACGGCCGAGAACCCGAAAGGCGAGAAGATCGGCGGCTCGTTCTGGGACGGCTTGGCCGCGATCGCGCGATCGCCGTATCTCATCGGCATCGGCGGCTACATCATGCTGATGGCCGTGTCGAACACGCTGATCTACTTCACGCAGGCGAACGTGATTCTCGAGAACACCGACACGTTCAGCCAGCGCGTCGGCAGCTTCGCGGCATTCGACATGGCCGCGCAGATCGCGACGCTGATCACGCAGATGTTCATCACGACGCATCTGATTCGCAAGCTCGGGGTCGGCTGGACG
>PKRJ01000062.1 GCA_017577365.1 Gammaproteobacteria bacterium | reverse complement strand
CCCTTGCGACCTGGCCTATCATGACGCGTCGTCGGCGGGGCTGACAAGCGCGTGCGCGCGCAGGACCTCGAGAAATCGGTCGCCGTAGCGCTCGAGCTTCGTGCGGCCGACGCCCGGCAGGCCGAGCAGCGCCTCGGGCGACGTCGGCCGGTCGGCCGCCATCGCTTTCAGCGTGGCGTCGTGGAAGATCACGTACGGGGGCACGCCTTGCTCGGTGGCGATCCGGCGCCGGCAGTCGCGCAGCGCTTCGAACAGCCGCTCGTCCGCGGGAGCGGCCGTATCCGCGGCGCGCGCCTTCTTCCCGCCGGTCGACGGGACCTTCGTATCCTCGCGCAGCTCGAGCTTCGCCTCGCCGCGGAGCAGCGGGCGGCTCTGCTCGGTCAGCGTGAGCGCGCCGTAGCGCTCGGCATCCGCGCGCAGATAGCCGAGCACGACGAGCTGACGCACGACGGAACGCCATGCGTTCGCGGAAAGCTCGGTGCCGATGCCGAAAACCGACAGCCGGTCGTGCCGATTCTGGCGCACCTTGTCGGTCGCGTTGCCGAGCAGCACGTCGACGACGTGCGCCGCGCCGAAGCGCTGACCCGTCCGATACACGGCCGACAGCAGCTTGCGCGCGGCTTCGGTGCCGTCCCAGGTCGCGGGGGGCGCGATGCAGTTGTCGCAGTTGCCGCAAGGCTCTGGCGCGTTCTCGCCGAAATATTCGAGCAGCGGGCGGCGCCGACACGACGTGACCTCGCACCAGCCGAGCAGCGCGTCGAGCTTCTGTCGCTCGCGCCGTTTGTGCTCGTCGTCGGCGTTGCCGCCGTCGACGAGCTGCCTGAGCTGCACGACGTCTTGAACGCCGTAGACCATCCAAGCCTCGGCGGGCTCGCCGTCGCGGCCGGCACGCCCCGTTTCCTGGTAGTAGGATTCGATGCTCTTCGGCAGATCGAGATGCGCGACGAAGCGCACGTCCGGTTTGTCGATGCCCATGCCGAACGCGATCGTCGCGACGATCACGACCGCATCGTCGTTCAAGAAACGTCTCTGATGCGCCGCGCGCGTCTCCGCATTGAGGCCGGCGTGATACGGCAGCGCGTCGAAGCCTTGCGCGCGCAGCCATTCGGCGACGCTTTCGACCTTCTTGCGGGATAGACAGTAGACGATTCCGGCTTCGCCGGCGTGTCCCTTCAAGAAGCCGAGGAGCTGACGGCGCGCATCGGTTTTCGCCTGCACCATATAACGAATATTCGGCCGGTCGAAGCCGCCGATGCAGAGCTCGGGCTCATCGAGCGCGAGCCGCTCGACGATCTCGCGCCGCGTCGGCGGCGTCGCCGTCGCGGTCAACGCGATGCGCGGCACGCGCGGAAAACGCTCGCGAAGCCGGTGCAGCCCGAGATAGTCCTCACGGAAATCGTGTCCCCACTGCGACACGCAGTGCGCTTCGTCGATGGCGATGATCGAGATCGGCACGCGGTCGAAGAGGGCGAGCGTTTGCGGTTGAAGCAGGCGTTCCGGCGCGATGTAAAGGAGGTCCAGAGCGCCTCCGTGGAGCGCCTCGATCACGGCGTGCTGCTCGCGCCGATCGAGCGTCGAGTTCAAGAACGCCGCGCGCACGCCGAGCTCGCGTAACGCTCGAACCTGGTCCTCCATCAGCGCGATCAGCGGCGAGACCACGATGCCGACCCCGGGACGCACGAGCGCGGGAAGCTGGTAGCAAAGCGATTTGCCGCCGCCAGTCGGCATCAGCACGAGCACGTCGCGGCCTTCGAGTGCGGCCGCGATCGCCTGCTCTTGCCGGCCGCGAAACGAGTCGTAGCCGAAGATCTCGCGAAGGAGCCGCCGCGCTTCGTCGAGCGACGGCACCGCGGGGGAGCGAGGGACGGACATGACCGCGAGATGATGCCACAAGGCGCTCGAACACTTCGCGCATCAGAACTCGACGCCGAGAGTGATTTGGAAGCGCTCGATGCGGTCCCTGAGGAACGGATTCGAATTCGCGTCGTCCGCATCGAGCGGGAACGCGTACGAGAGCTTCAGCGCGCCGAACGGCGTGAGCACGTCGGCCGCGATGCCGGCGGAGGTTCTCAGTTTCGATGCATCGAAGCCGAAATCGAGCGGGCGGCCGTCGGCATCGGCGAACGCCACGTCCTCCGTCGAGAAGACGTTGCCGGCGTCGGCGAAGAGGCCGACGCGGATCCGCTCGCCGAAGCGTCCGGGCCACGGCGTCATCAGCTCGACGCGCGCCGTCACGAGAAGATTTCCGCCGTAAGGGTTGCCGAGACTGTCCCGCGGTCCGAGCGCGTTCTCGCGAAAGCCGCGCACCGTCTGCGGGCCGCCGGCGAACCAGTGGAGATAAGGCGGCATCGTCGACGTGTCGCCGTAAGCCCGACCGTACGCGAGCCTGCCCGCGGCACGGAGCGTGAAGCGCTTGCCCATCGGCCGATACGCCGATACCCGGTATTCCGCGAGCGCGTATTCGGCATCGCTGCCGGGCACGCTCGCCGTGAAGGCGACTTGCTGCTCCACGCCGCTCGACGGGAAGAGCAGCCGATCGCGCGTATCGCGCCGGTACGTCAGCGTGAACGCGAGCTCGTCGAGCGTCGCTCCCGGGCTGCTCGAAACGTCCGGCGCGTCGATCGGCGCGGCATCGCCGAGCGCGGCGATCCAATCGAGCAGCTGACGGCTCACGAGCGTTCCCGGATCGAGCTCGACACGGCGCAGCGCTACGCCCAATCGGAGGCTGCCGCAGCACGCGGTCGTGCGAAGCGCATCGAGCACTGCCGCGGCCGTCGAGAGCCTTTCGCGAATCTCGGCCGCGGGGAGCAAGCGATCGCCGCCGAGCAGGCGGCGGCCGGCGGCGATCGTCGCATGCGACGTCCCCGAGGCTCGGCCGAGCGGATACGCGTGCTCGATCGTGACGCTCGTGAGCTTGGCATCGACGAACGACGCGTCTTTCGTGAGTCGCTCGACGCGCCGAGACGAGAGCTCGATCGTGCGCGCGATCTCGCCGTCGCCCACGTGCGGCGTCGTGTGCGTGACGTCGACGCTCGAGCGCAGCGAGCTGCCGCCGGCCGCGAACGAGAGCCGCTGCCCGGTGCCGAGCAGGTTGTCGTCGGCGAAATACGCCCTCAAGCTCCCGCGCTGCGATTCCGACCAGCCGCCGCCTCCCCCGTAGCGGCGCGTCTTCAGGCGCTCGTCGAACTCGAGCACGACGTCGACGACGTCGTGCGTGCCTTCGACCGGACGAAGGCGGGCGTTGACGTCGTCGACGAAGGGAAGATTGCGCAGCCGGCGCAGCGACGCATCGAGCGCGGGCGTTTGCAGAATCGTGCCTTCGAGCTGCACGAGCTCGTCGCGCACGGCGCGATCCGCCGTTGCGCCGAGGCCCTCGAGCTCGATGCGGCGGACGTAGACGCGTCCCGAGCCTTCCTGCGCGTTCGCGGCGCCGAGCGCGACGCCGGCGACGAGAAGCGCAACGAGCTTACCACCCGCCCCCGATCCTGAAGCCGAAGACCGCGTCCTCGCCGGGACGTTGGAATGGATGGGCATAGAAGAACTCGAGCGGGAGCGCGCCGAGCAGCAGCGTGCGTGCCGCAATCCCTGCGCTCACGACCGGTACGCGTTCGATCGTATCACGCCGGAAGCTCCAGTCGACCGACTGCCCGGAGCTCCACGCCGCGCCCGCGTCGATGAAGAACGCGAGCTCGGTGGGCGCGGCCGGCGCCTCGAAGAGGCCGAAATCCCGCGTGCCGAGCAGCGCGACGCGGACCTCGAAGTTCAGGACGCCGATACGCGTGCCGATCAGCCGGTCGAGCTCCGGGCATTCGCTCGAGCCGTCGACGACCGTGCACTCGGACGGGTCGATCGAGTCGATGTCGTAGCCGCGCACGAGGTGGCTGCTGCCGATGTCGAGGAGCGGAAGCCGCGGATCCTCGGCGCCGCTGCCGTGCCGGCCGAGGTGCAGCGCCCGCACGGCGAACGTCAGCGGGGCGCGGAAGAAGTAGCGGCGATAGTCGACGAGGGTCGTGCGGAAATCGAGATCGCCGGTCGACCAGCGGTTCTCGAGGCGCAGCCGCGTGCCGCGCACCGGGGAGACGTACGCGAACGTCGAGGTGTCGCGCACGTAGGCGATCGCGGCCTCGGTGAGGTCGAGCGCGCTCGGCGACGGCAATCCGATCGTCTCGCGGAACGCCGGGGCGGCGTCCGGGAAGACGACCCGCTCGAGCTCGCGCTCGTAGTCGATTCGCGCGACGCCGAGCGCGGCCTCGATTCGGCCGTTCGTCGAGAACGGATAGCGGCCGAGCAGCGAGACCTCGCCGACTTGCTCTGCGACGATCAGCCGCGAGTAGACATCGGCGGGCATCGCCTGGCCGCCGATATCGACAATCTCGCGCGAGAAGAACGTCGCGCTGCTCAAGTAGGGGATGCGCGCGGCGCGCGCGCCCCATTGGAAGCGCCGCGAGAGGTTCAGGTACTCGACGTCCGCGCCGAACGTGTCTTCGATGTCGAGCGCGCCCGAGACGCTCGCGCCCCTGGCCGTTGCGACGATCTGATGGCGGTTCAGCGGATCGGTGAAATACGCGCTGATTCCGCCGCCGAGCGACGTGCCGCGGCCCGCGGACGACGCGACGCCGATCGTGACCGGGGAAAGCGCCGTGAGGCCGATACGCGGCACGTAGGGCTGCGAGTCGAACGGCGCCGAAGGCGGCGGCAGCCCGGTATCGGGATCGCGGAGGAATTGCTCGACGATGCCCGGCTCGCTCAGCGCTTCCACCGGAGGCAAGACGGCGGCCTCGAGCTCGGGCCGCTCCTCGGCCGGTTGCCCCGTCGGCGTTCTCATCCGGTAGACGTTGTACCGGCCGTCCTCGATCACGGAGAACGCGACGGTGCCGTTCGCCACCGAGAGCGCCGGCGACGTCGCCGTGATGCCGGACACGCCCGTGTCGAGCGACGTGAGGCGGAAGATGCGGCCGTCCGCGAAATCGTAGCGGAAGACGTCCGGCACCCCGTCGGGCTCGGCGATGAAATACAGCGACTCGCCGTCCGGCGAGAAATGCGGATCGATGTGCTTGCCGCGCTCGAAGAGCGGCAGGAGCTCGATCTCGCCCGTCGCGACGTCGAGGAGCGCGATGCGAAGGTCTCCGAAAGCCAGCCGGTCGATATCGGTGTCCGGGCCGCGGTCGGTGACGAACGCGATGCGCCGTCCGTCCGGCGAGACCGCGGGCTGGATCGCGGTATACGGATCGTCGGTCAGGCGCGCGATGTCGCCGCTTTCGAGGTCGAGCCGATAAAGATCGCTCGCGGCGCCCGAGATCGCGGAGAACACGATCGAGCGGCCGTCGGGAAAAAAGGCCGGATGACGCATGTCGCCGATGCCGGGCAAGTCGATTCGGCGTACGACGCGCCGCCGCGAAAGATCGTAGAGCGCGATCGCTCTTTGGCCGCGCGCGAAGACGGCGAACGCGAACTGCCGACCGTCCGGCGACCACGCGACGCTCGAATCGATGAAGCTCAGGCTTTCGAAGTGCGGATCGGCTTCGGCCCGCACGAGGCGCTCGATGACTTCCCCGGTTTCGCCGTCCGCGAGGTAGAGCTCGAGATCGAGCGCGCGCGTCGACAGAAACGCGATGCGGCGGCCGTCCGGCGCGAGCGACGGCGCGATGTTCACCGCCGCGCCCGTGGTTTCGCGATGAAGCAGCGGCTCCGCGATGTCGGAAGCTCGACGGCGCTCGGCGAGCACCGGCGCGGCCGCGGCCTCGAACGCCGCGTGAGCTTCGTTCAGGAAGGCGTTGGGCTCGAGGCCGAGCACGGCGCGCATCGCGGCGGCGGCGCCCGACTGCGTCGCCTCGACGAAGAGACGCCGCACGGTCTCGTCGTCCCAGCGTCCCGCGATATACGCCCAGAGCGCCTGCCCGTACTGATACGGGGACGGCTGCAGCTGGATGAGCCGGCCGGGCACGGGAAGCGCCTCGTGCCGCACGGCGTCGCGCATCCACACGGCCGTCGCCGGATCGACGCGTCCCTGCGAGAGATACTCCGCGAGTCCCTCGATCATCCACAGCGGCAGCCCCGAGAGGCCCGCGCCTTGCCCGCCGCGGCTCTTGGCGGCGATATCGAATTGAAACACGTGCACGAGCTCGTGCCCGATCACGTGCTCGTTGTCCGCGTTCACGCCGGTCAGCGGCAGCACGACGCGATCGAGCATGGACTCGGTGAATCCTCCGGTGCCTTCGCCGATCAGCTCCGGCGTGACGACCGTCTGCTGGAAGTCGGCGTGGTTCGCGTAGATGATCAGCGGCTTCTTCTCGTCGAGCTCGTGGTCGAAGAAGCGCGAGAGACGCGCGTACCAGCGCTCGGCGATTCTCGCGACGTACCGAGCGTGTGCGGCATCGGGCGGGTAGTAGTGGATCAGAAAATGCTCGGTCTCGAGAATTTCGAACTCGAACTGCTCCCACAGGACCTTGTTGCGGCCGAAATATTGCGCGTGCGGCTCGGCGGGCCAGAGCGCGAGCGCGCAAATCGCGAGGAGACCGCCGATCGCGGCGAAGACGCGAGCCGAAGCCGTAGTGACGCGCTGCATATCGTCGCACCGAGTCGCCGTGCAAAATGCAAGCCCCGTGCCCGAGCACGGGTGCCTGTCTCTGACGTATTCTTGCTCGCCCGAGGACGCCACTCTTGTCGGGGAAAACCGAACCACTCGAGCCGTCGGCACCGCACGAGACGCCTGCTCCCGCCGCGCGCACCGGCGCGGCCGGCCGCCATTCGCTGCTCGTCGGCGCCGGCATTCTCGCGAGCCGTATCGCCGGGCTCGTGCGCGACCGCGTGCTCGCCGCGTATTTCGGCACGGGGCTGCACGCCGACGTCTTCAGCGCCGGGCTGCGCCTGCCGAACCTGCTGCAGAATCTGCTCGGCGAAGGGACACTGAGCGCGTCGTTCATCCCGGTCTATTCCGAGCTCCTCGGCCGCGGACGCTACGACGAGGCAGGGCGCGTCGCGGGGGCCGTGTTCGCGCTGCTCGTCGCGATCGCGGGTCTGGTATCGCTGCTCGGGATCGCGTTCGCGCCGCTGCTCGTGACGATCTTCACGCCGGGCTTCGAAGGCGAGCGGCGCGAGCTCATGATCGCCGTCACGCGGATCCTGTTTCCGATGACCGGCGTCCTCGTGCTGTCGGCGTGGGCGCTCGGCGTGCTGAACAGCCACCGCCGCTTCTTCGTGCCGTATTTCGCGCCGGTGCTGTGGAACGCGGCGATCATCGGCTCATTCGTGCTGTTCGGCACACGGCTCAATCTCGACGGGCTCCTGATCGCGGTCGCATGCGGCGCGCTGCTCGGCGGGCTGCTGCAGCTCGGCGTGCAGCTGCCGTGGGTATTGCGTCTCGAGCGGCGGCTTCGCATCGGCATCCGACGGAACGAGCCGTCGTTTCGCGAGGTCGTGAAGAACGCCGTGCCCGCGGTGCTCGGCCGCGGCGTCGTCCAGCTCGGCGGCTACGCGGACATGCTGCTCGCGAGCCTGCTCGCGGTCGGTGCCGTCGCGCGGCTCCGATTCGCGCAGACGCTCTACTTGCTGCCGATCAGCCTGTTCGGCATGAGCGTCGCCGCGGCCGCGTTGCCCGATCTCGCGCGGCAACGCGAGGCGCATGCGGACGCGATGCGCGCGAACGTCAGCGCCGCTGCGCGCCGCGTCGCGTTCTACGTCGTGCCGAGCTTCACGGCGTTCGTGCTGCTCGGCGACACTTTCGTCGCTGGACTCTTCGAGACGGGCGAGTTCGGCGAAGCCGACGTCGCGATCGTCTGGATGACGCTCGCGGCTTACAGCATCGGCCTTCTCGCGTCGACGACGTCGCGCGTCTATCAGTCGGCGTTCTTCGCGCTGCGCGACACGCGCACGCCCGCGCGAATCGCGGGTGTGCGCGTCGCGGTCTCGGTGCTCGCGGGATTGCTCGCGATGCTCCAGCTCGAGCGGATCAGCATAGGAGGGGTGCCGCTGCCCGGCGGCGCACTAGCGGATTGGACGGTGCAAGGCCTGCCGCTCGGGCCGGTCGGGCTCGCGCTCGGCTCGGCGCTCGGCGCGTGGGTCGAATGGGGCGTGCTCGTGCGAAGGCTGCGGCGGCGCATCGGGCACGTCGGTGCCGGAGGCGGCGCGATCGCAAGGATGCTCGCGGCCGCGCTCGCCGCGGCGGCCGCGGGTCATGCCGCTCGGATACCGCTCGACGGCGTGCATCCGTTCGTCGCGGCGCTCGGCGTCGCGCTCGCGTTCGGCATCGTCTATTTCGGCGTTGCGCGGTGGCTCGGTATCGCCGAAGCCCGTGAGGCCGTCGGCGCGTTGCGGCGCCGACTTCGCGCACGCCAATCGACCCGTTAACGCGCCTTCGCGCGCCGAACGCTCGGACGGCGCCGCGGCGGCGTCACCGCGATCGGATCGCTGGCGGGAAACGTCTCCTCGAGCGCTTCGTCGAGCCTTCGATCGAGATGACGCTTCACGTCGTTCGTCGGGGCCGCCTGCGTTTTCTCCGTTTCGCTCCGCTTTCGCTCGTCATTTCGATCTTGCGTCATCGCCGCATCCTCCTTCGCGCGGCGCGTCGCCGCTCGGCTCTTCGGTCACCGTAGCACTCGCCGCGGCGAAATTCGCCAGCGGAGAGTACCGGGGCGTGCGTCTTGACGCACGGCGGGCATTCTCCAGCTTTCTCGATGGTATGACGGCCTCGCGGCGACGAGAATGACCATCAGCGAAACGCGCGCTCACGCGCGAGAAGGAGCAGGCGATGAAGGCACGAAACATGATTGCGCTCGGGATGGCCGGATCGATGGTAGCGGCGGCCGCGCTCGCCGAAGCTCCGATCATGGAGGAGATCGTCGTCACGGCGCCCTACCCCAAACATCTTTTAGCGGAGAGCGTCGCGACGACGGGAGAGCTCGGCGAATCGCTCTCGGCCGCGGCTCTGGCCGAGGAGCTGACGCGCGGCATCGCGCACGCGGGCGGACTGACCGACAAGATCGACATCAAGCCGGAGATTCGGCTTCACCTCTGACCGGCGCCCACCAGGGGCGTATCGGGCCTGCGGCTCGACGGGCCGCAGGCCCTTTTTGTATTCCGGGGCCGTCGTCGGCGCGGTGCGCTATGATGGCGGCGACGAAGTGCAGGGCTTCGGCGTTGGCGTCGCCGAGAGGACGATGCGCTACCGTGCCCTGCGTTCGACGCTTCGCGGCCTGGCGGCCGCCGCACCGAGCCCGTCCGACCGTTAGCCGGATCTCGTAGCGGCGGGTATCGGCGGATTGGACGGACGAGCTTTATGCAGGGATTCAAAGCGCTCTTGCTGACGAGTATCGCGATCACGGGGGCGATCGTTGCGGGCTGCAACGATCCGTCGGGGTCGCGGATCGCACAAGGCTGCCGCGTCCCGGACGGGCTCGAGCCGGTCGCTTTCGTCTCCGCGCAGCGGCGCCTTCATGGCGTCCTCGACGTGCCGAACGGTCCGGGGCCGCATCCGGTCGTGCTGCTGCTCCACGACTCCGGTCAGACCGATATCACCCGCGGCAAAGGGGATTTCGCCGAGATCCGCGCCGCGTTACGCGGCGCAGGCGTGGCGTCCTTCGTCTGGGACCAGCCCGGCAGCGGATGCAGCGGAGGGCGCTATCGAGGTATCGTCGATCTCTACGTGCGCGGCGACGACGTGCTCGCGGCCGTCGAGACTTTGCGACGGGACCCGCGGCTCGATTCCGAGCGCGTCGGCGCGTGGGCGCTCGGCGAAGGGGTCTGGCCCGCGACGATGGCCGCCGCGCGCGGCGCGCTCGATTTCCTCGTCCTCGTCGGCGGGCCCGAGAGCGACCCGATCGAGCGGATACGCTACGCGGCGGAAAGGCACCTCGTCGATTCGGGCTACGCGCTCGACGAGGCGCGTCACGCGGCGTCGGCGCTCGCCGACGCGCTCGCGATGATGCGCGATCAGGCACCGTATCGGGAGTACCGGGCCGCGCTCGACGCGTTGTCACGGTATCCGCTGCTGCCGTCGATGAGCGAGCTCGCCCGCGACGTGCACGCGACGGAGCGGCGCTACGCCGAGCTGCGCGACTCGGCGGTATTGCACGTCTCCGTCGACGTCTTTCTCTCCGCGCTCGAGATTCCGGTGCTCGCGATATGGGGCGGCGCCGACGGCGAGACGGATTGGCGCGGCGCGTCGGCGGCCTATCGCAAAGCGTTCGAGCGGGCCGCGAACGAAGCCGCCACGATCCGCATCTTCGACGGGGCGGATCACGCGCTGTGCGTCACGCGCGACGAGGGGGAGTGCGTTCTCGCCGAAGGCTATCTCGAGACGGCGATCTCGTGGCTCGCGTCGCACGGTTTCGCCGGCGGCCGCGAGCGCCAGACGAAAGCGGCGCCGGCCGCGCAGCGTGGCGCGGCCGGCGCCGCTCGGTGAAACGTCCGCCTATTGGCTCTGGTGCTCCCGCTCGGCGAGCGCGTCGATGATGGCGAACCAGCGCTCGTACGAGCCGGCCATCGAGCCGTCGGTCAGGTACTTGCCGTTGACGACGATATTCGGCGTCGCGCCGACGCGGTAGCGCCGCACGAGATCGTCCGCGCGCTGCACCTTCGCGTGGATGCTGAACGCGTTGAAGGTCTTGCGGAACGTTTCGTCATCGACGCCGAAGCGCGCGAAGAATGTCGCGAGCGCGTCCTCGGTCTCGAGCAAGTTGCCGTTGACGTGAATCTCGGTGAAGAACGCCTGATGCATCTCCTCGAGCTTGCCGAGCGCCTCGGCGGTATAGAACGCGCGCGCGTGCAGGCGCGATAGCGGGTTCCACGCCGCGGGCAGCCTGACGAAGTTCACGTAATCGGCCTTACGGGCTTTCCACTGCTCGAGCATCGGCTCGAGCGAGAAGCAGTGCGGGCAGCTGTACTGAAAGATCTCGGTGACCTCGACCCGGCCGGCCTCCGTGCTCGTCGGCTGTGGCGGATCGATCGGGCGATAGTCCCGGCCGGGCCGGAGCTCGTCCGCCGACAGGGCCTGTGCGCCCGCCGACGCGGAGGCCAGGACGGCGACGAAGAGCGCGGCGACCGTGCCGAGGATCGAGCCGCTTGCGGATCGAATATGGCGCTTCATTCCGAACTCCCGAGTCTCGAGGGTCTTCGGCGCCGATGCTACCGCAACGCATCTCCGCCAAAAAGGGAATGCGGCGCGCGGCGCGGTGTCGGCGACGCCATACAGTTTGCCCGACGCGAGGGGCGGCCCGAACATGTCGCGCGTTTTCGTCGAGCGTTTAGCGGTAAAGAAATCTTTACTCGCCGGCAACGAGGGGAGAGACGTTGTCCCGAGGCTTCGTAGCGGCATTGGCGTTCCTGCCGATCGCGCTATCGGCGCAGACGATCTCGTACGTCGATTCTTCGACGCCCGAGAAGCTCGAGGCGAGAGTCGACGTCGGCGTCGAGCAGCTCGGCTTCGGGCTGAATGCGGACATGAGATTGATCGGCGAGCACGGCACGACGCAGGTGCTGCCGCGGATCACTTCGTCGTGGACCACGCTCGAGTTCCTCGACGTGAAGACGGTATTCGTCTATCCGGACTTGAACACCGTCGAGCGAACGAGCGCGCCCGAACTCAACACGAACGTGCTCGTCTACTCGGAGTTGCCGTTCCTCGAGCGCGTCGAGGCGACGCTACGGCGAGCCGAGCAGACGCTGCGCAACGACGTCAACGTCCGTTTCGCCCCGATCTCGACGAGCTTCGATCTGCTCGGCGGACGCCCACTTGGCGTGCGCACCGATCTCACGCTGCGGGACGAGAACGATCGGAGATCGACGTCTTCGCGGGTCATATCGACCTGGGGAGTGGGACGCTCGCTCGATATCGAGTCCGCGCTCTCGCTCGACCAGCTCCCGGGCGGCGACGCGCGCTCCGCGATCGATACGAAGCTCGCCTATGCGTCGTCGGTGCCGTTCGTCGACCGGCTCGAAGGCCGCATCCGGCGCGACGACGGAGGACGCACGCAATCGCTCGCAATCCTGCTCCCCGAGCTCGCGGCCGGTGCCGCGCACGGCACGTCGTTCAACATCACGGGAAAGGCCGTCGTCGAGCAGAGAGTCGCGGCCGACGGCGGCGAGATACGCAAGATCGGCTTCGAGACGAGGCTCGTCGCGGCCGAGCCCCCGCTGCTCGGCGGCCGCAGCGCGTTGAGCCTCAAGCTCGAGCGGGGGCTCGGTGCCGACGGCGTCGGCACGTCGTCGCTCGCGTACGATCACGCGTGGTCGCCGAGCGACGCGGCGTCGATCGGCTTGAACCTCAAGATGCTGCGCGACGCGGACGCGCTCGAGCCGTTCGTCGATCTCGTCTGGTCGACGCGCTTCTGAGAGCGCGCGTCACGCCGCGCGCACGGCCTCGTGCGCGGAGCCGAGCGCGTTCGCCATCGCCGTGATCAGCTCGCGTAACGCTCCGGCCAGGAGCGCGATCTCCGCGTCGAGCCGCGCGAGCGGGTCGTCGCCCTGGTCGCCTTGGTCGCCCTCGTCGGCGCCGAGGAGCTTGAGTTTCCCGATGCCGCCCTGGTGATCGATCACGCAGCTCATCGCGTTGCCGAACTCGATGCCGAGATGCGTGAGCTGCATGCCGTCCCTGACGTGCTTACGAACCGTGGGATCGGCGAGATCGATGTCGGAGCAGCGGATCGTGGCCTTCTTGTCCGACGGATCCTGCATCCGGCATTCGCGCCCGAGCACGAAGCCGCGCGGCGCGTCGCCCTCGAAGATGCGCGCGAGCAGATCGCCGAAAGGCCTCTTGAACTCGAGCGGCACGACGTCGAGGCTGCCGAGCGGCGCGCGCAGATGCTCGAGAAAACGCTCCGCGCGGGCCGCGGACAGCGTATCGATCGCGATCAGTCGCTCGCGGCCGAAGACGAGACCTTGCGTGCGCTCCGACTTGAGCAGCGCCTTCGGTAGGAGCTCGTCGCGCGTCTGCTGCTTGAGCCGGCGCTTCTCGCGCCGGCTCGGCTCTTCGCGCGTGCGCGCGCGATACTCTTCGAGGCGCGCCTCGAGCGCGTCCTCGACCGCCGCCGCCGGCAGCAGGCGCGATTGAGTGCGAAGCCGGATCAGATCCGCGCCGGCGACGCGCCGCGCGAGGAGGGGATCGGCGTCGCCGGCCGGCGACTCCCAGCCGGAGCTGCGCTCGGCGTACGCGCCGCACGGGCGAAACGCCAAGGTCGCGAGACGCTCGGAGAGCGCCTGCTCCGAGTCGGGCCATTCGCCGTTCAATCGATAGAGGCGGACGCTGCGGAACATGACCTGATCGCTTCGTCGACGGGGGGCGGCAGTATCGGCGTTCGCGGCGGTCGTGTCACTCTTGAAAAACTCGGCACGACGCGCTCAAGCACGGCAAAGCCGAGTTGAACGTGACGCGCCCGGCTGCCATCCTTGCGCAGCCGCGCCGACCGGGGCTGCCGCCGCGTCCGGCGACGGGCGCGGGTTGCGAGTGAAGCGAATGAATCAGCGCATCGACACGAAGCTCAGCGTCAATCTCAACAAAGTGGCGCTGCTCCGAAATCAGCGGGACGTCGGTTATCCGAGCGTCACGGAGACCGCCCGGCTCGTGATCGCGGCCGGCGCGCACGGCATCACCGTGCATCCGCGCCCCGACGAGCGGCATATCCGCCGCAGCGACGTCCACGATCTCGCCGCGTTGCTGCGTAACGAGTACGCGGGACGGATCGAATTCAACATCGAAGGCAATCCGACCGAAGCGTTCCTGGAGCTCTTGCTCGACGTTCGGCCCGATCAGGCGACGCTCGTGCCCGACGCTCCGGATCAGCGCACGTCGGATCACGGTTGGGATTTCGAGGCCGACGGCGAGCGGCTGAAGCCGATCGTCGCGCGGCTCAAGAACGCCGGTATCCGCGTCTCGCTGTTCGTCGATCCGGAGATCGACGCCGTGCGCGGCGCGGCCGAGGCGGGCGCGGACCGCATCGAGCTTTACACCGAGCCCTACGCCGCCGCGTACGCGCGCGGGGAGTACCTCGACGTGCTCCATACCTACGCGGAATGCGCGCGCGAGGCCGCGCGGCTCGGTCTCGGCGTGAACGCGGGGCACGATCTCAACCTCGACAACTTGCCCCGGCTACGCGACGCGTTGCCGATGCTCGCGGAGGTCAGCATCGGCCATGCGATCACGGCCGATGCGCTCAGGATCGGTTTCCCGGGCGCGGTCGAGGCGTATCTCGCGGCGCTTCGCTGAGCGCCGCGCGGGTTCGCTCAACGGTAGTAGATGAGCTCGATCTTGCGCAGCCGGCCTTGATCGAAGGTCAGATACGCCGGGAACTGCCCGCCGCGGCGCCTGTAGACCCAGTACTCGACGGTAGCAGTGCCGACGACATAGCTGCCCCCGAGCCGGCCGATCGCACGGACCGGCACGGCCGCGCTCTCGCGCGAGTCCGGCTCTCCGCAGCGCGCGAGCACCTCGGGGATAGTCTGGCCCGTCCGCACGATCGAGCCGTTGCAGCGGAACATCTCGCGCGCGTCGGCGAAATCGACCGAGGCGGCGCACGCGAAAGCGACGAGGACCGGCACGTGGAGTCGCATGGCAAGCAGCTCCTCTTCGCTTGACACCCGCACGCCGCCGAGCTTGTGATAGGCGGACGGCCCGGGTGCCGTGTCTCGAGGATCGACGATGCTCGTGACGTTCAAGACGAAAGCATACGCGAACATCACGATGTTCGGCGACGTGGCCGTGCAGTTGATCCGGATGATGGGATACAGCGGCGCGGTGCCGGGCGTGATTCTCGCCGACGACGTGCCGGAAGCGCTCGAGCGGCTCAAGGCCGCGATCGAAGAGGAAAAACGCCGAGAGGCGGCCGAGCCTCCGCGGAGCGACGACGAAGACGAGGACGAAGAGCCTCCGGTGAGCCTGACGAAACGCGCGCTGCCCCTGATCGAGCTGCTCGAGGCGGCCGCGAAGCGGCATGTCAACGTGATGTGGGAGAGCTGACGTCGCGAGAGTAGTGAGCAGAAGCGGCCGCGCATCGGGGGAGAATCGGGGGGGAGACGATTTCGAGCGACTAGCGGCCGCCCCTGCTCGCGCATGGAGGAGCAAGGATCATGCCACTCGCTCCGAGCCTGCGTTTCCCCGCTTTTCCGCGAGTTTTCGCCAATGCTGACGCTTCGACGTGCACCGGCACGAGGCGTACGACGTCAGGACACGCACGCTCGGCGGGCATTTCTCACGGTGACGGCGGACGCGCCTCGTCGTCGTTCGGCGCGATCATCTCGAGCACGGACTGCGACGTGCGCGCGAGCATCACGAACCGCTCCTGTTCCTCGGGCGCGCGCCGGATGCTCATGCGCACGACGACGAAGATCGCGAGCGCCGCGTGCATCGACGACAAGAGCAGGAGGAACGCGGACGCGCCCGCGAGCTGAATCAGCGCGCCCGCGACGAGCGGACCGACGACCGCGCCGATGCCGTAGACGAGCAGCAAGCCGCTGGCCGTCGCGACGAACTCGCGCGCGTCGGCGAAATCGTTCGCGTGCGCGACGCAGAGAGGGTAGAGGCTGAACGCGGCGCCGCCGTAGAGCAGCATCGTGGCGAGCGTGGCCGGCAGAGAGCGGCCGAGCAGCGCGGAGGCGACCGCGGCGAACAGGGCGCCGGCGACCGCGACCGCGAGGATCACCGTGCGCCGGTCCCACAGGTCCGATGCGTGTCCGATCGGCCACTGCAGCGCGACGCCGCCGATCAGCACGGCGCTCATGAAGATCGCGACCCACGTCGCTTCGAGGCCGACGCGCTGCGCGAAGACCGGACCGAGCGCGAAGAACGCGCCGTTCGCGAGGCCGGCGACGAGCGTTCCGGCGACGCCGAGCGGCGATATGGAGAGCAGCCGGCCGAGCTCGAGATGCACCGTCGAGATCGCGGCCGGATGCGGCACGCGCGTGAGCACGACGGGAACGAGCGCCATCGACAGCAGCGCGCCCGCGATGATGAACGCGGTCGAAAGCGAATTCCCGTCGAACAGAATCAGATATTGCCCGGCGGCGAACCCGGTGAGCGAGATCACCTGATAGGCGGCGAACACCCGGCCGCGCGCCTCGTTCGTCGCGCGCTCGTTGAGCCAGCTTTCGATGACCATGTAGAGGCCGACGACGCACGCGCCGGTCACGAAGCGGAGAGCGGTCCAGACGGCCGCGTGAACCAGCAGCGGATGGAGCAGGACCGCTGATGCGGCCGTCGCGGCGAATGCCGAGAACGCGCGCACGTGCCCCGCGCTCCTCACGATCTTCGGACACACGTAGGTGCCGAGCACGTAGCCCGCGAAGTACGCGGACATCACGATGCCGGTCAACGTGCCCGAGAAGCCGAGCCGGTCGGCCTGCAGCGCGAGCGCGGTGCCGAGCAAACCCGTGCCGATGACGATGAGGCTCGTGCCGAGCAGAAGCGCGAACAGGGCTTTGACGACCGTGGTCACGCGCCGGCGAAGCGATCCCACACGACGAGGACCCAGACGATCCCCGCGAGCGCGAGGGCGCCCATGACCGCGGCCGAGCCGAGATCCTTCGCGCGTCCCGCGAGCGGATGGTACTCCGTGCCGATCCGGTCGACCGCGGCTTCGACGCCGGAGTTCAGGAGCTCGACGATCAGCACGAGCACGCACGAGCCGATCAGGAGCGCGCGCTCCACGCCGCTGCGGCCGAGCCAGAGCGCGACCGGAGCGAGCACGGCGGCGGCAAGACATTCGATGCGGAAGGCCCATTCGTGGGTCCACGCCGCGCGAAGGCCCGCGATCGAGCAGCGCGTCGCGCGCAACAGGCGCCGCGCCCCGTTCCGGTCCGCTTTCAACGACGTCAGCGACTCGTCGCCGCTCATTGTGTCGTTTCCGTCTCGGTCGACGCCCGGCCGGCCGGCCCGCTCGTGAGCGTCTCGTGCCCGCGCTCGGACGCGAGCCGCGGGCGATCGAACGGAAACGCCTCGTCGCGCACGCGCGGATCCGTCAGCGCGTTCTTCAGGAACTCGAAGAGATCCCGTTCCATCGTCGCGGTCATGTTGAACGTATACGTGCTGCCGTCCGGGAGATTGTCGCGCTCCGCGCTCGGCGCGCCGGTGCGGTAGAAGCCGATGGCCTCGCCGAGGCTCGTGAATCGCCCCGTATGCATGAAGCGCGGACGCAGCCCGACGTTTCTCAAGCTCGGCACCTTCATGTCGCCGGCGTCCTCGGTCCTCCCGGTGACGCCGGCTCGGCCCGGATCCTCGGCCGAAGGTCTGACGCCGATGTTGAAGAAATCGTCGTTCGTGAAGAGCGGCGGCACGTGACACGCGATGCAACGCTGCGCCTTGAACACTTCCCAGCCGCGGCGCTCGGCTTCGCCGAGCGCGGTATCGTCTCCGTCCTGGTAGCGATCCCACGGCGTGCGGTCCGCGACGAGCGTGCGCTGATACGCCGCTAGCGCGAAAGCGATCCGCGCGGGCGTGATCTCCGGCGTGCCGAATGCGGCCGCGAACAGCGCCGGATAATCGCCATACGTCTCGAGCGCTTCGCGTACGTCCGCCGGCCAGTCGGTCGCGAGCGCGAGTGGGCGCACGCGCTCGAGCTTCTTCGTCAGCTCGTCCCACGTCCGGCCCCGCTTCGACATCTCGGCGTCGTTCATCAGCGTAGCCGCGGCTTGCGATTCGAGCGCGCCGTAACGCTCGATCAGGATCTCGCCGGAGATCGGATTGCGAAAAACGCCGCTCGCGCGCCCGTCCCAGAAGAGCTCGCTCGCCCACAGCGCGCCGAAATTCGCCGGCGCCGCGCGGGCGGTGACCTGCGGCTCGTATCCGAAGATCGGGTGCTTCACCGGACGGCCGTCGCGGTCGAGGCTCACGATCCCGGGAGATCCGAGCACGTCGTCGATCGTGCCTGGATCGTTGCCCGGATGCCGGCCGACGCGCGGGTCGGCGCCCCCGTGCGCCGGGCGGTGGCAGGTGCCGCACGCGACCGTGTCGTCGCTCGAAAGCTGCTCGTCCCAGAACAGGATCTTGCCGAGCACGCGTTTCGGCTCGGTGATCGGGTTCTCGGGCGGCACGGGGACGCGCGGGACGGCGAACGCCGAGGCGATCGCGAGCGTCAGCACGGCCGCAAGCGGCGCTGCGGCGCGCCGGTGAGCGGGTGCGCGGCGCGAAAGAGCGGTCCGGACGGGCATCGCCGAATTGTAGCAACGCGTCCCGGTCGGCACGCGCGGCGCCGTCCGAGGCGAGCTCTCGAAAGGGCGCGGAGGGGCGAGGAGAAAAGAGGGCCAGACCCTCGCCGGGTCCGGCCCCATTGGAGTCAACGACCGAACTGTGCGCGCAGGCCGACGCTCCAGCCCGTGCTGTCGTCGTTGAGCGTCAAGCCGAGACCGGCGGCGACGTTTTTCGTGAAGTAGTAGCGGCCGCCGAGCGTAAGATACGTGTCGGAATCGTCGTCGAGATCGATGTGACGAATCCCGGCCTCCGCCTCGATCGCGTCGTGGACGCGCGCGCGGAGACCGACGCCGAGCTCGAAGCCGTCGTCGTCGATGTCCGGGAGCACCGGCCGGTCGAGCTCGGAACTGACCCAGCTCAAGTCCGCCGTGAGGTCGAGCTCCGGCTTCAGCCCGAAACGCACGCCTGCGCCGACCGCGTAGCTGGTCACGTCGATCCCTTGGCCGTAGTCGAGCGAGTTGTACCTGGCCTGCAAGAAGACCTGATCCGTGAGCAGCAGCGAGCCGCGCAGCTCGAGGCCGTCACCGTCGACGTCGAACGGTCCCGTATCGAGCTCCGTGTCGACGTACTGCACCTCGACGAACGTGTAGTCGAAATCCCGCGCGGCTTCCTGCGCGGACGCTGCGAGCGGCAGCAGCGCACCTGCGAACAGCAGTGGCTTCAGTCTCATCCGTTAGCTCCTTGACCGTAATCACTCCGAATCGCCGCCCGTATCGGACGACGCGGTGCGGAATGTAGCGCGATGGCAACTTCAAAGCCATCTTTTTCGTTTCCCTGCTGAAATTTCCATCTCTCGCGCGTCGCAAATTTGCAACATAGACGGCTCCGGTGCGCTTCGTTATCTTCGCTTCCGGGCTTTCCACCGGTGCTCGATGAGACGCCGCACTCTGTCCAAGCCGCTCGCCGCTGCCGCGCTGACGCTGATCGCATTCGTCGTCGCGGAGGCGGTCTCGCTCGTCCATCCGCTCGACGCGGACCAGCATGCGAACGGCGAAGCGTGCACGGTGTGCATCTCCGTCGCCGGCCTCGGCGCAGGCGCGCCGTCGCGGACGCTGCCGTCCGAGACGCCGCGTGTCGCGGTGCGCGCGAGCTTCTCGATCGTCCAGCGCGCCCGCACCCGCACCGAGCCGCGCCCCGTTTCGTAAGCGGCCTTGATCTCGGCGCGCGGCGTGATGATCTGCCCGCCGCCCGGGAAATCCGGCCCCTTGATGTGCTTCATCAACCCGGCGACGCTGATCTCGGGATCGCGGATCATCGCGATCGCGGCGGCGGCCACCTCGTTGAGGTTGTGGGGCGGAATCTCGGTCGCCATGCCGACCGCGATGCCCGAGGAGCCGTTCAACAGCACCACCGGCAGCCGCGCCGGCAGCACCACCGGCTCCATGCGCGTGCCGTCGTAGTTGGGCGCGAAATCGACCGTGCCCTGGTCCAGCTCGCTCAGCAAAATCTCGGCGAACCTGGTCAGCCGCGCTTCGGTGTAGCGGTATGCGGC
>PKRJ01000061.1 GCA_017577365.1 Gammaproteobacteria bacterium | reverse complement strand
ATCCTAAGTCGAGCTCCTCGATCGGCCAGAGCGTGTACTCGACGAGCACGTCGAGGATCGCGCCCTCGGTCATCGTGAACGCGACGCCGAGTTCCTCGATCGGCCATTCATAGACGACAAGCGGATCGACGAGCGCGCCCGCCTCCATCGAGAAGCCGACATCGAGTTCCTCGGTCCACTCGTACTCGACGAGCGGCGTGATGAGCGAGCCTGACGTCATCGAGAAGCCGACGTCGAGCGGCTCGATGAAGAACGGCGGATAGGCGCCGCGGGACATCGGGAACACGACGTCGAGCTCGTCGAGCGCGATGTAGCTGTACGGCCAGGACGTGAGCACGATCGGCTCGAGCAAGCTCACGCGGCCGGAAAAGATGAACTGCGCCGAGAACGAGACAAAGCCCTGATGCTCTCCGCCGTACGAGAGCGAGCGCAGAAAGGCGCCATCCTCGGCGAGCTCGATAGTCCCGTCGGGAAATACGAGCATGAGATCGGTGAACGTGTCGCCTAGCCACTGCTCGAGCAGCGCGTAGTTCGTCGGCGTCGCGACGCCCTCGACGGAGATCTCCACGCCGACCGATTCGTACTTCGGATCGAGATGCCGCCAGCCGTCGCGCTCCTCGTGCGAGACGTCGATCGCGGCTCGGATGTGCTGGACGCTTTTCGTCCGAACCGCGGCGAGGATATCCCCGTTCCAGATGATCCGGAACGTCGAGCCGACATAGCCGATCTTGCTCATTAGTTTTGCAGTCGCCCGCGCGTGTCGCCTTGCTCGATCCAAGTAACGAATGAGACTCCATCAACGGCAAACCCTGGAGCGCCGCCGATCGTCCCGTCATCGAACGGCCCGCCGCTATCCGGCGCCTCCTCGCCCCATTCGCCGAGATCGCCGCCCGCGCCACCGGTAGGACCGCCGGGAGCACCGCCGGTCATTAGAGATCCGGGCGCGCCGTGAGCCGGGCTCCCCGGCGTCCATCCGACGTTCGGGCCGCCGGGCGCGTACGGAGAGCCGTACAGTATAGGCTCCTTCCAGTACGCGCCCGCGCCGCCGCCGCCGCCATATCCGTGCGTGAGCTGCGCGCCGCCTCCGCCTCCGCCGCCCGCAATGATGCCGTGATTTTCGATCTCGATCGGGACGCGCGTATGTATCGCATCGCCGCCGTGACCGCCGCCGCCGGAGTTGTAGCCCGGTGGCACGCCAGCGATGCGCGCGTCGCGACCATTGCCGCCGCAGCCGAGGATGTTGCCGTAGTTGATGATTCGGATGCGCGGACCCTCCGGCCAGTCGCCGACCCTCATTGCGACCGTGCGGTTGTAGTTGATCAGGGTGCTCGGACCTGAGCCGATCTGCACGCCCTCGGCGACGACGAACGTGATCGTGTCGTACATCGTCGGCGCGCTGTAGATCTGGTCATAGAGCTCGCGCAGGTTGATGTTCCACATATCCGTGTCGAGGAATACGGTGCGCGAACCGATATCGCCGCGGAAGGCCATCTCCTCGGCGACGACGCCCCAGCGGTCGCGTGAACGCGCGACGGAGATGATCTGCGCCGGCACGATCAGCTGACCGCCCGTCTCGTCTTGCAGCGCCCGGTGCTGAATCTGAATTCCGGCCCCGATGACAGGCTCGACCGGATGGGTACGGAACAAGCCGAACTCGAACCGCCGCGGCGCCTGAGCGTAGCGCGCGAGCTTCAACTCATTCAGCCGCTCGGCCGCCGCGCGATTCGTGCCGGTAATCCATCGAGAGAATACCTTGCTGATCGCCGGCTCGTCGTTGTGCTCGGCCTCGGACTCTAGGTCGACGCCGATCGCCGCGAATTGATAGCCGAGCCGGTTGTCGAGTTGCTCAGTCGGGCGAATCTGGCCGTAGAACGTCCATGACTGCGAGATGCGCTTCTTCGGCTGATCGACCTGCCGGAAGGTGCCCTCGAGCATCCGCTCCTCGTCGATGATCTCGGCGCTGGCCGGCACGGGGCGGAGCGCCTGGAGACGGATCTGCTGCGCGTAGACGTCCGTCCAGAGCACGAGGCCGGCCTGCTCGATCAGCTCGTTGATGAGATCGCGCACCGGCGTCGGCTCGGCGATCTCCGCCGAATAGAGCCGGCCGATGAAGTCATCAACCTCCTGTTGCCAGTCGGCGAGCGGGATCCACGCGGGATCGGCCGCCGTGTACGTGATCAATAGATCGTAGATGATGTTCGCGACGGTCTCGGCGTTGTACTCGAGCACGAGCTGGAAGAGTTCGCCCTCCTGGTGTGATGTCGCCTCCGTATTCGAGACACCGCGGCCGGTCAACGTGATGTTGTCTCCCGAGCGCGTGAAGGTCACGATCTCAGAGCCGCCGATACACGCCTTGCCGCTCGAGGGGTAGTCGATGTCGCCGATCCCGGCCGGCGTGAGCGTCAGCGAGAAATCACTCTCGGATATCGCCGCGGCGAGTTGTCCGCGCGATGCGGCCGGCGCCTGCGCGCGATCGCCATCCGCGACCTTGAGCGCGTCCTTGGCCGTGATCGAGAACACGCGCCCGTCCGGTCCTTCGGTGCTCTCGATGAGATAGTGCGCTGTGCGCATGTCCTCGAGCGGCCGGCCGCGCTCGCCGATGCGCACGCGCAGCGGCAGCCCCTTGAGCGTCGTGATGCGCGCGCGCAACTTCCCCCAGAACGTGCCGCGGCGAAACGCATCGTAGTCGCGCTCTGCAAGGTATTTGTCGAGCCCGGCGTCGGAGTGAGGATGATCGGCGAGCACGACGCGCACGCTTTCGCGCTGCCCCATCGAGACGCCCGGATCCGCGACCTGCGGCGTCACGCTCACGCTTTCGAGCGACGGAATCGCGTCGTAGTCGAGCTCGAGCGACGGATGGGTGAATCGCAGCGTCAGCGGCGCCGGATCGAAGTTCTCTATGTCCTGGCAGGTGCGCCGCGTGTTGAAGCATTTGATCTCGCCCGTCACGCCGAGCTCGGCCTCGCACGGCGCGACACCATACGTCAGCCGGCAGAACGGTATGTCAATTTCGACGATCTCGACGATGTCCATCGCTCACCTGATCGCCTGGATCCGCGCCTCAAACTGCATCATTCCGTTGCTGCGCTGATTGACCGGGACGATGTCGCCCATTGACCACGCGAACGCCGCCTCCTCGGGGAAGTCAGAGGGGCGCCACGCCCAAAAGAACGGATTGAGATCCTCGTCCTCGATGAGCCCGTCTAGCTCGTCCCGATACCAGTCGGGGTCGATGTTCTGCATCGCGATCGTCGACTCGAGCGTCTCGCTCAATCGGATGCGGCCGAGGAACTGCCCGCGCTCGCTGCGGCCGGTCGAGGTCTGTCGCTTGCGCCCCATCGTGATCGGCGTGTGTCCGACGTAGATGCGCCTCTCGAGGATCGTGACGCGGCCGAGATAGAGCACCGCGATCTCCGGCGCTGCCGTCCCGGCGCTGAGCGAGAGCCGCCAGTAGCGCGCGGGCGTCAGCGCGAACTCGTGAAACACGACGCGGTCATTCGTCGGCGCACCGCTCGCGCGAGACGTCCACGTCGATGAGTCGTTGCTCGATTCGAGCTCGTAGGCAATCCCAGCCGAGCCGAGGTTATGGCTTGCGATGCCGATGTAATCGATCTCGGTCTCGGTCGCAAGGTCGATCACGAGGGTCTGCGCGGCGGCCGAGCTCGCGCGCCACTTGAGGTACGTCGCCGGATTGCCGAGGTTGATCGCCGGAAACCCATCGGCCTCCGATGACGCGTCGACGTTCGAGGACGTGACGAAGTTCCGCCAGCCGAGCCGCGGATTGTTCGGCAAAGTTGCGTTGCTCGGAATGATGATCATCAGTCGAATACCAGCCGGCCGCCGTCGTCGATCGCTTCCTGCAGCGCCTCGAGGAGGCCGCGCACCGCAGAGCCAGAGAACAATTCGTTCGGCGAGATGCCCTGCACACGGAAGACCCGCTCTCGGATCCCGCCGCCTCCCTGTCCGGCGCCGACGTCGCTCGTCGCGGGCGCCGCCGTCGTGCCGGCGGCCGATGGTGCTACACCGCCTCCGCCGCCGGCGAACGTTGCGGACCGGATCGCTTGGATCTGCGCCGCTCCGGTCGCCGCCATCGCTGCAGCAGGGGCGATGCCCCACGGATAGCCGCCGGCGTTCTTGTACGAGTCGAGAATCGCCTTCGGGAGCGCGATCGCCGCTTCTGCGAGCGCCGCCGCCTGGTTGAGCCTGAAAAGCTTCTCGTTGTGCTGCGCGACGCCCGCCGTCATCCTCGCGAGCCCTGCCGTGACGGTCGCGATGCGTCCGCGCAGGCTCATGGCCTCGAATCGTTCCGCGTCCGTCATCGCGCGCTCGCGCAATTCCCTCATTTCCTCTTGGTGCTTCTCTTCGAGGGCGGTCCGGAGCGCGTAGTACTCCTCGTCGAGCAGACGTTTCGCCTCGTTGTGCGCCGCGAGTTCCGCGAGCTCCTCGGCGTGGCGTTTCGCGAGGATCTCGGCCTCGGTCATCACCCGCTCGCGCAGCCGCTCGAGCGCCGCTTGATGGCGTTTGCGCTCGCCCTCGTCCTCCTCCGCTTCCGCGGGCAGGTCCGTGACCTCCATCCCGCGGAGCGCCTCGTCGGCGCGAACGACGGCCTGCGCCGCTTCGTCGGCGCGCGCCCGAACTTCGTCCAGGAAGCGAGCAAACTTCTCGCTCGGCAACTCCTGCATTGCGAGCTCGTGGAGCTCGGCGCGAACCTCGCCGACGGACTGCCGCGCGGCCTCCCCCATCTCGCGCAGCGTCTCCATGAACGCCGAGTCGGAGACGGGATCGATGCGGGCGATATCGATCTTCGGCAATTTGTTGAGCGCATCGATGCCGGCGTTCGCCTTCTCGATCACCTCATCGATCAAGCGCGAGACCGCCTCGCCCGCGATCTGCGCGACGGAGACGACGGCCGCGCGGAAGCCGACTAAGACGAGCTCGCTCGCCTTGAACGCGACCCGTAGACCTTGGATCACGTCGAGGAACTTGCCAAACCCGCGAATGCCGACCTCGATCGCGCGCTCGATCTGATCGCGCCATCCGTTGTTCGCGCGCGCGAGCTCGTTGAATCGATCCGCGAGGCCCTGCAAGATCGGCGCGAGCTTGACCGCGAGCGACGTTCGTATGACTTCGGCGATGCGCCCGATCCGCTGCATCGCATCGCCTGCGGCCTCGATCTTCGCCGCATCGATCGCAGAGACGGAGAGCCCGTACTCCTCGACCTCGCGCCGCGCTGCACGAATCGCGTCGCCGCCCGCGCGGAAGAATCCGAGCGCCTCGCGCTGCTCAAAGCCGAGGTTCTGCAGATGGCGCGCCGCCTCCTGCGCGCTGCCGCCGAAGTCGCGCACGGCGTCCGCGATCGCGGCAACTCGCTCGTCCGCGTCCATCTTGCGCAGCTCGTCGAGGTTCAAGCCGAGCCGCTTGACCGCTTCGATCGCCGGACCGCCGCCCATCTCGACAGCGCCGAGCCGTCGGTTGAGACGGTTCAGCGAGCCTTCGAGGTCGCTGAGCCCGGCGCCCTCCGCGGCGATCTGCAAGCCGCGAATCGCGTCGACGGAAGCCTGCAGCGACCGGGCGAGCTTCGCGTTCGCGTCGATCGCCTGCATACCCGAGCGCGTAAGACCGGCGATCAGCGCCGCGCCGGCGGCGCCAGCGGCAGCACCCAGCTTGCCGGCCGTGTTGATGACGCCCCGCATCGAGGCGGTGAGATCTTTAAGCGTGCGCCTGGCGCGCTCGCCGCCCTTGTCGAGACCGTCAGTCTTCGCGCCGATCTGGACGAACAATGAGCCTAGGCTCGGCATGGTCTCCGCTCCTAATCGAGCATCGCGCGGAGCTCATCGAAGACCTTCCGAGGCATCCCGCCGACAGTCTCCTCTTGGGGCGCTGGCTTCCGCTCGTCTGCGATGACCCAGAACTCTTGCGGCGACATGCGCCAGAACTCCGACGGCGCAAACCCCCATCGGCCGACGACGATCCGATAGACGAGCTCTACGAATCCGGCGCCATCGATTCCGCCGTATCCGCTTTTTTTTCCTGGCCCTCGTCGTCCTCGACCTCGCCGTCGGCCGGCTCGGACGATTCGTCCGGCATATCGGACAGGTCCTCGCCGCGCTCGAGGATCCGAAGCTGCCGCTCGTCGATGTAGCTCAGCGCGTACAGGATCGCGCCCTGGATGCAGCCCGCGTATCGATTGAGCCGCTCGGGCCGCGCCGTGACGATGTGCTCACGCACCTCGACGCGCTTCCGGCCCTCGGGCATGACCTGCTGCAAGCGCATCCACTCGATGAGGACGTCGGCGATGCGCGACCTGGACATCCCCGCCGGCGTACCGAGCGAGATCGCGATATTGTCGGCGTTCACGATGCGATCGCCGGCGTCTCGATACGCGCGCTCCGCCGCCTCGACGATGCGCCAGTCGATATCGATCGTGACGTCCTCGTCGAAGATGGGGAATGTGATCGTCTTGCGGACCGTGCGCGCCATCCTCTCCCCCTATGCTCAGCTGCCCGGCTCGATCTGGCACGGTCCCGAGCTCATGAGCTGCGCAGTGAAGACGACCGCATCGTTGTACGCGCCCTGAAACTCGATGTTGCCCAAGAAGAATCCCTCTTGCGCCGACTCGGCCGAGCCGTCGGGATTGCGCACCTGGACATCGAGGAACTGATCGTCCTTCCAATGCTGGAGGAACGCCTGAAAGTTGTCCTCGGTCGCAACGCCCGCGACCGACACATCGATCGCCCGCAGCGCCGGCGCCGGCAGCAGCGTGCGATCGCCATTAGAATCGTCGGTCGTGACGTCGATCGGCTCGCGCGTGTGCGTCACCGTCTTCTCGCGGACGGCCGCGATCTTCTGGCCGTCCTTCCAGATCTGGAGAGATCGCCCATTCCAGCCGATTTCGCTCATGATGCCTCGACCTCCAACTGTTGCCGCATCGCTTGATAGTTCGCCGTGAGACGGATTCGATCGTTCTCGTCGCGGCCGAGCGAGAGGATATCCGACGTCCGGACGATCAATAGATAAACATGCCCTCCGATGACGCGCTCGAAGGACGCGTGATCGCTGCCGGGCTGCGTCAGGATCTGCGAGATGCGCTCCTGCATCTCATACGCCTCGCCGAAGGTGAGACCGCGAACGCGCACCTGAAATGTCGGATTGCGGATCTCTGGATCGATCGAGACGTTGACCGAGCCGCCAGTGTCGTAGAGCGTCACGACGCGGTCGGGCGCGAACGGCTCGCGGTCGATATGGATCGACCAGTCGGCGTTACCGCCGAAGAGCCCAATGCCCCGGTCCTCGAGGTAGTGAGCGAGCTCGTCCGCTGCAGATCTCATGCGCTCTCACCGACCGATGCGCGCGCCCGAACGATCTCGACGATCGCGCGCTCGTTGTCGCGGAGTGATCGCTCGAGAAACTTCGGGCCGCCGGGATTCCAATACGTGCCGAGACCGCTCGGGCGTGGTTTGCCCTTCAGCGTCTGCTCGAGGTCCTCGTGCACGAAGACCGCGTACGCAGCCGTGAACCCGACCTCGACGGCTTGCGGGTCATCCGGCGCCTTGCGCGTGTAGGCCGACGCTCGGAGGTTGCCGTACTCGACCGGCACGTTGCGCTGCGCGTCGCGTTGAACGACGAGGCCGCCTTCGAGCAGCCCCGCGATCGAGCGATTCTTGATCCCGGCCAGCTCCTTGTTCAGGTTCCCGAGGACCTCATCGAGCCCGTATACGCCATCGCGCGGCATCAGAGCAGCACCTTATGCAGCACCTCGTCGCCGTCGAGGCTCGGCGACTGCTGCACGTCGCGGATCTCTTTCGCGCCGGCGACCGGATTCAACGCTGTGCTGACGCCGCGGTAGAGCATGCCGGCGAGCTCGAGCGCCTGGCTCACGTAGACGACGGCGTCGCTCACGACCTCGCGCCCCTGCGCATCGCGGAAGAGCACGCGCTTATCCTGCCAGCGGCCGGCGACCGGCACAGGGTTGCCGTAGGCCGTGCCGCCGTAGCCGTCGTTGCCGCCGGGCGGCCAATACGTCAGCGTCTCGGTGAGGTTCTCCGTGTATGCCTTCGCCATCGCCTACACCCTCTCGATCGTGGCGCGCGCCTTACCAAGCCGCGCGAGGCATCCCGTCGAGTCGAGCAGGAGTGCGTTCTGACCGTACGCGCTCGAGGCGAGCTGCTTGCCGAATCCAGCCGTCGCGTAGGTCCGCGCCGCGTCGCCGAGACGGTCGGACGTAATTGTGCCGCCGCCCGCGTTCTTGACCGTGGAGATAAGATGCGCCGCGACCCATTTGACGATCGCTTCCTGCGTCTCGGGGGGGAGCGTCGAAATGCAGGCGCATTGCCCGTCGATCAGGGCCGCGGCGTCATCGATCAGCGATTGCACGGCATCATCATCGAGAGTCGTCGAGATGACGACTCGGACCGCGGCGACGGTCGGCTTCGCAACCGCCATAGGGACGGTCCTCCTATCGGCTACGCCGTGGCGGAGAGGGCGCGTTCGATCTCTTGCATCAGGCGCTTCTCTCGCCATCGCGTATCGACGTCGATCCCAAGATCGGCGGCTTCGCGACGGAGCTGCTCGAGATCAGGGGCGTCGCCCGCCCCGTGGCGGCCGGGGCGGGCGTCAGCGGAGACGGAACTACCTGCGGTCGACGTGCCGATCTCGATGAAGCGGTCGCGGAGCGCCTGGAACTCCTGCTCCGTCACCGTGATCTCGCTGCCAGCGGGCAACGTCTCGAGGTGACGGCGGTCGCCCCGGCGCACGCGCCGATTGTGCGGCCACTTCAGTCGTACGCGACGCATGTTCCCTCCGTCAGGTGCCCAACGTCATCGTCGCATGCAGGATGCCGGTGTTGCCGTCGTAGTCGGACTTGAGCCTCGGTGCCCACGCGGCGAACGTCTGGAAAAAGTTCGTCCAGCCCGAGCCCGACGCCCACTGGATGTTCGAGATGTCCGACGCGACCGCAAGGTCGAGCGTGAGCTCGTCCATCTCCACCATGACGACATTCGGCGTCTCGAGCACGTCGGAGACCCGCACCGCCGCGATCGACTCTTCGGCTTGCACGCGCTGCATCAGCGTGCGCTCACCGAACTTCTTGAAGTCGCGGCGGAACTGCCACGCGACGTCGCCCGGGATGTACAGATTGAACGGACCGTAGTGACGCTTCTGCGTCTCGAGCACTCGCACCATCGCGAGGATGTCGTCGAGGATCTCCTCTGGCGTCGTGTCCTCGTCCGTCCAGTCGGAGATCGCGAGCGTCGCGCGCTGCGGGAACGTGGTCAGACCGTAGATCTGGTACGTTTCGCCGGCCGAGTTCGAGGCGCCGAGCTGGAGGCCATTGAAGACCATCTTCTCGGACGTGCGCGCGACAGCCCGCGCCGCCTCGACGCCGGCCGTCACGTCAAGGCCCGCGCCGCGCGTACGGGACGCCAGGAGCGCGCGCTCGCCGATTCGGAAGCGCTTCTGGATCAGCGGAATCGGCACGCCGTTCAAGCCGAACGCGACGCGGTCCTCTTCGGTCTGGCTCTCGCCGTCCATCGTGACCTCGGCGTCGGTCATCTCGGAGACCTTTTCCCATTCCGAGATCAGCGTGCCGAGCCCGCCCATCGGCGCGATCAGGCCCGCGGCCCGCATGTCCTCGATGATGACGAGCCGCTCGCGCGCTGCCGTGATGAGCCGCTCGTCGAGCCGGATCCACTCGTCCTTGCGGAGCGTCGCGTTCGTGTGGATGCGCTGCTCGCGATACTCCGGCTCGCCGTTCGCGAGGATTCGGCCGGTCGGCAGCGCGACGACGCTTTCGCCGCGGCGGTTGATGTACGGCCGGCGCTTCGCGACAGCGATCTCGCCGCCCATTGCGATCTCGAGTCCGACCGCGTCCGCTACTGCACTCATGGTGTGCCCTCTCTCTGTTCCGTTTACCCGGTTCTGTCCGCGCTGACCCCGCTTACGCGATGCCGCGGCCCTTGTGCCACATCGCGCGAATGCGTGCCGCCGCCCCCGTGGCGTTCACCGCCTCTTGCGCGATCGCATAGACCATGTCGGTGGGTCCGGCGGCCTTAAGACGGCCCGTGCCGTCGCTGGTCAGGAGCGCGCCCCTTGCGACGTTCTGGCCGCTCGCGAGGATGCCGTAAAACGCGGCGCCCTCGTACGGGATCTTGTAGATCACCTGATCGCCGCTTGCGTAGGCGTCGTCGATGCCGCGGCCGGTGAGGTCGTACTCCTTCGCGAAACCTACTACGCCCTCCTGGCCGGCATTCGAGTGCGGACCTACCCGGCCGTTGGCGTCGAGCGCGAGGAGCATACCGGGCGTGATGGCGGCGTTCGCGATGGCCTCGCGCTGGAGGCCGTCGCCGCCGAGGTCGACCGTCTTCGGAGTCGTTGCGCTGGTCATGGCTTAGCCCTCGTATCGTCGAATCGGTGAGCGGCAGCCGCTTACGCGGCGTCCTTCTTCGGCGGCGGCGCGAGCACGCCTCGATTGACGCGCAGCGGCGCATCGTCTCCGTCGCTGCTGCGCAGATGGTTGATGGCGAAGCCGCCGGCGCCGGAGTAGTCGGCGGGCCGCAGCTTCTGCTCGACCTTCTCGAGCGCTGCGATCGGGAGCGTCTCGAGCTCCTCGTCGGAGAACGGGTTCGCCTCGTTCGCCTTCAGCTTTGCGACGACCTCTCGGCGGCGCAGATGCTCCTCGACGCGGTTCGCGACGAGCTTGTCGATCTCAGCCTCTGTCAGCACCTTGCCGGCGCGGTTTTGCTTGCGCATCGCGTTCGGGTCCTCCTCGTCGGGATTGGGCGGCGGATCCTGGTTCGCCTCCGGATCCTCTTCCTGAGCCGCCTTCGCGCCGCTCGCCTTGTACGCCTCGATCATCGCGGCCAGCATGTCGAGGCCGCGCTCGTCGAGCTCCTCGAGCATCTTGAGATGCTTCGCGCCGAGGCCGTCGTTCGCCTTGAGGCCCAGCGCGGCGTCCGCAGCCGCGACGAATTTCGCGTTCGTGTGGAGCTTGAGCGTCTCGAGATCCTTCCGGACCGCATCCCGCTTCTGATCGACCGTCTTCATGGCGCATGCCTCGCAATTGCAGTTGTTCCTGTGGCTGATGCCAAGAGCTTTGCTGATCGTCTCCAGCGCCTCGTTGATCTTCACCTGGACCCCTCGCCGCCGATTGATTCTCGGTGCCCCGCACCCGTCCGCGATCGAGCACGCCCCGACCTGTCCGGGCAGCAATGCTAGATGATCCGGCCGGATGTTCACATGACGTGTGGAGTAGGGCCGCCCGCGGAACTCGCCTGTCTCGAGCACGTCGTCGGCGATGTAGCCGGTCGACAGCTCGATGATCTCGCCTCGCACCATCGCCGCAAGCATGTCGGAGTACCCGAGCCGGTCGATCTTCTGCTCGTCGAGCCAGAGCTCGGCGCGGAGCTTGTCGCCGTCCATCCTCGCGCTCATCACGCGCCCGACCGCGCGCTCGAGGATGCGCGGGGAGTCGGCGACCGAGAGCGGCGAGCCGTCGATGTCCTCCGGGTGCAGAATCGAAATGTCTCGGCCGTTCCACGCGTCCGCGCTGCGGGCGAGCTCCTCGGCCGAGACCAGCGCGTCGTTCATGACGCCGGCGACCGCGAGCACCGCCGGGACGACCGTATGCACGCGGCCGTCGAAGATCTCGCGCCGGACGATCGGCGAAGCGTCGTCGTCGACGAACGGGCCGAGCGCTTCTCGCGCTTCGTCGTTCGTCAGGAACTTCGGCCGGACCTTGCCGGCGATCCCGAGCGTCGCAATCGTCATGGTCTCAGGCGGCTGCCGCGTTGTTCTGCGGCTCCATGCTTTTCAGCAAATCGACGGCGATCTTAAACGACCGCGCGCCGGTCGCCCCTTTAATTGGCCTCAAGGCGAAGTCGAACATCGGGCATTGCTCGTATGCTTTCATCGTCCAAGCGCTCGACATCTCGAGCACCAACGCGCGGCCGTCCTCGTCGAAGACGAAGTCATAGGCCATCCAGCGAGTGCCGATCTCGCGCGAGATTCGCACCGCGAGCTCGGCCGCCGCGCGCTCGCGCTTGTCGCTCAGCGTGAGCGGCCGGAAGATCCCGGACCCGGAAGCGGTGATTGTCCCGGGACGGTTCTGCCGCACCAACCCGTACAACCCCTCGCCGACGACGCAGACGCGATAGTCGCAAGGGTTCCCCTCGACGAGCCGCTGCCAATAGACGTACCCGCGCTGCACGCGGTTGTATCGGCAGGAGATACCAGGCCCGAACGCCTGCTCGATCTCGAGCTCGGCATCGCGCCGACTCTCGAGCACGCGGACGTTCGCGCTCGAGGAGCCCTCCGCCGCCTTGCTCACGAGCCGCACGCCGCGCGCCCACGGGATGGCCGCCGCGAGCCGCATTGCCTCGTCGCGATCCGTCACGTGCCATGTCGCTGGCATCCACCGCGAGAGCACTGGTAGCTGAGCGACCTTGTCGTCGTACCATCGCGCCTCCTGCAGCGTCGGGAGCGTGATGCAGCCGCGACGGTTTAGCGCGAACACGATCTCGCGCGAGATGTCGCGCTGCTCGCCCTGCTGGTCGAGACGCACGAACACGCGACCGCCATCGGGCACGCGCGACTCGCGGACGAACAGCCGACACGTGACGCCGGCCATCCGGTCGCACTCGTGCTTGAACGCTCGGCCCCATCGCTTCGGGTCATCGTAGGCCCAAAGGTTGACGCGCTCTGGGCGGCCTCGACGAGCGGCTCGCGGCGGCAGGATCTCGTGAGCGATCCCGCGGGGCTTACCGTCGTGCCATCCGTGGTTGATGAAGCCGTAGGTATCGATCAGCTCCCACGGCTTCGGCTGCCCCGGGAAGAACAGCAGCCGCATGCTTGCAGGCGGGCGGAGCCGATACTCGCCGCCGTGCTCGCGGATCCAGCGCGGGCTGAAGTATTCTACGCCGTCGGCCGGCCCGAACGTCTTCTCGCCGCTGCCAAGGATCATCGAGATAACGGCTTGGTCAGAGCCGACGAAACGCTTGCGTGCTTCGGTCGCAACGCGCACTGGGTCGCGCATGAATTCGTGGTACACGTGCGCCCTCGCACCGGCGCGCATCTGCACGAGCCCGCCATTGTAAGGTCGCTTGCTCGAGGTGCCGTTCATGATCCGGAAGTCGGTCCCAGGCACGAAGAGACCATCGAGCATCCGCTCGCCCATGCATACGTCGAGGTCCATGCAGACCCACTCGTCGGCGCCGATCCACTTCCACGCATCGGGAGCAAACATCGCGAGTCGCCGGAAGCACTGCGGCGCGAGATTCGCTTCCTTCCATGTGTCGATCCGCACGTCCTCGAAAAGACCTGGCGGCTTGATGATTTCGATGGACGGATCGATGCCCTCGGGATGGTCGGTGACGACCGCGAGCTCGAGCGGCTCGGATGACTTGCGCCGCAGGTTCGCGGCCCAGACGTTGACCTTGTCGGCGTCGTAGCCGTGGCGGTTCGGGCTCTGGAACCAGAGCCACGTGATGATTTTCACCGGAGCGGGACCTCCTCCCATTTGAAGCGGAGCGGATTCTTCGGGTGCGTGTCGCCCGATGCGACCTTCCGGGCATAAATCGCCTTGCCGGCCTCGGTCGATCGGTCCATGCCTTCGGTGTTGGCGCCGGGCAGCACGTGCCGGTTGTAGCGGTACATCCGCGCCCCATGTAGACGCTCGAACTTCGCGACCTGCGCGACCGCTCGCAGGAACGGTGTGTCGCCGGCGTAGTGGCCGCAGTAGTCCTCGTCGTAGCCGCCGACCCGCCAGTACGTCGTGCGATGAATGAGCAGCTGGTTGTAGGGGGCTTTCTCGCCGTCCTCGACCAGCAGCGTCGGGTGCATCCGGACGCCGACGGGCTTATAGAAGCGGCTCGTCTTCAGCTTGTGCCGCATGATCACGCGCATGTCGGCGTTTAGCAGCAGCCGATCCATGTCGGCGATCAGGAGCCAACCGTCGCGCGCGACGTACGCGCCGAGGTTGCGCGCGCCGTGCTGGTTCCAAGGCTTGTCCTCGAGGATGCGCAGCAGCCGGACGCGGGCGCGGACGTGATCGGGTGCGGCGTTCAGGATCGCATCGGGGCGCTCAGGCTCCGGGCTGCCGTCGTCGACGAGAATGATCGTCAGCGCCGCGAGCACGTCCGCCCCGTACCGCGACCAGTTCGCGACGTGCACCTCGAGCATCGGGGCGTTGCGGTAGTACGGGATGATCCATTGGATCGGTGTCAACGGGCGATCGGGCATCAGGAGACTCGACGGAGAAATCGGGGCGCGGCGTTCAATACGACGTTGCTGCCGCGGACGATCGCCGGGAGCCACGCGCATCGGCAATTCGGATGCACCGGGATGATTCCGCGCGCCTCGACGAGCGTGAACGTGCGGCCCTCAAGCTGGCTGCACTCCGGGCACACCTGAGCATCGCCCGCGGTCGCGAACTCGCTCTCGACCTCGACGCCTTCTACGCCAGCCTCCTCGTACGCGTTGAGCGTCGCTTCGGCGTGCGCGTTGATGACCTCGGTGCGGGCGAGCGTCCTGGCCCGCGTCTTGCCGATCTTCTCGACCCGGTCGATCAGCCGGCGCGCGATGTCCATCGGGCCGCGTCCTTCGGCGAGTCCTTGCGCGAGCACCGCCGAGATCTGCCGATCCATCTCGGCCGTGATGCCGACGAGCTCCTCGAACGTGCGGGTGTACGCGATACCAAGCCGGTCAGCGTGAATGGGTCGATTGAACGCGGTGTCGATCCACGAGCGCTCGACCTTCGCGCCCGCGCCCCGTAGCTTCCGGCCCGCATCCGCGATGCCCTTCTGGTACGCGCTCTCGACGTAGACCGACGTCCATGCGCTGCGCGCCGCGCGCTCGATCGGCGTGCCCTCAACGATCGTGATCGCCTCGTTGATCTCCTGCTGCCGCAGCCACTCCATGAACGCCGCGACCTTCTCGTGCGTTGTGCCGAAGGCGAACTCACGCCTCGGCCGGTTGACGCGCAGCACGTTGCCGACGCGCTCGAACTCGATCGGCTCGAGCCCGAAGACGTCGTCCTCGACGATCAGCTGGAGGATCGCCTTCGCGATGCGGTCGTACCGCCTGGCGACATCGCGCATGAACCGCTCGCGCAGCGTCGCGGTGTGCGTTGGGTCGACGGAGCGGCGCGGGCCGCGGGCGTGGACACGTACGAGGCGACTCACCGGCGGCGGGTCTCCGTGAGGCCGTCCGACCAGTCCTCCGTGAGCTCCTCGAAGATCTCCGGCCCGAGCACGATCTCGCCGCGGTAGGGCTCGAGTTGCTCGACGTCGAGCTCGGGATCGCCCTCGTACGTGATCGTGATGTGCGGCTGGTAGTCCGGCCAGTCCCACGACGCGCCAGCGCGCTTGATCTCCTCGTGACGCCAGCAGAGCTCGGAGCTTGCGAACATCAGGACGATCGCTTCCTTCTTCGGGCCGAGCCGATCGACAACGCGGGGGCCGCCGGGCCGGATGACCATCCGGCCGTCGTCGCCGTGAGTCCCGGCCTCGCCGACCTTCATCCAGTCGACCGGCGCGCGAGAGAACGCGATGGTGACGTGCATTTCCTCGGCAGGCACCATCGTCTCGAGGCCCTGCGCGCGGAAGTGCTTGCGGATCTCCTCGGCATTGAGCACATTGCGCCGCACGTAGAGCGTGCGCGGTGTAGCGTTCGCGATGCGCCTGCGGTTCTGCGCGAAGGCGGCCGCGACCTCCGGATCGCGCTCGTCGAGCTCGAGCGCCGGCTCGGGCGGCTCGAACTCGCTTTCCTCTGCCTCCCCGAGCCATCGGCGGAACTCCTGCGGCGGCACGACCTGCTCGGCGCCCGGGATCGACACGTACGCCGCGACCGCCTCGGCTTTGGTTTTCGCGATCATGGCGCGCTTCTCTTCGCCGAGGGCGTCGGACTCGGGCCACTCGACATCGTAGCCGCCGACAGGCTCAGGCAGCACGCCGTAGCGGATCAGCCGATCGATCGTCGGGCGAATGATGTGCGGCGTCGCGTGATTGTTGCGGCGCTCCGTGACGCGCGCCGCCCAGTTGTTCTCGTCCTGCTCGCTCGCCAACTCCCCGCGCTCGGAGCCGATCAGGATCCGCTTCGGGATGCCGGTCGCGCCGGCGATGAAGTCGAGCTGCTTGTCGAGGTGGCCGGACGGGTCGGCGACGGCCTGCACGAGCGATTGCGGGGTCACGCCGCGGAGACGCACATCGCGCCGGAGCCCGTGGTAGAGCTCCTCGAACATAGCCTCCATGTCGGCCTGATCGTCTGGCGAGAACTCCGTGTCGGCATCCGCCATCCAAGCCCGCGTAGGCGCTGCGTTCTGCCAGAAGATCTCGGCCGAGGCGCCGAGGAGCTTCTCGCAATCCATGACGCGGTTCCATATTCGCTCGAGCCGCGGCAGTCCGATCGATTCGTCGTCGAGCGCGCGCTCGGCGACGTGGATGACGCGCGACCAGTGCACCGTGAGGTTGCGCTGCATGCCGCCGATGCCCTTCCAGTCGGGACCGGCGGTAAGACGATAGAGCTCGGGCTTACCGAATCGCGGCGAACTCGTGTTCGACTCCCATCGCAGGATCTCGGCCTGCGCCTCACCAAACGGCGCCAGGTACAGCAGCCCGAACTTGTCGCGATCGACCGGCTGGTCGAGCGGTGCGCCACCGTCGAGGCCGATCAGCAGCACGCCGTAGTGACCGAGCTGCGTCAGCAGGTCGAGCCGGTGCAGCACGCTCCAGAGTCCGAAGCGATTATTGAGCTCGTCGATGGCAGCCTGAAACGGATCGTCATCGCCTTCGGTCGTGCCCGTCGTCTTGACGATCGGCGCCTCGCGCCACGTCGCGTCGGGATACGCGTCGACGATGCGGGCGGCGAGGTCGCCGCGCAGATACTGCGCCACGTAATCTTGCGGCGTGATGTCGACCGGGTAGCCGCACTGCTCGTACAGGTCGCGCTCGCCGCCGAAATGCTGGCCGGAAAGCCGCGCGATCAGCGAGCGGAGCGTCCGGTTGACGAGCGCGTTGATACTGAGCTTCTGGCCGCGGAGCTCGCGCCGGGCTGCAAGTTCGTCGGTTGCCATTGCTCAAGCCTCGCAGTTCAAAACGTCCCGGCGCGCTTCCGCCGTCTCAGGCGCTCGATAGCGTAGCGCAACGCGTCGATAACATGGTTTTTCTTGTCCTCGAGGATCGGGAGAACCTCGCCGGTTTTCGGATCCTGCTTGTAGCGGTAGAACATCAGCTCGTCGATCGTGTGCCGGCAGCGCGGGTGCACGATGATCTCGAACGAGCGCAGGAACTCGATGCCTTCCTGCACTGACCCTGCGCCCTTGATCGACGGGACCATGCGCGGATACCCGTGCCGACGCATGTACGCGATCGTCTCGGGCCGCGCGCTGTCGGCCGTGATGACCCACTTGCGCGCCATGCCGGGATTCTCGGGGTCGAGCGCGTCGAAGAGCTCGGGCGTGCGGTCGATCTCGCAGCCGATCTTGTACGCCTCGCGATCGACGTAAAGCCTGCGCGCGGCGTGGTCGATGAAGCAGCGGATCAGCACGGTCGGGTCGACGCTGAAGCCCCAGTCAGCGCCGAAGTAGAAGACGGCGTCGGCCGGCGTCTCGAACTCCTCGATGCGCCAGTTGCGGAAGACGCGCGCCTCCGAGAGCGTGAGATATCCTCCCTCCCAGACGTGCGCGTACTTGTCCGGATCGGTGCGCCGGTCGTGCTCCATGTCCGCGCGCAACGACTCAGGAAACCACGGGTTGTCGCGCCAGTTCGCCTCGACCTTGACGGCGTCCGGATGCGGATTCGGCCCGCGGAAAAACTCATCTACCGGGTCGGTCGGCTGCTCAGGGTTCCAAGCACACCAGATCTCGGCGCCGGACTTGCGAAGCGTCGGCGTCAGGAGATCCCACGATCGAGCCGACAGCTTCTGCCCCTCCTCGATGAAGGCGACGTCGAAATCCTCAAGCGACTTGATCGAATCGGCCGTGTGATTCTTCATGCCCTCGAAGATGATCACGCCGCCGCCGGGCGTCCGGATTTCCTTGTCCATGATGCGGAAATACCGGCCGACGCCGTGTCGGCGTATCTCGTCCTCGATCAGCAGCTTCGACGAGAAGCGAAGAGAGCGCTGCGTCTCGCGCACGCACACCGCGCGCAGCCCCGGGAACGACAGCGCGTAATCGACGAGGAGCCCGCCGAAGAATCGCGATTTGCCGGAGCCGCGACCGCCATGCGCGCCCTTGTAGCGCGGGCCGCCGAAGCGATGCGGCTCGAGCAACGGCACAAAGACTTCAGCCGTCGGGATGTCGAGGACGCTCATTCCTTCGGCGATGCGGCCCGCACGATCGTACGCTTGATCTCCGTGACTTCGGTGCCGGGCTGCATCGGCGGATTGTCGCTGAAGAGGCCGAGGTACTTGCCGAGCTTCTCGAGGGGTCCCTCTTTGCCGGCGAGCTTGAACCTCACACGCCGCACAGTGCGCGCGTCGTCGCCGCGCCCCTCGAGATGATTCTCGACCGTGACTTCCTGAATCGCGGCCGCCTGGTCGCGAGACACGCCGGAGAGATCGACGAACGTCTCACCATCCTCAGTGATGCGCACGTAGTCGAGCATGTTCGAGAAGGCGAGCCGCGCGAGCTCCTCGAGAACGCGCTGCGCCGTGATGTCGGCCCGCTGCGAAACGCGCTCGACGCGCTGCTCGATCGCCTCTCGGATGTGCGGCTTCGCGTAGAGGTGGCGACCCCAGTCGGGGTTGTAGCCGGCGCGACCCGCTGCCGCCGTCGCATTCCGGTCCTTCAGGTACTCGTCAACGAACCGCTTCTGCTTCGGCGTCAGACGCTGTTTCGCTTTTGCCGACATGCGCCTACTCCGCCCGACGCGCACGGCCCTCCGCGGCGATCGTGTCCTCGAGGCGCTGAACGCGGAGAGAGAGCTCGCGCACCGATCTCGCGGTATCGGAGTTGGCCGCGATCGCAGATGCCTGCTGCGCCTGGATGACCGCGAGCCGCTCTTCGGTGCGGGCCATCGTGATCGAGAGCTCGTAAGCCGTCGAGCCGATCCAGAGCAGCAACCCGCCCGCGCACACGGAACCGATGCCGAGAAACCAGCCGATCATGCGATTGACGGCGGTCGCCTCCATGGTCATGGCGTCATTAGCTCGAAATGAGGGCCGTCTATGAAGACGCGCCGATGCCCCATCGCCCGCCGCCTATCGACATACTGGTTCACCTCGTCCTCGAGCATGCCGACGTTGAGGTCGAGCAGCGCGCGGTCCCATACGCCGCCCCAGGTCAGCTGGACCTCTAGCTCAGCCGCAGCCTTGTAGACCGCAGCGGCAATCTCGAAGATCGGCGGCCACTCCCAGCGCAGCCGCCCGCCGATCCACGGCACGAGGTCGACCGCGTGACCGTAGCCGTCGGCCTGAGTCAGATGCTTCGACGCCATCGTCTGCGACACACCGCGCGCGACGTACTCGCGCTGCTCGTCCTCGGTTCTGAGTCCGTCGTGCACCGCGAAGTCGACGGACGTGATCTCGATCGCGCGCTCGACGACGGCGACGAGCCGAGGATGCACGCCCTCGAGCTCGTTGCGGGAGCGCTGGCCCAGGATGTACGTCACTCACAGCACTCCGGGCTTATCTGGCGTCTTGCTGAAGCGCGCGACGATCCACGCGAAGCCTGTCGCCGCAAGCGCGATCGCTTCCGGCGTCGTCAGTGCCGCGACCAGACCCGGCCACGGCAGCAATCCGACAACCTGCACGTAGATCGTGCTGAGGATCCCTCCACCGACGAGGGCATTCGTCGAAGTGCGCGTGCCGATATCGATCATTGCTGGTTCCTCCTCGCGCTCGAGCGCGATCAGTTCCGATGTCAGCTCAACTTGCCTGCGCGCCTTCCGCGCCTGGTTCCACACTCTGAACGCCCTGCGCGCCCGCAAGCCGGCGCGCACCGGATTCGGGAACGTCTCAAGGATTTTCCCTAAGACCTTCACGGGGCCAGGAAGTGGATCGCGAGGACGATGATCACGACCCACGCGACCCAGCGCGGCGCGCGATACTTCAGCGGCGCCTTTCCTTCCGCAATCTGGAAATACCGCCGAATGAACGTCGAGAGCGTCCCCCCTCCCTTCCGGATCGCGTAACCCTCCGCGAACAGGAAGAAGATCAGCCACGCGAGCCATACGCGGCCCATCGTCGCCATGTGCTCTCGCTTTTCCTGTTCGTCCATCAGACCCCCTGTATCGCCCACGATCCGCGTCGCGCCTTCCGCGGCGCCACGATGCCGAGCCGCGCGATCCGCCGATGCAGATGCGTTCGGCTCACGCGCAAAGCGCGCGCCGCTGCGGAAACCGAGCCGTGCTCGGCGAGAGCGCGAGCGATGTACTCCCGCTCGAACTCGCGCACGGCCTCGCGCAGCGGCAGCACGTCACTCCACGACCACCCGGCAGGTACGGCCTGCCTCGGTGGTCTCGCAACTGAACGACAGTTCGACCGTCACGTTCTGCGGCGCACCAGGCGGGAGGTCCTGCATCTCGAGCGTGATCGTCTTGCTCGCTTCGTTCGAGAAGTCCGATTCGAGCCCGCGCGCCCAAGCGGTCATCGCGAAGTAGAACGTCGTCGGTCCCGTCACCGTCAGCTCGATTTCGCGCGACTGCACCGCGCCGTCCTCGACGTCGAGGCTTTCGGTGTACACGCCGGACTCGGTGCCCCAGTAGATCGTGTAGCGCTCGATCTCCGACAGCGGCAGAGGGTCGCCGTTGGTGTACTGCGTGGGAGGGTCCCACATCAGCGTCGCCGTGCCCGTGCCGGTCACAGTCTGGGCGAACACAGAGACACAGCAC
>PKRJ01000060.1 GCA_017577365.1 Gammaproteobacteria bacterium | reverse complement strand
GTCCCGGCGGCCGCGGACGCCGCGTATGCGTGACCGAAGGCAACCTCAACAACGAGATCGGTTTGCCGCTCACGCTGATGCGGCTCTCGAGCGAGCACGAGGCGGCGGTCGTCGAGCTCGGCGCGAACCATCCGGGCGAGATCGATCGGCTCGCGCGTATCGCGCAGCCGTCGGTCGGCGTGATCACGAACGCCGGTCCCGCGCACCTCGAAGGCTTCGGCTCGATCGACGGCGTCGCGAAGGCCAAGGGCGAGCTGCTCGATCATCTGCCGCCGGACGGCACGGCGGTGCTGAACGCGGACGATCCGCACGTCGGCGAGTGGCGCGCGCGCTCGCGCGCGAGGCGCGTGCTCACGTTCGGCCGTACGAAGGACGCCGATTTCGTCGTCGCTGGCGAGCCCTCGCTCGGCGAGGACGGCGCGCGCTTCACGATGCGCACGCCGAGCGGCGAGATCGACATCGCGCTGCCGTTGCTCGGACCGACGAACGTCGTGAACGCGCTCGCCGCGGCCGCGGCCGCGCACGCGGTCGGATGCGGCAACGACGAGATCGCCGCGGGACTTTCGCGAGCGGCCGCGGTGCGCGGGCGGATGAACGCGGTGCGGGGCCGCAAGGGCGCGCTCGTGATCGATGACGCGTACAACGCGAACCCGTCGTCGGCACGGGCGGCGCTCGACTTCCTCGCGGCGCGCTCGGGCACGCGTATCTTCGTGCTCGGGGACATGCTCGAGCTCGGTCCTACGGCGCCAAAGCTGCACGCCGAGATCGGCGAATACGCGAAGGGCCGCTGCGACGAGCTCGTCACGATCGGTCCGCTGTCGCGCCGCGCCGCAGAGGCCTTCGGCGACGCCGCCGAGAGCTATACGGAGGCGTTCGATGCCGCGCGCGCGCTCGATGCGAAGCTCGCGCCGGGCGTCACCGTGCTCGTCAAAGGCTCGCGCGCGATGGGTCTCGAGCGCGTCGTCGCCGCGCTCGAAGCGCGAAACGGGGAGGGCTCGCGATGCTGATGGAGCTCTCCGAGTACCTGACCCGTTATTACTCGGGCTTCAACGTCTTCAGCTATCTCACGATGCGCGCGATCCTGAGCGCGTTGACCGCGCTCGTGCTGTCGCTCGCGTTCGGGCCGTACCTGATCCAAAGGCTCTCGCGGCAGCGCATCGGTCAGCACATTCGCGAGGTCGGCCCGGTCTCGCACCTGCCGAAGGCCGGCACGCCGACGATGGGCGGCGCGCTGATCCTGATCGCGATTCTCGTGAGCACGCTGCTCTGGGCGGATCTCGGGAACCGATTCGTCTGGATCGTGCTCGCCGTGATGCTCGCGTTCGGCGTCATCGGCTTCGTCGACGACTACAAGAAGCTCGTGCTCGGCAACGCGGAGGGCTTGCGCCCGCGCGCGAAATATCTCTGGCAATCGGTCGCGGCGCTCGCGGCGGCGATCACGCTGTATCTCACCGCCGAGAATCCCGCCGTCGAGCACGCGCTGCTCATTCCTTATTTCAAGGATCTGCTGATTCCGCTCGGTCCAATCGCGTACGTGCTGTTCACCTATTTCGTGATCGTCGGCAGCTCGAACGCGGTGAATCTGACCGACGGGCTCGACGGGCTCGCGATCATGCCGGCCGTGCTCGTCGGCGGCGCGCTCGGGGTTTTCGGCTGGGCGGCGGGCAACACGGTGTTCGCGTCGTATCTCGGCATTCCTTACGTCGCGGGCGCGGGCGAGATGCTGGTTTTCTGTGCGGCGCTGGCTGGAGCCGGCCTGGGCTTCTTGTGGTTCAACACGTACCCCGCGCAGGTCTTCATGGGGGACATCGGGGCGCTCGCGTTGGGCGCTTCGCTCGGCCTCGTCGCGGTCGTGGTCAGACAGGAGCTCGTGCTGTTCATCATGGGCGGTGTCTTCGTGATCGAGACCGTCTCGGTGATCATGCAGGTCGCTTCCTACAAGATGACCGGCCGGCGCATTTTTCGTATGGCGCCGCTGCACCACCACTTCGAGCTCAAGGGCTGGGCCGAGCCCAAGGTCATCGTTCGGTTCTGGATCATCACGGTGATCCTCGTGCTGGTCGGTCTCGCGAGCCTCAAGATCCGCTGATGGTGGCGATCATGGAAAGCGCACGCACGCGCGGAACGTCGAAAGAGACGCGGAAGACGCGGCAAGACCGCACGCTCGTCGTCGGTCTCGGCGAGACCGGCCTCGCGGCCGTGCGCTACCTCACCGGGCTCGGCGAGCGCGTGCTCGTGATCGACAGCCGCACCGATCCGCCGGGGCTCGAGCGGCTCAAGCGCGAGCACCCGGACGTCGACGTCGAGCTCGGCACGCTCGATGCGAAGTGGCTCGCCGGAGCGTCGCGCGTCGTGTGGTCGCCGGGGCTCGCGTCCGATCTGCCGCTCGCCGTCGAGGCGCGGCGTCGCGGCGTCGACGTCGTGGGCGACATCGAGCTTTTCGCGCGCGCCGCGGATGCTCCCGTGATCGCGGTGACCGGGTCGAACGGCAAGAGCACGGTGACGACGTTGACCGCGAAGCTGCTGGAGGCCGCGGGTCTCACCGCGCTTGCCGGCGGCAACCTGGGGCCGCCCGCGCTCGCGCTGCTCGAGCGAGCGGCCGCTAGCTCCGGCTCGCCCGATGCGTACGTGCTCGAGATCTCGAGCTTCCAGATGGAGACGACCGAGTCGCTGCGCCCGCTCGCGGCGGCGGTGCTGAACGTCTCGGCCGATCATCTCGACCGGCACGGCGACCTCGAGCGCTATGCCGCGTTGAAGGCGAAGCTCTTGTCGAGCGCGGAGCGCGCCGTCTTCAATCTCGACGATCCGCTCGTGCGCAACATCGGCGAGCACTGCGCCCGTCCGATCCCGTTCTCGATCGAAACGGTTCTCGAGCGCGGCTGGTCGGTCGTGGACGACGGCGGCGAGCGCTCGCTCGCGCGCGACGCGAAGCCGTTGATGCCGGTTACATCGCTCGCGCTTCGCGGACGGCACAACGAGGCGAACGTGCTCGCCTCGCTCGCGCTCGCGACCGCCCTGCTCGAGAGCAGGGGAACGCCCGTGCAGGATCTCGAGCCGCTGCTCGACGTGCTTCGGCGTTTCGAAGGCTTGCCGCATCGCTGCCGGCGCATCGCCGAACGCCGCGGCGTCGAGTACATCGACGACTCGAAGGGCACGAACGTCGGCGCGACGGTCGCGGCGCTCGCGGGTTTTTCCGCGCCGATCGTGCTGATCGCGGGCGGCCGCGGCAAAGGCGCGGACTTCGCGCCGCTCGCCGGCGCCGCGCGCGGCAAGGTCAGGACCGCCGTGCTGATCGGCGAGACGGCACGCGAGATCGAGTCGGTGCTCGCCGACGTGTGTCCCGTCGTGCACGCGTCCGACATGCGCGGCGCCGTGCGCGCCGCCGCGGCCGCGGCGAAGCCCGGCGACATCGTGCTGCTGTCGCCGGCCTGCGCGAGCCAGGACATGTTTCGTGATTACAAGCATCGCGGCGAGGCGTTCGCCGCGGCCGTCGAGGAGCTGCCGGCATGAGCGCGGCCGTGAGACAACCCGTCGCGCTCGATCCCGCGCTGATCGCGTCGGCGGTCGGTCTCGCCGCGCTCGGCACGGTCATGGTCGGCTCCGCGTCGATCTCGATCGCGGACAACGCGACCGGCGAGCCGTTCTACTACCTGATCCGGCATCTCGGCGCGCTCGCGATCGGATGCGCCGGCCTCGGTTTCGCGGCCGCGCTGCCGATCGAGACGTGGTATCGCTCGAGCGGTCTCTGCCTGCTCGCGGCGTTGCTGCTTCTCGCCGCGCCGCTCGTCCCGTCGATCGGCCAGACGGTCAACGGCGCGACGCGCTGGGTCGCGATCGGGCCGCTGCGCTTCCAACCGTCCGAGCCCGCGCGCCTGCTCTTCCTTATCTATGTCGCGGCGTACTGCGTGCGGCATTACGCGGAGCTCACGACGCGCTCGCTCGCGTTCTGGAAACCGCTGTTGCTGCTCATGCTCGCCGCGGCGCTGCTGCTCAAGGAGCCCGATTTCGGCGCGGTCGTCGTGCTGACCGCGACGACGTTCGGCGTGCTCTTTCTCGGCGGCGCGCGGCTCCGTGACGTGCTCGCCGCGCTGTGCGTCGCGGGCACGGCGCTCGCCATCCTCGCGGTCTCGTCGGCTTATCGGCTCGAGCGGCTCCTGTCGTTTCTCGAGCCGTTCGAGCACGCGTTCGACAGCGGCTTTCAGCTCACGCAGTCGCTGATCGCGATCGGCCGCGGCGATTGGTTCGGCGTCGGGCTCGGCGAGAGCGTGCAGAAGCTGTTCTACCTGCCCGAGGCGCATACCGACTTCGTGTTCGCGGTGCTCGCCGAGGAGCTCGGGCTCCTCGGCTCGACGGGCGTGATCGTGCTCTTCGCCGTGCTGGTGTACCGCGCGATCTCGATCGGACAGCGATCGATCGCGGCGGGACTGCCGTTCCACGGCCTGCTCGCGATGGGTATCGGCATCACGCTCGGTCTTCAGGCCTTCATCAATATCGGCGTGAACACGGGGCTGTTGCCGACGAAGGGGCTGACGTTGCCGCTTCTGAGCTATGGGCGCTCGAGCACGATCACGACGCTCGTTGCGCTCGGTCTCCTGTTCCGCGTGCATCACGAGCTCGCGCCCGCCGAGATGCGGCGCGCCGGCAAGAGGAACGCCGAATGAGCGCCGTGGGCCCGATCATGATCATGGCCGGCGGCACGGGCGGACACGTGTTCCCGGGGCTCGCGGTCGCGGATGCGCTGCGCGCACGCGGGCACGGCGTCGTGTGGCTCGGCACGCGCCGAGGGCTCGAGGCTCGCGTCGTGCCTCGCCACGGTATCGACATCGAGTGGATCTCGGTCTCGGGATTGCGCGGCAAGGGCGTGAAGGGGCTCGTGACCGCCCCGTTCCGCGCCGCGTTCGCGGTCGGCCAGGCGCTCGGCGTGATGCGGCGCCGCAAGCCTTCGGCCGTGCTCGGCATGGGCGGCTTCGTGTCCGGGCCCGGCGGCCTCGCCGCGTGGCTCACGCGTCGGCCGCTCGTGATCCACGAGCAAAACGCGATCGCGGGCACGGCGAATCGCTGGCTCGCGCGCTTCGCGACGCGCGTGTTCGAAGCGTTTCCGTCGAGCTTCCCGCGCGGGATCGAAGCCGAGCGGATCGGCAATCCGGTGCGGCGCGAGATTGCCGCGCTGCCGCCCGCGGCGCCGCGGGTCGCGGAGCTTCGCGAGGCGCGAAGCGCCGCGCGCCGCGCGCGTTTGCTCGTCCTCGGCGGGAGCCAAGGCGCGCGCGTGCTGAATCTCACCGTGCCCCAGGCGCTCGCGGCCTTGCCCGAGACGCTTCGCCCCGAGGTGCGGCATCAGGCCGGACGCCTGCACGAGGAAGCGCGCGCGGCGTATCGCGACGCCGGCGTCGACGCGGACGTCGTCGAGTTCATCGACGATATCGCCGGAGCGTACGGCTGGGCCGACTTCGCGGTCGCGCGCGCCGGAGCGCTCACGATCAGCGAGCTCGCGGCGGCCGGCCTCGGCGCGGTGCTCGTGCCGTATCCGCACGCGATCGACGACCACCAGATGAAGAACGCCGAGTCGTTCGCTTCCGGCGGCGCGGCGATCGTGATCGCCGAGCGCGAGCTCACGCCCGCGCGGCTCGCGACGGAGCTCGAAGCGCTGCTCGAGCAGCCGGCACGCCTTGAGGCGATGGCGGCGGCCTCGCGCGCGCAAGCGCGCGTCGACGCCGCGGATCGGCTCGCCGATGCGTGCATCGCGCTCGCCAAGGAGGGCCGCCGATGACGAAGACGCGCATGGGCAAGATTCGCACGGTGCACTTCGTCGGTATCGGCGGCGCGGGCATGGCGGGCATCGCCGAGGTGCTGCTCAGCCTGGGCTACAGCGTGCAGGGCTCCGATCTGCGGCTCACCGCGGTCACGGAACGGCTCGAGCGGCTCGGCGCGAAGGTCTGGCAGGGCCATGCCGAGGAGCACGTCGAGAACGCGGACGTCGTCGTCGTGTCGAGCGCGGTCGCGCCGGACAACCCCGAGGTCGTCGCCGCGCAGCGCCGCCGCGTGCCGGTCGTGCCGCGCGCGGAGATGCTCGGCGAGCTCATGCGCTTCCGTTACGGCATCGCCGTCGCGGGCACGCACGGCAAGACCACGACGACGAGTCTGATCGCGAGCGTGCTCGCCGAGGGCGGGCTCGATCCGACATTCGTGATCGGCGGGAGGCTCAAGAGCGCGGACGCGAACGCGCGGCTCGGCGAGGGCCGCTATCTCGTCGCCGAGGCCGACGAGAGCGACGCGTCGTTCCTGCATCTGCACCCGATGATCGCGGTCGTGACGAATATCGACGCGGATCATCTCGGCACGTACGAGGGCGATATCGAGCGGCTCAAGCAGGGTTTCCGTGACTTCCTGCTGAACTTGCCGTTCTACGGCCTCGCCGTGATGTGCCGCGACGACGCGAACGCGCGCGCGCTGATTCCGGATCTCGGCCGGCGCGTGACGAGCTACGGGTTCGACGCGCAGGCGGATATCCGCGCGATCGACGTCGAGCATCGGGGCTTGAAGAGCCGCTTCAAGGTCGTCGGCTGCGAGCTGCCGGAGCCGCTCGAGCTCGAGCTGAATCTTCCGGGCGCGCACAACGTGCAGAACGCGCTCGCCGCGGTCGCGGTCGCGCTCGAGCTCGAGGTCGATATCGACGCGGTGCGCCGCGCGCTCGAGTCGTTCTCCGGCATCGATCGCAGGATGCAGGTGCTCGGCACGGTCACGACGCGCGCGGGCGAGGTCACGTTCGTCGACGACTACGGGCATCACCCGACGGAGATCGCTGCGACGCTCGCGGCCGCGCGCGGCGCGTGGTCCGGACGGCGTCTCGTCGTCGTGTTCCAGCCGCACCGCTATACGCGCACGCACGCGCTGCTGGACGACTTCGCGCAAGTGCTGTCGGCGGCGGACGTGCTGATTCTCACGAACGTCTATGCCGCGGGCGAGGCGCCGATCGTCGGCGCGGACGGCAAATCCTTGGCGCGCGCCGTGCGCGCGCGCGGCAAGGTCGAGCCGATCTTCGTCGACGAGCTCGACGCGATCGCCGGCGTGCTCGGCAACGTCGTCGAGAGCGGCGACGTCGTGCTGACGCTCGGCGCGGGCTCGATCGGCACGCTCGCGCAGCGGTTGCCGGCGCTGCTTTCGGTGAAACGTCCGCTCGAGGCCGGGAAGTGAGCGCGGTCATGGTCGAGATCGATGCTTTCGAAGGCGTGCGGCGTGACGAGCCGATGCGGCGGCACACGTCGTGGCGCGTCGGCGGACCGGCGGACTTCTATTTCGAGCCCGCAAGCGAGGACGCGCTCGCGCGTTTTCTCGCGGCGTTACCGGAGAACGTGCCCGTGCACGTGGTCGGGCTCGGCTCGAACCTGCTCGTGCGCGACGGCGGAGTGCGCGGCGCGGTGATCTCGACGCGCAAGGTCGGCAAGCGACTCGAGCGGCTCGACGAGACGCGCGTCAAAGCCGGCGCCGGCGTGCCGTGCGCGACGCTCGCGCGGCAGTGCGTGCGCTGGTCGCTCGGCCCCGCGGCGTTCTTCGCGGGGATTCCCGGCACGGTCGGCGGAGCGCTCGCGATGAACGCCGGCGCGTTCGGCGGCGAGACGTGGGACCGCGTCGAAAGCGTCGAGACGATCGACCGGCGCGGCGTGCGGCGCGTGCGAACCGCGGACGACTACGAGATCGGTTACCGGCACGTGGCGTTGAAGAATCGCGCGGACGGCGATCTCCCCGAATTCTTTCTCTCGGGGACTTTCCGCTTCGAGCACGACGAGTCGGCGTCGATGACGTCGATCCGCGAGATGCTCGACCGGCGAGCCGCGACTCAACCGCTCGGCGTGCCGAGCTGCGGCTCGGTCTTCCGCAATCCGGAAGGGACACACGCGGGCGCGCTGATCGAGCGCGCGGGATTGAAGGGCTTCTCGATCGGCGGCGCGAAGGTTTCCGAGAAGCACGCGAACTTCATCGTGAACACCGGCGGCGCGACGGCCGAGGACATCGAGCGGCTGATCGAGACGGTGCGACGGCGCGTCGCCGAGCGGTTCGGCGTCGAGCTCGAGCTCGAGGCGAGGATCATCGGCGAGCATCGCTGGGAGGCGGGATGAGTCGGAACCGACCGAATCGTCGCCGTAGATCGCGCCGCGCGGCGCTCGCGCAGAAGCTGCCGCGCGTGCCGCGCTTCCGTATGCCGCTGCGCGCCGTGCTGTGGCCGGCGATGCTCGGCGCCGCGGCGGCGGCCGCGTTCCCGGTGCTCGAGGAGGTCGTCGATCGCCCGGTCGGCCGGCTCGTGATCGAGAGCACGTTCCAGCGCGTGACGCCGATCCAGGTCGAGGCCGCGCTCGCGCCGGAGCTCGAGAACGGCTTCTGGTCGCTCGACCTCGAGTCGCTGCGCGAACGGCTACGGGCGCTCGCTTGGGTCGACTCGGTCTCGTTGCGGCGCCGATGGCCGGACGTGCTCGTGGTGCGCATCAGCGAGCACCGCGCGGCCGCACGCTGGGGCGACAAGGGTCTCTTGAACACGCGCGGCGAGCTTTTCGCGGAAAGGCCGCCGCACGGCTTCCCGGAGCTGCCGCTTCTCGACGGGCCGCCGGGCAGCGAGCGCGAGGTCGCGAAGGTCTACCTCGCGATGCGCGACCGGCTGCTCGAGAGCGGCCTCGCGATCGAAAGGCTGCAGCTCGACGAGCGTGGGTCGTGGCGGCTCTTGCTCGCGACCGGACAGGAAGTGCGCTTCGGCCGCAACGACGTGCACGAGCGGATCGATCGTTTCTTCAGTGTCGCCGCGCCCGCGCTTGCGCGGGAGCTGCATCGGGTGAGCTATGTCGACTTGCGCTACACGAACGGCTTCGCCGTCGGATGGCGCGACGAGACGCAATCGGAGGAGACGGAGGTGGCCGCGCGAAAGGAGCTGGCGGTGCAGGGCGAAACCGGTAAGAGAGAGGAGCGCGAGAGCCGTGGGTAAGCGCGACGATCGCAAACTCCTCGTCGGTCTCGACGTCGGTACGTCGAAAGTCGTCGCTGTCGTCGGCGAGCTTTCGCCCGACGGCAAGATCGAGGTCATCGGCTTCGGCTCGGCGCCGTCGCGCGGCTTGAAGCGCGGCGTCGTCGTGAACATCGAATCGACGGTGCAGTCGATTCAGCGCGCCGTCGAGGAAGCCGAGCTGATGGCGGGCTGCGAGATCAACAGCGTCTACACGGGTATCGCGGGCAGCCACGTCCGAAGCTTGAACTCGCACGGCATCGTCGCGATCCGAGACAAGGAGGTCACGCCGAGCGACGTCGAGCGCGTGATCGACGCGGCGCGCGCGGTCGCGATTCCCGCCGACCAGCGGATCCTTCACGTGCTCCCGCAGGAGTTCATCATCGATTCGCAGGAGGGCATCCGCGAGCCCGTCGGCATGTCGGGCGTTCGGCTCGAGGCGAAGGTGCACCTCGTCACGGGCGCGGTCAGCGCGGCGCAGAACATCATCAAGTGCGTGCAGCGCTGCGGGCTCGGCGTCGACGACATCGTGCTCGAGCAGCTCGCTTCGAGCTACGCGTGCCTGACCGACGACGAGAAGGAGCTCGGCGTGTGTCTCGTCGATTCGGGCGGTGGCACGACGGACATCGCGGTCTTCTACGGCGGCGCGATCCAGCACACCGCGGTGATTCCTATCGCGGGCGATCAGGTCACGAACGACATCGCGGTGTCGCTGCGCACGCCGACGCATCACGCCGAGGAGATCAAGATCAAGTACGCGTGCGCGTTGTCGCAGCTCGCGAATCCGGACGAGACGATCGAGGTGCCGAGCGTCGGTGAAAGGCCTCCGCGAAGGCTCGCGAGGCAGACGCTCGCCGAGGTCGTCGAGCCGCGTTACGAGGAGCTCTACCACCTCGTGCGCGACGAGCTTCGCCGCTCCGGCTTCGAGGAGATGATCGCCGCCGGAATCGTGCTCACCGGCGGCAGCGCGAAGATGGAAGGCGCGGTGGAGCTTGCGGAAGAGGTGTTCCACATGCCGGTACGCCTCGGCACACCGCAGCACGTCGATGGTCTTTCCGACGTCGTGCGCAACCCGATTCACGCCACCGGAGTCGGTTTGCTGCTTTACGGCAAGGAAGCGGTGATGGCGCGAGCCGATTCATCGGGGTCGAAACTCGGCATCGGCGGCGTGCTCGGCCGAATGAAAGCGTGGTTCCAACGAAACCTATAAGCGTCGTCTTTGGGGAAACGGAAACGGGGCAACAAAGGAGAGCAGAGATGTTCGAACTGATGGACGGCTTCAGCGAAAACGCGATCATCAAAGTCATCGGCGTCGGCGGGGGAGGCGGCAACGCGGTCGCGCACATGGTGCGCACCGGTATCGAAGGCGTCGACTTCATCTGCGCGAACACCGACGCGCAGGCGCTGAAGCACGCGAAGGTCAAGACGAACCTGCAGATCGGCTGCAACATCACGAAGGGACTCGGCGCGGGCGCGAATCCCGAGATCGGACGGCAGGCCGCGATGGAGGATCGCGACCGCATCCAAGAGGTGATCGAAGGCGCGGACATGCTCTTCATCACCGCGGGCCTCGGCGGCGGCACGGGCACCGGCGCCGCACCGGTCGTCGCGCAGATCGCAAAAGAGCTGGGCATCCTCACCGTCGCGGTCGTGACGAAGCCCTTCCATATGGAAGGCGCGAAGCGGATGCGCGTCGCCGAGCAGGGCATCGCGGAGCTCGGCCGCTTCGTCGACTCGCTGATCACGATCCCGAACGAGAAGCTCCTGTCGGTGCTCGGCCCGCAGACGACGCTGCTCGATGCGTTCAAGGCGGCGAACGAAGTGCTGCAGGGCGCGGTCCAAGGTATTGCCGAGCTGATCACGCGGCCGGGCCTGATCAACGTCGACTTCGCCGACGTGCGGACGGTGATGTCCGAGATGGGCATGGCGATGATGGGCACGGGTGTCGCGACCGGCGAGGATCGCGCGCGCATCGCCGCCGAGGCCGCGATCTCGAGCCCGCTGCTCGAGGACATCAACCTCGCGGGCGCGAACGGCATCCTGGTCAACGTGACCGCGGGCATGGATCTCGGCATCGGCGAGTTCCAGGCGGTCGGCGAGACGATCAAGCAGTTCGCGTCGGACGAAGCGACCGTCGTGATCGGCACGGTGATCGATCCGGAGATGTCGAACGAGATCCGCGTCACGGTCGTCGCGACGGGGCTCGGTCAGCCGGCGAAGCCGCAGCAACAGCAGGACGTGCCGATGCGGGTCGTGCGCCGCACGCTGCCGCCGCGCCGCGAGCAGACGAACTTCGCCGACTACGAGAAGCCCACGCATCAGCGCAAGCTCGCGGTCGGCGACGGGCTGTTCGGTAACGAGGAGTACGAAAACCTGCTCGATATTCCGGCTTTCTTGCGGCGTCAGGCGGACTGAAGGCCGGGCTCGTCGGCGGGATGGTTCCTTGCTGGGAAGTTCGCGGCTGTGCTAGGGTTCACTGCCGCTTCTTCGGGGTGCGCTTCGACGCCGGCGCACCGGGCGCGTGGGAGGCGCCCGCGGCAGGGCCATCGAGCCGCCTTCGGGCGGCGGTCCGCCGGAGCCCGACTTAGGCCGCACAGGAGTCGCTGCTTGAAACAGCGCACATTGAAGGATTCGATTCGCGCGACCGGTATCGGTCTGCACAGCGGGGCGAAGGTGTTCATGAATCTACGGCCCGCGCCGCCCAATACCGGGATCGTGTTCCGTCGGCTCGATTTGCCCGAGCCGGTGGATATCCCCGCGTCCGCGCTCGCCGTCACGGACACGATGCTCGGCACGACGCTCGAGCGCGACGGCGCGAAGGTCGCGACGGTCGAGCACTTGATGTCGGCGATGGCCGGTCTCGGCATCGACAACGCTTTCGTCGACCTGACGGCGCCGGAAGTCCCGATCATGGACGGCAGCGCGGCGCCGTTCGTGTTTCTTCTTCAATCCGCCGGGATCGAGGAGCAGAACGCGCCGAAGCGCTTCATCCGCGTGCTGAAGCCGGTCAAGGTCGTCGACGGCGACAAGTGGGCGCAGCTCAAGCCGCACGACGGCTTCCGCCTGAACTTCGAGATCGACTTCGATCACCCGGTGCTGCGCAAGCATCGCCAGGCGATGCGGCTCGATTTCTCGACGACGGCTTTCTTGAAGGAAATCAGCCGGGCCCGCACTTTCGGCTTTCTGCGGGATCTCGAGATGCTGCGCGCCCGTGACCTGACGCTCGGCGGCAGCCTCGACAACGCGATCGTCCTCGACGACTACCGCGTGCTGAACGAGGACGGCCTGCGCTTCCGCGACGAGTTCGTCCGACACAAGGTGCTGGACGCGGTCGGCGACCTGTACCTCCTCGGCCGATCGCTGATCGGCGAGTTCACGGGCTTCAAGTCCGGTCACCGCCTGAACAACCTGCTGCTGCGGGCGCTGCTCGAGCAGCCGGACACGTACGAGGAGATCAGCTTCGAGGACCAGCGGCTCTCGCCGGTCTCCTATCAGCTCGCGCCGGGCTGAAGCGGAAGAGGGGGATCGTCCCCTCGGGCCGATTTCCGATTCCTATCAACGAGGCAGGACGCGGACCTTGAGCCGCGCGACGCCGAGCTCGGCGGCGCGATATCGGACGCGCGCGGCCCAAGGCGCCGAATCCATGACCAGCACGAGCGCGCCCTCCTCGTCTTCTGTCGCACTGACGAGGTGCTCGGCTTCCTCGGGCGGAAGCTGAGCGCGGACCCGCTCGGTCGTGGTCCGGCGGCGCTCGGCTTCCCGACCGAGCTCGGCCAAGCGGCCGGAGCCGAGGATCTCGGCGAGCTTCCTCGGGGCGTCTCTACCGGTGCTCATGAGGGGGCCGTTACACCCTTCGTACTGAGAACGCGTTCACACCCCTAGAACCCGAAAACTTGAGCAGGGATGCGGTCTTCGGGCATTCTACCCGCTCCGCATCGTGGCCGGTGGGATTCGGCCGGGCCTGCCAAGCACCGAATTCGAAGGGAACCGCTTTCGATAGCGGGGTTGACGAGTGACGTCCAATAACGATAACGCCGATAAATTCGCCGTCGACTCGTTATCCGGCGCGCTTCGCGCTCGGTTGCGGACAGGAGGCACGCAACACTCGAGCCAGGGAGGCGCGGCCGGATGGAGCTGATACTTTTCGATCGTGATCGTGGCCAGATCGGCCATCTGAAGCTGAAGCCTCGCAGGCTCTGGGCCGCGGCGTTCGCCCTCGCGCTCGCGTTTTTCACCGGCGCGTTCTTCGTCGGCTGGCATGCCGCCGACGCGTACGGTTTGACGAATCCAGCCGTCGAGATGCAGGCCTGGCGCGCCGAGCTCGAGGCCCAGCAGGCGCTGCTCGAGAAGACCCGTCGCGGGCTGCAGCAGAGCGTCGACGCGCTCGCCTTGAGGCTCGGGCAAATGAACGCGCACGTCGTCCGCCTCGACGCGCTCGGCGCCAGGCTCACGGCGATGGCCGGTCTCGACGACGGCGAGTTCGACTTCTCGTCGCCTCCGGCCCTCGGCGGGCCCGAGGAGGTTCTGGCCGACGCCGATCAGCTCGATCTGCGCGGTATCCTGAGCTCACTCGAGAGCCTCGAGCTCCAGCTCAAGGACCGCCATCGCCAGCTCGACGTCCTCGAGGACCTGTTGCTCGACCGCAAGCTGGCGGCGGAGGTGCGCCCCGACGGCCGTCCGGTCTCCTCCGGCTATATCTCGTCGCGCTTCGGGCAGCGTACGGACCCGTTCACCGGTCGGCGCGCGTTCCATCAGGGCATCGACTTCGCGGGGCGGGCCGGCACCGAGGTGATGGCGGTCGCGTCGGGCATCGTGGTCTGGTCCGGCGAGCGCCACGGCTACGGGCAGCTCATCGAGATCGACCACGGCAACGGCTACGTGACGCGCTACGCGCACAACTCGAGCAATCTCGTGTCGGTCGGCGATACGGTCAAACGGGGCCAGGTCATCGCGCGCCTCGGCGATACCGGCAGAGCGACCGGGCCGAACCTGCACTTCGAGGTCCTTCGGAACGGCCGTCCGGTCGATCCGATGTCCTATGTGAACTGATCGCGCGCGGGCGTATCCCCCTCATTCCTTACGGAAACGGCAGGGTTCGCCGTGGTCGGCCGCTTTTCCGCGAACCCCCGAGCGCGAACGCCGTCCAATGTTTTCCGTGGCGAGCCGGTTGAAGGCGGCCGATCCGGCCCCATTTCGCCACGATCGGCGCTCCGCCGAGGCTGCTAGAATCACCGCTCCTGACGCCCAAGGATCGACCGTTGGTCAACTTCGCAAGCAACCTACTGATTTCCATCTTCGGCAGCCGTAATCAGCGGCTGCTCCGCAGCTATCAGCCCCTGGTCAACGCGGCGAACGCGCTCGAAGAGTCGCTGAAGAAGTTGAGCGACGAGCAGCTGCGCGCGAAGACCGCGGAGCTCAAGGCCCGCTACGCGGAGACGGGCGACCTGGACGCGCTGCTCCCCGAGGCTTTCGCGGTCGTCCGGGAGGCGGCGTGGCGCACGCTGAAGATGCGCCATTTCGACGTCCAGCTGATCGGCGGTATCGCGCTGCACCAGGGCAAGATCGCCGAGATGCGGACCGGCGAGGGCAAGACGCTCGTCGCGACGCTCGCCGCCTATCTCAACGCGCTGACCGGCCGCGGCGTGCACGTCGTCACGGTCAACGAGTATCTCGCCCAGCGCGACGCCGACTGGATGGGGCCGGTCTATCGGTTCCTCGGCCTCGAGGTCGGCGTGATCAAGAGCGGTCAGTCGATCGAGGAGAAGCAGGCCGCGTATCGCGCGGACATCACGTACGGCACGAACAACGAGTTCGGCTTCGACTACCTGCGTGACAATCTCGCGTTCCGGCGCGAAGACCGCGTGCAGCGCGAGCTCGCTTACGCGATCGTCGACGAGGTCGACTCGATCCTGATCGACGAGGCGCGCACGCCGCTCATCATCTCCGGGCGCTCGGAGGAGAGCACCGAGCTCTACGTCAAGATCAACCAGCTCATTCCGTATCTGCGCAAGCACGATCCTCCTCCGGGCCGTGCGAACGAGGACATCGACGCCTCGCAGGTCGAGCTGCTCGACGTCGACGGCAAACCGCTCGGCAAGATGTCGCTCGGCGATGCGCTCGAGAAGGCGAAGGAGGGCGGTCATCACCTGATCGAGGTCGATGCGGCCGCGAAGCCCGTGAAGTGCCAGCTCTATGTTCCTGGGCACTACACGGTCGACCTCAAGGCGAAACAAGCGCATCTGACCGAGGAAGGCCACGAGCACGTCGAGCAGCTGCTCGTGAAGGCCGGGCTGCTCTCGGAAGGCGAGAGCCTCTACGACCCGGCGAATATCCGCCTGATGCACCACTTGAACGCGGCGCTTCGCGCGCACGCGATCTTCCGCCGCGAGGTCGACTACATCGTCGCGAACGGCGAGGTCGTGATCGTCGACGAGTTCACTGGCCGCACGATGCCCGGCCGGCGCTGGTCCGACGGATTGCATCAGGCCATCGAGGCGAAGGAAGGCGTCCGCGTCAAGGAAGAGAACCAGACCGTCGCCTCCATCACGTTCCAGAACTACTTCAGGCTCTACAAGAAGCTCGCCGGCATGACCGGCACGGCGGACACCGAGGCCTACGAGTTCCAGCAGATCTACGGGCTCGAGGTCGTCGTGATCCCGACGCACAAGCCGATGATCCGGCAGGATCTGCCCGATCTCGTCTACCTGACGCAGAAGGACAAGTTCGACGCGATCCTCGAGGACATCGAGGATTGCTACAAGCGCGGCCAGCCGGTGCTCGTCGGCACGACGTCGATCGAGACGTCGGAGTTCCTGTCGCGGCTCCTGAAGCAGAAGAAGATCCCGCACCAGGTGCTGAACGCGAAGTACCACGAGCGGGAGGCCGAGATCATCATGCACGCCGGCCGCCCGCACGCGGTGACGATCGCGACGAACATGGCCGGCCGCGGCACCGACATCGTGCTCGGCGGCAACCTCGAGGCGGAGAAGGCGAAGCTCGAGAACCCGACCGAGGAGGAGATTCGCCGGCTCGAGGAAGACTGGAAGGCGCGGCACGAGAAGGTGCTCGCCGAAGGCGGGCTGCACATCATCGGCACCGAGCGTCACGAGTCGCGGCGCATCGACAATCAGCTGCGCGGCCGCGCCGGCCGTCAGGGCGACCCGGGATCGAGCCGCTTCTATCTGTCGATGGAAGACAACCTCATGCGCATCTTCGGCGATCCGGAGCGCATGAAGCGGCTGCTCTCGCGCGCGGGCATGAAGCCGGGCGAGGCGATCGAGAGCAAGATGCTGTCGCGGCAGATCGAGCGGGCGCAGCGTAAGGTCGAGGCGTACAACTTCGACATCCGCAAGCAGCTCCTCGAGTACGACGACGTCGCGAACGATCAACGCAAGGTCGTCTATCAGCAGCGCGCCGAGCTGATGGACGCCGACGATATCGCCGACGCGATCCGCGGCATCCGTGCCGAGGTCGTCGACAACGTCGTCTCGGAATACGTGCCGCCGCAGAGCGTCGAGGAGGTCTGGGACAAGGACGGCCTCACGAAGGCGCTCGAGCGCGAGTTCGGCCTCGTGCTCGACGTCGCGAAGGTGCTCGAGGAGGACGACAAGCTCGACGAGAAGGGCTTGCGGAAGCTGATCCTCGAGCGTCTCGAAGCCGAGTACGAGCGGAAGGTCGCGGAGATCGGCGCGCCGATGATGCGCGAGCTCGAGAAGGCCGTGATGCTGCGCCAGCTCGACACGCACTGGAAGGAGCATCTCGCCGCGCTCGATTACCTGCGGCAGGGCATTCACCTCCGCGGCTACGCGCAGCGCAATCCGAAGCAGGAGTACAAGCGCGAGGCGTTCGAGATGTTCGGGAGCATGCTCGACCGCGTGAAGGCCGACACGATCTCGATCCTTTCGAAGATCCAGATCCGTCGCCCCGAGGACGTGCGCGTCGTCGAGCGTCCGACGAGCGATCCTTCCACGTTACGCGCGCAGCATGCGGAAGCGCCTTCGCTCGTCGCGGCGCCTCCGCCCGTCGCGCCGGCCGCGGGGCGTCCCATGCCGCCGATGGGCGGCATGCCGGGCGCGGCTCCGGCCGGGACCGGCGCCGGAATGCCGCGCGTCGCGGCCGAGCCCGTGATGCCGTACGTGCGCGGCGAGCGTAAAGTCGGGCGCAACGAGCCGTGCCCGTGCGGCTCGGGCAAGAAGTACAAGCAGTGTCACGGCCGGCTCGAATAGCCGTTCGCGCCGTCCAGCCGTTGTCCGCGAATTGAGCTCGAGCGACGCGAACGAGATCCACGTGCTCGTCGGCATCATCGAGGACGCCGAAGGGCGCGTGCTCGTGAATCAGCGGCGGTCGGGCACGCCGATGGCGGGCTTCTGGGAGTATCCGGGCGGGAAGCGCGCGCCCGGCGAGGGCCCGTTCGACGCGCTACGCCGCGAGCTCGCCGAGGAGCTCGGCATCGAAGTGCACGGTGCGTCGCCGTGGATGGAGCTCGTGCACGATTATCCCGGGCAGCGAGTCCGACTCGATGTCTGGCTCGTCGAGCGCTGGTCGGGCGAGCCGCAAGGGCTCGAGGGCCAGCCGCTGCGCTGGGTGCCGGTTGACGAGCTCGCGGATATCGGTCTTTTGCCCGCGGACCGGCCGATCCTCGATGCGCTCGTAGCGAGGCACGCGGCCCGACCCGGCCGTTGACGCGTGCCGTTTTGCGATCGACGGCTTGCGGCGTCTACGCCGGCGATCTCAGGCGAGCGCGAGGACGAAGCGCACGTCGTGGTCGACTTGCACGGCGCGCTTGTCGACCCCCTGCCATTTGACGAAGCGCACGTTGAAGCGGTGCTGTCCGGCGCTGATTTCCGGGAAGATCCCGCCGTGCGCCGGCATCAGCACGCGCACGAGATTGAACTGCTCGGTCCTCGGCAGGCTGTGCTGATAGAGGCCGCCGGCCGCGACGCGCTCGACCGGCTGCGCCGTCTCGCGCGTGAGCCATAGCACCTGAGCGACCGGATCGCAGACGCGGCGCAGCTTGTCGAGCCATTCCCCGAGCTGTCGCTTCCGCTCGCCGTACGGCTGATGCAGCCAATACGCGTAGTCCGGCAGATCGAACGCGCACGTGCCGCCCGGGATCGCGCTCCGATGCCGCACCGTGTTCAAGAACTCGCATTCCTTGAACGGGTTCATGAGCTGCGGACCGGCCTCGGCGAGCTCGGTCTTGAGCGACGAGAGTTGCCCGATCAGCTCGTCGAGGCGAGTCGAATCGACACCCGGAGTTTTCCGGTAACGCTTGAGCAGCTCCGACTGCCGCTCGAGCTCCTTGATGACCTCCGAGCGGATATCGCCGCGATTCAGAATCGTCAGCACCTCGAGCAGGCTCGCGATCGCGGCGCGCGTCCCGAACTGCGTCGTCTCCTTCGAGTGGTGCGAGGCCTGCTCGAACAGGAACTCGATGCGGAGAAACGTGCGCATCCGCTCGGTGAGCGGCTGCTCGAAAGCGATGATCGCGGGGTCGCGGGCGGTATCCGTCAAGTCGTGCGCGGGATCTACCATAACGCGCTATTCTGCGCGCCTCGAATCGTCACGGCAAACCGTCGCGATTTCGACGTAGCGGCGGTGCAGCCGCTCGACTTCCGCGCGCGTCGCGGCGAGATCGCCCGAGTTGTCGATGACGTCGTCCGCGCGCGCAAGGCGCGCTTCACGGCTCGCCTGTGCCGCGATCATCGCTTCGGCCGCGGCGCGGTCGATGCCGTCGCGCGCGGTGAGCCGTTCGAGCTGCGCTTCGACCGGGACGTCGACGACGAGCACCCGGTCGACGAGCGCGCCGAAGTTCGTCTCGACGAGGAGCGGCACGACGACGATCGCGTACGGCACGTCGCGGAGCGCCGCGAGCCGCGCGAGCGTGCGCTGCCGGATCAGCGGGTGCAGGATCGACTCGAGCCGGCGGCGCTTCGCCTCGTCGGCGAACACGATCTCGCGGAGCTTCCGTCGGTCGAGACGGCCGTCCGGCGTCAGGATTTCCGCGCCGAACGCATCGCGAACCGCATCGAGCCCCGGCTCGCCGGGCTCGACGACCTCGCGCGCGATCGCATCGGTGTCGATGACCGGAACGCCGAGCGCTTCGAAAAGCTTCGCGACCGTCGACTTGCCGCTCGCGATGCCGCCGGTGAGCCCGATCGTGAGCATGCTCGTGAGTTGATGCGTCCTAACCGCCCGAAGGCGGCATTGGATAACGGAACGATCGGGCGCGCAACGCCCTACGTGATTCGGCTCAAATAAGCGTCGACGATGCGATCGCCCCACAGCATCGCGATCCAGCCGGCGGCGGCGAGATACGGTCCGAACGGGATCGGCGTCTGCCGCGAGCGGCCGGCGGCGAGCAGCGTCAACGAGCCGAGAACCGCGCCGACCGCGGCCGAGAGGAGTATCACGAGCGGCAGCATCTGCCAGCCGAGCCACGCGCCGATCGCGGCGAGCAGCTTGAAATCGCCGTAACCCATCCCTTCCTTGCCGGTCGCGAGCTTGAAGAGCCAATAGACGGACCAGAGGCTGACGCACCCCGCTGCCGCGCCGATCACGGCGGAACGCAGATCCGCGAAGAGCGGCTCGCCGTCGATCGAGAACAACGCGACGAGGAGCCCCGCCCAGAGCAGCGGCAGCGTGATCGAGTCCGGCAAGAGCTGGTGATCCAGGTCGATCAGCGTCAACGCGAGCAACGTCCACGTGAAGCCGAGCGCGGCGACCATCTGCCACGTCGGGCCGAAGACGAGCGCGACGATCACGCCGAGAATCGCGGCCGAGGCTTCGACGATCGGGTAGCGCGGCGAGATTCGCTCGCGGCACGACGCGCAGCGGCCCCGCAGCCACAGGTAGCTCACGACCGGGATGTTGTGCCACGGCGCGATGCGCGTGCCGCAATGCGGGCACGTCGAGGGCGGCCAGAGCAGGTTGAAGGTCTTCGACGAGACCGAGGGCGATTCATCGTCCGCGGCCGCCGACTCCGCGCACTGCTCGCGCCACGCACGCTCCATCATCAAAGGGAGCCGGTACGCGACGACGTTGACGAAGCTGCCGACGATCAGCCCGAGCAGCGCGACGGCGCCGGCGAGCGCGGCTTGAGAAGTCAGCAAGAGTTCCACGTCGCGTGCCGCTCGGCGCCTTCTCGGGCGGCCCGGCGCGGGCCGCCTTCGGAATCGCTAGATAGCCTGACCCATCTGGAAGATCGGCAGGTACATCGCGATCACGAGTCCGCCGACGAGGATGCCGAGCACGGCCATGATCAACGGCTCGATCAGGCTCGACATCGAGTCGACCGCGTTGTCGACTTCCGCCTCGTAGAAGTCCGCGACCTTCGCGGCCATCGTATCGAGCGAGCCCGATTCCTCGCCGACGGCGATCATCTGGTTGACCATGTTCGGGAAGAGATCGGTGGCTTCCATCGCGCGCTGCAGGCGCTGGCCCGTCGCGACCTCGTCGCGGATTCGGCGCACGCCGGTCTCGTAGACGATATTGCCGGTCGCGCCCGCGACCGAATCGAGCGCCTCGACGAGCGGCACGCCGGCCGCGAAAGTCGTCGCGAGCGTGCGCGCGTACCGCGCGATCGCGGCCTTTTTCAAGATCGGGCCGATGATCGGGATATGCAGCATGGCGCGATCGACGAAATGCTGCACGCTACGGTACCGCTTCTTCGCATGGATGAAGCCGTAAACGGCGGCGCCGCCCACGAGCAGGATCAGCCATCCCTTCGATTGGACGAACTGCGAGAGGTTGATCACCAACCGCGTGAAGGCCGGCAGGTCCGCGCCGAATCCTTGGAACAGCGACTCGAACTGCGGAATCACGTAGATCAGGAGCACGGCCGTGACGACGATACCGGCGATGACGACCGCGGTCGGATAGAACAAGGCCTTCTTGATCTTCGCCTTGATCGCCTCGGTCTTTTCCTTGTACGTCGCGATCTTGTCGAGCAGCGTCTCGAGCGCGCCGGCCTGCTCGCCGGCCTCGACGAGGTTGATATAAAGCTCGTCGAAGTGCAGCGGATGCTTCGCGAGCGCCTGCGCGAGCGAAGTGCCGCCCTCGACGTCCGCCTTGATCGTCAGAATCAGCTTCTGCATCGCCGGGTTCTCGTGCCCGGTGCCGACGATATCGAACGCCTGCACGATCGGGATGCCGGCCTCCATCATCGTCGCGAGCTGGCGCGAGAAGATCGCGATATCGGCCGGCGTCACGCGCGCGCGCGGCTTGAACAGATTGGTCTGCTTGCGAATGCGCGTCGGCACGACGCCCTGGCGGCGGAGCTCCGCGCGGAGCGCCGCCTCGCTCGCCGCGACGAGCTTGCCCTTGACGCGCTTCCCGTTCCGATCCGTGCCTTCCCAGGTGAACGGGATTTGCTTGATTGCTGCGGCGCTTTCAGCCATGGCAGGTTCGTCTCCTCAGCGTCCCGGTATCGCAAGCCTCGGGCCTAATCGATCGTGACCCGATTGATCTCCTCGAGGCTCGTGATCCCGTCCATCACTTTCTTGAGGCCCGACATGCGAAGGTCCGGTATGCCCTCGCGCTTCGCCTGATCGGCGATCTGCATCGCGTTGCCGCCTTCCATGATGATCCGCCCGAT
>PKRJ01000005.1 GCA_017577365.1 Gammaproteobacteria bacterium | reverse complement strand
TCCTCGGCGTGATCCCGGAGAGCCCGGCGGTGCTCAACGCGTCGAACGCCGGCGTGCCGGTGATCCTCGACGAGGACTCGGACGCGGGGCAGGCGTATCGCGACGCCGTCGCTCGTTTCCTCGGCGAGCAGCGGCCGCATCGGTTCATCACGCCGGAGAAGAAAGGCTTCTTCGGTCGACTTTTCGGGAGCTGAGCCGATGAGGCTTCTGAGCTACTTCCGCTCGCAGCGATCGAAGCGCACCGCGAGCGTGGCCAAGGAACGACTGCAGATTCTCGTCGCGCACGAGCGCGCCGTGCGTAACGGCCTCGACTATCTTCCGGCGCTGCAGGAAGAGCTGATCGCCGTCGTCAAGAAGTACGTCAACATCGACGCCGACGCGGTCCAGATCCAGCTCGATCGCGAAGGCAACTGCGACATTCTCGAGCTCAACATCACGTTGCCGGATCGCTGAGCATGGGGGCGGGAAAGCCGCCGTGCTGGACCCTCCCGCACGGCGGCATTTCCTTCCGTGAGTCTCGCGCGGACTCGAGGCCGCGTGATCAGACGGCCTCGAGGATGATGTTGCCGACGGCCGTCGAGGACGCCGGCACGTGGTAGAAGCGGTAGACCTCGCGCACGTTGTCGCCGAGCGCGCCGCGCATCACGAGCCACATCACGAGCTCGATCGCCTCGGCGCCGGCCTCGCGCATGTACTCGATCGGCGGGATCTTCGCCAGCCGCTCGGGGTCCTGCGTCAGGCCGTCGAGGAACGCCTCGTCGAACTCCTTGTTGATCAGGCCGGCGCGCGGGCCTTGGATCTGGTGGCTCATGCCGCCGGTGCCGAAGATCACGACCCGGAGATCCTCGTCCCAGCTCTCGACCGCCTTCTTGATCGCCTTGCCCAAGTTGTAGCAGCGATTGCCGGTCGGCGCCGGATACTGGATGACGTTGACCGCGAGCGGGATCACGCGCACCGGCCACTCCTGCGGCTGGCCCCACATCAGCGTCATCGGCACGGTGAGGCCGTGATCGAGCTGCATCTCGTTGCAGATCGTGATGTCGAACTCGTCGAGCACGAGCGACTGCACGAGATGCGACGCGAGCTCGGGATATCCCTTGACCGGCGGCACGGGGCGCGGGCCCCAGCCTTCGTCGGCGATCGGAAACACGTCCGCGCAGCCGATCGCGAAGGTCGGGATGATCTTGAAGTCGAACGCGTTGACGTGATCGTTGTAGACGATGATCGCAACGTCCGGCTTCGTCTCAGCCATCCACTTCTTCGACGGCTCGTAGCCCTTGAACAGCGGCACCCAGTACGGCTGGTCCGTGCGTCCGTTGTCGACGGCCGCGCCGATGGCCGGAGTATGAGAGGTGCCGACGCCCGCTATGATCTTCGCCATTACGCTTCACCCCTCTCCTTCTTCGAGCGCCACCCGTCCGGCGAGCGTCCGCCTGCGAGCATCATCTTGACGTATTCCTCCTCCGGGACGCCGACCATCTGCGACGCCATCCACTGATACGACTTCTTGTCGGTGAACGCGAGCTTCGCGAGCGCGTACGAGACCGCGCCGAGCTCGAGCAGACGGTTCCACTCCCGCTTGATCACGGCTTCCCGCTGCTCCTCGGTCATCGGAAACTTCATCAGATACTTGCGCTCGTCGGCGAGAAACTCCTCGCGGTTCTCGGGCTTCATCAACGAGTACAGGAACTGGTTGAGGTGATAGCCCTTGCGCGCGCGTTGGGCGTCGAATACCCACGTGCCGGGAATGTCTTCGTACTCTTCCTGCTTCTTGCTCATCGTCCGATACCGTTGTCGACGGCGCGTCCGCGGTGCGGCCGGCCCGATCGGAAGCGCAACAAGTTACCACAAAGACGGGCCGAGGATCGGGCCCGGCGGCTTCCTTTACAAAAAAACGGCGAAGGTCCGCGGCCCGGGACCGGCTCGCGTCGCGACGGACGGTACACGCGGCCCCCTCCGTAGCGCACGGCTCGAGGTCTGCCCCTGCGTCGAAGCCGTGGTACATTGCTCGGGCCTACGGGGGACGAAACGATGAAGGCATTCTCCGATTTCTCGATCTCGCCGCGCCTCCTGCTCTCGCTCGTCGCGCTCGCCGTCTCCGCGTGCGACGGCGGCACGGGAACGAATTCCGAGCCCGGAAGACCGGCGAACGAAACCTCGGCGCGGACGTCCGAGCCCCCGATCGTCCGCGCCGTCGCCGAGCCGGTCGCGCACTCCCTCGTGCCGCTGCCCGGCAAGGAGCGCGAAGCGCCGGCGATCACGCGCGCGACCCGCGTCGTCCTCGAGACGACGGCCGGCAACGTCGTGATCGAGGTGTATCCGGAGGCCGCGCCGAATGCCGCCGAGCGCTTCGTGGAGCTCGTCGCCTCGGGCTTCTACAACGGCACGCCGATCTCGCGCGTCGTGCCGGGCTTCGTCGCGCAGTTCGGCATCAACTGGCGCGAGCCGCACCGGCAATGGCGCGACCGCCCTTTCCCGGACGATCCGAGCCTGTTCTCGCTCGCTCCGGGCACGCTCGCGTTCGCGAAAGCGGGGCCCGGCACGGCCACGACTCAGGTCTTCATCAACACGGCGCAGAACGACCGGCTCGCGCTGCCGCAATACGGCTCGTTCTCGGTCTTCGGCATGGTCGTCGAGGGCATGGACGTCGTCGAGCGATTCGTCCGGACCGGCGACCCCAGCATGGGCCTCGATCAGATGAGGCTGTGGACCGATGGCGAGGCCTATCTCGCCTCGCTCGAGACGAAGCCGACGATGATCGAGCGCGCCTACGTGCTCTGACTCAAAGCCCCGGCTTCGGCCGTCGCCACAGGCGCTCGCTCGCGAGCGCGGCGCCCTGTGCGAGCGCCGCGAGCTTCGCCCAAGCGATCTCGTGATGCACGCGAAGGCCGAGACCGCAGTCCGTGCCGGCGATCACGTTCTCGCGTCCGACGAGCTCGGCGAAGCGCACGATGCGGTCGGCGACGAGCTCCGGATGCTCGACGACGTTCGTCGCGTGGCTGATCACGCCCGGGATCAGGATCTTGCCTTCGGGCAGCTTCGTCTCTCGCCAGATCTTCCATTCGTGCTCGTGGCGCGGGTTCGCCGCTTCCACCGAGTACGCGCCCGCTTTGACGCGCAGCATCAGATCGACGACGTGCTCGAGCGGCAAATCGTGCGTGTGCGGGCCGTGCCAGCTTCCCCAGCAGATGTGATAGCGGATGCGGTCCTCGGGTAGGCCTTCGAGCGCGTAGTTCAGCGCGTCGATGCGAAACGCCGCGAACTTCCGATACTCTTCGATCGGCGGCGGCGGATCGAGCATGTCGTAGGTATCGGGCAGCGCCGGGTCGTCGATCTGCAGCACGAAGCCCGCGTCGACGATCGCGCGGTACTCCGAGCGCATCGCCTCGGCGAGCGCGAAAACGAGCTCCTCGTCGCGGTCGTAGTATTCGTTGTGGAAGAAATGCTCGAGCCAGCCGGGCGCGAGCGCACACATGAAGGCTTCCTCCACGCGGACGTTCGCATCGGCGAGCGCGGCCTTGAACGCCTCGATGTCCTTCGCGACCTCCGCGTCGCCGATATACGTGATCGGCCCCGTGCAGACGATGCGCTCGGACGGCCCCTTCCAGCCGAGATCCGCGTAGAACTCCGGGAATTCCTTCCGCTCGCGGGTCTGCTGCGACATCCACGCGGCCTCGCCTTCCTTGATCTTGCGGCTTTCGAGCCCCGAGAGGCGGCGCCCGTAGTACGTGAAGCCGTAGCCGTGCCGATGGAGCTCGCCGTTGCTCACGATGTCGACGCCCGCCTCGGCCTGCTTGCGCAGCACGTAGACGAGGGCGTCGTGCAGCAGCGGCTCGACCTTCTGCGGATCGACCTCGCGGCGGTCCCGCACGTTGCCGACGATCGCGCGCAGCTCCGCGGGCCCTTCGAGGCGGCCGGCATGGGTGGTCAGAATCCGTTCCGTGCTTCGCTTCATGGGCCTTGGGCTTCGGTCGCTCCGGGATCGTTCAAGGCGCCGGGAAAACGGGCCCGGTGCACGAAGAAGCTTGATCGAAAGGTTCACGCTGTAGTATCCGCAATTTTCCTGATCCGCGGTCGAGGAGACCGGCATGAGCCGCAAGCCAAACGCGACGATCGAGAGCGTCACGAACCTCGCCTCCGGATTTCTCAAGCTGAACCGTTACGTGATCTCGGTCGATCGGCACGACGGCGGCCGGCGCACGATCACGTGGGAGCTGATGGAGCGAGGGCACTCCGTCGGCGTGCTCGGCTACGACCCGAATCGCGACGAGGTCGTGCTCGTCAACGAAATGCGTCCCGGCGCGCTCGCCGCCGGAGACTATCCGTTCCTCGAGCAGCTCGTCGCGGGAGCGCTGCAAGAAGGCGAGCCGATCATCGACGCGGCCGTCAGGGAGATGAAGGAGGAAACGGGGCTCGATCTCGTCGATCCCGTGGTCATCCATCCGGGCGCGTACGCGAGCTCCGGCGGCACGACCGAGAAGATCGCGATCGTGTTCGGCAAGGTCGATACGAGCCGGGCCGGAGGCGTGCACGGCGCGGACGAGAACGAGGACATTCTCACGGTCGTGCGGCCCGCCGAGGACTTCATCCGCGCGGTGCGGACTGGCGAGATCACGGACATGAAGACGCTCGTCGCAGGCTATTGGCTCGCCGAGCACCGCGAGGCCCAGCGGAAACCTCGCGGTTGAGCGCCGCCGCGGCGACGCGAAACGCGGCGAGCGCCGCGGAACGCGTCACTGTCGCCGCAGATAGTCTTCGAGCTGTCCGCGCCGAAGCAGGTCGCGATAGAACAGATTCGGATCGCACGGCTCGCTCTCGACGAGCTCGCCGTCCGGCGAGCGGCGCTGCGAGCCTCGCGTGCGCACGAGCGGCTCGGTGTAGAGCGGATCGTGGATCGTCATCGTCCGGTCCATCGTCAGGCCGTCCTCCGAGACGGTCCAGCGCTCGACGATGCGCGTCTCGTCGCCGCCCGTCATCGGGTAGCCCGTGCCGTCGAGCCATGTCGGCACGAGCCGCGTCGTCTCGATCACGAGCGTGCGGCCCTCCCAGCGGCCGGTCGAGAAGCCCATGTACGTCGGTGGCTGGTGGTCCGGGATGCTGCGGCCGTCCATCCAGATCCAGCGCGGCGTGTTGTCCTGCAGCGAAAGCACGAGGTAGTGCGTGCCGGCGTTGAAGATCTCCATCGGATAGGGCGAGCCGAAGATGCGCGGCAGCCCGGCCGGCATGCAGCGCAACACGTCGTCGTCGCCGAATCGGCGCGATTCGTAGATCGCACGCGCCTCGTCCGTCATCGGCACGGGCTTCGGCTCGAGGTCGTCGGCCGTCTGCCGGAACTTGTAGCGATTGTCCCAGTAGCCCGTGATGTCGACGGGGAAGTCCGCCGGCGCGTACGTGTACCTCGCGTTCGGATCCGCCGCCACCTCGGTCTCGGTCCGCGTCGGGTTCGCGCAGCCGAGCCGCCTGCCCTTCTCCGGTCCGCTCTCGAGCTCGATGCAGGTCGCGTAAAGACGCTTCGCACCGTCGCGGCCGAGATTGCCGCTCGCGCGCACGATATAGCCCGGTTGGATCGTGTCGCGATGCCACCCTTCGCGCCGATAGGTCGGCAGGTTTCCCGGCGGGGCGAGCTCCCACACCTCGGCGGTGCCGTCTTCCCGCGCGACTCGCACGTCGTAGCGAATATGCGGGTTCGCCCAGAACACGGAGACGACCTCCCCGCGCACCTCGCCCGTCAGCTCCGCATCGAACTCGGTGCTGAACGCGTGGTGCGCCGCGGCGCCCGCCGCGAATATCGTCGAGAGCAGCGCCCCGGACGCCAGCCGCAACGCGATCGCAAGCATGCCCGTTCCCCCCTGTCTCGCCCGGCGCTCGAGCCGCCGCCGGAGATTCTTCTGCGGAGTATAAGTCTCGACCGCGCGATAATGAGCATGCGCCGTCGGGGCGACTCTCCACGGCAAGCGTGATGCCCGCGGATCTCGAGAAATATCGCGCGAAACGGAACTTCAGCCGGACCCCCGAGCCCGCGGGCGGCTCCGCTCCGCGCGTCTCGGACCGCCCGCAGTTCGTCGTGCAGAAGCACGACGCGAGGCGGCTCCATTACGACTTTCGTCTCGAGCACGACGGCGTGCTCTGGAGCTGGGCGATCCCGAAGGGCCCGAGCCTCGATCCGCGCGAAAAGCGCCTTGCGGTGCGGACCGAGGATCACCCGCTCGAGTACGCGACGTTCGAAGGCGTGATCCCCGAGGGCGAGTACGGCGGCGGCGCGGTGCTCGTCTGGGATCGGGGGCATTGGGTTCCGAAAGGCGATCCGTCGGAGGGACTCGCTCAGGGCAAGCTCGAGTTCACGCTGCACGGCGAGAAGCTCCGCGGGCGCTGGGCGCTCGTCCGCCTTGCGCGGCGCACGGGCCGGCGCGACGACAAGGAGAACTGGCTGCTGATCAAGCAACGCGATGCGGCGGCCCGATCCGGCAACGCCGCCGAGATCGTCGATGCGCGTCCCGAAAGCGTCCTCACGGGCCGGCGCATCGAGGGTGTCGCGGAGGACCGCGACCGAGTGTGGTCGTCGGACACCGGAGAAAGCGGCGGGCCGCCGGCACCCGAGGTCGGCCGCCCCGACACGATTCCCGGAGCCCGGCGCGGTGCGCTGCCGCGCCGCCAGACCGTGCAGCGGCCCGAGACCGCCGACGAGGCGCCGGACGGGCCGGGCTGGCTGCACGAGCCCGAGCTGCGCGGCCTGCGGCTGCTCTGCCGCGTCGATCGCGGCAAGGTCGCGATGCGCGGCGCCGAGGGCCAAGACGCCGCGCGGCGCCTGCCCGACATCGCGAGCGCGCTCGCGGCGCTCCCGTGCTCGACCGCGCTCATCGACGGCTTCGCCGTCGTCTTCGACAAGCAGGGGCATAGCGAGGCGCCGTCGCTCGAGGAAGCCGAGACCGCGGCCGAGCGAATCGTGCTCGTCGCGATCGACCTGCTCCACCTCGACGGGTGGGATCTTCGCGGCGCGGCGCTCCGCGCGCGAAAAGAGCTGCTCCGCCTGCTCTTGAGCGAGGCCCCGCCGCAGCTTCGCTACGGCGATCACGTCGAAGGGCACGGCGCGGATTTCTTTCGCGAGGCCTGCCGACTTGGGCTCGCCGGCGTCGTGTCGAAGCAGGCCGACGCGAAGTATCGCGGCGGCCGCGGCGGAGGCTGGCTACGCGTCCCCTGTCGCCAGGGACGACGCGCCGCCCGGCGCTCGCGAGGACTTGCCGCTGACGAACCTTAAGACCGGCGTCAGCGGACCTTATGGTAGAGTGAGGCCACGGCGCGGCGAGCTGGCGCCGGATTGCCGACATGGCGGTCGGAGCGCGTCGCGCTCGAAGCTCGCGACGAAAGATTGGGGGGAGGAATATGGTCGAGTTCCGGACTGTTGCGCTCGCCGCTGCGGCGTTTGCGGCGTCGGTCACGGCGTCGGCTCAATCTGAGGGCCAGGCGCAAGAGCGCACCTACGAGGAACGTCTCGCCGCGATGGCGCGGCTCATCCCGACGCACGAGCATCTGGGCGCGCTCGCGCCCGAGAACCTCAAGAAGGAGCGGCCCAAGCCGCCGTTCGATTTGACCGGCACGTGGTTCGTGGACCTGAGCGCCGGCTTCGCGAACTTCATGTTCGGCCCGCCGTATCCGGAGTTCATCGGGCAAGCGAAAGCCGATTTCGAGGAAGGCCAGCGGCGCCGCGCGCGCGGCGAGCCGTATCGTGACGCGATCGGGCAGTGCTGGCCGGCCGGGCTGCCGATGATCATGACCCGCGTCTGGCCGATCATGATGGTGCAGCTGCCGACCGTGATCTACATGGTCTCGAACTTCAACAACAGCTTCAGGCAGATCTTCCTCGACGGGCGCGAGTTCTCCGATCCCGATACGGTCATCTACACGTACAACGGAGAATCGATCGGGCACTGGGAGGGGGATACGCTGGTCGTCACGACGAAGTACATCGAGACGTACAACCACTTCATCGATACCGGCATCCCGATTTCCGAAGACTTCCAGGTGGTGGAGCGGATCCGGCTGCTCGACGATCCGCGCATCATGGAAATCGAGTACATCATGACCGATCCGAATCACTGGGTCGGCGAATGGCGCAGCAAGAAGTACTGGCTGCGCGTCGACCACACCGACATCGGGGAGGTCGAGTGCCTGCCCGACTTGAACGACAATCTCCCGAGCACGCAGGCCGGCCGCGTCGGCCTCGAGCCGTGATCAGCAACGGAACGTGACCATGAAGACGATCGGAAAAGTTGCAGCGTGGAGCATCGGATGCGCGGTCGCCGCGGCGGCCGGCATTCCGCAGGTGTTGGCACATCACTCGACGGCGGCGTTCGACACGTCGACCGTCGTGCGCATCGAAGGAACGGTCACGCAGTTCCGCTGGATCAATCCGCACGCGTCGTTCAAGCTCGAAGGCGTCGCGGACGGCGACGCGCCGGACGGCCTGTGGACGGTCGAGATGACCGCGCCAAACGTCCTGATCAATCAGGGCTGGAAGCGCAATTCGCTCAAGGTCGGCGACAAGGTCGTCGCGTTCGTGAACCCGCTGCGCAACGCGGTCACGTTGAACGACGGCAGCCAGGGCGGCCTCTACGTCGGCGTGATTCTCGCCGACGGCACGTCGCTCGGCCGCACCGACGGCCAAGGCGCCGGCACGAGCGACTGACCTCGCGCGCGGGCTCGGCGCTCGACGCGCGAGCCTGCGACTTCCCTCCGATCACTTGGCGGCGAGACGCGCGAAGACCGTCTTCATGCGCTCGACCTTGCGGAGATAACTCGCAACGTCGTGATCACCGCACCGTTGCCCCGGCGCGGGCTCGAGCCCGCGCCGCGCGAAGCGCAACCCCGCGCCGCGTCCGCAGAGGTGGATGATCGCAGCGAGCCTCTGCTTCTGCTCGAGCGTCGCGTTTCGAATCCCCGCGCGCGCCAACGTCTCGGAGACGCTCCGGTCGAGATACGCGGACGTCATCTCGATCGCGTGCGACGGCACGAGGCGGTTGTAGAGCGCATTGAACCAGCACGAATCGAAGTCGTGCCAAGGGCCGTCCTCGACGACCTCGTGGTCGTGAATGCAATAGCGGCGCGCCTCGCTGAACGTGCCGTCCGTGATCTGATACATGCCGACGGCGCTCGACGCGGGCCGATAGATCTCGAAGGGCTCGACGCCGAGCCGGAAGCGCCAATACGTGCGCACGACCGGATTGCCCGAGCCTTCGACCTGCGCGAGGGCCGCGAGCAACTCCGGCGTCATCACCGCGGTCGAGTGCCGCTCGAACCAGCGTGAATACGCCGCCCACGTTTCCGCCGGCGTCTTGTAGAACGCGTCGCTGACCGGGAAGAGCAGCTCGGACGGCTTGCGCACGACCTGATAGAGCCAATTGACCGGAATGAAGACGCCGACGGCGACGGCCAACCCGGCTGCGACCTGCACCCCCGACGGCAATCGCATGAAACCTTTCCATAGGCGCTTGCGCGCACGGCGCCCGGGGAAGAGGCGCGCGGCGCCGCGCAGCGCGCGGCGCAAGAGCCGCCATGCACCCGACGCGAGGCGCACCGCGATACCGCCCACGGCGAGCACGCCGCCGAGCGGCCGCGCGGACACCCCATTGCGCTTACGCGCCCGAGCGCGGCCGCGCGGCTTCGCTCGTCGCGGGGAAGCACGACGCTTTGCGGTTCTCGAGATCGAACGCGGCACGGCGCGAGCTCGAACGAGGTCGACGCCGCGAATAGTCGTCGAGTTCGGAACGCGAGTCCAGGCGATCCCCCGCGGGCGCATCGCGATGGCGAAACGGCCATGCTCGGGAACGCGTCTAGATGCGTGCCGCCGCGGCGATGTCGATCGCCCTGTTCAAGAGCTGCTCCCGCCGTGCTCGATCCTCGCGTATTTCCGCGGCGCGCCGCTCGATGCTCCGACGTGCCTGGCCGCGCGCGGTCGCGGCCTGTTGCTCGAGCGTGCGGAGCTTCGAGTCCGAACGGCGGACGAGTGAATCGAGCGCGGATCGCGCGCGTTGCGCGACGTCGTCGAGCCGGCGCGCGGCCCTGTCGAGCCGAATGTCGAGCAAGGCCCGCTGCGCGTCGGTGGCGCTCCGCCGCTCCGCGTCGAGGTGCTCGATTTCCGTCTTGCGCGCGGCCGCTTCGGTGAGCAGACGCATCTCGCCGTACTCGGTCTGCCATTCCCTGAGGACGACGCCGTGAAGCGCCGCCATACGCTCGTCGAGCGGCGCGACGCGATCCTCGGTGATGTCGGCAATGATGGCCGTCGTGCCGGGCGCGAGCTCGCGCGACACCTCTTCGAGAAAATCCGAGCCGATGCCGAGCTGCGTGATGTCGCGCCACGTCCCGATCCACGCGCCGCCCGCGAGCCCCGCCACCGCGCCGAGCGGCCCCCCGAGCAGGCCGACGAGCGCGCCCGCCAATGCGCCGACCGCGGCCCCGGGCATGCCCATGCCGACCTTCTCCACGAGCGCGATCTCGCCGCCTTCGGACTTGTGTGCGACGCGAAGCCCGTAAAGCGTGATCTCGCCGTCGTCGTGCAGCGCTTGAAGCGCGCGCACGCCTTCGTCCGCCTTCCCCTCGTCCGGAAACACGACCACGACGAATTTGTTCACCGTTGCGGCTCCTGCGCGTCGACTCGACGCACGAAACTGCAAGGCGCATGCCACTCGCTCGGGCTTGGAACGCTGACGCGCGCACCGCACCGGGTTATCTTGCGCGATGCCGCGTTCTTGCGGCGGAGTCGACGGAACGATGGATATCGAGAAGCTGAGAGCCGATACCCCTTCGTGCGCCGAGCGCGTGCACTTGAACAACGCGGGCGCCGCGCTGATGCCCGAGCCCGTGATCCGCGCGGTGCACGAGCATTTCGCGCTCGAGACGCGCATCGGCGGATACGAGGCCGAGGACGCCCGCCGTGCCGAGATCGACGCGGCGTACGACGCCATCGCGACCCTCGTCGGCACGCGCGCACGCAATATCGCGTTCACGGAGAGCGCGACGGCTTCGTTCGCGCAGGCGCTGACCTCGATACCGTTCGAGCACGGCGACGCGATCTTGACGACGCGCAACGACTACGTCTCGAATCAGCTCCTGTTTCTGTCGTTCGAGCGGCGGCTCGGCGTGCGCGTGGTGCGCGCGCCGGACGCGACCGGAGGCGGCGTCGACGTCGACGCGGTCGAAGCGATGCTGCGCCGCGAGACGTTCAAGGCCGTGTGCGTGACGCATATCCCGACGAACAGCGGGCTCGTGCAGGACGTCGCCTCCATCGGGCGACTGTGCCGCGAGCGCGACGTGCTCTACGTCGTCGACGCGTGTCAATCCGTCGGTCAGATGCCGATCGACGTCGACGCGATCGGCTGCGACTTTCTTTCCGCGACGTCGCGAAAATTTCTCCGCGGCCCGCGCGGCGCCGGCTTTCTCTATGTTTCGGATCGCGCGCTCGAGCTCGGCCTCGCGCCGCTCGCGATCGACATGCGGGGCGCCGAATGGACGGCGGAGAAGCGGTACCGGCTCGCCGCGGACGCGAAACGATTCGAGACGTTCGAGACCGCATGGCCGGTCGTGCTCGGCATGGCCGAGGCCGCGCGCTACGCGCAAGCGCTCGGCCTCGCGGCGATCGAGCAGCGCATCAAGCATCTCGCCGCACGGCTGCGTGACATGCTGCGCGAGCTTCCCGGGGTGCGCGTGCTCGATCGCGGTCCCGAGCTCTGCGGCATCGTCTCGATCGCGGTCGCGGGGCACGATCCGCGCGCGCTGATGCGGGCGCTGCGCGAGCGCGGCATCAATACGACCGCGCAGACGCGGCCTTCGGCCGTGCTCGACTACGACGCGAAAGGCGTCGACGCATCGCTCCGGTTCTCGCCCCACTGCTACAACACGGAGGCGGAGCTCGAGACGGCCGTCGATGCGCTGCGCCAGCTAATCGCCGCTTGACGCGTCCGGCGGCGACGTGAGCCGCGGGCCGCCGGGCTCGGCGCGCCGCTCGAGGCTCATCGCGGCATAGGCATCGAGCAGCTCGTAGCAGAACACGAGCTCGCGGGTGGCCGGCACCCACATGGCCTGCGGCTGCTTGCAGCTTCGCATGACGAAGGTCGCGGGCTTCTCGAGCGCGACCGTCTCGTTGAAGAACGCGATCGTGCGCTCGACGAAGCCTTGCTTTCGGATCGCGTCCAACATGCGCCGGCTCGTCAACGTCGGCGGCGCCTCGAAGCGCGTCTCGAGCGGCGCGCCCGGGGGCTCCCCTTCGCGCCTCGCGTAGTTGTCGAACAGCCAGTCGATCGCATACGCGGCACGCGCGTATTCGTCGACACAGATGCGCGCCCGCGCCTGCGGCATGTCGACGCGCTCGAGCAGGCCGGCGAAACGCTCCGGACCGCTGCCGTAGAGCAGGCACGCGAGCGTCGAGAAGCGCTGCACGGTCAGCGAGTGCGTGTCCCAGTACGGCACGCCGCGCCCGAGCCGCTCGCGGCGCTGCCATTCGATCGCGAAGCCGTCCGCGGTATTCACGGCAACGCGCAACAGAGCCTCCGGGCCCTCGGGCGGCGTCGCGCGCGGGCGGATCAGCATCATCGCGGCGATATAGTCGGCCGCGCTCTCCTCGGGGCCGAGAATCGGCACGCGTTTCTCGTCGATCACGAGATGCGCGAGCTCGTGCGTCAGCACGAACTGCGCGTTGGCGACGACGAATTCCTCCGACGTGCTGCTGAACCGCCACGGCTCCGAGCGCGCGTCGTCTCTCGCGTGCTCGGCAGGCGGTGGATTCTCTTGGCCGACGGCAACCGTAGACGCGCAAACGAGCCACAGCGCACCGAGCGCGGCGAAGGCGCGAAGCATACGGACCGGGTCGATCACCGGTGCATCTTAACGCTCGAGCCAGCACTCGGTCGCGCCCGCAAGCCTCCCGGACACCTCCGTAGGCGCACCGACTATACTGGGCGTTGCGCCGAAAGCCGGCAGAACGCAGCACCTCCCGCGCCGGGAGGATGCCCGATCCGGAATCAACGAAGGAGCCGCCGATGCCGAGCGCGTTATCCCGTTTCGTCGCCGACGTCCTTCGGGCACCGCAAGCCGCGGCGCGGCGCGCACGCGGACTTTCGCGGTTGCTCGTCGTCGCGGCCCTCGCCGCTGCCGCCGTCGCACGCAGCGCGCACGCCCAACCGCCCGACGCGCCCCCGCCCGAAAGCAGCGACGAGATCGAAACGCTCGTTCGCATACTCGAGGACGACGAAGCCCGCGCTCGGTTGATCGAACGTTTGCGCCAAGCGACACCGGAAGCGGCGCCCGAGACGTTCTCGCCCGAGCAAACCCTCGCCGGCAGGCTCGCGGAGTACACGCGCGGCATCGCGGAGAACACGGCCGAGACGTTCGCGACGCTCTCCGCCCTCGTCGATCGCGTCGCGGATGTCACGAACGGCACGTTGGAGCTCGACCTCGACGCGCTCCGCACCGTGGCCCTCGACGTCGCCGCGATCGTCGCGGCGACCTTCGCGGTGCTCATCGTCGCGCAGCTCGGGTTTCGCCGCTTGCAGCGCCGCCTGGCGGATGCGGCCGCGGTCGGCGACCTCGTCACGCGCGCGAAGTCGATCGGCGGCGCGGTCCTGCTCGACGGCACGACCGTCGTCGCGGCGTGGTTCGCCGGCTGGCTGCTCTCGGCCCAGCTCGCGCGGTCGGGACGCGTCGGATTCGAGCAGAGCCTGTTTCTGAACGCGTTCCTGATGATCGAGCTCCTGAAGGTCGGCACGCGTGCCGTGCTCTCGCCGCGTTGGACGACGCTTCGGCCGCTGCCGCTCGACGACACGTCCGGAGCCTACTGGTACTTTTGGACGAGCCGGCTGATCAGCCTGATCGGCTATACGTTCCTGTTCGTCGCGCCGCTCCTCGCGCTCGGCGTCTCCGTCGACGTCGCCGACGCCGCGCGCATCGTGGTGATGCTGACCGCGCTCGTGATCAGCGTGACGATCGTGCTGCAGAACCGCGCATCCGTCAGTGCGCGTCTGACGCGCCGCGCGGACGCCGGCCGCACGGATCCGCTGTCGCGGCTCCTCGCGTTCGTGGGACGCGTCTGGCACGTCGTCGCGATCGTGTATCTGCTCGCCGTGTTCGTTGCGTGGCTCACCGATCCCGACACGGCGTTGCCGTTCCTGCTGTCGGCGACATGGAAGTCGGTCGTCGCGATTCTGCTGGGCCTCTTGCTCGCGACGTTCATCACCCGCGCCGCGTCGGGCGGCATGCGGCTGCCGGACGACGTCAAGGAACGGCTGCCGCTCCTCGAGTCCCGGCTCAACGCGTTCGTGCCGGCCGTCCTTCGCGTCGTGCGCTTCGTCGTCTCGACCGCCGTCGCCGTGACGTTGATCGACGTCTGGCGTATCGCCGACGTCTCGGCGTGGCTGCGCAGCGGCTCCGGGCAGCGCGTCATCGCATCGCTGGTCTCGGCGGCCCTCGTCCTGCTCATCGCCGGCGTCGTCTACCTCGTCGTGCAGTCGTGGATCGAGTACCGCCTGAATCCGAACCTCGGCCGATTCGTGAGCGCCCGCGAGCGCACGCTGCTCAACCTGCTGCGCAACGCGTTCACGGTCGTGCTGGGCGTGATCGTGGTCATGCTCGTGCTCGCGCAGCTCGGCGTGAACATCGGACCGTTGATCGCCGGCGCCGGCGTCGTCGGCCTCGCGATCGGTTTCGGCGCGCAGAAGCTCGTGCAGGACGTGATCAACGGCCTGTTCATCCAGTTCGAGAATCTGCTGAACGAAGGCGATATCGTGCAGCTCGGCGGGATCTCGGGCGTCGTCGAGCGTCTGACGATCCGCTCGGTCTCGCTGCGCAGCCTCGACGGCACGTATCACATGATCCCGTTCTCGTCGGTCGACAGCGTGTCGAACCTCACGAAGCATTTCAGCTATCACCTCGCGGCGATCAGCGTCCCGTACCGCGAGAACGTGCCGGAAGTGAAAGAGGCCATGCTCGAGGCCTTCGAGCGGCTGAAGCAAACGCCGCACGCCGCGAGCATTCTCGGCGAGTTCGAGATGCAAGGCGTCGTCGAGTTCGCGAGCTCGTCGGTCGTCGTTCGAGGACGCATCAAGACGCTGCCGGGCAAGCAGTGGGAGGTCGGCCGCGCGTACAACGAGATCGTCAAGCACGTCTTCGACGAGCGCGGCATCGAGATCGCGATGCCGCACGTCACGGTCTATCTCGGCGAGGACAAGCGCCGGCACGCGCCGCCGCTTCGGATCATGACGCTCGAGGAGCGGCGGGAAACGGCGACGGGCGCGGCGCCGGAAAGCGAGGCGGCGGTGCGGAGCTGACGATGCATCTGCTTCTCCTCCTCATCGTGCTCGGATTGCTCGTGATCGCCGGGCCGTCGCTGTGGGTCCAGTCGGTCATGAAGCGCTACAGCGTGCCGGGGAACCGCTACCCTCGCACGGGCGGCGAGGTCGCGCGGGCGCTGCTCGACGCGGCGGCCCTGCGGCACGTCCGCACCGAGATCACCGACCGCGGCGATCATTACGACCCGATCGAGAAGGTCGTGCGGCTCAGCCGCGCGAATTTCGAAGGCCGCTCGCTGACCGCGGTGACGATCGCGGCGCACGAGGTCGGCCATGCGCTCCAGGACGCGTCCGGTTTCGCGCCGCTCGCGTGGCGGACGCGGCTCGTGCGCTGGATCCAGCCGATCGAGCGGATCGGCGCCGGCATGATGATGTTCGCGCCGTTCGGCATCGGACTGCTCCGCAAACCCGCCATAGGGCTCCTCGCCTTCGCCGGCGGGTTGCTCACGCTCGCGTCCGCGGTGCTCGTCCACCTGCTGACGCTCCCGACCGAGCTCGACGCGAGCTTCGGCCGCGCGTTGCCGCTCCTCGAGCGGCACGGTCTCCTGCGCGACGAGGACCGGCCGAGGGCACGGCGGCTGCTCACGGCCGCCGCCCTGACCTACGTCGCGGCGGCCCTGCAAAGCCTGCTGCACGTCGGGAGGTGGTGGTCGATCTTGCGCCGACCGTGAATGCCGTCTCTTTACCGCGCGCCGAACCTGCGGTAATGTGCCGCCCGATGTTCCGTTCCGGCACGAAATACACGATCGCCAAAACGCCCTGCCGCGGGGCGGCGGAGGCGCGTGCGCGCTGAACGGCAGCAGCATGCGAGATTCCAAGGCCCCGTCGGTATCCGGCGGGGCCTTTTTCGTTTTGGCGCCTGCGCTCTTCCGCCAGGCATCGAGTGGAGTGAATGACCGATGAATGCCCGTGAACCCGTCGTCGCGGTCGTCGGCGCGACCGGCGCCGTCGGCGTCGAGATCGTCCATTGTCTCGAGCAACGCAAGTTCCCGCTGTCGAAGCTCAGGCTGTTCGCGTCGGCGCGCTCGGCCGGCAAGACGATGACGTTCCGCGGCGAGACGTTGACCGTCGAGGAGCTGACGGAGCGAAGCTTCGACGACGTGAACCTCGCGCTGTTCTCCGCGGGCGGTTCCACGTCGCGCAAGTTCGCGCCCATCGCCGTCGAGCGCGGCGCGGTCGTCGTCGACAACTCGTCCGCGTTTCGCATGGACCCCACGGTGCCGCTCGTCGTGCCCGAGATCAACGCGGACGCGATCCGCTCGCATCGGGGGATCATCGCGAACCCGAACTGCGCGGCGATCATCTCGATCACGCCGCTGTGGCCGATCCATCGCGAGAACCCGGTCCGCAGGCTGATCCTGTCGACGTACCAGTCCGCGTCGGGCGCGGGCGCGGCGGCGATGGAGGAGCTGCGCGAGAGCACGCGCGCCTATCTCGCGGGCCAGCCGTACGAGCCGAAGGTGCTGCCGCATCCGTACGCGTTCAACGTCTTCAGCCACAACACGAAGATCGATCCCGCTACCGGCTACAACGAGGAAGAGACGAAGGTCATTCAGGAGACGAAGAAAATCTTCAACGACCCGAACATCCGAGTCAGCGCCACGTGCATCCGCGTGCCGGTGCTGCGTGCGCACTGCGTGTCGATCACGTTCGAGTGCGAGCGGCCGATCACGCCCGAGGAGGTTCGCGAGCGCCTGAGCAACGCGCCCGGCGTCGCGCTCGTCGACGACGTCGAGCGAAATTATTTCCCGATGCCGGTCGACGCCTCGGGCCGCGACGAGATCCTCGTCGGCCGCATCCGCAAGGACCTGAGCGATCCGAGCGGACGATCGATCTCGATGTTCGTCGCCGGCGATCAGCTCCTCAAGGGCGCCGCGCTGAACGCCGTGCAGATCGCGGAGCTCCTGTAGGCTTTCGGCCCGGCGAGCGGCGGCTTCAGGAGCCGCCGTCGATCGGCCGAAAGAACGTGAGCATCCTTCCGCAGAACATCACGGCGGCGAGGAGCGTCAACGAGAGCGCCGCGCAGACCTTCGCGCTACGCGGCGCGTCGCCGTCGGCCCCGAGCCGCGTCAGCGCACGGTACGGCATGGCGTAGAAGAACGCGGCGTTCGCGCCCATCAGCCCGAGCAACGCGAGCTTCCAGCGAAACGCCGCGTTGTGGAAGTACTGGTCGGGAGTGCCGAAGACGAACAGCGCCCCGGTCGCGACCAAGAGAACGAATCCGAGCACGCCGAACGGCACGAGTCGATGGATCGCGACCGGCGGAATGCCGCGGCCGAGACCGAGGATCCTGAGATCGAACAGCCCGACCGTTCCGGCGAGCAGCACGAGCCCGGCGAAATGCACGGTCTCCGCGAGCGGCCACGTCCAGGCGGAGTCGAGCATCATCGCCGACAGCCGCGTCGCCGCCATCCACTCGATCCACGCGTCGATCATTGCATCAGGTCGGCCGCCGTCAGGTAGTTGTACGTGTACGCGAGCAGGCGCCCGGTCAGCACCGCGCCGGCCCAAAGCGCGAGCGCGACGCCGGCGAGAAGCCGGATCGAGCGATCGGGCCGTGCCGGACGATCCGCCAACGGCGCAGCGAAGAGCCGCCGGCGGAGCCAATCGAGCTGCGCGAGGGCCGCGCCGATCAGCACGAGCTTCAGATAGAACACGGGATCGGTCAGCGCCTTCGTCGGATAGGCGACGAGCAGCAGCACGCCCGAGACGAGCGCGAGCGCGAATCCCGCAAAGGCGACCGGAAATGCGCGTTGCAGCGGCGCGGCGGGATAACGCTCCGCCCATCCTAGCGCCCAGAGGTTCAGCGCGACGCCGAGGCCCGCGACGATGCCGAGCCCGAGGGTGTGCAGGAACAGGACGAACGGGAATCCCCACATCGTGGGCGATTCCCGCAGCCAGACGCTGAGCGCCGTCTGCTCCAACACGGAGAGTATGTTCACGTCCGGTATATATCGGCGCCGGGTGCCTACGGTCAACGCCGGCGAGATCAGCCGAGCGGCAGCACGATGCGCGCGATGCAGCCGCGCGCGCCGTCGCGATTGTCGAGCGTGATCGTCCCGCCGTGGTTCTCGACGATCTCGCGCGAGAGCACGAGACCGATACCCGTGCCGCTCGGCTTCGTCGTGAAGAACGGCACCCAGAGATTCTCGGTCCTCGCGATACCGGGGCCGTCGTCCTCGATCTCCGTGACGAGCACGCCGTCCGACTCGCGCCAGCGGACTCGAACGGCGCCGTCGTCGCCGGCCGCCTCCACGGCGTTCTTCATCACGTTGATCAGCACCTGCTCGACCTGATCGGCGTCGATCGAGATCGCGACGTCCGGGCCAGGCTCGACCTCGACGCGATCGCCTTGCAGCGACGCGGCACGGCGCACGAGCGAGCCGAAATCGACGGTGCGCCGCGTCGGCGGCGGCAGCTTCGCGAGACGCGCGTACGCGCCCATGAACCGTGATAGCGCGTCGGCGCGGTCGTGGATGATCGTGAGCCCGACGCGCGTGTCGTCGCGCCAGTCCTCGGGCAAAGGATCCTTGGCGATCAGCGTCCGCAGCGTTGCGGCCATGGATTTGATCGGCGCGAGCGAGCTGTTCAGCTCGTGTCCGATCACGCGAACGATGCGCCGCCAGGCCTGCCGCTCCTCTTCGCGCAGCGCACGGCTCACGTCGGAGATGACGAGCAGCTGGTGCGGGCGTCCGCCTTCGCGGAATCGCCGGCGCCGCACCTCCCAACGCCCGACGCCGCCGGGGAACGCGTGCGTGACGATGCGGCCGGAAGGACCGACGAGAAGCTCCGCGAGCCCGAGGTCGGTCGCCGTGCGGCCCAAGAGATCCGCGGCCTCCTTGCCGAGCAACGCTTCGCCGGCCCGATTGATCAATCGAAGCCGCCGCTCGACGTCGAAGGCGAACACGGCGATGTCGATCTCGGTGATGACCTTCCGTAGCAGCACGCCGGCCTCGAGCTCGCCGAAGCGCCGGCTCTGCAGCATGCGCCCGAGCAGATTCACCTCGATCATGACCTCGCCGAGCGCATCGTCGGGGTCGACGTTTCGCCCGCGCAGCGAGTAATCCTCCTCGCGCAGTGCCTCGAGCATGTTCGCGAGCGCGCGGAACGGGGAGACCACGTGACGCTGAACGGCTGCCGCGCCGACGACGACGAAGAACGTGACGGCGACGAGAATCGTCGCGCGCAGCAGGACGCTCGCTTCCCAGGCCGCGAGCAGCAGCGCCGTCGCGAGCCAGGCCGGCGCGGCGGCGGCGAGGACGAAAAGGAAAACGCGGTGCTGAAACTTCAGACGCCGTCGGCGACGGCCCGTCACAGCCCGAACTTCTCCATGCGTCGATAAAGCGCCGAGCGGCTGACGCCGAGCTCTTGCGCGGCGGCGACGACGTTACCGGCGTGGCGCCCGAGCGCGGCGCGAATCGCGTCGAGCTCGATCGCCTCGAGCGTCATCGGACGATGCTCGGCGCCCGGTGCTCCGCCGTCGAGCCTGAGATCCGCGGGTCCGATCGTGCGGCCGCGGGCCATCAGCACCGCCCGCTCGATCACGTGATTGAGCTCGCGTACGTTGCCCGGCCAGCCGTAGCGGCGCAGCGCCGAAAGCGCGGACTCGGTGAAGCCGTCGACCTTGCTGCGATAGCGCCGCGCGTGCCGCTCGAGGAAATGCTGCGCGAGGCGCAGGACGTCCTCGCCGCGCTCGCGCAGCGGCGGGACATGGATGTGAATGGTATTCAGACGATACAAGAGATCGGCGCGGAAGCGCCCGGCGTCGATCTCGGCCTTGAGGTCGGCATTCGTCGCGGAGAGCACGCGCACGTCCACCTGCAGCGTGCGCGACGAGCCGAGCCTCTCGAACTCGCCGTCCTCGAGCACGCGCAGCAAGCGCGCCTGCTGCGCGACCGGTATGTTCGCGATCTCGTCGAGAAAGAGCGTTCCGCCGTCCGCGAGCTCGAAGCGGCCGACGCGATCGGTCTTCGCGTCGGTGAACGCGCCCTTCACGTGACCGAACATCTCGCTCTCGAAAATCGTCTCGGGCAAGCTGCCGATATTGACGATCACGAGGCCGCGATCGCTGCGCCGCGAGTTCGCGTGAATGATGCGCGCGATGAGCCCCTTGCCGGTGCCGCTCTCGCCGGTGATCAGCACGTTCGCGTCCGACGGCGCGATGCGCTCGATCGTCTCGAGCACCGGCTGCATGATGGGGGACTCGGCGATCAGCGCGCTGTCCGCGGCCGTCAGCTGACGATTCTCGGCCTCGAGCGCGCTCGAGCGCTTGAGCGCCTGACCGAGCGCGACCTGCGTCTTCAGCACCGTCAGGAGACGCGCGTTCTCCCAAGGCTTCTCGATGAAATCCTGCGCGCCTCGCCGCATCGCCTCGACCGCGAGCTCGATCGAGCCCCACGCCGTCATCACGACGATCGGCGTCGTCGCGTCGAACGCGCGGATGCGGCCGATCAGATCCAGCCCTTCCTCGCCGGACGTCGTGTCGCGCGTGTAGTTGAGATCGATCAGCGCGACGTCCGCGCTGCGCCGCTTGAGCGCTTCGAGCAGCGCCTCGGGCCGCTCGTACGTTTCGCTCGCGTAGCCTTCGCCCTTCAGCAACAGCCGCAACGACTCGAGCACGTCGCGCTGATCGTCGGCGATGAAGATGCGAGGTGGACGGCCGGACATGAGACTCCTTCGAACGGGAACGAATCAGATCGGCCGACCGAGCCGCTCATCGAGCGTGCGCGGTGATCCCGATCGCGGCCGGTGGGCCGGCCTCGGTCTCGACCTCGCTCGCGTCATCTTTTTTCTCGTCCGCATCGTCGCCCAGCAGCGCTCGAAGCGCTTCACGACTGCCGGAGAAGATCAGGCTGTTCGTCGGATAGTACGGCACGACGTCGACGCCCGCCGGCAGAATCTCGGCGAGAATCGCCGCGAGCTCCTCCGCGTTCGCGTAATGGACATCGACGACGACGGCACCCCAATCGTCGGCCGCAACGACGTCCGGCGCGTCGGCCGGCTGCGCCACGGCAGAGAGCATCGGAGCGATCCCGATACCCACGCCGGCGATCAAAGCCTTCAAAGCGCTCATCGCACTCTCCTCGAGCAGGGCGTCCCCTCGGGCGATTGAACCACTCGTGGGTGCCGCCGACAACCGCGCTCGCCGCGGGCGGACGCAACGCCCATGCCAGCCCCGCGGAATCGTCCAAGTCTATGAATTCTTACCGAGTCCGCGCGCGTCGAACGGCCCGGAGCCGCCGGATACGTCCCGCGATTGCGAAAGCCGCGTCCCGGAAGCGGGACGCCCGGCCGCCGAGCCGCCCGCCGTGCGGCGCTCGAGCGCGCTCTCGCCGTCGGCTCTGCGCATTCCCGCCGTCGGTTAGACTATCCGCCGTCTTGCGCCTACCAGGGACGAGCGTTCATGTTGTTCATCGTGCAATTCGAGGATCATCCCGGCGTCGACGAGCTTCGCCAGAAGCTGTACCCGAGCCATATCGAGTTTCTGGACAAGAACAAGGATCGCGTGCTCGTTCCGGGATCGCTCCGCGAGGTGCCGAGCGACAAGCCGGTCGGCGGGCTCTGGATCATCGAGGCCGAGAACGAGGCGGAAGTCCGGGACATCTTCAAGGACGATCCGTTCTGGGTGAACGGCTTGCGCGCTAAGGTGCGCATCAACCGCTGGCACAAGGCGTTTCCGGATCGCAAAGTGCCGATCTGAGCCGGTCGACTCATTCCCTGGACGCGCTGCGGCCGAGCGCGAGCCGCGCGACCTCGCCGACGCGATCGCTCGCGCCGCGGCCGAGCGCGTCGATCTCGTCGAGCGCGAACCAGCGCGCCTCGAGCGCGTCGTCGGCCGCCTCGCCTTCCCCCGCTTTCCACCGGCAACGCACGGCGACGAGCACGAAGTGATCGGCGAGCGACCCGCCGTCGTCGCGTCGGATGACGTCGATGGCAGTCAGCACGTCCTCCGCCGTCGCGTCGATGCCGGTCTCTTCACGAAGCTCGCGAATCGCCGCCTCGGCGAGCGGCTCGCCGGGCTCGACGCGTCCGCCGGGAAAGCCCCATAGGCCCTCGTCCGGAGGATTCGCACGGCGCACGAGCAGCAGCCGGCCGGCGCGCTCGACGACGGCCAGCACGCAGGGCGTCGGCGCGACGTTGCGGGGCTTTCCTTCGGGCGACGGATCGCTCATCGAGCGCCGAGCTTGACGTCGCTCCGGGGGCCGTTGCAAGGGCCGTAGGGGACGAGCACCCGGGGAAGCCGCCTCCCGCCCGCCGTGCCGATGTCGAAACGGCTCGTTGCCGATCGACGAACGAGAGCAAGCCCGCAACGAGCCCGCGCCTTTTCGATCCCTGCTACCATCGAGCGACGATGAGCCGAGATTTCTCCCGCTATCACCGCCAGATGCTGCTGCCCGGCTTCGGCGAAGACGGCCAGCGGCGCCTCGCCGAATCGACCGCGGTCGTGCTCGGCTGCGGAGCGCTCGGCACCGTCGTCGCGGACATGCTCGCGCGGGCCGGCGTCGGGCGCCTCGTGATCATCGATCGCGATTTCGTCGAGATGACGAATCTGCAGCGTCAGGTGCTTTTCGACGAGGCCGACGCAGCCGAGGCCTTGCCGAAAGCGGAGGCGGCACGGCGCAAGCTCGCGCGAATCAACTCGAATGTGACGGTCGATGCGATCGTCGACGACCTCAATGCCGGCAATATCGAGCGCTACGCCGAAGGCGCCGACGTGCTCGTCGACGGGCTCGACAACTTCGAGACGCGCTATCTCGCGAACGACTACGCGGTAAAGCACGGCGTGCCCTACGTCTACGGGGGCGCGGTCGGCACGACGGGCGCCGCGCTTGCCATCCTGCCGCATACCGAGCGCGGCGACGCGCCGTGGGAGCGCTCGGACTCGGGAAGCAAGGCGACGCCTTGCCTGCGATGCCTGTTCGAGGAGGCGCCGCCGCCCGGCACGATGCCGACGTGCGACACGGTCGGCGTGCTCGGCCCTGCCGTCGCGATCGTCGCGAATTTCGAGGCCGCCGAGGCGCTCAAGATCCTCACGGGCCATTTCGACCGCGTCACGCCGACGATGCTGAGCTTCGATCTCTGGACCGGCTCGATGCTGCAGCTCAAGGTCGCGCGCGCGTACGAAACGGGCAAGTGTCCCTGCTGCAAGGAGCGCCGCTTCGAGTATCTCGAAGGCCGGCTCGGCTCGGGCACGACGACGCTTTGCGGCCGCGACGCGGTGCAGCTCACGCATCGCCAAAACGCAGGCCGCATCGATCTCGCCGAGATCGCCGCGCGCCTCGAGGCGCACGGTAAGGTCACGACGAACCGGTTCATGCTGCGCGCCGAGATCGCGGAGAACGGCAGGCGTTACGAGCTCACGCTGTTCACCGACGGCCGCGCGATCGTCAAGGGCACGCGCGAAGGCCGCGTTGCGCGGAGCGTCTATGCGAAATACGTCGGCATCTGAGCGCGCGTCGATCTATTTCGACAACGCCGCGACGAGTTTCCCGAAGCCGCCCGAGGTCACCGAGGCGATGGCGCGCTTCCTCGCCGAGGACGCGGCGAACCCGGGGCGCGGCGGCCACCGGATGGCGATCCGCGCCGAGCGGATCATCGACGACGCACGCGCGAAGCTCGCGCGCCTCGTGAACGGCAGCGACCCGCGTCGGCTGGTCTTCACGCTGAACTGCACCGATGCGTTGAACATCGCGATTCACGGCGTGCTCGGCGACGGACCCGCGCACGTCGTCACGACGGTGCTCGAGCACAACTCGGTCAGCCGACCGCTGCAAGCATTGGCGGACTCCGGGCGGATCGAATTGACCCGCGTCGGCTGCGACGGCGCGGGCTTCGTCGATCCCGACGACATTCGCCGCGCGCTGAGATCCGATACGCGCCTCGTCGCGATGACTCACGCGTCGAACGTGCTCGGCACGGTGCAGGACGCGGCGAGCGTCGGCGCGATCGTGCGCGAGCACGGCGCCCTCTTCCTGCTCGACGCGGCGCAGAGCGCGGGCATAGTGCCGATCGACGTCGAGGCGATGTGCGTCGATCTCGTCGCGTTTCCCGGCCACAAGGCGCTGCTCGGGCCGACGGGCACGGGCGCGCTCTACGTCGGCGAGCGATGCCCGGCGCCCGCGGCGATCGGCGCGGGCTTCAAGCCGTGGCGCGAAGGCGGGACCGGCGGCGATTCGTCGTCGCCGACGCAGCCGCCCGTGCTGCCCTATTTCCTCGAAGGCGGCACGCCGAATACCGTCGGCATCGCGGGGCTCGGCGCCGCGCTCGACGTGCTCGACAGAATGGGCGGTGCCGCGATCCTCGAGCACGAGCGGCGCGTGCTCGAGACGATCCTCGCGCGGCTCGTCGACGACTCGCGCTTCACGATTTACGGCCCGACGGACGTCGCGCGGCGCGTCGGCGCGCTGTCGATCAACATCGCCGGGCTGGACCCGAACGACGCGGCCGCGATCCTCGACGACACGTTCGGCATCGCGACGCGGCCGGGGCTTCACTGTGCGCCGTATTGTCACAAGGCCATCGGCTCGTTCCCCGCCGGGACTCTCCGGATCAGCCCGGGACCGTTCACGACGGACGACGACGTCGCCGCGCTCCTCGAGGCGCTCGATCAGGTCGCAGACGCCGGAATGTAGATTTCGCCGACCGCCGTTCGACTAGGACGCGAAAGGCCCATTACGAGGAGAGACGCACGTGGCAACGATTCGAGTCCTGGTCGGCACGAGGAAAGGCGCCTTCATCCTGACGGCGGACGGGAAACGTAAGGATTGGAAGGTCTCGGGCCCCCACTTCGCCGGCTGGGAGATCTATCACCTCAAGGGCTCGCCGGCCGACCCGGATCGCATCTACGCGTCGCAGTCGTCGAGCTGGTTCGGCCAGGTCATCCAGCGCTCGAACGACGGCGGCAAAACGTGGGAGCAGCCCGGCACGCCGCGCGAGGACTGGGTCGAGAACGCGGGCATGAATCCCGACACCGGCGAGTTCGTGATGCCGAAAGGCGAGAGCAACAAGTTCGTCTACGACACGTCACCCGAGACTGGCAGGCCGTTGACGACGCATCAGTGGTACGACGGCACGCAGCATCCGTGGGAGTTCAAGCGCGTGTGGCATCTCGAGCCGTCGCCCCACGATCCGGACGTCGTCTACGCCGGCGTGGAGGACGCCGCGCTCTTCAAGTCGACCGACGGCGGCAAGACGTGGCGCGAGCTGGCCGGCTTGCGCGGTCACGAATCGGGTCCGCAGTGGCAACCGGGCGCGGGCGGGATGTGCCTGCACACGATCGTGCTCGACCCGAACGATCCCGAGCGGATCTTCGTCGCGATCTCCGCGGCCGGCGCGTTTCGAACGGACGACGGCGGCAAGACGTGGCGCCCGATCAATCGCGGTCTCGTCTCGCAGTTCATCCCGAATCCGGAGGCCGAGGTCGGTCACTGCGTGCATCGCATCGCGTTCCATCCGTCGCGCCCGGATACGCTGTTCATGCAGAAGCATTGGGACGTGATGCGCAGCGACGACGGCGGAGCGACGTGGTACGAGGTGAGCGGCAACCTGCCGACCGATTTCGGCTTTCCGATCGACGTGCACGCGCACGAGCCCGAGACGATCTACGTCGTGCCGATCAAGAGCGATTCGGAGCACTATCCGCCGGACGGCAAGCTCCGCGTCTACCGCAGCCGCACCGGCGGCCACGAATGGGAGCCGCTGACGAAGGGGCTTCCGCAAGAGAACTGCTACGTGAACGTGCTGCGCGACGCGATGGCCGTCGACTTGCTCGATCCGTGCGGCATCTATTTCGGCACGACCGGCGGGCAGGTGTACGTTTCCCCCGACAGCGGTGACACCTGGGCGCCGATCGTTCGCGATCTGCCGCCCGTGCTGTCCGTCGAAGTGCAGACGATCCGATGATCCGCGTCGTCCTTCCGCAGCATCTTCGAACGCTGGCCGGCGTCGACGGCGAGGTCCTGCTCGCCGTCGACGCGCCGGTCACGCAGCGTTCGATCCTCGATGCGCTCGAGGCGCGTTATCCGATGCTGTGCGGCACGATCCGCGACCACGCGACGAGAAAGCGCCGTCCGCTCGTGCGCTTCTTCGCGTGCGCCGAGGACGTCTCGCACGAATCCCCGGATGCGCCGTTACCCGACGCGATCGCGCGCGGGGACGAGCCGTTCATCGTCATCGGCGCGGTGGCCGGCGGGTAGCGCGCACTACGCCCAGTCCTTGGCGTAAATCTTCGCGCCGATCGCCTTCTCGGCCTCGGCCCGCGATACCGTGCGCACGCTCTGCGAGAACGTCCAAACATGCCCTTCGGGATCGAGCACGCGATACGTGCGCGCGCCGTAGAACTGATCCTCAGGCTCCTGCACGATCACGCCGCCCGCTTTGCGGGCTCGATCGCAGTGCGCGTCGATGTCCCGGTCGAGCTCCACGTGGACCAGCTGCGTGTTGAGGCCGGCGGCCTTCGGACTGCGCGTCCGTTCGCTCCACTCCCCGGCGATCATGATGCGCCCGCGGCCGCCCAGGCTCATCTCCGCGTGCAGCACGCGCTCCTCGTCGGGAGACGTGATCAGCATCGTGCGCTCGAATCCGAACGCACGCTCGAGCCACTCGATCGCCGCCTTCGGGTCCCGATAGATCACGGCCGGGGTAAAGCGATTCTCGCTCATTGGACGCTCCTGTTGCGCTGCCGAGACCATTTACGCATTTCCGCGAGCGCTCGGCCAGCGACGCTTCGACCGCCGCGCCGTCGCTTGCGGCACCCGTCGGCCCTCGTAGCCGTCACGCGGCGCCGCCGTGGAAGCCGACATGCTGCAGGTCCTGACCGAGCAGGATCACGAAGCCGCTCGCGCGCAGCATGCCGTCGACGGTGTAGTCGAAGGTATACGTGCGCTCGAAGCAAACCCCCTGATGACGGCCGATCCGAGGCCTGAGAGAGACCAGCGCGACCGTGCCGTCGAGAAACTGAAAGGAACGCCGCTCGCACGCGTCGGCCGCGATGCGGTTCGCCGTCTCGCGGGCACGGATGCTGTCGTACCAGTAGCCGACGAGCGCGGCAGCGATCACGACCGTGACGAGCAGCGAATAGCTCAACTCAATCATGCGGCCGAGTATAAGGCCGCGGCCGCGGGCGGCGCGATGAAGAGTCGCTGCCTTCGAGCAGCGGACTACCGCCGCGCGCTGCGCGCCTGCTCGGCGATCTGCCGGTCCTCCTCCTCGCGGAGCCGATGCAAGGTCTCCTCGTCGACGATCCGTCCGTCGAACATGTGGATCTTGCGTTCCGCGTAGTCCGCATAACGCGGATCGTGCGTGACCATGCAGATCGTCGCGCCGTCGGCGTGCAGCTCCGAGAGCAGCGCCATCACCGCCTGACCGTTCTTCGAATCGAGATTACCGGTCGGCTCGTCGGCGAGCAGGATCGACGGCTTGCCGACCAGCGCACGGGCAACCGCGACGCGCTGCTGCTGACCGCCCGAGAGCTGCGACGGGTAGTGGCGCAGGCGATGCGCCATGCGCACGCGCTCGAGCGCCTCCATCACGCGACGCTTGCGCTCCTGCTTGCTCAACCCCGTGCGATACGTCAAAGGCAGCTCGACGTTCTCGAAGACGGTGAGATCTCCGAGCAAGTTGAACGCCTGGAAGATGAAGCCGATCTCGCGGTTGCGGATCCTCGCCCGTTGCGACGCGTCGAGCTCCTCGACCGGCGTGCCGTTCAACCAATACCGGCCGCCGCTCGGCGTATCGAGCAGACCGAGGATCGAGAGCAGCGTCGATTTGCCGCAACCCGAAGGGCCCTCGATGGACACGTACTCGCCCTTGCGGATATCGAAGTGAACGCCCGAAAGGGCGTGAGTCTCGATCTCGTCGGTATAGAAGACCTTCGTCACGTCCTCGAGCTTGATCAGCGGCCGGGCCGCCTCCTCGCTCGCATCGCGCGTCTCTTCGGTCACTGCTGCCTGCGCCATCGACACTCTCCTCTCGCCTTCGCAGCGCGCCGCTCGCGGCGCCTTCAATTCACCCGAATCCGATCGTATCGGTCGTACGCCGACGTATCGGACAGCACGACCCGATCGCCCGGCACGAGCCCGTTCACGATCTCGACGGCATTCACCGACGTCCGGCCGATCTCGACCGGCACGCGCACCGCGTAGCGGCCGTCCTCGACGAGCTTGAACAAGCTGATCGTGGAGCTCGGCTGCGCGTAGACCGGACGTCCGGTGAAGACGACGTTCTCGAGCCGCTCGATCTCGATCGTCCCGTCGACCGAAAGATCCGGACGCGCGCCGCGCGGAAGCTCGCCGATGAGCTCGACGTCGACCTGCACGCTGCCGCCGCGCACGGTCGGATCGATGCGCACGACGCGCCCTTCGACGATGCCGTTCCTCGTATCGACGCTGACGCGCTGGCCGAGCTGGACGTCGCGCGCCTGGGTCTCGGGAATCTGCAGCTCGGCCTGCAGCTCGTCGGGCCGCGCGACGCGCGCGACGTTCGCGCCGAGCGTGACGCGCTGGCCTTCCTCGACGTTGATCTCGGTCAGCACGCCGGCAATGCCGGCGCGGACCTTCAACGACTCGACCTGCTCGAGCCGCCTTTCGTACGCGTTCTTGACCTGATCGAGCCGCGCGCGCTGCGCGGCGAGCTGTGCTTCCATCGACGCGCCGAACTGCTCGAGTCGCTCCTTCTCGATCTCGTACGTCGTGCGGAGCTGCCGAGCGAGCAGCTCCGACCGCTGATAATCGAGCATCGACACGATGCCGTCGTCGATCAGCTGCTTCTGCGCCTCCGCCTCGAGGCGCGCACGCTCGTACTCGGACTCGGCGCGGGCGAGCGCGGCGCGCTGATCCAGCTGCTGGCTGCGAAGCCTGAGCTCGACCTCGGCGAGCTCCGCCCGAGCGGCCTCGAGCTGATAGCGCGCTTCCTCGGCCTGCCGCAGCAGATCGGGATTCGAAAGCTCGACGAGCACGGTATCGGGCGCGACGGTCGCCCCCGGGCGAGCGAGGATCCGCTCGACCCGGCCTTCGGTCTGGGCGGCGATCCAGCGGATCTCTCGCGGCACCAGCACGCCCGGTCCGCGGACCTGACGCAGCATCTCGCCTTCACGCACCGTGTCGATCCACAGCGAGGCTCGAGCGACGGCGGGCGCCGCGGGCTCGAGCCTACCGACGGCGAGCGTGGCCGCCGCGACGACGAGCACGCCGACGACGGCGAACGCCGTCCGCCGGATCCGCTTCCGTTTCTTGAGCTCGGGTCTCGGAATATCCACGCGGCCGATCACGCAACGAGCGTGCCAGCCTCGCTCGTCTGCGCAAGTCGTTGGTCCTGCTAAGTTTTGGTCACGTCGCGCCCGATCCGCGCGCCGTCGCCTTCCCGCTTCCGGACGAGGTCGTCCCGGCTCCGGGATCGGTCGTCACTCGACCCCTTCGGCATGCGGAGCGGTCATGCGCCGCTCATGCTTCGATCGCCACCACGACGCAGCAGATCGCCCAGAACACGGGATACTCCGCGCCGCCGAAATTCCACATCCATTTGCCTTCCGAGTGTCGCCAGCTCGCCCAGCCGGCGACGAGAAGAAACACGGCCGCGAGACTCGCCGCCCATACGGTGAGGACGTCGAGGACAAGCCCGATCGTCACGACGATCTCGATCGCGAACGCCGCATAGAGCCATGCTGCCGCGGGCTCGAGACCCACCTTCGTCATGAACGCTTTGACGAAGTCCTGGTTCCTGAGCTTCACGACCAGGTGCGGAATGAAATAGAGCCCGCACAGGATGCGGAGAAGATCGAATCCCGTCACGTCGAAGCCTGCGCTCATCGTCGCTATGCCCCCTCTGAATCGCCGCCGTCGACGACCCGGCGCTCCCGAGCGGCCGGTCGGATCACGCGCCCCAAAACCCGGCGTCGACACGCTATCGAAGGCTTTCGGGCACGGTCAACGCGATCGGGAAAAATGACGTAAACTCGGGAACCGTTGGCCGGGCTCGCTGCTCCTTCCCGGCCGGTCGAATCGATGAGGACCCGACAAATGACAACAACACCGCACTCGCTTCTTCACCGGCCGCGAGCTCGATCCATGCTCGCGGCCGCGCTCGGCGCGTGCGCGAGCCTCGTGCTCGGCATCGCCGACGCGCAGCCCCCGGGCCCGCCGGGCCACGACTTCAAGGTGGTCACCGTCGCCGAAGGCCTGCGCAACCCGTGGAGCATCGCGTTCCTTCCGGACGGCGACATGCTCGTGACCGAGCGTCCGGGGCGCCTGCGCATCATCCGCGACGGCAAGCTCCTGCCCGATCCCGTGCCCGGCGTGCCGGAGGTGCGCGCGTCCGGCCAGGGCGGCCTGCACGACGTCGTGCTGCATCCCAACTTCGCGGAGAACCGGCTGATCTATCTCTCGTATGCGAAGCCGGGCCCGAACAACACGGGCACGACGGCGTTGAGCCGCGCTCGCTTCGTCAACGATCGGCTCGAGAACGTCGAGGAGATCTTCGTCGCCGAGGCGTGGAACGATCGTCCCGGCCATTTCGGCGGGCGCATCGCGTTCGATCGTCAAGGCTACCTGTACCTGTCGATCGGCGACCGGATGGAAGGTTTCACGGCGACCGGCTTCATGGAGAACGTCGAGGACCATCCGGCGCAGCAGCTCGACACGCACAAGGGCAAGATCGTGCGGCTGCACGACGACGGCCGCGTGCCGCAGGACAACCCGTTCGTCGGCCGTGAGGGCGCGCTGCCCGAGATCTGGAGCTACGGTCACCGCAACCCGCAGGGTCTCGCGTTCCATCCCGATACCGGCGTGCTGTGGTCGAACGAGCACGGCCCGCAGGGCGGCGACGAGCTGAACGTGATCCGCAAGGGCGCGAACTACGGCTGGCCGGTGATCGGCTACGGCATGAACTACGTGACCGGCACGATGCTGCATCGCGGCCGCGAGAAGGAAGGCATGGAGCAGCCGGCCGCGTTCTGGGTGCCGTCGATCGGCATCTCGGGGCTCACGTTCTACACCGGCGACGAATTCCCGAACTGGCGCGGCAACGCGTTCGTCGGCGGCCTTTCCGGTCAGCAGCTCGTGCGCATCTCGTTGAACGGCGAGATCGTGACGAACCGCGAGCAGCTGCTCGCCGGCGAGTACCGCATCCGCGACGTGCGCACGGGGCCGGACGGCTTCCTCTACATCCTCACCGAGAGCCAGTACGGCCAGCCGACCAGCATCTATCGCCTCGAACCGGCCGAAGAGTAAGCGATCGACACACCGAATCGGCGGCCCTCCGACGAGGGCCGCGTCATCGGCAACGACGAACGAGGGCCGACCGACGCGGCGCGTGAGCCGCGCGCGTCGGCCCTCTCTCCTTTCCGTCACGCGATCTTTCGCAACGTCTGGATCGCGAACGTCGTCTCGCAGTTCGGCGGGCTGATCCAGACCGTCGGCGCGTCGTGGCTGATGCTCCAGCTCGCGGCATCGGCCGAGATGGTCACGCTCGTGCAGGCGTCGACGTCGCTGCCGATCGTGCTGTTCGCGCTGATCGCGGGCGCGCTCGCCGACAACTTCGATCGGCGACAGGTGATGCTCGCGGCGCAGGTCTTCATGCTCGCGGTGTCGATCGTCCTCGCCGCGACCGCGTTCCTCGATCTCGTCACGCCGTGGCTGCTGCTGCTCCTCACGTTCCTGATCGGCTGCGGACAGGCGTTCAACGGGCCGGCGTGGCAATCGTCGGTCGGGCGCATGGTGCCGCGCGAGGACCTGCCGACCGCCGTCGCGATGAACAGCATGGGGTTCAACATCGCGCGCAGCGTCGGCCCCGCGATCGGCGGCCTGATCGTCGCCGCGTTCGGCGCGGCCGTCGCGTTCGCCGTCAACGCGCTCACGTATATCGGCATCATCGGCGTGCTCGCACGCTGGCGGCCCGCTCCCGAGCCGCGGCTCCTGCCGCGCGAGCGGCTCGGCACGGCGATCGCGGCCGGCATCCGCTACGTCGCGATGTCGCCGATCATCAGCGCGACGCTGCTGCGCGGCTTCGTGTTCGGCTTCGGCGCCAGCTCGATCGCCGCGCTGATGCCGCTCGTCGCGCGCGATCTCGTCGCGGGCGGTCCGATCACGTACGGCTTGCTGCTCGGCGCGTTCGGCGTCGGCGCGGTCGGCGGCGCATTCGCGTCGCCGTGGCTGCGCAGAAGCCTGCGCAACGAATGGATCGTGCGCGCCGCGCTGATCGTCTTCGGCGGCGCCACCGTGCTGACGGCGGTGAGCACGTGGCTCATCGTCACCCTGATCGCGATGATGCTCTGCGGCGCGTCGTGGGTGCTGGCGCTCGCGACGTTCAACTCCACGGTGCAGACATCCGCGCCCCGCTGGGTCGTCGGACGCGCGCTGTCGCAATATCAGGTGGTGACGTTCGGCGGCATCGCCTTGGGGAGCTGGATCTGGGGTATCGCGACCGAGCGTTACGGCTTGTCCGCGGCGCTCGCGATGTCGGCGGTGATCACGCTCGCGAACGTCGTGCTCGGGCGCCGCTTCGCGGTGCAGCAGACCGAGACGCTGAACCTCGATCCGCTCGCACGCTGGAAAGAGCCCGAGGTCGCGCTCGAGATTCAGCCTCGCAGCGGCCCGATCGTCGTGAACGTGGAGTACCGGATCCGCGAGAGCGACATCCTGAAATTCCTGACGCTGATGGCGGAGCGCCGGCGCATTCGTCTGCGCGACGGCGCGCGGCGCTGGCAGCTGCTGCGGGATCTCGCCGAGCCCGAGGTTTGGATCGAGCGTTACCAATCGCCGACGTGGCTCGATTACGTGCGGCAGAATCAACGCGTGACCCACGACGACGCCGCGATCGTCGAGCAGCTGCGCGCGCTCCACATCGGTCCGGAGCCGCCGCGCGTGCGCCGCATGATCGAGCGGCAGATCACCGCGGCGACGACGCACGCCCGCGAGCCGCAAGAGGCGATCACGGGGCCGCCCGACGTCTGAGTCGCAGCGCCGGGCGTTTTTCTCAATCTTGCTAACGACGCAGTCGCCGCGCGCGCTTTGGCACGCCGCTTGCGTCTCGAAGTCGTCACGTCGAGGCGAGGAGTGTTGCGTCATGACGACGAGAGCGATGCGCGCCCTGATGATCGCCGTGGTCTCGGCGTTCGGCCTGAGCACGGCCGCGGCTCAGACCACGGATCGTGACGACGAGACCGCCGTCGAGCGCGGAGACCGCGACGCGCGGACACGCTCGCGCTCGAAGCGTGACGACCCGGATCTCGTCGAGCGGCGCGCGGAGCTGATCGACATGGCGGACGATGCGCTCAGGCGGCTGCGCCGAGACAGCGCCAATGCGGCGGAGCTCATGGAGCAGGCCTACGGTCACGCGGTGTTCGCGACGACGAAGGGTGGGATGCTCCTGACGGGCGCCGGCGGCACCGGCGTCGCGCGCTCGCACGACGGCGACGACGTGACCTTCATGCGGCTCGGCTCCGGAGGCATCGGGCTCGGCGCCGGCTTCGAAAGCTATCGACTCGTGCTGCTCTTCCGCGACCGAGACACGTACGAGAGCTTCGTCTCCGGTGAGTGGGACGGCCTGCTCGCCGCGCAGGCCGCGGCGGGAACGGGCGGCGTCGCCGCCGAGGAGCCGTTCCTCGGCGGCATTCGCGCCTTTCGCGTAGCAGGGGGCGGCTTGATGGCGCAAGTCGACGTCACCGGCGCGCGCTTCTGGCCCGCGAAGAACCTGAATCGCGCCGCGGAGGTCGAGGCGCGGGTCGCCGAGGCCGCGCGCACCGGGGTTCCGGCCGGCCCCGAGGCCGGCGAAGAGGCGCGCGTCGCCGAGGCCGGCGAGCCCGCGCCCGCCGACGAGACGTTGGACGAGCCTACGGAGCCCGAAGCGCGTGCGGCCGCGACGTTCGACGACGAGCCCCCCGCTCCCGGGCGACCGGAACGCCTCGACGAGATCGCGGCGGAACGCGACGACCTCTCGATATTCGTCGACGCGCTGAAAGCCGTCGGCCTCGACGACGCGCTGACCGGCGAAACGCCGTACACGGTCTTCGCGCCCACCGACGAGGCCTTCGACGCGACCGGCGTGTCGCGCGACGAGCTGCTCGCGCCCGAGAACCGCGAGGCGCTGATCCGGATGCTTCGCGCGCATATCGTCGCGGACGATCTCGACCGCACGATGGCGGGCAACATCGGCGAGGCGCTGACGGTCGACGGCGATACCGTGAGCGTCGACGTCGAAGGCGATCGCTTCACGGTCGGCGACGCGTCGGTCGTCGAGCCCGATCTCGTCGCCGGTAACCTCCGCGTCCACGTCATCGACGCGCTGCTCGCGCGACCGCAAGAGACCGCCGTCGCCGAGGCCGAAGAGGTCGAAGCCGAAGAAGAGTCGCAGGAGCCACGCGCGCAGGATCGGCCCGCGCGGCAAGAGCAGAGCGCGGAGCCATCGCGTCAAGCGCCGACGCAAGATACGGGCGACACGGAGTAGCCGTTCCGTCCGAGCCCGCGGCTGCGAAGCCCATCGCACGTGCGCAGTAGTCGTGCGTATACTGCGCCGCGGATATTCTTGGCTTGAATTTCGCCACGTCCCGCTTCGCTTCGGAGTGAACGCCGGCAAGCAAAATTCGACGATGATCTCGAAGCGCGTCGGTGCGGTGTGCCTTGCTCTCGCCCTCGCGTTATCGGCTGCGCATGTTGCCGCCGACGAGGTCAGAATCGCCGTCGCGACGAATTTCGCCGCGACGATGGACGCGCTGATCGAAAGATTCCAGCAGCTCTCGGAGCACAGGGTAGTGGCCAGCTTCGGATCGACCGGCAGCCAGTACGCGCAGATCCGAAGCGGCGCGCCGTACGACGCCTTCTTCGCGGCCGACGACGAGCGTCCCCGGCTGCTGGAGGAACAGGGCCTGATCGTGCCCGGCTCGCGATTTCGCTACGCGATGGGACGGCTCGCGCTGTGGAGCCCGCTGCCGGGTTACGTCGACGAGGACGGCCGAGTTCTCGAAGCCGGAACTTTCCGCTTTCTCGCCATTGCGAACCCGGATCTCGCGCCATACGGCGCGGCGGCGCGCGATGTTCTCGTTGCGCGCGGCCTATGGAACGACTTGCAGTCGCGAATCGTGCGCGGCCAGGACATTGGACAGGCGTACCAGTTCGTAGCGACCGGCAACGCCGAGCTCGGCTTCGTCGCCTGGGCCCAGCTCGCACGGCAGGAGCCCAAGATTCCCGGCTCTTACTGGCTCGTGCCGGACTCGCTGCACGAGCCGATCGCGCAGGAAGCGGTGCTGCTCAAGGACACACCCGGCGTGCGCGCATTCGCCGCGTTCGTGCAAGGCCCGGAAGCGCGCGAGATCATCCGCAGCCACGGGTACGGCCCCTGACGGCACGGCTCGCGCAGCGCTTCGCGACCGCCGGGAGAGGTGTCCGCGGCTCGCGCACGGAACGCGACCGAATCGGCGCCCTACGCCGCCGGCGCCTCGCGTTCCTTGAACGGAATGCCGAGCACGTCGTGAATGAAATAGCGCGCGACCGGCACGCCGAGCAGCATGCCCCACAGGCCGAACAGGTGGTAGCCGACGTACAGGATGATCAGCGTCAGCACCGGGTTCAGCCGCAGATGCCGCCCGTAGATCAGCGGGTTCAGCAAATAAGCTTCCAACGCGTGGATCGCGACGACCATGCCGATCGCGGCGAGCGAGAGCGCCGGACCGCCGGCGTTCAGCGCGACGAGCACGATCGGGGTCGTCGACAGGAAAACGCCGAGCACCGGGATGAAGCTGCAGACGAAGACGATCATGGACAGCATCGCGACGAGCGGGATATCGAGCAGAAGTAGCCCGATGAGCGTCAGCGTCGTGTTCAGCACCGCGATCCACGCCTGGGCCTCGATCGCGCGGCCGACGAGGATGCCGAACCGCGCGATCGGCTGCGCGGCCTCGTCGTAGAAATCTCCGATCCGCGACGTCTTGAGCTGCGTGATGCCCCGCTTGATGCGGTTCGAGTCGACGAGAATCAGAAAGCTGAAGAGAAGCGCGATCAGCGTCGTCGCCGTCGCGCGGTACAGCATGTTGATCACCGCGGGCGCGTATTCGCGGACCCGCTGGAACTGCTCCGTGACGAGCGCATTCAGGTAGAGCTGGTCGCGCCGATTCCAGTACTCGGCGAGCGTGTCCGGAACCTCGCCGCCCTCCTCCAGCACCTCGTCGATATCGGCATCCGAAATGCCGAGACGGGCACGCTCGTTCGCGAGGCGGCGGTCGATCGTCGCGACGACGTCGTCCGTCAGCGCGCTCCGCATGAACCCGGCGAGCGGCTCGCGGAACGACGGATAGCGCTCGACGAGCCGGTTCTTCATCTCGATCAGACGGGTCTCGGTCGTCGGGAGGTTTTCGATCATGCGGTTCACCTCCGACGCGACGCTCGGCACGACGAAGCGGATGAACGAGACCAGCACGACGAGGAACAGCACGTATACGAGCGTCAACGCGAGCCAATGCGGCAGCCTCAGCTTGCGAACGCCGAACGCGGCCATCGGCGCGGCGATGATCGCGAGCACGAAGGTCAGGAAGACGACGCCGAAGAAATCCCGCAGCAGCCAGAGCAATCCGAAAAGGATCGCCCAGATGACGACGCGGCGATTGCGCTGATAGAACTCGTTGAGGCTGAACGCGGTCATGCGGGACGCTAGTCTAACGCGACATCCGCCGCGCTCCGTAATCTCGATCGGTAATCCCTACCGTCGGTCGAAGTCGAACGGACCTCGTCGGCTCCCTTCCGTCGACTCGGCCGCCCGACGAGTTTCGACGCCTCGAGCGCGGACGCGCTCTTCCTCGCCCCGCAAAACGATTCTCCTTCGCACAAGCGTTGCGCTCGTTCCTTGCATTCGCTAACGTTACTTCCGTTATCGGAAGCATGTTGTCTTCTTACAACAACACGGTTCGGAGGGCGTCTAGACGTGTCGTCGATTCGCGACACCGGCCCGGTTCCTCCCCGGGCAACGCGCCTCCATGCGGTCCTCTGGACGAACACAGGAAAGGGAAATCGATGTCGAAGCTTGTCGCTCCGTTGACTCTACTCACAGGCGCACTCGCGGCGAATCTCGCCACGGCACAGGACGACTCGGTCAGTGAATCCGAGACGCGCACCGAGTCGAAAGGCTATCTGTCCGTGCTGCCGTACTACCTGTCGGTCGATCGCGATCGCGATGTCGGCCGGGACGGCAGGGGCCTCGCGATCGCGTACGGGCGTCAGTGGACGGATCGCTGGTTCTGGGAAGCGCAGACTTTCGTGAACCAGATCGATGCCGGCCAAGCGGGCGTGACCGATCACTATCAGTACGGCGCGAGCCTCGACGTCGGCTACAAGTTCCTCGGCGGCGACAGAACGACGCCGTTCGTGATCTTCGGCGCCGGCCTGGTGCGCAACGACGCGTTGCTCGAGGCGAACGACGATACCGACGCGATCGGTAACGTCGGGCTCGGTTTCATGACGAAAGGGCTCGGCAGCGGCGGCGTCCGCGTGCGCGGCGAGGCGCGCTACGTCCGGGACGAGTACGAGACGCCCGCCAATGAAGGCATGAACGAGTGGCGTATCGGTCTCGGCGTCACCGTTCCGCTCGGCCGCCGGGTCGTCGAGCGCGAGGTCGTCCGCGAGCGCGTCGTGCGGGAGACGGTCAACGTTCCGGCCGAGATCACCGACAGCGACGGCGACGGCGTTCCCGATCAGATCGATCAGTGCCCGAATACGCTCGCCGGGCTCGCGACGGACAATCGCGGCTGCGTCGTCCAGACCACGCAGCAGACCCTCCGTCTCCAAGGCGTGAACTTCGAGTTCAACTCGGCGACGCTGACGACGGAGGCGCGCGAGATTCTGCTCGGGGTCGCCGAGGCGCTACGCGGCGAGCCGAACCTGCGCGCCGAGATCGCCGGCCACACCGACAGCAGCGGCAGCGATCAGTACAACCTCGAGCTTTCGCAGCGGCGCGCGGAAGCGGTTCGCGATTTCCTCGTAAGCCAGGGCATCGCCGCTTCGCGCCTCATCGCGCGCGGATACGGCGAATCGCAGCCGATCGCGGACAACTCCACCGAGTCGGGCCGCGCGCTGAACCGCCGCGTCGAGTTCCGCGTGCTGAACTGATCTCTGCGCAGTGACGCGGCCGGCCGGCCGCAGTCCAGTCGAGAGCGCGGGCGGCTGGCCCTTTCCGCCGCCCGCGCGTTTCGTTTCCGGTCTCGCAGCCTTCCCGTGCGGGCAGCCGCCTAGGCTTCTGGACTGACCCGGACGGTTCCTCCTATCCTCTCGCTATGAAGCGTTCTTACGGCCTGCTCGCGGCGGGCACCGTTGCCGCGGCCGCCGCCGTCGGCATTCATTTGGCGCGCGCTCCGGGAGCCAAGACCGGAGACGCTTGGGCGGTCATCGAGCGTTATTGCGTCGAGTGTCATAACGCGCTCGATTACACCGCCGGTGTGAGCTTCGAAGGGCTCGGGCCGGACGCGATCCCCGAGCACGCGGCGACGTTCGAGGCCGCGATCCGCAAGCTCCGCGGCCGCCTGATGCCGCCGCCCGGCAGCCCGCATCCCGGCGAGGAACGGCTCGACGACCTCATCGCGTTCCTCGAGACGTCGATCGATTCCGCGCCGCCGACGCGTCGCGCGGGCCACGTCCCGATCCATCGACTGAATCGCAGCGAGTACGCGGCCGCCGTCGAGGATCTCTTGGGCGTCGAGATCGACGCGGAGGAAATGCTGCCCGCGGACATCGAGGTCGACGGCTTCACGAATATCGCCGCCGCGCTCAGCGTGTCGCCGACCTTCCTCGAGCAGTACGTTTCCGCGGCACGCACGATCGCGCGGCTCGCGGTCGGCACGCCGAACCCGAAGATGTCGAGCGCGTACTACCCTCCCCCGTCGGACGATCAGGACGAATACGTCGATGGCCTGCCGCTCGGCACGCGCGGCGGCATGCGCTTCACGCACCGCTTCCCGGCCGACGGCACGTACCGCATCACGCTGACCGATCTCGACGTCGGGCTCTATCCGCGCTCCATCGAGACCGAGCACACGGTCGTCGTGCTGATCGACCGCCGCGAGGTCTTCCGGGAGCGCCTGGGCGGCCCCGAGGATCTCCGCCTCGTCGATCGCGGCGGCGCGGCCGCGCGGGCGGCGATCATGGCGCGCTTCACGGACATTCCCGTCGAGGTCGAGGCCGGCACGCACGAGGTCGTCGTGACGTTCATCGAGCGCGCACGTGCCGCGACCGACGAGCTGATCTACGGCTTCACGCCGTACGGCGGCTTCAACTACACCGGCGAGCAACGCGTGCCGCGGATCATCGGCGGCGTCAAGATCGACGGGCCGTTCGCCGTGACGGGCCTCTCGCGCACGCCGAGCCGCGAGAAGATCTTCGTCTGCGAGCCCGAGTCGATCGAGGAAGAGCGCGCCTGCGCCGAGCGGATCGTCGCGCATCTCGCGCGCCGCGCGTTCCGCCGTCCGGTCGAGCAGAGCGATATCGATCGCCTGATGCCGTTCTTCGAGCTCGGGCGCGAAGGGCCCGGCGGCTTCGACGAAGGCATCGAGCACGTCGTCGCAGCCGTGCTTGCGAGCCCCGATTTCCTGTATCGCACGATCGTGCCGCAGCAGGACGCGACGTCGGAGTTCGCGCTGAGCGACATCGAGCTCGCATCGCGGCTTTCGTTCTTCCTGTGGAGCCGCGGACCGGACGACGAGCTGCTTCGGCTCGCCGAAGCGGGCGACCTCGGCAAACCCGGCGTGCTCGACGCGCAGGTCGAGCGGATGCTCGCCGATCCGAAGGCGCGCAGCCTCGTCACGAATTTCGCGTTGAGGTGGCTCGACCTCGACGACCTCGACGCGGTCGAGCCGGATCGAAACCTGTTTCCGGTGTTCGATCCAGCGTTGAGACGCGCTTTCGAGACCGAGATCGAGCTGTTCCTCGAGAGCGTGCTCCTCGAGGATCGCAGCGTGCTCGAGCTGCTGACCGCGAAGCACACGTTCCTGAACGAGCGACTCGCGCGGCATTACGGCGTCGACGGCGTGCTCGGTCCGCAGTTCCGCCGCGTCGAGCTCGACGATCCGCGCCGCTTCGGCCTGCTCGGCAAGGGCGCCGTGCTGCTCCGCACGTCGTACGGCGATCGCACCTCGCCGGTGCTGCGCGGCGCGTGGGTGCTCTCGAAGCTGATGGGCACTCCCCCCGCCCCGCCGCCGCCGAACGTCGAGACCGATCTGACGACGCCCGCGGGCGAGAAGCCGACGACGATCCGCGCGCGGCTCGAGCGCCATCGCGAGAGCGCATCGTGCAACAGCTGCCACGGCGTGATCGATCCGTACGGCCTCGCGCTCGAGAATTTCAGCGTGATCGGCGAGTGGCGCGATATCGATCGCGAGGCGAACGCGCCGATCGACGCGAGCACGGTGCTGCCCGGCGGCGCCGAGATCGACGGCCCCGTGGAGCTCCGCGAGGCGCTGCTCGAGCGGCCGGATCAGCTCGTGCAGGCGCTCACGGAGCGGCTCATGATGTACGCGCTCGGGCGCGAGCTCGAGCACTTCGACATGCCGCAGGTGCGCGAGATCGTCCGTCGCGCCGAGGCGCAGGATTATCGGTTCTCGGCGATCATCGCCGGGATCGTGAGCAGCGCGGTGTTCCGGATGCAGGCGCCGGCCCACGGTGAGCTCACCGAAGCCGAGCTCGCCGCGGCCGCTCGTCCGGTATCGCGCGGCGACTAGCAGGGTGCAGCGATGTATCTGACGAAGAAACATCTATCGCGCCGCACGGTGCTGCGCGGCGCCGGCGTCGCGATCGGCCTGCCGCTTCTCGATGCGATGATCCCGGCGGCGACGGCACTTGCGAAGACCGAGGCTCGGCCCAACTTACGCGTCGGATTCTTCTACCTGCCGCACGGCGCGATCATGGCGAATACCCCGCACGGCGCGGCGATGGATCACTGGACGCCGAGCGGCGCCGGGGACGATTTCAAGCTGAGCCACATCTTGGAGCCGCTCGAGCCCTTCAAGCGTCAGCTCGTCTCGTTCGCGAATCTCGACAACGAAGCCGCGGCGAACTCGGTGCATACGCTCGTGCCTGCGACGTGGCTCTCCGGCGTGCGCCCGGACACGAGCGCGACCGGCGCGAAGATGGCGGCGACGGTCGACCAGATCATCGCGAGCCGCATCGGTCAGGAAACGCCCCTGCCCTCGCTCGAGGTCGCGGCGGAGACGCCGGTGCAAGCCGCGGCGTGCGCGGCCGGCAGCGGCGGCTGCTACTACAGCTCGACGCTCTCGTTCCGCAACGAGACGTCGCCGCTGCCGATGGAGTTCAATCCGCGCAAGGTCTTCATGCGTCTGTTCGGCGAGGGCGATACGCCCGAGGAGCGCGTGGCGGTCTCGCGGCAGACTCGCAGCCTCCTCGATCTCGTCGCCGAGCGGACGAACGAGCTCAAGCGCGTGCTCGGCCACGGCGACCGCGTGATCCTCGACCAGTATCTCGACACGGTCCGTGAGGTCGAGCGGCGCGTCGAGCGGGCGGAGCAGCGTGACCTATCCGGCATCGAGCTGCCCGAGGCGCCGGTCGGCGAGCTCGATTCGTTCGACGAGCAGGTCAAACTGATGTTCGACCTGATCGCGCTCGCGTATCAGGCGAATCTCACGCGCGTCGTGTCGTACATCATGGTCGCCGAAGGCACGAACCGCACGTACAACTTCATCGGCGTGCCGGACGCGTTCCATCCGCTGTCGCACCACGCGAACGACCTCGAGCGCCTCCGCAAGCTCGTGCGCATCCAGCGCTATCACATGGAGCGCTTCGCGGAATTCGTCGCGAAGCTCGCCGCGACGCCGGACGGCGAAGGCAGCCTGCTCGATCACTCGATGCTGATGTACGGCTCGAACATGAGCAACAGCGACCGGCACAACAACTATCCGCTGCCGATCATTCTCGTCGGCGGCGGCGCCGGCACGCTGAACGGCGGAAGGCACATCGAGCTTCCCGAGCGCACGCCGCTCGCGAATCTGCATCTGACCGTGCTGAACAAGGTCGGCTTCGAGCTCGACCGTTTCGCGAACAGCACCGGCGAGGTCGCCGGCTTCTGATGACGTCCAACGACTCGAAACCGGCACACGTGAGCGAAGCAGCGACCCTTCGCGCGCCGCGCACGAAACGCAGAGCCGTGCTGCTAGCGGGCTTCGGCGCGTTGCTCGCGGGCCTCCTGCCCGGCTGGCCGCGCCGAGCGCTTTCGGCCGAGCGCGCCGTGACGGGCCTGCGCGGCCCGTTCTCGCTCGTCTCGGGTCTAGGCGGCAACGTGCTCGTCCGCGCGACTGCGGAAGGCCAGACGCTCGTCGACAGCGGAGCCCCCGGCGAGACCCGAGCGCTCGTCGAAGCGCTCGAATCGCTGCCGGGCGGCGGACGCGTCGATACCGTGATCAATACCCATTGGCACCTCGACCAGATCGGCGGCAACGAGACGTTCGGCGCGCGCGGCGCGACGATCGTCGCGCACGAGAAGACGCGTTTCCGGTTGACGCACGGCTATTACCTGCGCGACGAGGACCGTTACCGCGAGCCGGTTCCCACCGCGGCGCGGCCGACCGAGACGCTGCGCGACCGCCGCACGCTCGAGCTCGGCGGCGAGAACGTCGAGATCGGCTACCTGATCGAGGCGCACACCGACGGCGACGTCTACGTCCATTTCACGGACGCGGACATCATCGCGGTGGGCGACGCGGTGTCGCCGCTCGTCGATCCCGAGCTCGACTGGTTCGGCGGCGGCTGGCTCGGCGGGCGCGTCGATTCGCTCGCCCGGCTGCTCGAGATCGGCGACGACGCGACGCTCTACGTGCCGAGCTACGGCCCAGCCGTGCGCCGCAAGGACGTCGCGGTCGAGCACGAGATGATGCTCACGCTGTTCGAGCGCACGACCGAGCTGCTGCGGCAGGGATACAGCGCCGCCGAGATGCTCGACGCCGGCGTCATGGACGATCTCGCGCGCCGCTTCGACGATCCCGGCAAATTCCTCTACGACGTCCATCAGAGCCTGTGGGCGCATCACAACAAGATCTCGCACGACATCGTTTGAAGCGATGAAGAAGCACGTCGTGACCGCGCTCGCCATGCTCCTCGCCGCGACCGCGTGGGCGAAGGACTCGGCGTCGCCGCTCGCCGATCGCATCCAGGCCGGAGACATTCGCGGCGCGCTCGAGCTCATCGAAGCGGGCGCCGACGTCAACGCCGCGCAGGGCGACGGCACGACGCCGCTCCACTGGGCCGTGTATCGGCTCGACGCCGAGCTCGTCGACGCGCTGCTCGCGCGGGGTGCTGCCGCGGACGTCGTGAACCTCTACGGCGCGACGCCGCTCGCCGAGGCCGTGAAGGCCGGCCGCGCCGATCTCGTCGAGAAGCTGCTCGCGGCCGGCGCCGACGTCGAGTCGCCGAATCAGGACGGCCAGACCGCGCTGATGCTCGCGGCCCGCGCCGGCGCCACCGACGCGGCGCGCGTGCTGATCGCGCACGGCGCGGACGTGAACGCGCGCGAACGCTGGCGCGAGCAGACGGCGTTGATGTGGGCCGCGGACAGCCGCGCCGCGGAGATCGTGCGGCTCCTGATCGAGCACGGCGCCGAGGTCGAGGCGCGCGGCGACATCAACGAGTGGCCAACGCAGATCACGTCCGAGCCGCGCGCGCAGTACCGGCCGACCGGCGGGCTCACGCCGCTGCTCTACGCGGCGCGCTCGGGCTGCACCGACTGCGTCGAAGCGTTGCTCGATGCCGGCGCAAGCATCGACCGCCCGACGCCGGACGGCGTCACGCCGCTGATGATCGCGATCGACAATTTCCGGTTCGATACGGCGAAGCGGCTCCTCGAGCGCGGCGCGAATCCGCACTACGCGGACTGGTGGGGGCGTACCGCGCTCTATATCGCGGTCGACATGAATTCGTATCCGCGCCGCATGCCGGACGAGCCCGAGACGACGACCGGAATGGACATCATTCGGATGCTGCTCGCAGCCGGCGTCGACCCGAACGTGCAGCTCAACTTCCATCGGCCGGGACGCGGCGGCAACAGCGGCCGCTTCGTCGACGATCTGCTGACGACCGGCGCGACGCCGCTGCTTCGCGCCGCGATCGGGCACGACGTCGAAGCGATCCGCGCGCTGCTCGAGCACGGCGCGCTCGTCGACTTGCCGAACGTCATGGGCGTGACGCCGCTGATGGCCGCGGCCGGCATGGGCGTTTCCGTGCGCGACCGCCGCTTCGTAGTCGACGGCGACGTCGAAAGCCGCGTGATCGCGACGCTCGAGGTGCTGCTCGCCGCGGGTGCCGACGTGAACGCCCGCGTCACCGACATCCATAGCCGCACGGCGCGGATCGCGCGCCCGAGCACGATGACGGACCGTCTCGGCCAGACCGCGCTCTACGGCGCGATCAAGTTCGGCTGGACGCGCGTCGTCGAATATCTGCTCGAGCACGGCGCCGCGGTCGATATCGTCGACGCGCTCGGCAAGTCGCCGCTCGATCAGGCGCTCGGACGCACCGGCGGACGCGACAACATCGTCTCCGAGGAGATCGCGCGTATTCTCACGGAAGGCTGAGCGAGAAGCGTCAGGCGCCCGTCTCGCCCTGCCCGCCCGCGACGAGCACGGGCTCGAGCACGCGCCAAACGGTCTCCGCGATGATGCGATGACCCTCGGCGTTCGGATGAATGCCGTCTTCCTGGTTCAGCGAACGCTCACCGCCGACGCCCTCGAGCAGGAACGGCACGAACGGCAATCCGTTGCGCTCGGCGAGACGCGGATAGATCGCTTCGAACTCGCGCGCATAAGCTTCACCCATATTCGGCAGCGCGAGCATGCCGGCGAGCACGATCACGACGTCGGGCTTCGCCCGCCGCAGCCGGTCGATGATCTCTTGAATGTTCCGCTCGGTCGCTTGCGGCTCGATGCCGCGCAACATGTCGTTCGCGCCGGTCTCGAGGACGACGACGTCGAACGGCTGACGCGTCAGCCAATCGATCCTGCGCAGCGCGCCGGCGGACGTCTCGCCGCTGACGCCTGCGTTGACGACGCGAAACGGCAGTCCCGCCTCCTCGATGCGTCGCTCGATCAGAAGCGGGAACGACTGCGACTGCGGCAGGCCGAGCCCCGCGGTCAGGCTCGTGCCGACGAACAGAACGGTTCGTTTGTCGGCCGTCTCCGGTGCGCTCTCGGCGGGCGCGTGCCGCGACTCCTCGGCGAGCCCGACGCTGTCGGATCCGGCATCCCCGCCGGCCGGCTGGTTGCTTTCCGTGCTGCCGCACCCGATCATCGTCGCGGCGAGCAGCATCGCCGCGATGCGAGCGGGAGAGCGCGTCTTCATGCTCATAGCCAGGGGCCTCGAAAAAACCTATCGCAGCGGAGAACGCACGCTGACGGTGCTCCGCGACGTCGACCTCGAAATCGACGAAGGCGACTTCGTTGCAATTCTAGGCCCTTCGGGCAGCGGCAAGACAACGCTGCTCGGGCTCCTCGCGGGTCTCGACACGCCGAGCCGCGGCTCGGTCGCGATCGACGGCACCGATCTCGCGCCGCTGACCGAGGACGAGCGGGCACGTTTCAGGCGCGATAACGTCGGCTTCGTCTTTCAATCGTTCCAGCTCTTGCCGTCGTTGACCGCGCTCGAGAACGTGCAGGTGCCGCTCGAGCTGCGCGGCGACCGAAACGTCTCCGCGAGGGCCGCCGCGCTGCTCGAGCGCGTGGGCTTGAGCGGTCGGCTCGATCATTATCCGACGCAGCTCTCGGGCGGCGAGCAGCAGCGCGTCGCGCTCGCGCGCGCGTTCGTCCATGAGCCGAGGATCCTGTTCGCCGACGAGCCGACGGGCAATCTCGACGCCGCGACCGGCGAAGGCATCATCGCCCTGATGGAGGAACTGAACCGCGAGCGCGGCACGACGCTCGTGCTCGTCACCCACGATCCCCTCCTCGCTGGACGCGCGCGGCGCACGATTCGCCTCGCGGACGGCAAGATCGTCGCCGACAGCGCGGCCGCATGACCACACGCCAGCTCCTCTCTCTCGCGTTCCGCGAGAGCCGCTTCGCGCGACGGCGGCTGTTCCTGTTCCTCTCGGCGATCTCGCTCGGCGTCGCCGCGCTCGTCGCGGTGCAAGGCTTCGCGTCGACGATGAAGCGGGAGATGAGCGCGCAAGCGCGCGCGATGCTCGGCGCCGACGTCCAGCTGCAAAGCCGCGATCCGTTCGGTCCGCGCACGACCGAGGTCCTCGAGTCGCTCGCGCGAGGCGGTATCGATGTCGCGCGCGTCACGTCGTTCGCGTCGATGGCGCGGCATGCGGAGAACGGCGCGACGCGGCTCGTGCAGGTGCGGGCGGCGGAGCCCGGCTTCCCGTTCTACGGCACCATCGAGACCTCGCCCGCGGGACAGTGGGCCTCGCTGCAAGACGACCGGAACGCCGTCGTCGAGCCGGCGCTCGTCGTCGCGCTCGGCGCCGAAATCGGGGACGTGATCGAGATCGGCAAGGCGCGCTTCCGGATCATCGGCGAGCTGCACCGTATGCCCGGCGATATCGAGATCGCCTCGTCGTTCGCGCCGCGCGTCTTCATCCCCGCGCGATACGTCGACGAGACGGAGCTGCTCGGCTACGGCGCACGCGTGACGTACGAAGCCTTCCTGCGCGTGCCGGATCCCGAGCTCGCGGAGACGATCGACGAAGGCTACCGGCCGATCTGGCGCGCCGAGCGCGTGCGCTCGCGCACGCTGCAAGAGCAGCAGGAGCAGATCGACGAGGCGCTCGGCATGCTCGGCCGCTATCTCGGGCTCGTCGGCGTATTCGCGCTCCTGCTCGGCGGCATCGGCGTCGCGAGCGCGATGAGCGCGTACATGAGCCGCAAGGTCGACAGCATCGCGGTGCTGCGCTGTCTCGGCGCGACGTCGCGCGAGGTGCTCGCGCTCTATCTACTGCAAGCGGGCGCGATGGGCCTGCTCGGCGCGCTCGTCGGCGTGCTGGCCGGCGCCGTCGTGCAATGGGTGCTACCGCAAATGCTCACCGGGCTGTTACCCGTCGACGTGCCGATTCGGGTGGACGGCCCGGCGGCCCTGACGGGGCTCGTCGCGGGTATGGCGACCGCGCTCGCCTTCGCGCTCCTGCCCTTGCTCGAGATCCGCACCGTATCGCCGCTCAGAGCGCTCCGTCGCCGCGTCGAGCCGCTCATCGCTCGAGGCCACGACAAGCTCCGGCTCGGCATGGCGATCGCGCTCGTCGTCGGCGTCGTCGCGTTGATCGTCTACCAGGCGCACGACGTCTTCGCCGGCCTCGGCGTCTCGTTAGGCATCGGCATCACGCTGCTCGCGCTGTGGCTCGCGGCCCGAGCGTGCACGAAGCTCCTGCGGCGCGCGCCGCACGCCGGGTTCCCGTTCATGTTTCGGCAGAGCATCGCGAATCTCTATCGGCCGGGCAATCAGACGATGACGGTCGTCGTCGCGCTCGGCTTCGGCGCGTTCCTGCTCGCGACGCTCGTCCTCACGCAGGCGAATCTGCTTCGGCCGCTCACGGCCAATAGTGAAACGCGGTTCAACCTCGTGCTGCTCGACGTGCAGGTCGATCAGATCGAGCCGGTGCGCGACGTGCTGGCCATGCACGACATCGAGATCCTCGACAGCGTGCCGCTCGTATCGATGCGCATCGCCGCCGTCAAGGGCGAGCCCGTGCGCCGCTTCCTCGAGGACGAGCTCGTGCTCGACGGCGACGGCTCGTTGCCCGAGCCCACGCAGGACCTCGAGCCCGACGAAGGCAGGCCGCGACGCTGGGCGTTGCGCCGCGAATACCGCTCGACGTTCCGCGAGACGTTGACGGAATCCGAGCGGCTCGTCGCGGGCCGCTGGTGGAACGAGCGCAACGCGACGGACGGCGAAGCGCCGTTCGCGGTCTCGCTCGAGCAGGATATCGCTCGAGATCTCGGCGTGACGCTCGGCGACCGCATCGACTGGGACATTCAAGGCGTGACGGTCCCGACCGTGGTGACGTCGATTCGCGCGGTCGACTGGGCGCGGCTCGAGCCGAATTTCTTCGCCGTCTTCGAGCCCGACGCGTTGCGGGATGCGCCGCAGATGTGGGTGCTGCTCGCGCGCGCCGAGACCGCGGAAGCGCGCACGGCCGCGCAGCGAGACGTCGTGGCGCAGCATCCGAACGTCTCCGTCATCGACCTCACGCTCGTGCAGGCCGCGCTCGACGAGGTCATCGGCCGCGTCTCGCTCGTGATCCGCTTCCTCGCCGCGTTCTCCGTCGCAACCGGTTTCGTCGTGCTGCTGGGTTCCGTCGCGACCGGACGACTCGAGCGCATCCGCGAGAGCGTGCTCTTGAAGACCCTCGGCGCGACGCGCCGCCAGATCGGCGCGATCCTGCTCGGCGAATACGCGCTGCTCGGGCTGCTTGCCGTGCTCGTCGGCGCCGGCCTCTCGCTCGCCGCGAGCTGGGCGCTCGCCCGCTTCTTGTTCGACGTGCCGTTCGAGGCCGCGCTCGGGCCGATGCTCGCGATCGCCGCCGTGATCGTCGCGCTATCCGCCGCGATCGGCCTTTCGGCGAGCCGCGAGGTCTTTCGCACGACGCCGATGGAAGCGCTCCGCGAAGAGTAAGGCGCGCCGAGCTCGACTTCGCCGCGCCGTTGGCGGATCGCCCCGGACTGCGGATAAACTTGCCGGCGGGAGAAGCTTGTGTCGCCGGCGGGTCCGATACGACCGACCCTTCCGGACGCGTTCGGCGACGACGAGGAGACGGATGCGAATCGGCTTCACACGCGCTCTGCTGCTCTGTGCGTCCTTCGCGGCACTCTTCGCGATCGACGACGACGCGATTGCGCAGCGCGAGTTTCGTGTCTACCAGAGCTTCGAAGGGTATGACGGGTATGCGTCGCTTCCGCCCGATTACGACGTGCCCGCGGAATTCGTCGTCGGCCGCCTGATGTATCCGAGCCGCGGCTTCGGTTCCAGGTTCGGGCGCATATGGGAGCGAGGCGGCACGCATTGGGCGGTCGACTACCCGAAGGGAGACCGTACGCTCGCCGAGCTCTTGCGCCGCTTCACGCGCGCCGACGTGCGCTCCGTCGAGCAGCCGGTGAACCTCGACGACGGAGACGATCCTTACTATTGGCCGTTCATGCTCGTCGGGCTCGCCGGTAACTGGGATTTGACCGACGCGCAAGCCGCGAAGCTGCGCGAGTATCTGCTGCGCGGCGGTTTTCTTTACTTCGACAGTTTCTTCGGCTCTGACCAGTGGTGGGGCTTCGAGGAAGGCATGCGGCGCGTCTTCCCGGACCGGCCGATCGTGGATCTCGACGACGATCATCCGGTCTTCCACATCGTCTACGACATCCCAAACGGAACGAAAATCCAGATTCCGCACATGGGCTCGCTGCTCTGGGGTGGTCCGGGGTATCTCGGAGACGGCGCGGTTCCGCGCTGGCGCGGCATCTTCGACGACGACGGCCGACTGATGGTGCTGATCGGTTTCAACAACGACACGCCCGACAGCTGGCAGTGGGCCGACGATCCGCGCTATCCCGCGGAAGCCGCGAATCTGGGTCTTCGCCTCGGCGTGAACTTCGTCGTCTACGCGCTCACGCACTGAAGCGGTCGAAGCCGCGGGACGCGCCCCTATTGCTCCTCGCGGAGCGCGGCTCCCACACTGAGATCGATCGTCTCGTGAAGTAGCCGTCGACGGCGAAGGAGCGAGCATGGCGCAGGGAACGCTGTCATTCGCGCGCGGCGCGTGGCCGCACGCCGTGCTCGGCATCGCGGCGGGCTTCGTCGGTGCCGTGAACGCGCAAGATCAGGGCGACGAGCGAGTCGCCGTCATCGAGCCGTCGAGAAGCACGGAGTGCACGCCGCTCGAGACGCGTCCCCCGAACGTGCCGGAGCAGCGGCCCGCGTTCCCCGAGCAAACGCGCGCGTGCGCGATCGAGTCCGATATCGAGCTCGACGTGACCGTCGTCGCGACGGGTCTCGAGCATCCGTGGGCCGTCGAGCCGCTTCCGGACGGCCGCCTGCTCGTGACCGAGCGCCTCGGCAGAATGCGCATCGTCTCGGCCGACGGCGACGTCGGCGAGCCGATCGACGGCGTGCCCGAGGTCGTCACCGGCGATCAGGCGGGCCTGCTCGACGTCGCGCTCGGTCCCAATTTCGATGCGGATCGCACGATCTATTTCAGCTTCTCGGAGCCGCGCGACGGCGGCAACGCGACGAGCGTGGCGCGGGCACGACTCTCCGGCGACGAGACGACTCTCGAGAACGTCGAGGTGATCTTTCGCGCGATGCCCGCGTACGACGGCCTCAAGCATTTCGGCTCGCGGCTCGCATTCGATCCGTCCGACGGCACGTTGCTCGTGACGCTCGGCGAGCGGTCGGATCTCGTGATGCGGCCCCAGGCGCAAGACCTCGGCAGTCACATGGGCAAGATCGTCCGCATCCATCCGGACGGCTCGGTGCCCGACGACAATCCGTTCGTCGGCGAGCCCGGCGCGCTGCCGGAGATCTGGACGTTAGGCCATCGGAACGTGCAGGCGGCCGCGCTCGACGAGCAAGGACGCTTGTGGATCGTCGATCACGGCCCGCAAGGTGGCGACGAGCTGAACCTGATCGAGCGCGGCAAGAACTACGGCTGGCCGGTCGTCACGTACGGCGAAGAGTATACCGGCGAGGCGATCGACGGCGCCGTGACCGCGCGCGAAGGCTACGAGCAGCCCGTCTACTACTGGGACCCGGTCATCGCGCCGTCGGGCGCGGAGTTCTACGCCGGCGATGCGTTCCCGGAGTGGCGGGGCAACCTTTTCGTGGGGAGCCTGAAGGACGCGCGGCTCGTTCGCCTGACGCTCGAGAACGACCGCGTCACGGGCGAGGAACACTTACTCGCCGATCGAGGCCGACGCATTCGGGACGTTCGCGAAGGTCCGGACGGCGCACTCTACGTCGTCACCGACGAGACACAAGGCGAGCTGCTGCGAATCGCTCCCGCCCGTTGAGCTCGACCGGACGCCGCGCCGTTTTTCCTCTCGCTCTCGCGCCGTTCCCAGAATCGCTACCGCTTCGGGTCGCCCGCGAGCTCGACCTCCCTCGACGGCTATCGGCGAAATAGCGCGCATTGATGGCTCGTGCACGACGCGATGCGTAAGCTGCACGACATCGAGGGAGAAGCGATCATGGAGATCGTCGCGGGCCGCATTGTCGCATCGATGGCGCTCGCCGCGTGTCTGGCATTCACGGGACCGGCGACGTCGCAGGAACGCGTTTCGCCGCAAGGGGCGAATGTGCCGAATCTCTCCGGGACATGGATGCCCGAGGCGTGGTCGACGGACGAGTGGCCGCTCGAGCCGCCCTACTCCGAGGCCGGACGAGCGGCTCAAGCGCATTGGGCCGCACATCCGGAGCAAGATCCGTCGTACGCGTGCATCGTCCCGCTCGGCCGCATCCTCTCCGCGCCGCTGCCGTTCGAGATCATTCAACAGCCCGATCGCGTCACGCTGCTCTACGAGTACGACCATCAGGTGCGGCGCGTCTATCTCGACGGACGCGGGCATCCGGATTCGTATCCCACGCTGATGGGCCATTCGATCGGCCGATGGGAGGGCGACACGCTCGTCATCGAGACCGCGAACCTCGAGCCCGGCTACCTGCGACCGCAAGGGATGCCCTACTCGCGCGAGACGCGGCTGACCGAGCGGCTGACGCTCGTCGACGGCGGCGAGCGGCTGCGCGCCGAGATCGTCATCGACGATCCGGTGTACTACGCGAAGACCTGGGGCGTCACGAAGTACTACAGGCGGACCGACGAGGAGATCAAAGACTACGAATGCATCGTGCGCGAGCACGTCCCGGCCGACGGCGGCTCACAAGGAGAAGGCTCATGATGCGTAAGCTCTGCGTGATCTCTGCGCTCGGGGTCGCCGGTATCGCCGCGACCGCGCAGGCTCATCACTCGTTCGTGCGCGAATACGATCCCCAGAACGTCGTGACTGTGGAGGGCACGGTGACGGAGGTCTGGTATCAGAATCCGCACAGCCGCGTCTACTTCGAGGATGCGGACAAAGTCCTCTGGGAAGCGGAAACGTACCCGAGAAATATCCTCGACCGCCGCGGTTGGAAGCACGACGATCTGAAGCCTGGCGACGTCGTCGTCGTCACGGGCCGCCGCGCGCGCAACGGCAGCCCTCGCCTGCAGATCCTCTCTATCGTTCGTCCGTCCGACGGCTGGGAGGGCGTCGGCTTCGAGGCCGACTCGATAGACTGAGCGCGCAGCGCTCTCATCCCCACAGAAGCTACTCGTGCGCGCAACGCGCGCTCCCGGCGGGCCGTTCTCCGCGCGTCCGCCGGCGCGTGCATCGATTCGATTCCGAATAACGCAACCCGCCGCGCGTTCCTGCGGCCCCTGGCCGAGAAACCGTCCTCGCGAAAGGTTAGTATCAGCGCGCTAACGACTTCACAGGGAGGAGGTCATGCCGTTACGCGATACTCGCGGCCGGATGCTTTTCGCGGCCGTGATCCTCGCCGCGCCGACGATGGCGTCGGCGCAGTTCGGCGACGGCTACGGCCCGCCGCTCGTGCCCGAGCCGCCGCCGATGGAGTTCGAGAGCTCCGAAGCCCACTACCGTTATCTCCTCGAGAAGGCGAACGGCGGCACGAAGCACACGATCGAGACCGTGCCGCGATGGGACGGCCTGTGGCAGACGGCCGGCAATACCGTGATGAGCAATTTCGTCGACGCGCCGGGATTCACCGGAAAGGTGCGCGAAGGCGTGCTCACGCCGGAATACGAGGCCGCGTACAAGGAACGCTGGCGCGAGCAGACCGAGCTCGGCCAGGTGCAATACGACCGGCTGTCGCACTGCGAGCCGCAGGGCTATCCGCGCTTCCTGCTCGAGCCCTATACGCACGAGTTCATCAACCTGCCGCACCAGGTCTATCAGATCAACGATTTCGCGAATTCGATCCGCCGCATCTACATCGACCAGGAGCACAAGAACATCTTCGGCACCCATTCCTGGTACGGCGACACGATCGGCTTCTGGGACGGCGACAAGCTGATCACGCATACCGTCGATCTTCTGCCGGCGGACTTCACGCGCTGGGCGCCGATGACGAGCAATCAGTTCGAGTCCGTGGAGATCTGGGAGCTCAAGAAGTATCCGGGCGGCATCGAGCGGCTCGAGGTGCAAGTCACGTTCTACGACAAGTACGCGTTCGTGAAGCCGATCCACGCGGTGTACGCGTTTCGGCGCGCGACGGCGCTCGAGGAGGCCGGATACCGCGTGCAGCATTGGGAGTGCGAGCTCACGAGCAACGTGTATCTCGAAGCCGACGGCTCGACGAACATGAGGTTGCCGGGCGAGGAAGGGTTCAAGGACGCTCGGGGCACGACGATGTTCCCGCATCTTCCGGGCCAATCGCGCGACCCCATCTACAACACGACGCTGCCGACGGATCGGAGGGATAACGATGAGTAAACGCCGCCTTCTTCATGCGGCCGCCGTCTGCGCGCTGCTCGCGGCCGCGCAAGCTTCCGCGCATCACTCGTTCACGCATTTCGACCGCGACACCGAGCTCGTGAAGACCGGGACGGTCGTGCGCTGGGCGTTCAACAACCCGCACGCGTATCTCTACGTCAACGTCGAGGAGAACGGCGAGGTCACGCTCTGGAGCCTCGAGGCGTCGTCACCGACGACGCTGATCGAGCGCGGGATCACGGGCAGCACGTTCGAACCGGGCGACACGGTGACGTTCATGTTCTGCCCGTTGCGCGACGGACGGCCCGGCGGCGCGATCGGCTGGGCGAGGCTCGAAGACGGCACGTTCGTGAATCCGAGCGAGGCCGGGTGCTGGCTTCGCGAAGAGACGCTCGAGCGCTGGAAAGTCTGGCTCGAGCGCGGCTTCAAGTCGAACCTCGAAGCGCAAGCGGCGGAATAGCCCCGCGGTGGGCGGCGGATGCGCCGGCGCCGGCGGCCGGCCGCCGGCGCATCGCGCTCATTCGAAGCTGAAAATGTCCGCGTCGTCGTCCGGCCGCTGCATCCCCTGCTCCCAGTACTTCTCCCAGAGGTGCGCCCACGGTCGGCCGTACATGTCGAGCACCTCGAGATTGATGGTCTGACCCGGCGAGACCGGCGTCGCCGTGCCCTCGATCGGGAAGATCGTCTGGATGCATTCGATGAACACGTACGGCGGCACGTTCGGATCGGCGTAATCGCCGATCTTCTCGAAGTTGCGCACGATCCTCACGGGCTCGACCAGCGCCTCGGGGTCGTACAGGATCGCCTCGTGGTTCAGCCCGACGAACTTGCCGTTCTCGTCGCGATTCGGCGTGTAGATCTCGATCGTCTGCATCAGGTTCGAGTGCTCGAACGCGGCGTGCGTCTTCCAGCCCTGGATGTTCGACGTCCACGTGATCAGCACGTCGCCGTCCCAGAAGCCGATCGTCTCGCCGTACCAGCGCGGCACCTGCTCGCTCAAGTACGGCACGACGCCGTCCATCTTGAACTCGCGCCCGATGTGGATATTCGTGATGAAGTTACGCGCGACGCCGGCGAGGATCTGCACGAGCTGCGGCGTGACGGTGATGTAATGCTCCCACACCGCGGCCTCGTGCCAACGGCGCAGAAAACCTTCCGGCCAGCAATATTGCGACGGCCAGTGCGGCTTGTTCGTGTTCGCGTGGTGGAACGCCTCCTGCACCATCCGCGTCTGGTACTCGGGCGTGAGCAGCGACAGGATCGTCGGCACCTGCACGTGCCGCATCCTGAACCAGTACTGGTTCCGCGGCGTGCGCGCCGGATGTCGATAGACGCCCGTCCATTCGCCGGGAACGGTGGCATACGTGTGCTGGGTCGGGCCGCCACGCGCTTTCGCCTCCTCGAGCAGCGCCTCGTAGTGCTCCTGCGCCGTCTTGAACGGATAGGGGCTGACGATCGCTTCGCGGGGATAGTCGCGATCGCAGTAACCCCACGGCGCGGTCTGCGGCGGATCGTCGCCCATGATGCCTCTACGATTGCCGCCCCAGAGATCCTCGAGCGCCGCCGAGCTGTTGCAGCGGTAGTAGCGCGGGTCCATCCACAGATGACGATCCTTGTAGAAATCCTTCGTCGTGAAGATGTCGACCTCGAGCGGCTCGATGCCTTCGGGGACCGCCCCGTTCCGCGCTCCGCCGATGAAGCCGTCCTCCTCGCGGCGCGGATCCTCGGGGATGTTCCTGAGCTGCATCGCCGGATCGCCGATGCTGCGGCGCACCGTCGCGCCGGTCATGTGGTACTCGTTCAGATCCGCGAGAAGGGGCGCTCCGCGCCCGACGCTTTTGAACCCCGGATCGGGAATGTATTGAGCCTCGACGGTCGTACCGAGCAGCGAGGCCACAGCCAGAGCGCATGCGCCGAGTGCGCCGTTCCTCATACGTCTCCCCCTCGTTGTTTGTCGACGCCCGCCCCCGCTCTGCCCCTCGGGGCGAGGTGTTTCGATACTAGATGGAAACGCGGCGAGACGCGAGGGCGAGCGCGTCGCGGCATCGACTATCCTTGGGGCCCGACGAGGTCCGAAAGGAGTCGCAACGACATGAAGCCCTGGCTGGCCCTATCCGCGGCAATCGTCTCCGAGGTCATCGCGACGTCCGCCCTCAAGGCGAGCGACGGCTTCACGAAACCCGGGCCCGTCGTGCTCGTCGTTCTAGGGTATGCGGCGGCGTTCTATTTTCTCGCGCTGACGCTGCGCGCGATCCCCGTCGGGGTCGCCTACGCCGTGTGGTCCGGCGTAGGCATCGTCCTGATCTGCTTGATCGGGTGGCTGCTGTTCGGCCAGCGGCTCGACGCGCCCGCGCTGATCGGCATCGGACTGATCATCGCGGGCGTCGTCGTGCTGAACGCGTTCTCCAAGACGGTGACGGTTTGAGCGGAGCGCGACGTCGGCGCACCGGGCGGCGGCGGCCCGGCGCGCGACCGACGATCCGCCGAGCCGCGGCCGTCACGCGCTCAGTCGAAGCGAGCACGGAAGCCGACGTACGCGGAGCGCGGCTCGCCCGGATTCAGGATTGCATCGTTCGGCGACGCCGCGGCGCGAACGGAATGTGTCGCGACGTACGTGCGGTCGGCGAGGTTGCGCAGCTCGCCGAAAACCTCCCAGCGCTGCCCGGTCCAGCCGCCGCGAAGCCCGGTAAGCACGTGCGACTCGATTCGGTAACGGTTCGCGAAGTCGGCCCATCGCTCGCCCACGAGGTCGAGCGTCGGACCGAGATACCATCCGGCCGGGCTACGATAGAGCAGCTCGCCGCGCGCGAAATACTCGGGCGCCGCGGGCAGCTCGTTGCGACCGTAGATCGGGTCTCGATCGAAGCGAAACTCGTTGATCGTCACGCTCAACGTCGGCTCGATCCGCGCGCCGGAGCCGACGGACCAGGACGCGCCCACGACCGCTTCGAGACCCGCGTGAACCGTCCGGTCGACGTTCGTCACGAGGCTCGTGCCCGGCGCGGCCGGATCCTCGACGGCGAGGATCTCGTCGTCGATCTCCGCGTAATAGAGCGAAACGTCCCATAGCAGAACCGTGTCCGCGCGCGCGGCGCGCCTCGCGCCGATCTCGACGACCGTGCCCGTCATCGCATCGAGCGTCGCGTCGCCGCCCGCGACGTTGTCCTCGAGCTCGTAGTTCGTCGGCGGCTCGAACAGACGGCTCAAGTTGCCGTAGAGCGTCGCGCCGTCGCCGAGCGCCTTCAGCACGCCGATGCGCGGACTGATTCTTTCGTAGCGGGCGCGCGGGCGGCGCGTGTCGCCCGTGCCGGCATCGATCACTTGCACGTCGCGCTCGGCCCAAGCGGCCTGTGCGCCGAGCACGAGGGTGAGCTCGTCTCCGAGCCGCACGCGATCGACGGCGAACGCCTCGGTGGTCTCCGCGAACTGATCGACGTGCTCCCTGAGGCCGTTCGGCCGGCCGGCCAGATTGCGGAAGTTCCCGCCCGCGACGTCGCTTCGCGCGTGATTGACGCCGAGGAGCAGCGAGTGACGCCCGACGTCCTGCGTGAAGCGGACGGTCGCGCCGAGATTCCGATGATCCGTGTCGATCAGGAGACTGAACATCTCGACGCCGCCGACCTCGACCCACACGATCGGGTGATAGAGCGACTGCTCCTCGTACGACACGCCGAGCTCGAGACTACGGCGCGCGTCGATCGTCCAGTGCGTCTTGTTGGCGAAGCGGCGCGCATCGACGTTGCGCTGATAATGCCCGGCAACGGCCGCCGCGTTCGCGCGCTGCGGATCCGCGTCGAGCTCCGCGCGCGTCAGCGCACCCGGCAGCTCCTGGTCGACGTCGAGCGCGGCGACATAGAAACGAGTCGATAGACGGTCCGAGACGCGTACGCCGGCATTCGCATGAATCCCCGCGCGGTCTTCGCTGCCGTGCCGGCGATAACCGTCGTTCGTCTTCGCTTCGACCGTGACGAACGCATCGACGCGATCATTCACGTCGATGCCGTAGCTGAATCGGCCGAGCGCGAAGCCGTGACTGCCGGCGTTCGCCGCGACATCGATGCCGGGATGATCGCGGCCGGTCGGCGTGACGAGATCGATCGCGCCGCCGAGCGTGCTCGCGCCGTACTCGAGCGCGTTCGCGCCGCGTGCGACGGTCATGTAATGCGCCGCGAGCGGATCGACGACGCGATTGTGGTTGTTGCCGTCGGCTGTCGTGACCGGCAGTCCGTCCTGAAGGAGCTTGATGCCGTTCATGTCCCAGTCCGTCGCGTCGAGATTCGAGCCGCGGCTCGAGAAAAAGATGCCGTCGTTGCCGGCGTGGCTCGCGGACCAGACGCCCGGCACGTAGCGGAGCGCATCCGCGAGATTCGAAGGCGTGCGGCCGCCGATCGCGTCGAGATCGACCACGCTCGCGCCGCCAGGTATTCGCGAGACTCTTGCGAGCTCGGCGGCGAGCCCCGACTCGTGTCCCGTCACGACGACGGTTTCGATCTGCGCATGCGAATGCTCGGTCTGGGCGTCGACCGCGGCCGAGCCGAAGGCTCCGAGGGCGGCGAGCGTCCACGGAGAGATGAAATGCCTCATGTCGTCCATCCTCGAGAAAAGCTTCGGAAACGGCACGCACGGCCCGCGTCGCGAAAACGCGGGCCGAAGCGGCCGAGCTGGAATCGAGAGAGATGGGCTAGACGCGAGGCGGAGCGCGCGCGAGATATCCTTCGGCGAGCTCGCGGACGACGAGCGTTGCGGTCTCGTCGACGGCGACGGGTTCGGCCTGCACCGGCTCCGCGAGCGGCACATCCGCGACGATGAAGGCGAACGCGAAGGCGGCGCCTACGGGGCAGCGATCCCAGCCGTCGTGCGCGGCGCGCTCGCCCTCTGCCGCCGCGTCGCGTTCGCCGCTCGCGTGCGAAGCGTGGTGGGCGTCGTGACCGACACCGGCCGCCGCGTGCTGCTCGTGCGCACCCGCTTCGGCGGCACGCTCGTTCTCGAGCAGCGCGAACGGCGCGCCGGCCAGCCCGCCGTGACAGAGCCGGATCGGGCCGCCGTCGGACAGCGGCGCCGGCATGAAACCGGCCGGCACGAGCGCCCGGCCTAGAAAGCCGATCAGAGCGAGCCGGAAAAGAATGCGCCGCATGCCTGGAACGCCGCTATTGCTTGGCCCGAACCGCAAGCCGAGACCATTGTAGCGGCGACGCCCCGTCGCCGCATCCGCAGCGACCGAAAGGCGTTTCGGCAACGGCCGTCAAGGGCGAGCGGGGACCCTCTTCTATGCGGCGGGACGGCTCACGCCGCCGCCTCGGCGGCGACGCGAGCCTTGCGGAAGAAGATATAGTTCTGCCGCTTCAGCAAATTTCGATAAACGGGGAGCATCAGGTTCCTCGCGATCTGCCGCGAGCCGCCCCAGTTCGTCGCGAACCGGTACTGGAGCCGCGCGGGAATGCGCACCTCCTCGAGCCCGGCCGCCGCGCCCATCGCGAGCAGCGCGGAGCGGCGGAACAAATTGATGTGCTCGAGCGGCGCGACGGGATTCAGCGAGTTCCTCGAGCCTTTCGGCGCCTTCCAATCCATGCGCTTCAGCCGGCGATGAATGTCGTCGGCTTTCGGCACGCTGATCTTGATGAGGCCGTCATCCGTGAGCGCGCGGCGCAGGTAGCGCAGCGTGTCGAGCGGCCGGGCGAGATGCTCGAAGACCTGCTCGGTATTGATCAGGTCGAAGCTGCGGCTCGGAATCTCGTTCCAGTCGACGGTGTCGAGCCCGATCGATTCCGCGTGGCGAATGCGCTCGAGAGAGAGGTCCGTGCCGTACGACTCGCAGCCGAACGCCTTGGCCATCAGCGCCCACTGCCCCCAGCCCATGCCGAAATCGAGAAACGACAGCGACGACGGCGGACGCTCGAAGTACGCGATGATCTGCATGATCTCCTGCGCGTATCGCGCGCTGACCGCGAGACCGTCCCGCTTCTCGCGCTTCACTGGCACGATCCAATGCTCGTAGAGGCGCTCCATCAGCTCGTCGCCGGGGATGTCGCGCTGGAAGACGAGCCCGCAGCTTCCGCATTCGCAAAGGATGTAGTCGGCACCTTCGAGGTACTCGAACTCGACCTTACCCTGCGGCTCGTAGAAGTCGACGAGATATTGGCGGATCGGAGACTCGCAATAAGGAGATCGAAAGAGCTCGGTGAATCGCGTCGAGCCGCAGGCGGGACAGTGACTTCGCCTCTCGAACCAAGGGTTGCCGTCTGCCATGTGTTCGAACTCCCGGTTGCGAACGAGACGACGTGCGCTCGCTCGCGTTGTTCTCGTCGCTACGTCTCGGCGGGCCCGGCCACGCCCCGAATCTCGGCGGCGCGGAGAACGGCCGGTCAGCCGCGACGAGCCGCCACGGCCGACCGGTGCTTCGCGCCGAAAAAATCCTTACGGTCGCGCGATTCCTCCTCCTAGCGCACGATTCCCGTGAGCGAGCGCGGCGACTTCGGTCGGCGCTGCGTCGGCGCAGCCCCGAGCCTCACCTCGTATGCGCCGATATCCGGCGCTTTCCCGTGATACTCGAGCGTCACCGGCGCGCCCTTCTCCCACTGGATCTCGCTCGCGAGCGTCACGGTATTCGCTCCGTAATCGACCTTGACGATGCGGACGGGCGCGCTGCCGCCGATCTGAATCCGATCGCCTTCCCAGATCTCGAAGCCGTCGGTGAAGTAGCTCGCGTCCTCGAGCGCGACGACCTTACCCGAGCCCGCGTTGGCCGTGTACGTGAGCGGCGCCGCCTCGTCGATGCCCGGGCTTCCGTCCGCCAGGGCGAAGTCCTCGGGGCTCGACGGATTCGGGCTCACGAAGATCGGCACCGCCTCGATGTTGCCGCGGAAGTTCTCGGGGAAATCCTTCTCCGCACGCGCGACGCTGACGTTTCCGCCGCCGCCGCGGATCTCGATGATCGCGTCCCCGGGGGATTTCGTCGCGATGAGGTTACGCTCGACGAGCGAGTTTCCCATCAGCCCGGAGGGATTGCCTTCGAGCCTGAAGTGCAGGTCCGCGCCCCCGATCCGGCGATTGCCGTAGACGATATTGTTCTTGAAGACGTTTCCGCGAATGAGCTCGCCGCTCGGATAGAGCCAGACGCCCCACGCCGGTCCGCCGTTGTCGTAGAACGTATTGTGGTAGATGCGGTTGTTCTCGATACGCAGCATGCCGCCGTACGCTTCGGACGTGATGCCCTCGTGCCGGTTCGAGAAGATGAAGTTGCGACGCACGATATTCGACGCGCCTTCGGTCTTCATACCGGCGTTGTCGGGCTCGTCGATCGCCTCCGACGATTTCCTCACGACGTTGTTCTCGAAGAGATTGCGCGTGCCGCCGAGCGTGAGGTTCCGTCCGCCCTTCCCTGCCCCGAGCACGTCGCTCCAGTCGTTGTCGAACACGTTGTCGCGAACGACGTTGTAGTTGGCCCTGATCTGCATCAGGTTGTGGGCGCCCCGGCGGAAAACGTTTCCTGCGACGAGATTGTGATGAGCACCGCCCTTGATCTGGAACACGTCGCCGCTGTCCTGTCCCGTGCCGTCGTCCCAAGTGCCGACGTAATCGACGTAGTTGTTCAGGAAGCGGTTGTGGTGCGAGCCCTCGACCATCCTCACGCCGTGCCAGCCGTTCGCGTACTGGAAATGGCTGTTCTGGATGACGCTGTAGCTCGTGTTCGAGAACTCCGCGAAATGCTTGACTCGCGCGTTCGGCCAGGCCCGCTGACCGTCGACGTGCACGCCGTCGATGACGATGTAGGAGCGGCCCGTGAGATCGATCGCGGGCGCGAGCCCGTCCTTCTTCCCGGAAGTGAGCACCGGCCGCTCGCCTTGATAGGCCACGTAACGGATCGGCGCCGAGCTCGTGCCCGAGCGGCTCGGCCTGATCGGGTCGTCGTTGTACGTGCCGCCGCGTAGATAGACGGTATCGCCGGGCTGAAGCGTCGCGTTCGCCTTCGCGATGGTCTTCCACGGCCGAGACGCCGACGTGCCCGCGTTGCCGTCGTTGCCGTCGGGCGAGACGAAATATTCCGCCGAGTACGCGAGCACGGCGGCGAGGTAAGCGCACAGGAAGAGCAAGAGAGAAAACTTTGAACGAGCCGGAAACACTGGCCACACTCCTATGTGAAGACAACTGACGGACGCCAGCCAGCCCATCACCAGGATGCTTCCGGACGAGAACGTGCGAGAGCGCGCGTCCGAGCCCGCCGCTCGAACGGCCGCCGCTTCGATTCGCCTGGCAACCCGGCTGCCTTCGTCATCGACCCCCAGACGTAGGCCCGTGGCTTTGCGTCTTCGCCTTTCGACGAATTTGCCCCTGCAGGCGAATCGGAACTTAGCATGCACATCGAAGAGCGGCGAAGTGTCGGCGTTTGTCCACAGCCAAAGGCGCTTTTCGCCTTCCCGGACGTTCTTGGTCGGCGAGGATCGCGAGCTGCGGGAAGATCCGCGTCCCGGCGAATGCCTGCTCCGAAACCCATTCGCGTCGTTATCCTTTCTTCGCCGCCGTCAGCGGCTTCGGAGACGCACCCGGCGCTGCAAGATTCGGACCACGCGGAAGGTCTCTCCGCAACGGGCGGCAGGCTCGCGCTCGACCACGTCCGTGTGACGCCGCGTCACGGCGCGCCGTCGATGGCGCGGACGCTCCCGCGATCACGTGCCTATCGTGCTTTCCAGGACGCTCGCGCGCATGGATGCGCGCGCGCGAGCCTACAGGGACGTACTCGCGGCGGTCCTGGAAAGCACGATAGGCACGTGATCGCGGGAGCCCGGGAGGCCGCGGTGCCGTTGCGACGCGAGGCCGCGGCTCATCGGCCGGACGTCACGGCGCCGAAGAACGCCTGCAGCTCGCGGGCGACGAGCTCCGGCACCTCCCACTCGAGGAAGTGACCGCCGACGTCCGTCTCGACCCAGCGCTGCACCTTGAAGAAGCGTTCGCCCCACTCGCGCGGCGCGGCGGGAAACAGGTCCTTCTTCGACATGAGCAGGCCTACCGGACGCTCGATCCGGCCGGTCGTCGCCGGCTCGCGGACGAAATCGAAATACATGCGAACGGACGAAGGCACCGTGCCGCTGACCCAGTAGATCATGAGATTCGTGAGCAGCTTGTCCTTCGTGAAACGGCTTTCGACGTCTCCGTTGCAATCGCTCCACGCTCGGAACTTCTCGACGATCCAAGCGGCGAGGCCCGCGGGGGAATCGTTGAGCGCGTGCGCGAGCGTCTGCGGCTTCGACATTTGGAGACGCGCATAGGCTCTCTCCGGCAGCGTCGCCGCGTCCGCGTCGATGAACGCCTGCTCCGCGGGCGTGAACGGCGGCTCGGCGCCCGCCGTGCCGATCATGCCGGTCAGATGCACGCCGATCACCTGCTCCGGATGACGCAGTGCCATCTGGCGCACGATGTCTCCGCCGAGGTCGCTGCCCCTGAGGCCGTAGCGAGAATAATGCAGCACGTCGTGCATGAGCTCGGCCATGAGATCCGCGCTCGTCGCGAACCCGCCCCCCGGCCGAGGCGTGATGTCGGAGAAGCCGAAACCCGGTAACGACGCGGCGACGACGTGAAAGCTCGGCACCGGAGACAGGCCGTGCTTCGCCGGATCGACCAATAGCGGAAGGACGTCGAGCATCTGCACGAAAGAGCTCGGCCAACCGTGCAGCATCAGCAACGGAATCGCATCGCGTTCCTTGCTGCGAGCATGCACGAAATGGATATGCATCCCGCCGACCCACGCTCGGTAGTGCTCGAGCTCGTTCAATTTCGCTTCCTGCGCGCGCCAGTCGAAATCGTGGTGCCAGTACGACACGAGCTCACGGACGTACGCGGTATCCGCTCCATACGTCCAACCGGTTCCGGGCAGGTGGTGAGGCCATCGTGTGCGCCCGAGGCGCACCTTCAGATCGTCGAGGACGGAGTTCGGAACGTCTATCGCGAATCGCTCGATCCTGCGTTGTGTGCCCATCTCATATCCTCTTGTGACGACGTATTGTCTCATGTTCGGGGATTCTAGGCTTGAACGACAGGTCGGGAAGGAGTAGCGTCGCCGTTATCCGGCACGAGACGAACGACGGGCCTCCGCCGCGCATTCGCCGCAGACCTTCCGGCATTGACCAAGGACGGCGGAGAGACCGTGCTCCGCGCGAGCGACGTCGAGGATTTTCGCGCCGCGCTCCGGGGTCAGCTGTTCTTTCCCGGACAGGACGGCTACGACGAGGCGCGCCGGATCTGGAACGGCGCCTTCGACCGCCGGCCGGCGCTGATCGCGCGCTGCGCCGGCGCCGCAGACGTCATCCGCGCGGTCGACTTCGCGAGAGCACACGACCTGCTCGTTGCGGTCCGGGGCGGCGGGCATAGCCTATCGGGCCAGTCCGTCTGCGACGGCGGGTTGATGATCGATCTTTCGCGGATGCGCGGCATCCGCGTCGACGTAGCCGCGCGCCGTGCACGCGCCGAGCCCGGCGTGCTGCTCGGCGAGCTCGACCGTGAGACGCTGGCCTTCGGCCTTGCGACGCCCGCCGGGACGGTCTCGCATACCGGCATCGCCGGCCTGACGCTCGGCGGAGGATTCGGCAGGATTGCCAGGAAATACGGCTTGACCTGCGACAACCTCGTCGCCGCCGACGTCGTCACGGCCGACGGCCGGCTCGTGCATGCGACCGAAGACGAGAACCCGGACCTCCTCTGGGGCTTGAAAGGCGGCGGCGGCAACTTCGGCATCGTCACGTCGTTCGAGTACCGGCTGCACCGCGTCGACCCGATCATGTACGGCGGCCCGATCCTCTATCCGTTCGCGGCGGCGAGCCGGGTGCTGAAGTTCTTCGCCGATTTCGCCCTCGACGCGCCGGACGAGATGAACGCCGATGCGGCGCTCACGACCGCGCCGAACGGCGAGCGCGTGCTCGCGATCGAGACGTGCTACTGCGGCCCGCTCGCCGAGGCCGAGCGGCACATCGAGCCGCTGCGCCGGGTCGCAAAGCCGCTTCAGGATCTCGCCGCGCCGACGCCCTACGTGGAGCTGCAAGCCTCGCTCGACGAGGCGTATCACCACGGCATCAAGGCCTACGAGCGCTCCGGGTTCTTGCGCCGCATCGAGCCGACGCTCGCCGACGAGGTCATCGAGCACCTTTCCGAGAGCGACCTGTCGACCACGCAGGTGCTCTTCGTCCACCACGGCGGCGCGATCGCACGAGTCGGTCCGGACGCGACGGCGTTCTGGCATCGCGACGCGCGGCACAGCATGCTGATCCAAGGCCACTGGGACGATCCGGCGCAAGGGGAAGCCGTCATGGAATGGGCGCGCTCGACCTGGGCCGCGCTCGAGTCCCGCACGAACGGGTTCTACGTGAACACGATCGCCGAGGACGATCCGCAGCGGCGCGTTCGCGGAACGTACGGCGGCAACTACCCGCGCCTCGTCGCGCTCAAGAACGCGTACGATCCGACGAACCTGTTCCGGCGCAACGCGAACATCGAGCCGACGGTCTGACGTCGCGCGCTCTATCGGCTCCGTTCGGCCCGCCGCGAGCCGACGGCCTCGGGTGCCATCGAGGGCCGGTCCGCAGAAATCGGGCAGGGGGTATGCCGAATCGCGTTTCTCGGTGCTAGAATTGCGCCTCCCGCAAATCGTGGGGCCGTAGCTCAGCTGGGAGAGCGCCGCGTTCGCAATGCGGAGGTCAGGGGTTCGACCCCCCTCGGCTCCACCAATTCTTTCCTAGGCCTCTACCGCGACGTCCGCACGAGAAACCGCGCGCTGCGCCATCTCAGCCGAGCACGGTCACGAGCAGGCGGCGACGATGCGGTGCGGTACGGTGCTCCCACAGGTAGATGCCCTGCCACGTGCCGAGCGCGAGCCGCCCGCCGCGGATCGGAATCGTCAGCTCCGAATGCGTCAGCACGGAGCGCACGTGCGCCGGCATGTCGTCGGGACCTTCGGCGCGGTGCACGAAGCGCGGGTCGCCGTCGGGGACGAGGTCCGCAAGGAACCGCTCGAGATCGCGCCGCACGTCCGGGTCGGCGTTCTCGCAGAGCATCAGCGACGCGCTGGTGTGCACATTGAAGACGTGGCACAAGCCGGTCGTCACGCCGGCTTCGCGCACGATACGCGCGACCTCCTCGGTCACCTCGTACGTGCCGCGCCCCCTCGTCGAGACGGTGATCTCGGTTCCGAACACTGCCTGTCGCCTTCTCGCTGCTCGCGACGCTGGAAGGATTTCTCCGCGGGGCGGATACCCCTACGGTGGAAATCTTACTCCGATGTCGACTCGGCGACCGGCATCACGGCGCGATCGCTCCCGCCGATGCCGCTCGACTCGCTGCCCCGCTCGGTATCGAGCGGCATCCCGAGCGCGTAGCGGAAATGCAGGGTCTTGACCTTGCCGAACCACGGGATCGTGACGACGTAGAGGCTGTCGTACTGGTCCGGGGCGATCTTGACGTGCTTGCTGCCGTGCAGCTCCTCGATCAACGGCGGGATCACGTCGGCGTGCGTCACGATCAGGACGACGTCGCCCTTGTGATCGCGCAGCACCCTCTGCATGAAAGCCTCGACCTGATACGGGTCCGCGGTCGCGACTCTCAGCCCGAGCCGCGACGCGAGCGGATCGGCCGTTTGACGCGTCCGCCGGTCGGCGCTCGCATAGATCGCGTCGACGCCGGCGACGACGTCGACCGATTCGAGGAAATCCGCGAGCAGCTCCGCACGAGCACGCCCGGCCGCGGAAAGCGGCGGATCTCCGCCGGAGTCGGGCACCGTTTCCGCGTGGCGCACGAACAGGAGCGTCGTCGTCGCCTGCGACTCGAAGAACCACGCGAGAACGATCGCGGTGAAGACGAATCCGAGGATCGGAAACGCTCTGGAGCGGCGGCGGCGCGTGCGAGCGGACGGCTGTGCCTTCGGTAGCTCCGCCATCCGCCTCGCCTAGTCCCAGCGCCCTCGCGGCATCGGCCGCTCGCTGACGACGATGTATTCGGCGTGGATCAGCTCGCCGCGAGGCGGGGGGCCCGCAGGCCGCCTCCGCTGCCGCCGGCCGAGCCGGCGCTTCAGCCACCCCATCCGGAGATAAAACGCGATCGCGACGATCGCCGCGGCGCCGAGCAGACCCGACAGGATCACGGCGCCCACCAGGACCGCGCCGACCAGGACGGCGCCGAACACGAGCAACCAGAGCACCTGGAAGAATGCAGAGAAGCCAAGCGCATAGAGACGATTGCTCAAGTTCATGCTCCGATTCTACTCGATGTTCGCACGGCGAGAAGCGCCTCCGTCACAGTGTCGCTAGCCCGTGTCGTCGAGCGGTCGAAAGATTCCATCGAACCACGTGACCCAGCTCCGCGACACGACGTCGAAGGCTTCCATTTTCTGGCGCACGCGTCCGTCGGCGAGCGGCGTCCACGTCGCGCGGAACGCGACGACCTCCTCAGGGGCGACCACCTCGAGCGTGCCTTCCATGTGCATCTCGCCCGCGTCGTTGAGCGCGCCCGTCAGATCGATCAGCGTGCCGCCCGAGCCGACCCACACGTGCCGCCACTGTCCTCGACTTGGAACGAAAAAGCTCAGGCTGGTTCCCCCGGAGCCGCTGATCCGCTCCCAGCGTTCGACGATCGAGCAGCCGCCGTCCTCGCGCGTGATCGTCGCGTAGCCGATCAGCGTCCCGTCGACCGCGCGAACCTCCCAGCGGCCGAGCCAGAAATCGAGCTGCGCCGCCTCGGGGATTCCGAGGCACGGACTGACGCGCCTGCGGACGTTGCGCACGACGCGCTCGAAACGGGCGTCGCCGCGCAGCGGATCGAAATCCGGCGAGCGCTCGAGCAGGGTCGCGGCCCGCGATTCGAAATGGTCGGCCGCCTCGAGCGCCTCGAGCGCGTCGTCACGCCGGCCGAGCGCGAGCAGATTCCGTGCGCGCTCGACCTCGAGCATCGCCTCCGGGGCTCCCGCGGCGCGCGCCTGCTCGAGCGTCTCGAGCGCGCGCTCGTGCCGCCCGAGCTCGCGCTCGGCCTGCGCGATGCGCAGCCAGCTCAGCCCGTCGTCCGGCGAGCTCTCGACGAGCTCGCGGTAAGCGTCGATCGCGTCCTGCCAACGGCCCTGCTCGAACGCGAGGTCCGCCGGATGCGCGAGCGGTTCGGGTTGAGCATGCGCCGAGACGGCGAAAAACGCTGCGAGGGTCGCCAAGATCGAGCGGAATCGAATCGTCCGTGTCATTGCGCATCTCCGTGTTGCGCGTATCCTCGGGTCCCGGCGGTGATCCCGCAAGCTCGGCGTGATCGAGCAGCCTTCACGACGGACAGACGCATCGTGGGCAACGGGCGGCGCGCGGGTCTGCGCGCGAGCCGCGCCCAGCTCAAGATCCGATCGACGATGGCACAATAAGCGCCACGGAGAGGTGGCAGAGCGGTCGAATGCGGCGGTCTTGAAAACCGTTGGCCGGTCACCCGGCCCGGGGGTTCGAATCCCTCCCTCTCCGCCAGCCTTCCCGAGAGCGAACAACCACACCGTCCTCGCTCCTTCCGGCGTGGCTCACACGCAACATCTCATGGCACGGAACTTGTAGCGCGCTCGTGAGCGCACGGATGCGCGCGCGACGAGCCGGCTGCCGCAGTTTCCGTCGAGAGGACATGAAGTCCGGCGCTCGGAGACCTGCGAGCACGCGGGAAGGAGAAGCGACATGGCACACGAATCCGTCGGCGGCGCCGTTCGGCGTGCGCTTCGTGCAGGGTCTTGGCGCTACGCATTGGCGGGATTCACGGCACTCGTATCGAGCGGCGTCCACGCCCAACAGCCGGGAGCCCCGCAGACCGAGCGAGGTGAGCTCGAGGAGCTCGTCGTCACCGGCTCGCGAATTGCCCGAGACACCTTCTCGACGCCGGCCCCCGTCACGACGATCGACCGGACGCAGATGCAAGCCGTCGGCGCGACCAACGTCGGCGAGTTTCTGATGCGCATCCCGCAGACGATCTCCGAGGTCAACAGCTCGAACGAAGTCTTCGCGGTGAACGCGTCGGCGCTCCAAGTCACGGCGCTGCGCAATCTAGAAAGCGAGCGCACGCTCGTGCTCTTGAACGGGCAGCGGTTCGTCTCGGGGCTGAATCCGTCCGCGGGCTACGCCGTCGACCTGAATGCGATCCCGACGCACATGATCGAGCGCATCGAGATTCTCACGGGCGGGACCTCCGCCGTTTACGGCTCGGACGCAATCGCGGGCGTCGTCAACATCATCACGCGCACCGATTTCGAGGGCGTCGAGATCTCGAGCCAAGCGTACACGCCGAGCGAAGGCGACCGCGAGCGAGCGGACTTCACGCTGACGGTCGGCTCGAATTTCGACCGCGGCAACGCGTGGGCATCGTTCGGCTTCTCCGACGATCAGGGCATGAAGGCGCGCGACCGCGCCTTCTCGGCGCTCGACATCGCGTACTTTCCCGAAGAGCTCCTCGGCCAAGAGGGATGGCTCTACTTGGGGTCGAGCTTCCCGCCGCAGGGCCGAATCGGAGACTACAACGGCGACGGCACGCCTTTCGTCTTCAACACCGGCGGAGACCCGGCGGCAGGCGACCTGTACAACCGCGCGTCGGCGCGTGATCTCGCGTCGCCCGTGCAGCGGCGCCTCGCGATGGCGGGCGCCCGCTACGACATCGCGGACGGGATCAGCACGTCGCTGACGCTGAACTGGTCGAACGTCGACATCCAGACCGAGTTCGAGCCGTTCCCGCTGGATCTCGTCGACAACGTCTGGGACAACGATCGCGGCGGCACCGGCGGGCTCGACGTCGCGACGTCGCCGCTGCTGCCGGAGCTGCTGCGGCAGAACCTGCTCGCCGACGGGATCACGAATCTCAACGAGTTCGACGTCGGCGACACCGGTCGCCGGCTGAACGAGTTCGGGCCGCGCGGCAGTCAGATCGACCGCACGACGCTGCGCGTCGCGGCCGACCTCGACATCGAGCTCACCGACACGCTCGGCCTCAACGTCTACTCGACGTGGGGCAAAACCGACGTCGAGCAGCTCGACAACGTCGGCATCAACCGCGAACGCGCCGCGCTCGCCATGAACGTCGAGGTCAATCCCGAGACGGGCGAGCTGCAATGCGTCGATCCTACGGCGCGCCTCCTCGGCTGCGTGCCGTTCAACGTCTTCGGCGAGAACACGATCACGCCCGAGGCCGTCGAGTACCTGCGCCTGCCGCAGAGCATCATCGCGGAGGTCGAGCAGCTCGTCGTGGGCGCCGCCGTCTCGGGCGACACGCGATGGGAGCTTCGCGGCGGCGCGGTCGGGTTCGCCGCAGGCGCGGAGTATCGCGAGGAGAAAGGCAGCGAGATCCCGGACCCGGCCGCGCAGACCGGCATCTCGACGTCGAACCGCACGTTCGCGACGGACGGCAAGTACGATGTCACCGAGATTTTCGCGGAGGTCAGGCTGCCCGTGCTCGAGCGCCTGACGTTCGAGGTCGCGGCACGCGCCGGCGATTACTCGACCGTCGGCAGTGTCAGCACGTGGAAGCTCGGCATCGATTCGCCGGCCTTCGAAACTCTCCGCTTCCGGGCGACGCTCTCGAGCTCGGTGCGCGCGCCGAACGTCGCGGACCTCTTCGCCGGCCCCGGCGAGACGTTCGAGACGCTGACGGACCCGTGCAACGGCGTCACCGCGACGACGGCCGGTCGCATCGCCGAGAACTGCCGCTCGATCCCGGCGATCGCGGCCCGAATCGACGAGCTCGGCGTCTTCCAGCTGACGCAGATCGAGGCGCAGAACACCGGAGGATTCGATTTCGGCAACCCGGACGTGCAGGAGGAAACCGCCGACGCGTTCACGCTCGGCCTCGTCTGGACGCCCGACGCGCTGCCGAATTTCTCCCTCGCAGCCGACTGGTACGACATCGAGGTCGACGACGCGATCACGTTCGTGAGCCGGAGCGACACGGCGCTCCGATGCTTCGACGTCGACCCCGCGGACTTCGACCCCGAGTGCGGCGGCAGGCTCGTGCGGGATCCGCGAGCCGGCCCGCTGCTCGAGGTGAACCGCTCGCCGGTCAACGAAGAGCGGCTCGAGACCTCCGGACTCGATCTCGAGCTCGCGTATTTCCGCGAGCTCGGACCCGGCACGCTCGACATGAGCGTGCTCTACAGCTACCTGCGCGAGTTCCTGATCACGGCGCTCGCGACCGGCAGCGTGAACCGCGAGGACGGCGAGATCGAGTTCCCCAAGAACCGCATGCACGTCAACCTGGGTTACTCGCTCGATCGGCTGAGCGTGAACTGGCGGATCAGCGGCATCGACGAGGCCAAGGACAGCAACGAGCCGGGCTTCGAGAACAGCGACATCGCCGGAAATCCGCTCCCGGAAAGCGCCAATACCTGCAGCATGCGCGTCTACAACGACGTCCGGGTCGGATACAGCTTCTCGGAGCGGATCGACGCGTTCCTCGGCGTGAACAATCTCTTCGATCGGAAGCCGTGCATTCTCGGGCAGCTGACGAAGTACGGGGACGTCGGCATCAACACGAACCCGTCGATGTACGACATCGACGGCCGCGCGTTCTACGTGGGCTTCAACGCGAGGCTCTGAGCGTGCCCTTGCGGCTCGCGTGGCGGATCGGCGTCGTGAGCACGGCGCCGACCCGGCGCGCGCCTTTGCGCGGCCGGAAACACCGCACGATGCACTTGCCGTCGACGTACGCGAGCAGGGTACCGTCGCCGGCATCGACGAGATCGACGTGGTGCATGCCGTCGGCGTTCCATCCGCGTCCGCTCGCGACGAGGATCGGGCTTCCCGGAAGCTCGCGCTCTTCGTATCGGCTCGTATCGAGCGCGACGATCTCGAACGCTCGCACCGCGCGGCCGTAATCGACCGCGTCGTCCTGCGCGAACCGCAGCAGGCGATCGCCGACGACCGTGATGCGTCCGCCCGGACGCACGAGGCTCGGGTCGTCCACGGCGAGCGGGCTCGCCGGGTGCTCGGTCCACGTCCCTTCGAGACGCTCGGCGCCGTGCAACGTGAGCTCACGCCGGCCGCGCAGCGCGAACAGCCACCAGCGATCGTCGCGGCGCACGATCGACGGATCGTGATAATCGCCGCGCATCAGCTCGCGCTCGAATCGCCAGCCGTACGGAAACGCTTCGGCGCGATACAGCCGGACGGCGTTCGCGCGGCGCGTTTCCGGGATCATGTAGTGCACGCCGCGGTCGAAGAAAACGTACGGATACGAAAGATGGAACGGCTCGCGAAGCACGATGCGCTCGTAGCGCCACGTGATCCCGTCGGCGCTCGTCGCGAGCCCTATCGCGCCGCGCCGCCTCGCTCGCTCGACGACCTCGACGAACAGATACCACCGTTCCCCGTCGCGCGCGACGAACGGATCGGCCACCGCGGCGGCGTCGACGTCGGTCACGTCCGCAGCGCGGAGCGCCGGCTGGCGCGCACCCGGATGCGGCTCGAGGCGCTCGGGGTCGCCATGCTCCGCGCGGTAGACGGCGACCGACCAGGCGTTGCGTCGATCGATGCTCCACGCGATCCACCATAGCGCGAGCAGCGACAGTGCCAGAATCAAGAGAAGAGTCATCCCGCGGTCCTTGCGGTGGGCCGTGCTCTCGTCATGCCCGTCTTGCCGGACCGCGGTGAATACTTCCCTGTACGCTTCGGGCGCGCCTTCCCTGGCGCGCACGATCCGGCAAGACGGGCATGACGAGAACACGACCGTTTACGCTTGCGGTCGTTCGAAAATGCGGGGGGATCATTCAAGAAGCGCGCCGCGCGGTGCAGCGCTGCTCATCCGCTGCGTACCGTCGACTGCCCGCAATCGGCGCCGTCACCGATTGACCGAAACCGCTGCGCGGAACGCGCTACAGTGTGTCGGACGTCATTGCGCGCCACGCGCTTGCCGATGCTCGATCGCGCCGCGCGCGCGTCGGTGCGCCAACGGAGAACGAGCGATGTCGCAGCTCAGCAAGGTCGATCACGTCACGTACGCCTGCGCGAAAGGCACGATCGAGAAATGGGCGTGGTATCACATCGAAGTCGAGGGCGGCACGCTCGTGACGCGCATCGACGACGTTCGCCCGGACGACCCGGACAGCAGCATGAAGCTCTGGTGTATCGACTACGGAGAATTCGGCATCGCGCTCGTCGAGGGCATCGATCGCCGCCGCAAGTCGCAAGTCACGCGATTCGTCGAGCGGCACGGCGATCATGCGTGTCAGCACGTCGCGTTCGCGTGCCGCGACCTCGACGCTTTTCGACAACGTCTGATCGCTATGGGCGGTCACGCGCGCGGCCGCACGCTGGTCCGGCACGACGGATTCGGCGTCGTGAAGCAGATGTTCGCGAAGGGCTACGCGGAGGGCGATCCGTCCGTGACGGTGTTCCCGGAATACGTCGAACGGCCCGCAGCCGGAGATGCCGCCGCGCGTATCACGTTCTCCGAGCAGGCCGGCCGCGGCTTCTACGAGCAGATCGAGGACGCGGTCGCGGCGGGCGACGAAGAGCCGCTGATCGACTTCGCCGCGATGCCGCCGGACTGGCAGCCGCCGAGGCCCCGCTGAACGGCCGCGTCCTCGTCTCTCGTTGCAGCCAGGGCGAAGGTTCCCGCCGAGATTGTCGGCGCGCCGCATCGAAGCTGCACGACGAACCGCGACGCGTTAGAGTCTGCGCGGCGATCGCGCTTCTCGCGCGGACGCGAACCCGTCGAAAGAACGATCCCATGACCGCTTCCCGCGACCTGTTCCGCATGACGGCGACCGCCCTCGCGGAGCGCCTCGGGCGCCGCGAGATCAGCGCGTTCGAAGTCATCGCTTCGCATCTCGAGCGCATTCGCGACCGCGAACCCCTGATCCGCGCCTGGGCAATCATCGACGCCGACCGAGCGCTCGAGCGCGCCCGCGAGCTCGATCGCGGTCCGATCGTGGGTCCGCTCCACGGCCTGCCGATCGCCGTGAAGGACGTGATCGACACGGCCGACTTCCCCACCGAGCGCGGCTCGCCGATCTATCGCGGCCGGCATCCCGCGGCCGACGCCGCGTGCGTCGACGCGGCGCGCCGCGCCGGCGCGATCGTGCTCGGCAAGAGCGTCACGACGGAGCTTGCGGCCTTCAAGCCGGCCGCGACGGTCAACCCGCGCAACTTCGCGCACACGCCCGGAGGCTCGTCGAGCGGCTCGGCGGCCGCGGTCGCCGACGAGATGGTTCCGCTCGCGTTCGGCACGCAGACGTTCGGCTCGGTGATCCGGCCGGCGAGCTACTGCGGCGTCGTGGGCTACAAGCCGAGCTTCGGAACGATTCCGACGGACGGCGTGCTGCGGCTTGCCGAAAGCCTCGATACGGTCGGCGTCTTCGCGCGAAGCGTCGACGACGCGGCGCTCCTTGCCGGCGTCGCGGCGGGCCGGTCCGATCTCGTCGAGATCGTGCCGCGCACCGCGCCGCCGCGGATCGGCATCTGCCGGACGTACGAGTGGTCCGCCGTCGACGATGCCGGGCGAGATGCGCTCGAGCGCGCGGCGACCGAGCTCGCGCGATCCGGCGCGCGGATCAGGACCGTCGAGCTGCCCGCGCCGTTCGCCGACCTCGGCGCCGCGTGCGAGGACATCTACGGGTTCGAGCTCTCGCGAAACCTCGCCGACGTGCGACGCATGCACGCGGCACTGTTGAGCGACGGTTTCCGCGGCTCGATCGATGCGGGCACGCGCGTCTCGCACGAGCGCTATGCCCGCGCGCAACGCGTCGCGAGCGCCTGCCGGGCCGCGTTCGCCGGCGTGCTCGCGGAGCTCGACGTGCTCTTGACCCCGAGCACGACGGGCGAAGCGCCGCTCGGCCTCGACACGACCGGCAGCCCGATCATGAACCGCAACTTCACGTTGCTGCACGCCCCCGCGGTCAACGTGCCTGCCCTCTCGAGCCCCCGCGGCCTGCCGGTCGGCCTGCAGGTCGTCGGCGGCCTCGGCGATGACCGGCGTGCGCTGTCCGCGGCCAAGTGGATCCACGAGCGGCTCGCAGGGCCCTTGTGACGGTCCGCGCACGCACGTCCGGGCCGTGACCGTCCGCCTTCCCGTGCCGTAATCTATGAGTCCCGCGGCATGAATGGGATGCACGACGGTTATGGCGCTCGACTCGACGGACCTCGATCTCGACCTACGGCACCTCCGGGTCTTCGAAGTGCTCTTGCGTGAGCACAGCCTCACGAGAGCCGCGGAAGTGCTCGGCGTCACGCAGCCCGCGCTCAGCAAGACGCTCGCGGCGCTACGCGCCTATTTCGCCGATCCGCTTTTCGTGCGCGTCGGCCACCGCATGGAGCCGACGACGAAGGCGCTGCAGCTCGGCGGGCCGGTCCGCGAGATCCTCGATCAGCTCACGTCGCTGCGGACCACTCACGTGCCCTTCCATCCGGCCGTGACCGCGCGCACGTTCCGCTTCTCGAGCGTCGATTCGGGCATGATCCGGCAGCTCCCGGCGTTGCTCGACGCGCTCAAGGAGCAGGCGCCGCACGTGCGGCTGCAGATCGTGCCGCTCGATCTCGCGCGCCTCGAGTCGTCGCTCGAATCCGGCTCGCTCGATTTCGCGACCGGATCGTTCCCGGGCTTGAGCAAACGCGTGCGCCGCCAGTTCCTGTGGTCCGTGAGCTACGTCGGCGTCGCGCGCAAGGGACATCCCCGGATCGGCGACAAGCCGTCGTCGAAGGCGTTCGCGGCCGAGCGTCACGTGCTCGTCTACTCGGCCGGCACGGGACACGCACACTTGAGAACGGAGCGCGCGCTCGAGAAAGCGCTGCCGCCGGAGAGTATCGTCTGCCGCGTGCCGAGCTTCGTCGGCGCGGCCGTGCTCGTCGCGATGACCGATCTCGTCGCGACGCTGCCGTTGGGGATGGCCGAGGCGCTCGCGCCGCATCTCGGGCTGCAGCTGTTCCCAGTGCCGGTGAAGACGCCGACGATCGACATCTACCAGTACTGGCACGAACGCTTCCACCGCGATCCGGGCAATCAATGGATTCGCGAGCTGTTCGTCGACCTCTTTCGCAGGAACGGCGTTATCGGAGGCCCGCGCCGGTCCTGACGCGGCGCTCGAGCGCGCCGAAGGATTCGGGGGGATGACGAATGGAATCGGCGTCGTGTCGTTCCGGCTCGACCCGACTGCCGTTACACGCCGAATACGGGGCCGATCAGGAGATACACGAGCGCGACGGTCACGACCACGCCGAGGACGTTGAGCCAGAAGCCCGTGCGGGCCATCTGCGGCACGGTCAAGAGCCCGCTCGCGAAGACGATCGCGTTCGGCGGCGTCGCGACCGGCAGCATGAACGCGCAGCTCGCGGCGATCACGGCCGGCACCGCGAGCAAGAGCGGCGGCTGACCGATGCCGACCGCGAGCGCGGTCACGACCGGCAGGAACGTCGCGGTCGTGCCGAGATTGCTCGTGAGCTCCGTCAAGAAGATCACGAGCACGCTCACCGTCAGCACGAGCAAGAAGACGGGCCACCCGGCGAGCGCTTCGAGCTCCTCGCCCAGCCACGCCGCGAGCCCCGTGTCCGACACGGCACCCGCGAGCGAAAGACCGCCGCCGAAAAGCAGCAGCACGCCCCAGGGCAATCGCTCCGCTTCGTCCCATGTCAACAGGAAACGCCCTCGCTCGACGCCGCTCGGTACCACGAACAGGAGCAGCGCGCCGGCGACCGCGATCGTCGTGTCCGACAGCCCCGGCACGAGCTCGTCGAGCAGCGGACGCGTGATCCACAAGCCCGCGGTGAGCATGAAGACCGCCGCGACCCGCTTCTCCGCGGGCGATGCGGCGCCGAGCTGCGCGAGCGACCGCCGAATCGCGTCTCGAGCGCCCGGCACCTCCTCTCGGCCCAACCGAAACAGCGGGCCGGTCAAGAGCCACCACGCGCCCGCGAGCATCACCACCGAGACCGGGACGCCGATCAGCATCCATTCGGCGAAGCCGATCTCGATGCCGAAGTTCTGACTCATGTAGCCGCGGAGGAACGCATTCGGCGGCGTGCCGACGAGCGTCGCGAGTCCGCCGATGCTCGCCGCATAAGCCACCGACAACAGGAGCGCGACGGCGAAACGCTCCCGGCCCGGCGCCACCGCTCCGTCCGTTCCCCGCGGCACGACCGAAAGCGCGACCGGCAGCATCATCAGCGCGGTCGCCGTGTTGCTGACCCACATGCTGAGCACGGCGGTCGCGAGCATGAAACCGCCGACTTGAAGATCCTCGCGCGCGCCGACGCGGACGAGCACGTTCAGCGCGATGCGCCGATGCAGGTTCCAGCGCTCGATCGCGAGTCCGATCAGAAAGCCGCCGAGAAACAGGAAGACCAACGGATCGGCATACGGCGCCGAAGCGGCACCGATGGGTGCCACGCCGAGCAGTGGAAACAGCACCAGCGGCAGAAGCGCGGTGACCGAGATCGGCACGGCTTCGGTGAGCCAAAGCGAGGCCATGAGCACCGCCACCGCTGCCACGCGCCACGGCGCAAGCTCGAGCCCCTCCGGCGGCGGCAGCGCGAGCATCAGCACGAACAGGCCGGCGCCGATGGCGAGCCCGATGCGTCGACGGCCCTGACCCGATGCCGCCGCGCCAGGCATCGGCGCGGCGTCCTCGTCGATGCGCGTATCGATGAGATCCCCCCCGAGATGCGGAACCGGGCCGGCGCGGCCCGGCCCTATTCATACCTCAGCGATGCGATCGGGTCGAGGTTCGCCGCTTTCGCCGCCGGCAGGATGCCGAACACGATGCCGACCGCGCCCGAGAAGCCGAGCGCGAGCAGCACGGCCCAGAGCGGCGTGTGCGCCGCCGGGAATCCGGGGATCAGCGACGCCGCGAGCGCGCCGATGCCGTAACCGATCAGCAAGCCGAACAGGCCGCCGATGAGGCACAGGACGAGCGCCTCGAGCAGGAACTGGAACAGGATGTGGTGCCGCTTCGCGCCGATCGCCTTGCAGATGCCGATCTCGCGCGTCCGCTCCGTGACCGACACCAGCATGATGTTCATGATGCCGATGCCGCCTACGAGCAGCGAGATGCCGACGATGCCGCCCATCACGACCGTGACGTTCGTCAGGATCGAGTTGATCGTGCTCGTGAGCTGCTCCGCCGTCTGGATCTGAAAATCGTCCTCGTCCTCGGGACCGAGATCGTGCGCCTGCCGCAGCAGCCTCGCGATGCGTTGCACGACCGCGTCCATCTCGGCGAGATTCGCGACGTTGAGCTGGATCTGGATATCCGGCGGCCGCCCGCGGTTGCCGCTCAACGCCTGCATCGTGCTGAACGGCAGGATCACGCGGTTGTCGAGATCGTTACCGAGGATCTCGCCCCTCGGCTCGAGCAGCCCGATGATCTTCAGCCACTCGCCGTTGATCTGCACGAACTCACCGACCGGATCCGCGGGCAGGGAAAGGTTCTCGCGCACCGTCTCGCCGATCACGACGACGCGCCGCCGCGTCGCGTTGTCGCTGTCGGAGATGAAGCGGCCCGACGCCGTGAAGTACTGCGCGACGTCCTGGAACGAGTACGTCGTGCCGATGATCTGAGCGGTCGCGGTCTGCGAGCCGTAGCGGACCTGGCCGAGCCCGGACGCCATGATCGGCGTGATCGACTGAATCCCTTCGACTCGCCGTGCGATCAGGTCGAGATCGTCGGGCGTCAGCCTCGCGATCCTGCCCTGCAGCCGGTTCTCCATCGTCGTGTACGACTGCACCGTGATGCTGTTGCTGCCGAGCCCCTGGAGCTGCTGGCCGATCGCGTAGCTCAGCCCCTGGATGATCGAGACCATCGCGATCACCGCGGCGACGCCGATGATGATGCCGAGCGCGGTGAGGAAACTGCGGAACGCGTGGGCGCGAATCGAGTGCAGCGCCGAGCGGACGCCCTCGGTCACGGCGAACCACAACGGCGAGCGCGTTCGTACGCGTCGCCTGGTGCGCTCGCTGCGTTGCGTCAGCACCGCGGCCGTCATTGCCCCTGCTCCGCCGCGCGCGAAGGTTTACGCGTATCCTCGACGATCCTGCCGTCGCGGAGCCGGATCACGCGCTCGCCGTGCGCGGCGACGTCCGGCTCGTGCGTCACGAGCACGATCGTCTGGCCGTCGGCGTGGAGCTCGTCGAACAGGGCGAGGATCTCCGCCGTCGTCTGCGAGTCGAGATTACCGGTCGGCTCGTCCGCGAGCAGGATCGACGGGCTCGTCACGAGCGCACGCGCGATCGCGACACGCTGACGCTGGCCGCCCGAGAGCTGATTCGGCAGATGGTCGGCGCGCGACGCGAGCCCGACGCGCTCGAGATAGTGCATCGCCTCCTCGCGCCGCTCCTTGAGCGGCACGCCCGCGTAGATCAGCGGCTGCATCACGTTCGCGAGCGCGGTCATGCGCGGCAGCAGGTTGAAGCTCTGGAAGATGAAGCCGATCTCCTGGTTGCGCACGTCGGCGAGCTCGCCTTCGCTCAATCCGCTGACGTTTCTCCCGTTCAGCAGATAACGCCCCGACGTCGGCGTATCGAGGCAGCCGATGATGTTCATCAGCGTCGATTTCCCCGAGCCCGACGAGCCGATGATCACGACGTACTCGTTGCGCTCGATCACGAGGTCGATGCCGTCGAGCGCCTTGATGACGTGCTGCCCCATCGCGTAATGCTTCGCGATGGATTCGAGCCGGATCACGGCCATGAAGAAGAGCCCTCCCGCTCAGGTCTCGGCGGCCGCGGCACGAATCGCGTCGCCGTCCTCGAGGGTGCGCAGTATGCGGTCGGGCCCGACGACGATCTCGTCGCCGTCGGTAAGCCCCTTCGTGATCTCCTGATACGTGTCGTCCGAGATCCCGACCTCGACCTCGATCTTGCGCGCCCGGCCGTCCCGGTTCACGAAGACGGAATGGATCGTCTTGCCTTCGATGCGGTTCTCCTCGGCGAGGACGGCTTGCACCGGCACCGCGAGGACGTCCTTCTTCGTCGTCGTGAAGATTTCCGCGCGGCACGACATTCCCGGACGAAGCCGCACGCCTTCGGGCGGGGCGAGCCGGATCTTCACCGCGAACGACAGGCCCTGCTGGCCCTCCGGCACCTTGGCGGACACGGCGATCGACTCGATCACGCCTTCGATCGGCGTGTCGGGATACGCGATCGCATAGACGTGCGCCCGTTGGCCGACCTCGACGTTCGCGATATCCGCCTCGTCGACGTTGACCTCGGTGTGGATGCTGTCGGGATTCGCGATCGTCATCAGCGTCGAGCCCGGCAGGTTCGTCGTGCTCGAGATCGCGGTCTCCCCGACCTTGATGTCGAGCGAGGTGACGACGCCGTCGATCGGCGAATACACGCGCGTCTTGCGCAGCCTGTCCTCGGCCTGCTCGAGCTGCGCTTTCGCCTGCTGCAGCTGCTCGCGCGCCGACTCGAGGTCCACCTCGGCGAGCTTGAGCTCGTTGGAGAGCAGCTCGAAGCTGTCCTCGTCGACTAGCCCCCGCTCGTAGAGTTTCTCCTGCCGCTGCCATTGCGCGCGAAGGTTCTCGAGCCTCAAGCGCTGGCGCTCGATCGCGATCTCCTGCAGTCGCACCTGCGCCGCGTTCTGCTCGACGGCCGCTCGATGCGCCTCGTCGTCGATCTGCAGCAGCAGCTGTCCCGCCGCGACGCGATCGCCCTCCTCGACGAAGAGATGCGTGACCCGGCCGATCTCCTCGGTCATCAGCTTGACCTCGTGCTCGTGCGTGAGGCGTCCGGACGCGAGCACCGACGACTGGATGACGCGGCGCGCGACGGGCTCGAGCTCGACTTCCTTGACGTTTCCGTCGCCGATCACGCTTCTCGCCACCGCGACGGCGACGACGGCGAGCACGATTCCGAGGACGATCAGCAGTTTCTTAACCATGCGAAGCACCCGGCGCGGCTAGAGCACCGCCGCCGCTATTCCCAGGCCGACGATCACGAGCAGCGGCCCCGCGACGATCGCGGTCGAGGTCGCGGTCGATTTGCCGGTCCACGTCTTGTAACCGACGACCATCAGCACGAGGCTCCAGAGCGACATGATGCTCGTCTGCCGAGTAAGGTTCTCCAGGAATCCGGTCGCCGCGGGATCGACGCCGAGCAAGCTGCCGAACGAAAGCACGGATATCTCCGTCGGCCACCGATGAGAGAAGTCGGCGAGGGCGAGATTCACGACGCTAGCGAGGACGTCGAGCAGCGTCGGCACGCTGCTCCAGGACGCGAGCGCCAACCACCGCTTGTATGGGATGCCGTCGCCCGTGATCGACGAGACGAGGCGGAAGTAGCCCGCGACCAGCAGCATGATCACGAGCACGGTGACGGCAGCGCCGATACCCGCCATCACACCCGTCACGACTCGCATGGCCTCCATTCGGGCGCCCGCCCGGCTGAGCTCCGGCGGAGGTTGCTGCCCCGTGGCTTCGATGGTCGCCTCGAGAAACCAGACGAAATCGACCTCGAGGTAATACAGGAAGACGACCAAAGCGTTGCCGACCGCGATCGCAAGCAGAGGCCACAGCACGACGGGTCGCACCGCGAGCGCCGCGAACGCGCCGCGCGGGCTCGCGAAGATGTCGAGCAACAGAGCGCCGAGCCGCGGAGGCTCGCGTCCCTCGCTGTCCGAAACGCTCGTATCGGTGCTCATTCTTCTTCTCGCAGATCCGATGGACCAGGGTACCCCCAGGGCCGTTTCCCGACGCCGGCCCGCCGCTCTCTTTCGCGTAAGTCGTATCGGTCAGAGCGTCATGTCTCCGCGGATGTTACCGCATGGAAGACATTGCGCGCTGCGCATCGCTCGCCGCCCCCTCGACCTCCAAGCCCGCCGACCGTCCTGATTGCGCATCCTTCGCGTCAATGACGTCGTCGATGTGCGGTATAGTTCGACGTCAGCCGGAGCGGCACCCCTCTTCGGCGGCGCGCCCGGCCAGCATAGGGGCGCAAGATCGGAACACAAGTTAATTTTGCTCAACGTCCGTATTCCTTGTACTCGACGAGCCCAGGAGCCGTGATGCCGCTTGCCGATTCTCCTCGTGCCGCCGGTTCGATCGCCGTGGACGCCGCGATTCATCTGGAAGGGCTGACCAAGCGCTTCGGCGCCACGACGGCGATCGAGAATCTCGACCTCGTCGTGCCCCAGGGCACGCTGTGCGGCTTCATCGGCCCGAACGGCGCCGGCAAGACGACGACGATCCGGATGATCATGTCGATCCTCTTTCCGGATGCCGGCCGACTCTCCGTGCTCGGCCGGGCGTCCGCGCTCGAGGCCAAGGACCGCATCGGCTACTTGCCGGAGGAGCGCGGAGTCTATCGCAAGATGCGCGTGGGCGACTTCCTCGCGTTCGTCGCACGGCTCAAGGGACTGTCCGGCGCCGGCGTTGCCGCGCGCGTCCGCCGGGCTCTGGAGCGCGTCGGCCTAGGAGGCGTGGAGCGTAAGCGCTGCGAGGAGCTATCGAAGGGCATGCTGCAGAAGGTGCAATTCGTCGCGGCGACGCTGCACGAGCCGGATCTGTTGATCCTCGACGAGCCGTTCAGCGGTCTCGATCCGGTCAGCGCCCGGGTCCTCAGGGAGCTGATCGTCGAGGAGCACCGCCGCGGCGCGACGGTTCTGTTCTCGACGCACGTGATGCCGCACGCCGAGGAGCTGTGCGAGCGCGTCGTGATGATTCACCGCGGCCGCAAGGTTCTCGACGACGACATTCCCGCGATTCAGCGACGCTACGACACGCGCGCGATCTTGCTCGAGCCGCTCGATCCGAGCGCCGACGTCGCGCCGCTCGCGGCGCTCGCCGGCGTCGAGCGCGTCGAGCGCACGGAACGCGGCTACGAGATTCGCCTCGCCGCGGGCATCGCGCCGGAAGAGGCGATGCGGCGCATCGTCATGACCGTGGCACCGGCGCGGATCGAGCTCGCGCGCCCTCGGCTCGAAGACATCTTCATCGAGATCGCCGGCGACGATTCGCCCGAGCTTCGCTCGGCGCTGACCGCGGACGAAGGCGAGCGGGCGTCCGCGGCGTGACGCGGGGCCGCGGCCGGTTGCGCCGCTAGGCCCCCGGTCCTCGCAGCGACAGCGCGTCCTCCTTCGGAGGCGACGGCGGCTGCCAGTCGAGACTGTAGCGCGTGCGCAATGTCTTGACCTTCGCCCCGCCTCCCCACGGCACGGTCACGATATACAAGTTGTCGTATTCCGCGGGTGCGATCTCGGGCACGCGCTTGCTGCCGTGGAGCTCGGCGATCATCGGCGCGATCTCCTCGCGGTCGACGACGAACAGCACGATCTCGCCCTTGTGCTTGCCGAGGATGTCTTCCATGAAATCCTCGGTGTCGTCGTAGACCGCGGGCAACACGTCGAGGCCGAGGCGCTGAGCAAGCGGCGCGGCGGTCTCCGTCGCGCGCCGGTAGGGCGACGCGTAGATCGCGTTCACGCCGCCGACGACATCGAAATGCTCCAGGAAGCGCGCCAGCAGGTCGGCGCGCGCTCGACCAATGGCGCTGAGCGGCGGGTCGTCGTCGAGCCTCGATGGATCGGCGACGTCGGCATGACGGACGAAGACGATCGTCGTCGTGGCCTGCGACTCGAAATACCAAGCGACGACGAACGCGACGAGGATATAGGCGGCCGCCAGCACACGGCGTCTACGGCGCCGTCTACGCCGCTCCGCGGGCGTGAGTCGTCCGTCCCTCGTCGCCATCGTGCTCGCAACCCCCGCATTGGCAATGGAAAAGGCGATTATGCCCCGATTCGGTGCCGGCGGCGCAGGCCGAGCACCGCGGGGGCCCCCGGACGCTCAGTTCGCCGCGCGGCGCTCGGTCGACACGGCGCGCCAGCGCAAGCGCCGCTCGCCTTTCGAGTCCCGAACGTCGACGACGCCGCCGATTACGTCGCCGTCGACCGTGCCCGAGAACGCATAGGTCCGCTTCGCCGCGGCGGCGCGAAACGCGATGCGGTCGCCGCGCAGGCTCGCCGAGCCCCGCTCGGCCACGGGAGCTTCCGTCCCGACGGCAAGCGAGTCGAGGCGCACATCGATCTCCTGGTAGCGCTGATCGATCGAGAGGACATAGGTCTCGGCGCCGCCGTCGATCTCGAGCCGCCACTCGCCCGCGGCGCGCGCCGGGATGATCCACATCAGGATGCCACCGCTCGATCTCGCCGACATGTCGTGAACGTCCGGGCGCCAGTCGCCCATATCGAAGCTGTTCGATACGACGCGCGTTCCGGGCGCGAGCTCGGCGAGGAGCTTCGGCCGAAGCGCAATGTTCACCTCCGGAAAGAGATACAGCGTGACGACGCTCGCCTCCGAGATATCGGCTTCGAACAGGTCGCCTTCGACGAACGTCGCGCGATCCTCGACCCCCGCCTCTCGGGCGTTGCGCCGCGAAAGCTCGACGAGATCGGGCTCGATCTCGACGCCGTGCGCCCGGGCGCCGCGACGCGCGGCCGCGATCACGATGCGGCCGTCGCCCGAGCCGAGATCGATCACGTAGTCCTCGGGTCGAACTTCCGCGACGTCGAGCATCAGCTCGACGTCTTCCTCGACGGTCGGCACGAACGGCGCGGTCGGCTCGTAGTCGGCGTACGCGGAAACGCCGAGCGCGGCGGCCGCAACGACGATCGCGCAGGCCGAGGGCGCTCGACGGACGAGATGCTTGCGGTCGGTTCTCATGTCGAGGCGCCTCCGTTCGACGAGCACGAATCGCGACCCGGACCCGGCCTTCTCACGCTACGGCATCGCGACCGGCGCGACCGGCACGCCGATCAGGTGCACGTGCAGCCACAGCGCGAACACGACATAGAGCGCGAGACCTGCGACGATCGCGATCGCGTCGTTCCTCCATGACGGCGCGGCCGCCTGCGGTACCGGCTTCGGCGCGCGCCAGCGGAACGACGCGCGATCGGCAACGGCCCACGTGAGAAAGCCGCCGAACAAGAGCACGTCGGCGAGCATGCCGTTCGCCAGCAAGTGCGCGAACGCCCACAGCTTCACGGCGACGAGCATCGGATGCTTCAGCGCCGACTGGATCCGGCCCGGGAAATACGTCGCGATGAGCAGCGGAAAGACCGGCAGCATCAGGAGCGCCGTCGCGTGCCGGGTCCACGCGGGCGGCACGTAGAGCACGACCGGATCCCAACGCGCCTTGCCGTAGCCGTAGATCAGGAGCACGAGGCCGACCGCCGATACGAGCGAATAAACGGCCTTCCATCGGGATTCGCCGAGGTCACGAATTTTCCGCTCCCGCCAATGCGGCGCGAAGATCCCGACGGAATGCACGCCGAGGAAAAGCACGAGACCGATGACGAGATAGAGCATGCTGTACCCGAAAGCATCGGACGACGCTCCGCCCGCGCGCGTAGTCTAAACCCGCCCGTTGCGATCAGAACAGCTCGGCGACGAACGGCGGCACGATGAACCACAGCACGTAGCTCAACGAAGCGATCATCGGAAGCATCGCGCGCCGCGGCGAATCGTCGTCGCCGGGCCTCGCTCGCACGAGCAGCCACGACAGCCAAGCCGCGTGCGGCACGGCGCCGAGCGGCACGATGCCCTGCCCTTCCGGCATGCCGTCGAGACTCGGCCAGACGAGCGCCGCAATCGCGGCCGCGAGCGTCGCGGCGAGCGCAAAGTCGATCGCGCCGCGTCGGCCGAAGCGCGCCGCGATCGTGCGTTTGCCGACCTTCGCGTCCGCGTGCCGGTCCGGCACGTTCGATAGCGTGATCGACGGCAGCGTCGCGAGCGCGATCGGCACGGAGGCGAGCCACGGCACGATCTCGCCCGGCGCGCCGCCCGCGAACAGCCAGCCGCTGAAGAGCACCGCCGGACCGTGCGTGATCGCGACGTCGGCCTCGCCGAGCGTGCGATAGCAGAGCGCGAGCGGCGGCAGCGTGTAGCCGATCGCGACGACCGCGAGCACGGCGAGCGTCGACAACGCCGGTATCGCGGGCACGTCGGTCGAGACGGCGAGCGTCAACGCGGCGGCGACCGCGACGCCGAACGCGGCGACCGCCCCGGCTCGGAGCTCCGACGCCGACAAACGGCCGTCGATGATCACGCGCGAGCCGCCGTTGAACGGACCGTAGCGAGGATTGCCTCGATCCGCCGAGTAGTCGTAAACCTCGTTGACGAAGACCGTCGCCGCCTCGATGCAGAGCAGCGCCGCATAACCGATCCAGAACGCGCCGCTTGCGAGCGCGGCGGACCCCGCGGCCATGACGGCGCCGAGCGCATAGACGAGCCAAGTCGTAGGATAGAACTGCAGCCTGAGCGCGACGAGCCAAGAGGCGAGCTTGCGCAAGAGCCGCTCGACCGGCGTCGGCACGGCGCCGCGGAGCCGCAGTCCCTCGAGCCGCGCGCGCTCGAGCCATCGCCGCCGCTCGGCGGCATCGGATTCGAGCACGGGGCCGAACGGCGTGATGCGCACCGGCGAGATGCCGCAGAAGCGGAGCGTCGCGCGCCGCATCGCGTGATAGCCCGGCGAACGGTACGCGAGTCGATAGACGAGCGGCGGCGTGTCCATCGTCGTGATCACGTGCGCGCTTCGGCCGGTGAGCAGGCCTTCGTAGCCGTATGCGTTCTCCGCGTGCCGGAACGCGAAGCCGGGCAGCAGCACCCGATCGAGGAAGCCCTTGAGCAGCGCAGGCATCGTGCCCCACCACGTCGGATAGACGAAAACGACGTGCTCGGCCCAGCCGAGGAGCCGCCTCGCGCGCTCGATATCGGGCTCGGTCTCCTGAAGCTGCATGATGCGGCTATCGACGTCGCGCGAGAACGCGAGCTCGCGAACGTCGAGCCGCTCGAGCCTCGCGCCCGCTTCGGCCGCGCCGCGGATGTACTGCTCCGCGAGCGCGTGGCAGAGGCTGTCGGCGCGAGGGTGACCGATGATGACGAGGACGTTCACGGCGTCCGGCGAGGCCCTGTTCTCATCGCTCCCCACTAGCCGCAGGCCGCCCGCCGCTGCAAGCGGGGCGATTACGGAGCACGGGTCGATCGGAAACACGATGCCGAGACGACGCCCGCGCGGAGCGCTACGCTCGGCAGATGACTGCGCGCATCGGCATCTCGGGTTGGCGCTACGCGGGCTGGCGCGGCAAGTTCTACCCGAAAGGCTTACCGCGGCGACGAGAGCTCGCGTACGCCGCGGAGCGGTTCTCGACCATCGAGATCAACGGCAGCTTCTATTCGCTGCAGACGCCGGAGCGCTACGCCGCGTGGGCGGCCGACGTCCCCGACGGCTTCGTGTTCGCGATCAAAGGCTCGCGCTACATCACGCACATGCTGCGTCTCGAGGATGCGGAGACGGCGCTCGCGAATTTCTTCGCGTCGGGCCTGTTCGAGCTCGGCGACAAGCTCGGCCCGATCCTCTGGCAGCTTCCGCCAACGCTTCGCTTCGAGCGCGATCGCCTCGCGCGTTTCTTCGCGTCGTTGCCGAGAACCGGAGAAGAAGCCTCGGCGCTCGCGCGGCGGCACGACGCGCGCGTCGCGGGCCGGGCGAGCCTCGACGCCGCGCCAAGCTTGAAGCTCCGCTACGCGCTCGAGGTCCGACACTCGAGCTTCGTATGCCCCGAGCTCGTCGACCTGCTGCGCAAGAACGCCATCGCGCTCGTCGTCGCGGATACGGCCGGCAAGTGGCCGTTGCTAGAGGACGTGACGGCCGACTTCGTCTACGTGCGCTTGCACGGCGACGAGAAGATCTACGAAAGCGGTTACACCGATCGCGCGCTCGAGCATTGGGCCGAGCGGATCCTCGCTTGGCTCGACGGAGGCGAAGTGGCGGACGCGCGAAAAGCGTCGGAGAAACCGCCGCGGCGCCGGAAACATCGGGACGTCTACGTCTACTTCGACAACGACGTCAAAGTGCACGCGCCGTACGACGCGTTGCGGCTCGCCGCGCTCATCGAGCGCCGCACTTCGGAACGCCGTGCAGCCGGCGAATGAGACGCGAGCACGTCGGGCGCGCCCGCGTCACGCTGCTCCACGTCGGCGAGGTCGGCTGCCCGTGTCGGGTGGTGCCCAAACCGGAGGTTCAACCACGTCGGACGTGTCCGACCCCCAGCGAAGGCACGGCGGCGCGACGCCGAGGGACAGCCGACGCTCGAGCACTTGAGCGACGCGCTTACGCCACGTTCACCGCGAGCCTCTGCTCGGCGTCCGTCGACTCGAGCGCGACGGCGACGCCGTGCATCACCGCGGCGATCCGCACGGCGCTTTGCACGCCTTCCGCGCCGATGCCGCCCTGACGGACGACCTTCTCGTGCGCCGCGACGCACGCGCCGCAGCCGTTGATCGCCGAGACCGCGAGCGAATAGAGCTCGAAGTCGATCTTGTCGACGCCCGGATTGCCGATCACGTTCATGCGCAGCCTCGCCGGCATCTTCGCGTACTCGGGATTCCCGACGAGATGCGTGAAGCGATAGTAAACGTTGTTCATGCCCATGATCGCCGCCGCGGCGCGCGCCGCCTTGGCCTGCGCCTCGCCGATCTCGGGCACGACCGCCGCCTCGATCGCCTCGCGCAGCACCGGATTACGCGACGCGATCGCCGACGCGAGCGCCGTGCCGAGAATCTGCTCGCGCGTGAGCCCCGGCGCGCCTTCGGGCGTCAGCACCGTCGATAGATTCAGCTTCAGATCCCGAGCGTGCTCGGGGATGAGATCTTTGATTCGGGTCAGATCCATGACTGCTCCTCGTCGAGCGGCCGCCCGGCTCACGCCGAGGCGGCCGCTTTGATTCCCAAACGCGCCGGAGCGGCTCGGGCCGTCCGGCCGAGCTGAGCTCAGGCGACCTTCAAGGTCTCCTGGCCCGGCTGCCAGTTGCACGGGCAAAGCTCATCCGTCTGTAGCGCGTCGAGCACGCGCAGCACCTCGTCGACGTTGCGGCCGACGTTCATGTCCGTGACCGAGACGAAGCGGATGATGCCCTGCGGATCGACGATGAACGTCGCGCGCTTCGCGACGCCTTCCTCGTCGAGAATGCCGAGCGCGGAGCTCAAGTCCTTGCGAAGGTCGGACAACATCGGGAACGGAAGACCCTTCAGGTCCTGGTGATCCTTGCGCCACGCGAGGTGGACGTACTCGCTGTCGACGGACGCGCCGAGCACCTGCGCGTCCCGATCCGCGAAGTCGCCGTTCCGCCGTCCGAACTCGGCGATCTCGGTCGGACAGACGAACGTAAAGTCCTTGGGCCAGAAGAACACCACGAGCCACTTGCCCGGGTAGCTCTCGTTCGTGATCGTCTCGAACGCGCTCGCGAGATCCTCGGAAACCGTGGCCTTCAGGGAAAATGCGGGAAACTTGTCACCGACGGTCAGCATTCTTTTCAACCTCCTGTTGTGCAAAGTCCTGGGGATCAGCACCTTGCGATGGAGGCCATGCTAGAGACCGCCTAGCAATATATCCAACAGATTATTTCTATCCGAATGATCTACTATTCCGAATATCGAGCCCGCTGCCCCGGACGGCTTGGCAATCAGGGAGTTACTCGTCGAGCAAGTCGCGGACGTCGAGCTCGAGCGCGCGGATACGGTCGCGGATGGCCGGCCACTCCTCGCGCAGGAAACGCTTGCGCTCGCGCTTCAGCAGGATGTCGCGCACCCCTTCCTTGACGACGAGGCCGATACCCCGGCGGGTCTCGGTGAACTCCTCGAGCTCCCGATAGGCGCGCGCCGCGGTCAGCGGATTGACGGCGTACTTGCTCGCGAGCTGGCGGACCGACGGCAGCATCTCGCCCTCTCGATACGTGCGGTCGATGATACGCGCGACGATTTCCTCCATGAGCTGCCGATAGATCGGGCGATCCTCGTCCCAAGTGCGAACGTGTTGCGTCATGGCGGTTTCGCGAGAGTTTCGCAGGGCGCGACGACTTGGCTGCCCCGGTCGTTCGAGACGCCAATTGTAGGCGCGCGCTCACTGTGTTGACAACGCAATACACTCGGCGCGAGCCCCTCGGGCGCGCGAATGATGACGCCTTTCGGCGCTGCGGCGGCGGCAGGCAAGCTCGGGCGACGTAAAGTAGCGATTGCGCGGAGTCCTTCACTCCCGCAGAATCGGCCGCCGGTTTGCCGGGGGGCGAGGCACGGTGCCGATCGCGCGACTCGATTCGACACGTTTGCACGTAGCGCTCAAGATCGTCGGGATCTTCGCGAGCCTTTATTTTTTCATCGTCGCGATCGGCGCGATGGCGCACGCGTTCAACCTGTTCGGACGCGAATTCGCCGAATCGGTGCTCGAGACGACGTCGAACCCGATCGTCGGTCTGTTCCTCGGCGTGCTCGCGACCGCGATCGTGCAAAGCTCCTCGACGTCGACGTCGATCATCGTCGGCATGGTCGCCGGCGGCGCGATATCGCTCGAAGGCGCGATCCCGCTGATCATGGGCGCGAACATCGGCACGACCGTCACGAGCATGCTCGTCTCGCTCGGACACTTCAAACGCCCGCACGAGCTGCAACGTGCGTTCGCCGGGGCCGCGGTCCACTGCACGTTCAACGTGATCGGCGTGCTCGTGCTGCTGCCGCTCGAGATCGCGACGGGCCTCCTTTCGCATGCATCGACGCTGCTCGCCGACGCGTTCCAGGACGTCGGCGGCATGCACCTCGCGAACCCGCTGCGCACGGCGACGCAGCCCGCGATCGACGCGCTGGCATGGCTCGTGCGGGATCAACCGGTCGTTCTGCTGGTCGTATCGATCGCGCTGACGTACGGGATGCTCGTCGCGATCGTGAAGCTGCTTCGGAGCCTGATGCTGGCACGTCTCGAGCAATTCTTCGACACGCATCTCTTCCGCAGCGCCGGGCGGGCGATGCTGCTCGGGCTGCTCATCACGTTCGCCGTGCAGTCGAGCTCGATTCCGACCTCCTTGGCGATCCCGCTGACGGCGGCCGGCGTCCTCAAGCTCGGCCAGCTCTATCCTTTCGCCCTCGGCGCGAATCTGGGCACTACGTTGACCGCGATGCTGGCCGCCCTCGCGACGGCGAGCCCCGTCGCGGTGACGGTCGCGTTCTCGCACGTCCTGTTCAACCTCCTCGGGATCGTGCTCGTGTGGCCCATTCCGGCGATTCGCCGGATTCCGCTGCGCGTCGCCGAGCGCATGGGAGAATGGGCCATGCGACAGCCGTTCATGCCGGTCGCATTCTTGTCGCTCGTGTACTTCATCATTCCGGTGACGATCGTCGCCATCGTCGAGTGGATGGGCTAACCATGAGTTGGAAGAACGTGTTGTCGATCTTCACGAAGGACGACCTCTTCACGCAGGCCCTGCGCGAGTCGCATCAGATGCTCGATATCGCGCTCGGCATGTTCGACGCCTCGGTGGAATCGCTGCGTCGCCGCGACGACGGCTCGATCGATATCGACATCTACGAGCTCGACAAGGACGTGAACCGCTTCGAGCGCGACGTGCGCCGCAAGGTGATGACGCATCTCGCCGTGAGCGGCCCGGCCGATCTCGCGTCCGGTCTCGTGCTCGTCAGCGTCGTCATCGACATCGAGCGGATCGGCGATTACGCGAAGAACATCTACGACCTTGCGCGCTGGCATCCGCGCCGGCTGCACGGGGGATCGCTCGAGCCCAAGGTCGCCGACATCGAAACGCGGGTGGGAGAGCTGTTCCGCGAGATGGTCGCGGCCTTCAAGCAGAACGACGTCGACAAGGCGCGCCACATCATGGTGACGTACAAGGAGCAGCTCTCCGCGGAGTGCGAGGAGCTGGTCGAGGGGATCGTATCAGGCAAGACGACCGATCTCGCGGCCGACGATGCGGCGGCGCTCGTGCTGTACGTCCGTTACTTGAAGCGCATCGCCGCACACTCTCGTAACCTCGTCAGTGGCCTCGTGAACCCATTTCACCGCATCGGTTATCGAGAGAAGAAGGAATCGTCCGTTTGAGCGCCGCGAGCCGGGGCTCGCCCGCCGGCTCGCGGCAACGAGGATGCATCGAGCTCGCAGTCGCGCCGCGTTCACGGCCGCGCGGCCTGCCGGCTCACGGCCGTCTCGGCGAAATAGTTCGTTACGCCGTCTGGATCCGAAAGCCAGATGGTACGCAGGTTGTAGCCCTGCAGCGGGCTCAACGGCCGGTCGATCTGCACGCCGTGCGCCTTCGCCAGCCCGTCGATCGGGTCGACGGCCGTGACCACGTACTGGATCCCGCCGACGCCGATTTCGCCCGGCAGATCGTCCCCGAAGTGACGGAGGCTGACGACCGTCGTGCCGTGCTTGAACGAGTACTTCTTCGTGCCGAAGCGCGGATCGTCGGCCGGCGGAAGCTCCTCGAGCCCGACGAACTCGCGATAGAACTTGCGGCTGCGCTCGAGATCGCCGACGGTCAGCCCGACCTCGATCGTGTCGTACAGCTCGGCCGGCGCGTTCGGCGCGATGACGATCTCGACCGCGTGCCCTTGCGGATCATTGACGATGGCCGACAACCAATTCGTTCCCGGCATGGCCACGAAGTGCGGCTCGGGAAGACCGTGCGCCCGGAACCGTTCGACGACCGGCTCTCGCTCGGGGTAGAAGAAGGTGAGCAGGCGAAGCCCGGTCGCTTTGTCGACACCGCCCGGCACGTATTGCCGGTTCGGATCACGGCGCAGCTTCAACTCGGAGTTGCCCACGCGAAATCGGTGAACCTGCCCGTCGGCTCCCACGTTGAACGTCTGTAGCTGCTCGAGTCCCAGCACGCCGCCGTAGAACTCGAACATCTGCTCCGGCTCGACGGCGAAAAGCCGAAATACGTTCATCGACGGTTGCCACAGCAGAGGAGCCGCCGACTCGACCTCTGCCTTGTCGCCCGCGGCCGCAGGCACGGCGGCTCCCACGAACGTCAGCGCTGCGAGACCTGCAAGGATGCGCGTCGAAACCATCGAAAACCTCCTGCTTTCTTCCGCGGGTCGTCCGGCCTGGACCTCCGCCGACCTGCATGATTTTGCCGGAAACGGCGCCCCCCTGCTCGTCCCGGCAATCGCCCGTGTCCGCGCTCGGAATAACCCCGATCCCGTGGGCGCGTGACAGGCCCATTGTGTCACAGTACTAGTGTATTGCTTCCGCAATACACAATGTCATGAGCATCTCGGAACTGAGCCGGCTCCGCAATCGCGAGCATTCCGCGCGCGGCATCCCGCGCTACTTCTCGACGCTCGGTAAGCGACTCCTCGCCGGACGCGCGTTCGAGCGGGAGATGGGCGACGGTGGGGCCGACGGTGCCGCACGGCTCGTGATCGACCGGCTCGCGGCCGAGCGGCTCGGCTGGCCCGATCCGAGCGAGGCGGTGGGCAAGACGCTCTATCGCGGCCACCTCGGCACGGATCACCCGCCGACGCCGCATACGATCATCGGCGTCGTCGAGCACGCGCCCGATCGAGTCTTCGGCTGGGGCTCGCGAGCGTTCGTCTACGCGCCGCAGCCGAGATCCGCTATCCCGTCGTACGGCTGTCGTCCCAGGATATTCCCTCCGCGCTCCGGCACATCGACGACGTCTGGCGTCCGCTCTCGCCCGACGTGCCGATCGGCCGAGAGTTCGTCGACGAGCGCTTCGAGCGCGCCTACGTGGTCTTCGGTCGTCTGACGGCCGCGTTCTCGATGCTCTGTACGCTCGCGTTCGCGATCGCCGTCATGGGCCTCGTCGCGATGGTGCTTTTCGTCGTCGCGCGCAGGCAGCACGAGATGGCCGTGCGCAAGGTGCTCGGCGCGCGCCGCGCTCTGCGCACGCGCGAACCCGGCGGACGTGCTCCGCTACGAGTAGCCGCGCTCCGAAGCCGCCGGCCGACCCGTCCTGTCGCGGATGAAACGCCCTCGTTCGGGAAGCCTCCGCCGCACGGAGCTTTCGCTCGCTCGTGCGGCGCGCCGCTTGGTATAGTTTGAGGCCATGTCGCCGGGCGGGCGGCGGATCGAGTAGGGGGAACAGAACCAATGTGCGACGAACATTTCGTAGAAGACCTCGGGCGGTACGTGAACAAGGCTCAGCTCACGCGGCGTAAGTTCGGCCAGCTGTCGGCGAGCGTCGGCCTCGCGATGCTGCTGCCGCCCGTCGCGAACGCGCAGGCCGTCAGCGAGTCCGACGTCGAGATCCAGACGCCGGACGGCGTCTGCGATGCGTATTTCGTGCATCCGTCGAGCGGCGCGCACGCCGCCGTGCTTTGCTGGCCCGATATCCTCGGCCTGCGTCCCGCGTTCCGCTCGATGGGCAAGCGCCTCGCCGAGTCGGGCTACGCCGTGCTCGTCGTCAATCCGTTCTATCGCACGCGGCGCGCCCCCGTCGTGCCCGAAGGCGCGTCGTTCTCCGATCCCGCGGTGCGCGACACCGTGTTCCCGCTCGCGAGATCGTTGAATGCGCAGACGCACATGACCGACGCGCGCGCGTTCGTCTCGTGGCTCGATCAGCAGGACGCCGTCGACAAGAACCGTAAGATCGGCACGATCGGCTACTGCATGGGCGGTCCGATCGTGATGCGCACCGCGGCCACGGTGCCCCAGCGTATCGGCGCAGGCTGCTCGTTCCACGGCGGCGGTCTCGTGACGCAGAACGAGGACAGCCCGCATCTCCTGATCCCGCGCATGCGCGCGAGCTTCCTGATCGCGATCGCGGAGAACGACGACGAGCGCGAGCCCGAGGCGAAGAACGTGCTTCGCCAGGCGTTCGGCGAGGCGGGCCTCGACGCCGAGATCGAGGTCTACGCCGGCGCCGCGCACGGCTGGACCGTGATCGATTCCGACGTCTATCACGAGCAGCAGGCCGAACGCGCCTGGGGCCGAATGCTGGCCCTCTTCGAGAAAGCGCTCGCCTGAGCCTCGCCGCTCGCGGCGGCCGGCGCGAGGCCGGCCGCCGCTCCTCGAATCTCCGCGGCGAAGCATGCCGAACCCGCCTCCTTCGGCGATAATCCTCGCCGCCTTCGACCATCGAGCGAGAAGAGCACAGGGGGAGGACTATGCCGTTCCGCGCCACGTTCGCGAGCGCGGCCGTGCTGGCCGCCGCGCTCTCGTTTGCCGCGTCGACCTTCGCCCAGCCGTCGACGGGCACCAACGAGTCGTCCGAGTACAAGGTCGTCTGCGGCGACGAATGCCTGCGCGAGTTCGCCGAGCGTTTCCTGTACGGCATCACGCACAACGCGCCGTCCGCGGTGCCGCTCGCGCCGAACGTGCGCTACACCGAGAACGGCGTCGAGCTCGCGATCGGCGATGCGCTCTGGGCGACCGCGGACGGCCTCGGCGAGAACCAGCTCGTCTTCACCGATCCCGCGTCCGGAGGCATCCAGCTTTACGCGGCCGTCGTCGAGAGCGGGCTGCCGTCGATGCTCGCGGCGCGCCTCAAGGTCGAGAATCGGCAGATCACCGAGATCGAGACGTCGGTCCTGCGGCGCAACGAGGGCGACGAGTCGATCAATCGCTTCGCGGTCAACCGCCCGATCTGGTGGGAGCGGGTTCCGCCGAATCGGCGCGTATCCCGCCAGGCGCTGATCGACATCGCGGATTCGTACTTCGAAGGCATCACGCAGAGCCGCGGCGACATCACGCCGTTCCACGACGACTGCGTTCGTTTCGAGAACGGCAATCAGATGACGCTCGTTGCCGATGCGCCGAACCCGGTTCAACGCATGAGCTGCCGCGAGCAGTTCGACACGGGACGGCTCGTGATCGTCACGTCGATCTCGAACCGGCGCTATCTCGTCGTCGACGAAGAGAATCAGATCGTCTCGGCGATCGCGACGTTCGATCACCGCGGCGATCTGAGCTCGGTGCCGATGGAGCGCGGGCGTTCCTATACGCCGCAGGGCGTCTTCGCGCGACCGATGAGCTTCCTGATCTTCGAGTCGTTCAAGGTGATCGACGGCAAGATCAAGCAGATCGAAGCGACGGTGCTGCAGGTGCCGTACCGCATGCACCCGGGCTGGCCGGCGCGCTGAAGGTCGGCCTCCCAGCGGCGGAGAAAGTGCTTGTCTCGGCGGTGCGTCCTACGGCGCGGCGTCGCTCGGCGGTGCGCCGCTCGGTAGCGCGTCGCCGAAGTCGAGGAGCACGTCGATCCCGCTGCCGAGGGCGTCGAGATCGACTTCCTCGGGGATGGAGAAATCGTACCCCTTCGTGAAGCCGATCCAGCGGCCGAGCACGATTACCGTCGTCCAAATCAGGATGGACAACGCGCCGGCGACGCGGCCGCCCGCGGGCGCCGTGCGTTCCGTATCCCACTCGTCGACGTTGCGGCCCGTCACGAAGTGGAATACGAGCATGTTCAAGCCGGCGGCGGCGATCGCGAGCAGCTTCAGCCTGAACGGCGTGTTCTGGTAATACGTCATCGCGTTCGCCGCGAACATCATCGCGCCGGTGACGGCCGCGACGACGAACGCGGCCCAGGTCCAGACGAGCAGCTCGCGGGAGACTTGCGTGTACGGCCTCTTCGTATCGCGAACGCCGAGCAGCCGCAGGTCGACGACGAGAATCGTGCCGAAGACGACGGCGATGGCCATCACGTGGATCGCCTCGACGATGGGCACGGCCCTCACGGTCGTGCGCATCCATTCTCCGACGACGGATGCTTCGATGTCTTGAACGAGGCCGGTCAGATCCATTGGCTCGCGCCGTCCCTACGCTGTGCTCACGACGAAAGCGACAAGACGCCCCAGATCTCGACGTCGTACGCGATCGCACGACCGAGAAAGATGATCGCGAGCCACAGCACGACGGTCGCGATCGCACCGATCTTGATTCCCGGGGAGAACTCGTGCGCGGTATCGCCGGCGAGCACCATCGGGGCCAGCGAGCGCCGGAACACGATGGCGCTCGCGATGCCGACCGCGAGGAGCAGCATCTTGATCCAGAACGAGGTGCTCGTGAACTCGCGGACCGGCTCGGCGGCGACGAGCAGTGCCCCCGTGAGCGTCATCACCACGATGCCCGTCCACATCCACGGCGCGAAACGGCGCCACACGTCGGCGAAGCCCTGATCCATCCGCACGAGCTCGAGCACGCGCAGCGCGATCGTCAGGATCGACACGAAAACGACGCCGATCATCAGGATGTGAATCGACTGGAGAAGCGGGACCAGCCAGCCGGCGGCCTGAATCGCTTCGCTGAACGGCGTGGCCTGCAGCCACTCGGCAAACTCGATCATCGGCGCGACTTCGTCATCGAGCGGCTCTCGGCACGCTGCTTTCGCCGCGGATCTGCACTCGCTTTCCGCACCGGCGCGGCATCACTCGGTCGGCTTCGGCAGCTCGCCCTGGCCGTGACGCACGTGGCCCTCGACGGCATCGCAGTGCTTTCCGGGAGGCGGCGGCGTGCGCTCCGGGCAACGGAACAGCGCCCCGCCCACGCGGCTGCCCGCGGGCTCGCCGCTGCGGAGCGGGTGCAGCGCCACGCTGAAAATCGTGCCTGCCGGGAACGTGCTGACCGTGATACCTTCGCGAGCGGCCTGCGCCGATCCGACCATCTCGACGGCCCAGATGATCGGCTGACCGTTCTCGTCGCGCAGCACGTTCTTGCGCTCCTCGTTCATCGGCGCGAAGAAGATCTGCAAATGATTCGCGTCCGGGTTGACGCGAGTCACGACGCCGGTGAACACCTTCGTGACCGAAGAATCGTAGATCGAGAACGAATGATGCGCGCTCGCCGGCCCGCCGAGCGTCACGAGCGCTGCAAGCATCGCGGCGGCGGCTCCGCTGGCTGTACGCTTGGTCTCCATCGTCATAGTCTCCTGGTCCCGTATGCCGGGCGATTTCCTCTCGCTGCGTTGACGGTTGCAGAAGCGGCGTCGGTCGGTCGTCCTTCGTCCGCTTCCCGCGCCTCACCCCGCGGCCGTTGAATCCCCTTGCTCCGCCCCGTGCAAGCTTTATATCGCGATCGGGCCCCCAAGAAGCTCAATTTTACTTGATCGCCCCCGCACGGCCGTCCCCCGAGATGCCAGCGGAGAACCGACATGTGCACCGGCGCGACAATCCGGGCTCGATCGGCTCCGGTCATTTCCGGTGGAACAACGGCAATCCCCGAACCCGCATTCGGACGCGCCAGACGACGCCTTGGGAGGCCTCCGTGATGTACAGCCATTCGCCGCCGAACGCGAGATTGGTGACGAACGTGCCGGCACCTTCGGGTAATGAGATGCGCCCGATCTCGTAGCCCGAGGCGTCGAAGACTTGCACGGCCCCGCCCTGGAAGATCGCCGCGTACAGATTGCCGCGCTCGTCGAAAGCCATGCCGTCCGGCCCGATGCCGCCCTCGGTCCGCGACCAGACGTAAGTCGTCGCGAACGGATCCGACGCGCCGAGCGAGGGGATCGAAACGATTCGCTTTCGCGCGTACTCGCCGACCAGCACCGCGCTGCCGTCGGGCGAGAGCACGATGCCGTTCGGAAACGCCATCGAGTCCTCGAGCACACGTAACCCGGTGCCGTCCGCGGGCAGATAGAACACTCGGCCGTTCGGCTCCAGCACGCCGGAGCCATACGGCTCGGTGAAATAGAGACCGCCCGCGTCGTCGAATACGAGATCGTTCGTGCCGCGCAGCCGCTCCGCGCGATGCATGTCGACGATCCGCGTCACTGCGCCGCTGTCGGGATCGATCGCGACGATGCCGAGCAGCTTGTCGGCGACGAAAAGCCGCCCGTCGCGATGGAACTTCGCGCCGTTCGGTTGACCGCCGGTATTCGCGCGAACCGTGCACGCGCCGCGACCGTCGACGCTCAGCACGTTCCCGGAAAGCAAGTCGACGATCCAAAGCGTGCCGTCGGACGCGACAGTAGCACCCTCGAGAAATCCTCCGCAGTCGGCGAAACGCTCGACGCGGCATTCGCCGCAAAGCGCCTCGAGGTTGCCCTGCTCCACCGCGGCGGCGGCGTGCACGGCCGCGATTGCGCCCCAGAGGACGACACGCCCCCTCATTCGGCCTCTCCCCTCGTTTTCGTTATCGCGGGCCCCGCCATGTTTAGGGAGCGCCGAGGCGGTGTCAAGGCGAGGAAACCGAGCTCGCCGAGGCGTCAGTACGTGAGGTCTCGCGCGACCTTGCCCCGGAACACGTAGTAAGCATAGAACGTGTAGAAGAGCACGGCGGGCAGCGTGATCAACGCTCCGACGAGCAGGAAGCGCTGCGTCGACGGCGACGCCGCGGCCTCCCAGTATGGAATCTCGTGCGGCACGATGTTCGGCCACAGACTGATCGCGAGGCCGACGTAACCGAGCGTGAAGAGCACCATCGTCAGCACGAACGGCGCGACCCGGAAGCCCCTGACCGTCGTATACCAATGCAGGAAGCCCGTGACGACCGTCGCGAGCGGCACCTGTGACAGGAAATAGAAATTCGGCAGCGAGAACCAACGCTGCCGAATCGTCGGGTTCGTGAAGACGACCCACAAGCTGATCGCCGCGATCGCGGCGAGCACCGCGAGCAGCAAGCGCACGGAGACGCGCCGCGCCCATGTCTCGAGCTCGCCGGGCGCCTTGATGATCAGCCACGTGCTGCCGAGCAGCGCGTAGCCGAGCACCAGCGCCGCGCCGACGAGAAGACCGAACGGCGTGAGCCAGTCGAGCGGGCCACCTGTGAAGCTCGAGCCCGCGAGATCGAAACCCTGCACGAACGAGCCGAGCACGATACCTTGAAAGAACGCCGCGGCGACCGAGCCCCAGAGGAAAGCCCGGTCCCAGATCCGCCGGCTGCGATCCGCCTTGAAGCGAAACTCGAACGAGATGCCGCGAAAGATCAGACCGAACAGCATGAAGATGAACGGCAGATAGAGCGCCGGCAATACGATCGCGTAAGCCACGGGGAACATCGCGAGCAGCCCGCCGGTGCCGAGAACGAGCCACGTCTCGTTGCCGTCCCATATCGGCGCGACCGACAGCATCATCGTGTCCCGATCCGCGTCCTTCGGGGCGAACGGAAACAGAATGCCGATGCCGAGCACGAAGCCGTCGAGCAGCACGTACATGAAGATCGCGAGCGCGATCAGGAACAGCCACACGAGAGGCAGCCAGCCGCCTTCCATCAGACTTGCTCCTCGAACGTCTCGGCCGGGACCGACAGCGGTCTGCGCGCCGTCGGCACGCCCCTCGGCTTCGGCTCGACCTCGAGCGGACCGTGGCGGATCAGCTTCACCACGTAATACGTGCCGGCGCCGAAAGCGACGCCGTAGACCAGCACGAACAGCGCGAGCGACGTGCCGACGCTTCCGCCGGGCACCGGGGAGACGCCTTCGGCCGTGCGCATGATCCCGTAGACGAGATACGGCTGCCGGCCGATCTCGGTCGTGAACCAGCCGGCGAGGAGCGCGATCAGCGGCGCGGGCGCCGCCGAGCGAAACAATTTGAGCAGCCAACGCGCGCTCTCGAGCGTTCCGCGCCGCAGGTGATAGAGACCCGCCCACGCGGCGAACAGCATCACGAGGCCGAGCCCGACCATCACGCGGAACGAGTAGAAGACCCACGCGACCGGCGGCCGCTCGTCCCTCGGGAAGTCCTTGAGGCCGTCGATGCGGCCGCCGAGGTCGTGCTTCAAGATGAGACTCGCGAGCCCCGGAATGCCGATCTCGAAGCGGTTGCGCTCGCCTTCCTCGTCCGGCACCGCGAAGAGCAAGGCCGGCGCGTGCGTCCGCGCCTCCCAGTTGCCCTCCATCGCCGCGACCTTGACCGGCTGGTGTTCCTGCGTGTTGAGCCCGTGCAGATCGCCGATGACGATCTGTAGCGGCACGACGATGCTCGCGAAGATCACCGCGAGACGCAGCATCATCGACGAGCGGCGCGGGAACCGCCCTTCGAGCAGATATCTCGCCGCGATACCCGCCACGATGAAGCACGTCGTCAGATACGCGGCGCCGACCATGTGCAGGAAGCGATACGGGAACGACGGATTGAAGATGATCTCGAGCCAGCTCTCGGGATAGAAGACGCCGTCCTCGTAGCGGTGACCGGCCGGCGTGTGCATCCAGCTATTCGCCGAGAGAATCCAGAACGCCGACAGCAGCGTTCCGAACGCGACCATCAGCGTAGCGAAGAAATGCACGCCGCGCGGCACGCGGTTCAGGCCGAACAGCATGATCCCGAGGAACGTCGCCTCGAGAAAGAACGCGGTGAGCACCTCGTATCCGAGCAGCGGCCCGATCACGTTCGCCGAAGCCTCGGTGAAGACGCTCCAGTTCGTGCCGAACTGGAAGCTCATCACGATGCCGGAGACGACGCCGAGCCCGAACGACACGGCGAAGATCTTGACCCAGAACTGATAGAGGCTGAGATACGCGGGCTTGCCGGTCCTGATCCAGAGGAACTCGAGCATCGCGAGCCAGCTCGCAAGCCCGATCGTGAACGCCGGGAAAAGAATGTGGAACGTGACCGTGAAGGCGAACTGGAGTCTTGCCAAAAGCACCGAGTCCATGATGTCGTCGCTCCGAGCCGCCAGCCGCGTCCGTCGAGTCAAGCACGCGGCTCGACCGGCCGACCATAGGTATGCACGCGAGTGACACGATGCGCTCGAGCGCGGGGCGATGGTTCACCCGCGGACGCAACGACTTCGCGGACGCGACCGTCGCCGGACCCGGTCGCATCGTCGGCGCGCGTCGAGCGGCGGCTGCCGCCGAGACGAACGACACCCTAGACGTCGAGGATCTCGACCGCCTGGGCGATGCTCTCGAGCGGATCGCGGCCCGGGCCGGGACGCCACTCGTGGCTCACATAGCCGTCGAAATCGTCGAGATCGGCGATGACCTCGGCGAGATAGCGGTAGTTGATCTCCTGCGTGTCGTCGATCTCGTTGCGCGTCGGCACGCCCGCGACGTGGAAATGAGCGATCCAGCGGCTCGAGCTGCGGATGCGGCGTGCGAGATCGCCGTCCATGATCTGCAGGTGGTAGATGTCGCAGACGAGCTTGACGTTGGGCGAATCGACCCGCTCGCAGACGGAGACGCCCCAGTCCCAGTGACCGAAGATCTGGTCTTCGCGCCCGAAGCGAGGATCCGTGAGCCGGTTGTTCATGTTCTCGATCGCGATCGTGACGCCGCGCGACTCGAGATGACCTTTGATCCGGTTCAGGAACGCGACCGCGTGATCCGCGCCCTCGTCGTACGACATGCCTCGGCGCTGCCCGCCGATCGTGATGATCGTGCGCACGCCTTGCTCGGCGCAGAGATCGATGAACTCGCGCAGGCTCGCTTCGAGCTCGTCGTGGACCTCGGGATGAATGATGCCGTCCTCGAACGTGACGGGCCCGGAGCCGGCGAGCAGCGGCTCGAGCCCGTGGCGGCGCAGCGTCGGCCAGTCCTCCGGCGGGATGAGATCGAAGCCGTAGACGCCGATCTCCGCCGCGAAGCGGCACATCTCGTCGAACGACAGGGAGGTGCTCTCGCCGAAATTGACCGTCCACAGCCCCTGACGGATGCGCCCGCGGCGCCGCCGCGAGGTCGACGCCGCCGTGCCGCGGCCGTCCTGAGCCATGGCCCCCGCGGCGAGGCCCGCCGCCGCGAGCGCGCCGACGAATTCCCTTCTCAGCACGGCTTCAGTTGCCTTGGAGCTGGCTCGAGCCCGTGTCGAGCGTCTGGCCCGGCGCGCCCCCGGTCGCCGCGACCGTGATGCTGCGCGCGTTCATCCGCGGCGTGCCGTTCCTCGCGAGGAAGCCGTCGACCTCGATCTCCGTGCCGATCGTCAGCGTGTTGCGTCGCCAGCCGCGGCGCTGCAGCAGATGCGGCGGTCCGAGCTCGGCGCCCCAGTTCGTGACCTCGCCGCTCGCATCGTCCTTGACGTTGAAATAGACCCACACGTGAGGGTTCGTCCATTCGATCTTCGTGACGATGCCCCGGAGCGAGATCGGCTTCTCGGCATCGAACTCGGCGGCGAACGAGTGATGCGCGGACGCCGGGCCCGCCGCGAGGAGCCCGCACGCCAAGATGCCCGACAACGTCGCAAACCGCATTCGATGACCCTCCCCCTTTGCGTACTCCGGCCGCGGCCGGCCTCGACACCGGGCCCCGTCGACCGCGCGTCGTGATGCACTTCTACCACAGCTCTCGCGGCGAATCACGACGTCGAAGCCTCCCAGCCGGCGCGCCGCGCCGGTCGCGGCCCGCTACCCGCCACCGCCGGACGGCTCAGAGCGCGCGGCCGATCAGAACGAGCTGCGGATCCTCCCGCACCGCCCGCTGCTCGAAGCCGAGCTCCTTCGCGAGCGCGAGCATGTTCGCGTTCTCCCTGAGCACGACCCCGTTCATGCGCTCGAAGCGCCGCTCGCGCGCGACGTCGATGAGGTGAGTGAGCAGCCGCGTCGCGATGCCGCGCCGCTGCCATCGATCGTCGACGACGACCGCGAACTCGCAGCTCCGCCCGTCGGGCTCGGCGATATAGCGGGCGACGCCGATCTGGCGGGCTGCGCCGTCGACGTTCGCGAGCGCGATCAGCGCCATCTCGCGGTCGTAGTCGATCTGCGTGAAACGCGACACCGTCTCCGCGGTGAGCTCGCGAACGTTCGTCATGAAGCGCAGATAACGCGAGCGCTCGGACAATCCCGCGACGAACGCCTTCTCGAGCTCGGCGTCCTCGGGCCGGATCGGCCGAATCGTGATCGGCGTGCCGTCGTCGAGCACGTGCCGCCACTCGAGCCCGCGCGGATACGGATGGATCGCGAGGTGCGCGTACGGCTCGGCGCCGGGCGCGACGTCGCGCAGCACGATGCGCGCGTCGATCGCGAGCGCGCCGTGCTCGTCGACGACGAGCGGATTGATGTCGAGCTCCGAGATCCACGGCAGCTCGCAGATCATCTCCGAGATCCTGAGCACGACGTCGACGAGCGCGTCGCGATTCGCGGGCGCCGCGCCGCGGAACGGCCCTAACGCCTTCGCCGCGCGCGTGCGGTCGATCATCCGCTCGACGAGCAAGGAACTGAGCGGCGGCAAGCCGACCGCGCGGTCCGCGATGACCTCGACGAGCGTGCCGCCGAGGCCGAGCCCGATCACGGGGCCGAAGACCTCGTCCGTCACGACGCCGACCATGAGCTCCCGCGCGCCGCGCGGTGCGTGTATCCGCTCGACGATCACGCCCTCGATGCGCGCGTCTGGCCGCGCCGCGCGCGCCGACTCGAGGATCCGCGCGTACGCGTTGCGCACGTCGTCCTCGCTCTCGAGGCCCAGGCGAACGCCGCCGACGTCCGTCTTGTGCGTGATGTCGGGCGAAAGCAGCTTCATCGCGACCGGAAAGCCGATCTCGCGGGCTCGTGCCGCGGCCTCGTCGGCGCTCGCCGCGCGCGCGCTCTCGAGCACCGGCACGCGGAATGCTGCGAGCACCGCCTTCGACGCGAGCGCGTCGAGCACGTGGCGCCGCTCGGCGAGCGCGGCGTCGATGATCCGCCGCGCCGCGTCGATGTCCGGCGGATCCTGCTCGCGCCGCGGCGGAGGAACCTGAAGCAACTGCTCTTGATTGCGGCGATGCGCCGCCATCGCGGCGAAGGCCTCGATCGCGACCTCCGGCGTGCGGTAGACCGGGATACCCGCCGCGCGAAAACGCTGCCAGCTCGAGCGCATCGACGCATCGCCGATCCAGCACGCGAGCACCGGCTTCGACGTTCGCGCGGCCTCCTCGATCACGGCTTTCGCGACGTTGTCGGGCTCGCTCAGCGCCGTCGGGATCATGATCGCGAGCACGGCATCGACCGCGTCGTCGGCGAGGCAAACGCGGAGCGCCGAGGCATAGCGAGACGGATCCGCGTCGCCGAGCACGTCGACCGGATTGGCTTTCGACGAGGCGGCAGGCAGCAGGCGCTCGAGCTCGCGCACGCTCGGCTCGCCGAGGCGCGCGAGCGTGAGCTTCTTGTCCGCGACCGCGTCCGCAGCCATCACCGCGGGCCCGCCGCCGTTCGTCACGATCGCGAGCGACGGCCCGCGCGTCGCGAGGCCCGCGTTCAGCGTCTCGGCGACCGCGAAGAAATCGGCGTAGTCGATCACCCGCACGACGCCCGCGCGCTCGAGCGCCGCCTCGAACACGTCGTCCGCGCCGACGAGCGCGCCGGTATGCGAGATCGCGGCGCGGCTGCCGGTCGCGTGCCGCCCGACCTTCATCACGACGATCGGCTTCGCGCGCGAGACCGCGCGCAGCGCGCTCATGAAACGCCGCGCGTCGTGCACGCCTTCGACGTAGAGCATGATGGCGCGCGTCTCGGGGTCGAGCAGCAGGTAGT
>PKRJ01000059.1 GCA_017577365.1 Gammaproteobacteria bacterium | reverse complement strand
ACGCTGTCGATCTACGCGTACAAGGTGCTCTTCCAGGCGCTCGAGCTCGGCTACGGATCGGCGATCGCGGTCGCCGTGTTCGTCCTCGTCGCGTCGATCACGGCCGCGTACGTGCGCCTGCTGAAGGAGGCCGCGCGATGAGGCGCGCCGCGACCTATCTCGGCGTGCTCGTCGTCGCGGCGTATTGCCTCGCGCCGCTCGCCTGGCAGCTCGTGACGTCGGTTCGCACACCCGCCGAGCTCACGACGCTGCCGCCGCTGCTGCCGACGCGCATCACCATCGAGCACTACGCGGCCGTGTTCACCGGCCATCCGTTCCCGCGGATGTTGCTGAACAGCTTCGTCGTCGCCGGCGGCGCGACCGCGATCGCGCTCGCGTTCGGCGCGGCCGCCGCGTTCGCGCTCACGAAGATGCGTGCGCGCGGCTTCGGCGCGATCCTCGCCCTCGTGCTCGCGACGTCGATGTTCCCGCCGATCTCGATCGTGAGCCCGCTGTATCTCCTGATCAACGCGCTCGGGCTGCGCGATACGCTCGCGGCGCTGATCCTGACGTATGCCGGCTTCACGCTGCCGCTCGCGATCTGGGTGCTGACGAGCTTCTTGCGCGAGCTTCCGGACGAGCTCTACTCGGCCGCGCGCGTCGACGGCTGCACGCCGCGGCAGGCGCTCGTGCGCGTCATTCTGCCGCTCGCCGCGCCGGGGCTCGTCGCGACGGGACTGCTCGTGTTCATCTTCGCGTGGAACGAGTTTCTGTTCGCGCTGACGTTCACGGCGACCGAGCGCTCGCGGACCGTGCCCGTCGGCATCGCGCTGTTCCCGGGATTGCACGAGGTGCCGTGGGGAGAGATCGCGGCCGCGTCGCTGCTCGTGACCGTGCCGGTCTTCGTGCTCGTGCTGCGCTTCCAACGGCGGATCGTCGAGGGTCTGACGGCGGGAGCGGTGAAGGGGTAACGCGCTATCGGTGTGCACGGGGGGAGCATGGCGGCGATCGAATTCGACGGCGTGAGCAAGCGTTTCGGTCAGGTGACCGTGCTCGAGGATCTCCGCCTCACGATCGAGGAGGGCGAGTTCTTCACGTTCGTGGGGCCCAGCGGATGCGGCAAGTCGACGACCCTTTCGCTGATCGCGGGCCTCGAGCGCCCGACCTCGGGGCGAATCCGCTTCGACGGCGAGCCCGTCGATCATCTCGCGCCGCGCGACCGCGACGTCGCGATGGTTTTTCAGAGCTACGCGCTCTATCCGCACATGAGCGTCGCGGAGAACATCGGCTTTCCGCTGAAGCTGCGCGGCGCGGCGCCGCGCGAGATCGACGACGCGGTCGCGGAGGTCGCGCGGCGGCTTGGCATCGAGACGCTGCTCGCGCGGCGCCCGCGCGAGCTCTCGGGCGGACAGCGGCAGCGCGTCGCGCTCGGCCGCGCGCTCGTGCGCCGGCCGCGCGTGTTCCTGCTCGACGAGCCGCTGTCGAATCTCGACGCGCGGCTCAGGCTCGAGATGCGCGCGGAGTTGAAGCGCTTGCACGGCGAGTACGGCATCACGACGGTCTACGTGACGCACGATCAAGAAGAAGCGATGGCGCTCTCCGACCGCGTCGCCGTGCTCAACGCCGGCCGCGTCGAGCAGTGCGGTCCGCCGCTCGAGCTCTACCACGCGCCCGCGAACACGTTCGTCGCGGGCTTCGTCGGCAGTCCGCCGATGAATTTCCTGGACGCGCGACTCGTTCCCGATCTCGAGTTGCCTCGAGACGTTGCGCTCGACGAGGTCGTCGTCGGCGTGCGGCCGACCGACGTGCGCGTCACCGAAGCCTCCGACGATCCGCGCGCGCTCGACGCGCGCGTGCTGCTCGCCGAGCCGACCGGCGACGACGTCTGGGTCGTCGGGCTGCTCGAAGGCGAGCGCATCGTCGGCCGCGCGTTGCCGAGCGCGGTTCCGGTGCCCGGCGGCATCGCGCGCTTCGCGTTCGCGCGCGAGCGGCTCCATCTCTTCGATCGCGCGAGCGGACGACGCATCGCCTAGGTCGCCGCACCCGCATTGCCCGGCGATTCATTGTCGGTCAATGGCATGTGGCTTGCAGCACTACACGTCTTTTCTAGCACGCAGAGGGGCCGCGCAGCCGCGGTCGCGGCCGCGCGACAAGGAGGTCGAAAGATGTTTCGCCGGTTCGCCCGTCATCTGCCGCTGATATCCCTGGTCTCGTTCGCAGCGCTTGGACAGCCGGTCCAAGACACCGAGGAGGAGGAAGTCACGCCGCTTTCGATGGAAGAGGTCATCGTGACCGGCACGGCATCGCCTGAGCGCACGAAGTACGAGTCGAGCGTCGCGATCACGACGTTCGAGGCCGAGGATCTTCGCAGGGAGGCGCCGCAGAGCACCGCCGCCCTGATCGAATCGGTGCCGGGCTTCTGGGTCGAGTCGACGTCCGGCACGACGCACGGTAACGTGTTCGCGCGCGGCATCATTCAGGACGGCGGCTATCGCTACGTCGGCCTGATGGAGGACGGTCTGCCGATCTATCCGGTCTACGAGCTCTCGTTCTACAACCCGGATCAGTTCGTGCGCGTCGACCGAACCGTGAACCGCGTCGAGGTCGTGCGCGGCGGCACCGCGCCGATCTTCTCGTCCGGCGCGGTCGGCGGAACGATCAACTTCATCACGCGCGAGCCGACCGACGTGCCGGAGACGGACGTCGGGCTCACGATCGGCGATTTCGGCTTCTACCAAGCCGACGGCTGGTGGAGCGGCCCGATCGTAGGCGATTGGGCGCTCGGCGTCGGCGGCTTCTACCGCGTCTCGGACGGCATCCGCGATCCGGGCTATCGCGCCGACGAAGGCGGGCAGATCCGCGTGCGGGCCGCGCGTGAGCTCGACCGGGGGCGGCTCGGGGTGCACGCGAAGTACATCAACGATCGCTCGCTCTTCGTCGTGCCCATCCCGCTGACCGGGAATCCGAGCGATCCGGACGCGATCCTGCCTGGGCTCGATCCCGGCGAGTACTCGATTCACAGCCGGGATCTCGCCGCGGCAGGCCTGCCGATCTCGGCCGCGGAGGTCGGATTGCAGGACTCCGATCTCGAGGACGGCATCCATCCGGAGCTCTTCACGGGCGGCGTCGAGCTCGACTGGGAGCTTCGCGACGGCCTGAATCTCTTCGAGCGTTTCCGCTACACCGACGGCGACGTGCGCTTCGACGGCATCTTCACCGGGCCGCCGCCGGTGACCGGCGCCGAGTACGCGGCGGCGCACGGCGTCGCGCCCGCCTTCAGCGTGCTCCGCACCGGGGAGCCGCTCGACCCGTCCGCGCTCGTGCAGGAGCACGGCCACTGGGCCATCAACAAGGACTTCAAGGCACTGCAGAACGACGTCCGGCTGACGTTCACGGTGCGCGACCGTCACGACGTCACGGTCGGCCTTTACTACGCGGATTACGAGATGGGAGACCGTTGGAGCCTGGGCAATCAGCTCTTGATGGACGTGCAGAACCGGCCGAACAGGCTGCTGCTCACCGGCGTCACGGACCCCGCGGGATTCGCGCGTTACTCGACGTTCAATCTGCTAGCGGATTACGACGCGACGCTGCTCGGCCTTTACGTCTCGAACGAGTGGTACGCCACCGATGCGTTCCGCGTCGATTTCGGCATTCGCTACGACGACGAGGATATCGACGCGACGATCAGCAACGGCGTGCCCGACGTCGATCTCGACGGTGATCCCGCGACGCCGTGGGACGTCGCGTCGCTCGCGGGCGACGAGTTCACCGTCTCGAGCCACAGCTTCGACCACACGTCCTGGTCGCTCGGCTTCAACTACGAGCTGAACGGCACGCACGCGTTCTTCGGCCACTACACCGAGTCGGCGAAGCTGCCGCATTTCGACGACGTGCGAAACAACGTGCTGCAGAAGGACGAGGTCACGAATATCGAGGTCGGTTACAAGAACAACTTCGACAATCTCGGGATGTTCGTGACGTTGTTCCAGACGGAATTCGACAACGTGCCGTTCAACGACATCCTGCCGGACGGCACGATCCTGAATCGCCGCGCCGAGACACGGACGCGCGGCATCGAGATCGAAGGCGTCTATCGGCCGATCGATCTGTTCGGGATGAGCTTCGCCGTGACGGTGCAGGATCCCGAATACCGGAACTTCACCGGCGCGGCCGTCGACAACACCGGTAATCAGATCCGGCGCATCCCGGAGACGATGGCGCGCGTCGTGCCGACGTTCTACGTGCGGGACGGTAGAGGCGAGGTCTACGTCGCCGTCTCGCATTTCGACGACCGCTTCTCGAACGACGAGAACACGGTGCTGCTGCCGTCCTACACCAAGGTCGACGCGGGCTTCAGCTACGACGTCAACGATGCGTTGTCGGTGCAGATCATCGGCGACAACCTGACCGACGAGGTCGGGCTCACCGAAGGCAATCCCCGCACGGATATCGGCGCCGGCGGTATCGGTGCGATCTACATGGCGCGGCCGCTGCTCGGACGCTCGTTCCGCGTGGCGGCGGACTATCGGTTCTGACGGCATCCGAGGCGCCCGTCGGTGCACGGCGGGCGCCCTCCGGACCCCGTTTGCGCACGACTGCCGAGCCGAGAGGCTCGATCGCGTTCTCTTTGAGCACACCGACCTTTCTTGAGGCATATGGCGGCCGATGCAGGTCGTCATGCCGTGCCGCTACAATCCCGAAACTGCCGCGATCCTGCGGGTCTAGGAAGGGACCAAGATGATCTCGCGAACGGGCCAACTCGCGTTGGCACTGACGGCGACCCTGTTGGCGGAGCCGCCGGCCTTCGGGCAGCAAGTCGCCGACCCTGGCTTCAAGAGCGTCGGACGCGGCGCGCCGCTCGCCGAGGCGCTACCGCCTTTCTTACCCCCCGGGCCGCCCGGGTCGGAGCCGCTGACGTTGGAGGAAGCGCTGAGCCTCGTCGAGACTGCGCAAAACTTTCCCATGGTCGGTCCGCTGCGCTTCCCGCTCGGTCCGCCGAACGAAAACGCGTCGCCGGTGCCGCCGCTCGAGTTCGGTTCCGCCTGGAACGGTGACGTGCCCGATGGCATCGAGCCGTTGCCCGTCGATTTCTATACGACCAAGGATTTTTACGCCGACAGGGAGTTGTGGAGCGATCCGCGCTATTGGCGCTGCGGGAGTCCGCAGGGCATCGAGACGGCGCGCGGCGCGATCGTGCCCGCGACGATCGGCGACGACCCGCCGCGCACCGCGGCGTGGGGATACTGCGACCGCGACTATCCCCGTGAAGCGATCGTCAGCCCGTACGGGTTCTCGTCGGCCCAGGAACACTACGAGGCGCTGCTCGAGGAGACGAAAGCGCGAGGCGGTCCGACGCAGCACGACTATTCCACGGTGCCGACGGACTTGAGCGGCAACTACGAGCTCGTGGATATCGTCGACAACTGGTACGCGATGATGGTCGTGAACCAGGTGCCGACGATCCTTTCGCTGCTGACGCCCGAGTATCAGACGCGGATGGTCCAGGATCTCTACCACCAGGCCGTGACGAACGCGCCGCATTGGCCGTCCACGTACTGCTGGCCGGAAGGATTCATGCGGCGCTGGTACTTCGCGGCGGTCAATCCTCGGATCAATCCTCACCAGGTGATCGTCACGCCGAGCCTCGTACAGATCCTGACCGGCGTCGCACGGAATTTCATTACGCAGGTGCACGTCGGCCGCACGTTCAACATGGACAGCGCGGTGCCGTACCTCGGCACGCCGGTGCCGCGCTGGTACGGCGAGACGATCGGCTTCTGGGACGGCGACGTGCTCATCACCTGGACGTCGAACATCCAGGCATGGACCGCGCACGGCGCGTTCGAGTTCTCGAGCCAGCTTCAGACGATCGAGATCTACACGCCGTGGCGCGACGAGCAGGGCAAGGTCACCGGGCTCAATCACGAGGCGATCTTCTACGACCCCGAGGCGCTGGTCGAGCCGATCCGCATCGTGCGCAACTTCAGGAAGGTGAGCGAGCTCGGCGCGGGCACGCCGTACGCCTATATCGAGTGCGTGCAGACGCTTTATCCCGTCAAGGGCGTCGGGACCCCGGTGCCTCCCGGCACGGTGATCGAGTACGAGGTGCTGGACCTTTTCGGGCGCCCGTGGGCGTACCTCTGGGAGAAGTACCACGAGCAGGGCATGCAGCGGCCCGAGGCCAACGACGATTTGTTCAACTTCGAGTGAAGAAAGCCGCATCCGCCTGCGCGGCGGACGCGGCTTCGCCGTTTTTCGGGCGTCGAAGGGTCTACGCCGCGTCGCGCAGCTTGAAGAGCTTGATCGCGTTCTCCTTGAGGATCAGCGGCTTGACCTCGTCGCGGAAACCGGCGTTCTCGAAATCCTCGAGCCAGCGCTCCGGCGTGATCAGCGGGTAGTCCGATCCGAACAGCACCTTGTGCTTCAGCAGCGTGTTCGAATAGTGCACCAGCTGCGGCGGGAAGTATTTCGGCGACCAGCCCGATAGATCGAGATAGACCTGCGCCTTGTGCAGGCACATCGACAGCGCGACGTCCTGCCAGGGCCACGAAGGATGCGCCAGGATGATCGGCATGTCCGGGAAATCGACGGCGACGTCGTCGATGTAGATCGGGTTGCCGTACTTGAGCCTGATCCCGCCGCCGCCGGGCAGTCCCGTGCCCATTCCCGAATGCCCCGTGTGGAAGATCGCCGGAAGCTTGTGCTCCGCGATCACCTCGTAGAGCGGGTACGCCATCTTGTCGTTCGGGAGGAACTCCTGGAACTGCGGGTGGAACTTGAAGCCCTTTACGCCGTAATGCTCGATCAGCCGGCGCGCCTCGCGCGCCGCGTCCTTGCGGCCCGGATCGATGCTCGCGAACGGAATCATCACGTCCGCATGCTCGGCCGCGAGCTCCGCGATCTCCTCGTTCGGTATCGGCTTCACGCCCCGAGCGCGCTCGCCGTCGACCGAGAACACGACGCACGCCATGCGCCGCTCGCGGTAGTACGCGGCGATTTCCGGAATGGTCGGACGCGGCGTGTCGTGCTTGAAGTACTTCTGGGCCGCGTCCTGAAACTTCGTCGCCTGCGCTTCCCGAGGCACGCGCACCGAAGCCTCCACGTGCGCGTGCACGTCGAAGGCGACGATCGCGTCGGCGTCGATACGTTGCGTGCTCATGCGGACAAAACCTCCGTCAGTTCGTCATCGCGAAAACTAGCAGATCCGACAATGGAGCGGGAAAAGGGGGAAGCCCCCGTCTACGCGAAGCCCGGGCCCCGTTCTCGCGCGCATAGGGGCCGGCGCCGCTGCGGCTGTCGCGTCCAATTGGTTATATGGTATAACTTCTTCGGTCCACACCGATAGGTCTTTTGGAGCTCAAGAGCCCTCCGATGCCCGAGCTTGCCGATGCACGCCGGAGCCGGCGCTGGGACGCGCCGGATGAGCGGCCGGCACCGCGCGAACGGCGGAAGCCGTCCGGACCCTCCCGTGCCGCGCGGGGGCGCGACGTTCGGGTCGGAGATCTCGCGAGCCAGATCGGATACGCGCTGCGCCGTGCGCAGCTCGCCGTTTTCGCCGACTTGATCGATGCGCTCTCGAAGTTCGATCTGAGTCCCGCGAAGTTCAGCGTCCTCGCGGTGATCCACGACAATCCCGGCGTGCGCCCGTCGGACGTCGGCCGCGTGCTCGATATCCGGAAGACCAATTTCGTGCCGCTGCTCGATGCGCTCGAGCGCCGCGGGCTCGTCGCCCGACGTCCGGCGGCCGAGGATCGCCGCGCGGTCGAGCTGCACCTGACGCCGGAAGGCCGGGCGCTGCTCGAGCGAGCGAAGCGGGCGCAGGCGAAGCACGAGGCGAAATTCGTCGCGCGTATCGGCGAGAAGGGCCGTCGAGAGCTTCTCGAGCTTCTCGAGCGGGTCGCGGCGCCAGTGGGCGCCGCGGACCGCGTCGAAAGCAAGTCTTCACGAAAGGGGAAACGATGAGCAACGAAGTCGTCTCCGTGACGTTCGACGACGGCATCGCCGTCATCGTCATCGACAATCCGCCGGTCAACACGATCACCGCGGCCGTCCGTGCGGGCTTGAGCGACGCGCTCGAGCGCATCCGCCAGAAGCCGGATACGAAAGCGGTCGTCATCCGCTGCGCGGGGTCGACGTTCCTGTCCGGCGCCGATATCAACGAGTTCGACGGTCCGCCGCGCGAGGAAGAGTACCGGCGGCTGTTCAACGCCTACGAGCAGCTCGACGTGCCGGTGGTCGCGGCGCTGCACGGCACCGTGCTCGGCGGCGGCCTCGAGTTCTCGCTCGCGTGCCATTACCGGATCGCCGCTCCGCGCACGCGCGTCGGTTTGCCCGAGGTATCGCTCGGCATCATCCCCGGCGCGGGCGGCACGCAGCGCATGCCGCGGCTGATCGGCGTCGAGAAGACGATCGATCTCGTGCTGAGCGCCCGCCCGATCGACGCGCCCGCGGCGCTCGAGCTCGGCATCATCGACCGCATCGTCGAAGGCGATCTTGCGGAGGGCGCGATCGCGTTCGCGCGCGAGCTCGTCGCGGCCGGCAAGGGTCCGCGGCGCACGGGCGAGATGAGCGTCGATCCCGCGACCGCGACCGACGAGATCATCGCGCGGATGACGGAGCGGGCGAAGAAGGAGTACCCGAACCGCGAAGCGCCGTTCACCGCGATCGAGGCGATCCGCGCATCCGCACGCCTGCCGCTCGACAAGGGGCTCGAGTACGAGACCGAGCTCGCGAACAAGTCGAAGGCGACGATCGAGGCGAAGGGGTCGATCCACGTGTTCTTCGCCGAGCGCGAAAGCCGCAAGGTCCCGGACCTGCCCCCGGACACGAAGCCGCGAACGGTCGAGCGCGCGGGTATCGTCGGCTGCGGCACGATGGGCTCCGGCATCGCGATCTGCTTCGCGAACGCGAATATCCCGGTGACCGTGCTCGAGGTGAGCCAGGAAGCGCTCGACAAGGGGCTCGCGCAGATCGATTCGATCCTCGAGTCGCGCGTGAAGCGCGGCCGGATGACGGCCGAGGAGAAGGCCGAGCGCATGAAGCTGATCCGCGGGACGCTCGATTACAGCGATTTCCGCGACGCCGACGTGATCATCGAGGCCGTGCTCGAGCGCATGGACTTGAAGCAACAGGTCTTCAAGCGGCTCGACGAGGTCGCGAAGCCGGGCGCCGTCCTCGCGACGAACACGTCGACGCTCGACATCGAGGAGATCGCCTCCGTCGTGCGCCGGCCCGAGGACGTGATCGGCATGCACTTCTTCTCGCCGGCGAACGTCATGCCGCTGCTCGAGGTCGTGCGCACGTCGAAGACGTCGCCGGAGACGATCGCGACGGTGATGGCGCTATCGCGCCCGCTGCGCAAGACGCCCGTGCTCGCGAAGGTCTGCTACGGCTTCATCGGCAACCGCATGATGGAAGGCTACGCGCGCGAGGCCGAGCGCATGGTGCTCGAAGGCGCGACGCCGCGGCAGGTCGATACCGTGCTCGAGAATTTCGGCATGGCGATGGGCATCCTCGCGGTCTTCGACATGGCGGGCGTCGACGTCGGCGTGAACGTGCACAAGGCGAACGCCGACAAGTATCCGCCGGACCCGACGTATTATCAGGCCGACTTCGCGCTCTACGAGGCGGGGCGCCTCGGGCAGAAGACGGGCAAGGGCTACTATCGCTACGAGCCCGGCGACCGCACGCGCTACGACGATCCGGAGGCGATCGAGATTCTGCGCAAGCGGGCGCGCGAGCTCGGCATCGAGCAGCGCGAGCACAGCGACGAGGAGATCCTCGAGCGCTGTCTCTATCCGCTGATGAACGAAGGCATCCGCATCCTCGAGGAAGGCATCGCGCTGCGCGCGAGCGACATCGACGTCGTGTGGACGTCGGGCTACGGCTTCCCGCGCTATCGCGGCGGCCCGATGTTCTACGCCGATACGATCGGCCTTCCGAAGCTGCTCGAAGGCATGCGCAAGTACCGCGACATCTTCGGGCCGATGCACTGGGAGCCGTCGCCGCTGCTCGTGCGGCTCGTCGAAGAGGGTAAGACGCTCGCCGAATGGGATCGCGAGCGGCGCACGGCTGCCGGAGGAAAGTAAGTCCGGAACGACGACAACAGGGGGAGGGGGCGATATGAGCGCGGATCCGCGGGAGACGCTCGCCGGCAGCCCGATGAGCCGGCTGCAGATCATGGCAGTGGGGGTCACGATCGGACTCAATGCGCTCGACGGGTTCGACGTGCTGTCGATCAGCTTCGCCTCGCCGGGCATCGCCGCCGAGTGGGGCATCGATCAGGCCGAGCTCGGTTTCGTGCTGTCGATGGAGCTGATCGGCATGTCGCTCGGCTCGCTATTGCTCGGCGGCGTCGCCGACAAGCTCGGCCGGCGCGCGACGATGCTCGGCTGCCTCGTGCTGATGACGGTCGGCATGCTGGCGGTGACGACGACCCGCGGGATCGTCGATCTTTCGCTGTGGCGAATCGTCACCGGCCTCGGCATCGGCGGCATGCTCGCGGCGACGGCCGCGGCGGCCGCCGAGTTCTCGAACGCGCGCCGGCGCGATCTCTGCGTGTCGCTGATGGCGATCGGCTACCCGATCGGCGCGGTGCTCGGCGGCATGATCGCGGCGCGGCTGCTCGCGAGCTACGACTGGCGGTCGGTGTTCTACTTCGGCGCGGCGGCGACCGCTCTGTTCATCCCACTCGTGCTCGCGTTCGTGCCGGAGTCGGTTCACTGGCTCGCGCGCAAGCAGCCGAACGGCGCGCTCGAGCGGATCAACCGCACGCTCGCCCGCATGGGGCACGCCGCCGTGACCGCGTTGCCGCCGATCTCGCACGACGAGCGCCGCCGCTCGGTGATGGATATCTTCGCGCCGGGGCTGCTGCGCACGACCGTGATCGTCGCGACGGCGTACTTCTTCCACATCATGACGTTCTACTTCGTGCTGAAGTGGGTGCCGAAGATCGTCGCCGACATGGGGTTCGCGGCATCGTCGGCGGCGGGCGTGCTCGTCTGGGCGAACGTGGGCGGCGCGCTCGGCGGCGCGGTGCTCGGTGTGCTCACGCAGCGTTTCAACGTGAAAGGCTTGACGATCGGCGCGATGGTGCTGTCGACGATCCTCGTCGCGGTGTTCGGCCGCTCTCCGGCCGATCTCGATCGGCTTTCGCTGCTTTGCGCGTTCGCAGGCTTCTGCACGAACGGCGCCATCGTCGGCATGTACGCGATCTTCGCGAAAGCTTTCCCGACGCATGTGCGCGCATCCGGCACGGGCTTCAGCATCGGCGTCGGGCGCGGCGGATCGGTGCTCGGCCCGATCATCGCGGGATTCCTCTTCCAAGGCGGAATCGGCCTACCCGTCGTCGCGCTCGTGATGGGGCTCAGCTCGTTGCTCGCCGCGGCCGTGCTGTGGTGGCTCAAGCTCGAGCCCGAGCAGCCGGCCGCTCGAGGCGGAAGCGCGACGGCGGACGACGATGCGTTGGCGCTGTCCGCGGCCGGAGCGCAGGGACGATAAGGACGGAGCGTCGTGCGCCGACGACGTCGGCGCACGACGCGGCTGCTAGGATTCGCCGAAGTCGAGCGGGAGGCCGACGTAGTTCTCGGCGATCGTCCGGCGCCCGGCTTCCGAATGGAGCACGTATTCGAGCTCCGACTCGCGCAGCTTCTCCTCGATCGGGTTCTCGTTCGGGAACTTGTGCGTGAGCATCGTGAACCACCACGAGAAGCGCTCGGCGCGCCAGATGCGGCGCAGCGTGCGCTCGGAGTAATGATCGAGACCGGCGTCGCTGCCCTCGACGTAATGCTCGATCAGCGCCGTCGACAGTAGCTTCACGTCGGTCGCGGCGAGATTGAGCCCCTTCGCGCCCGTCGGCGGCACGATGTGCCCGGCGTCCCCCGCGAGAAAGAGCCGCCCGAAGCGCAAGGGCTCGGAGACGAAGCTCCGAAGCGGCGCGATGCTCTTCTCGAGCGAAGGTCCCGTGACGAGCCGTTCGCGGCCCTCGTCGTCGAGCCGCCGCTTGAGCTCCTCCCAGAACATGTCGTCCGACCAGTCTTCGACCTTGTCGGTCAGCGGGACTTGCAAGTAGTAGCGGCTTCGTGTGCGGCTGCGCATCGAGCAGAGCGCGAAGCCGCGCGGGCTGTTGATGTAGATCAGCTCGTCGTTGACCGGCGGCGTATCCGAGAGGAGCCCCAGCCAGCCGAATGGATAGACCTTCTCGTACTCGCGAATCGCATTCTTCGGCACGCTCGCGCGGCAGACGCCGTGGAAGCCGTCGCAGCCGGCGATGAAGTCGCAATCGAGGCGATGCTCGCGGCCGTCCTTGCGATAGGTGACGTACGGCTTCGTGCCGCCGAAATCGTGGATCGCGACGTCTTCCGCTTCGTAGACCGTCGGCAGCCCTTGAGCTGCGCGCGCCTCCATCAGGTCGCGCGTGAGCTCGGTCTGACCGTAGACCGTGACGCACTTGCCGCCCGTGAGCCCGTGCAGGTCGATGCGATGGCGTTTGCCCCACGCGAGGATCTCGAAGCCCTCGTGCACGAGGCCTTCGCGATGCATTCGCTCGCCGACGCCGGCTTCGTCGAGCAAGTCCACGGCGACCTGCTCGAGCACCCCGGCGCGGATGCGGCTCAACACGTATTCGCCGGTGCGGCGCTCGAGGATCACGGCGTCGATGCCGGCCTTGTGCAGCAATTGACCGAGTATCAGGCCGGACGGGCCGGCGCCGATGATTGCGACTTGGGTTCTCATGAGCGGTTGCCCTCCCGGCTGCGACGCGCAGCGCCAAACCGATCCAGCCAACTTTGCGCCGAGCCGAGGGCCGCGAGAATGGGAGGAATTCGCCCGTCACTTGGACTTTTCTGATGCCGCGCTACCATTCGGGGGATCGGGGGGCTAGCACGTCGAATTCGTAGGGTCGGGTTACCGGCCCGATGCGAGCAGGGGAAGCCGGAGTTGGCGACGGCCACGAAACGCAAGATCGAGCGCTTTTTTCTCTACGGCGAGCCCTCCTCGGCATGGGGCGAGCGTCTGCTGCACATCGAGACCATCGCGGCACGCAGCACCCGATACGACTGGACGATCCGGCCGCACGTGCACTCCGCGCTGCATCAGCTGCTGTTCGTGGCGAAGGGTAAGGTTACCGCCATCGCGGAAGACACTGTTTCGCGTCCCCGCGCGCCGGCGCTGATCGTCGTGCCGGCGGGGACCGTGCACGGTTTCGAGTTCGAGCCCGCGACCGAAGGCTTCGTCGTGTCGATCGCCGACGACCTCGTGCAGGATCTCGCGCGGCGGGAGGCCGGTATCGGTCCGCTGTTCGACGCGCCCAAGATGCTCGAATGCTCCAGGTCCGCGATCGGCGATCTCGCGCAAGTCTTCGGCGCGTTCGCGAAAGAGTTCGAGCGCACGGACGCGGGGCGCGCTCTCGCGCTCGAGGGCTGGCTCGCCGTCGTGCTGACCCGAGTCTTGCGCTTGGCCGAGGCGTTCGATCGGACCGCCGATGCCGACCTGCGGCGCCGCCGCGCGCTCGTCGCGCGCTTTCGCGAGCTGATCGTCCGCAGCCTGGGCGAGAGCAAGACGATTGCCGAGTACGCGGCGGCGCTCAACGTCTCGGAGTCGCAGTTGCGAAAGGCGTGTCTCTCGGTCGCGGAGCAGCCGCCGATCAAGCTCGTGCACCACCGCGTCTTGCTCGAGGCGAAACGTCAGCTGCTCTACACGACGAAGCCGGTGAGCGAGATCGCGTACGGGCTCGGCTTCGACGATCCGGCGTACTTCACGCGCTTTTTCTCGCGGCGCACCGGGATGTCGCCGCGGGCCTATCGAGCCCGAGGCCCGGTCAGTTGAGCAGCGGTTTCGAGCTCGATAGTCGCGTTACGCGAGCCCGGCCGCGACGAGAATCCACGGTCGATGCGGACTGAACGTCCTCGTGCGTCGGTTTGTGATTGGCTCCGGCGAATCACCGGCGCGTGCATCGCCGGTGCTACGGCCGCGCCTCGAAGCGACAGCAAAACGCGGAATTGTTACTGTTGACAAATATATGGTGCACCTACAGTATACGACAAAAACGAATTCCGAGCGGCGCGCTCCTGGGGGCGGAGCATGGGTGCCTCGGGCACGATGCTCTGCAGAGTGCGGCGACGGTGATCATCGGGCTGAGGCGGCATCCGCGGACGTTCGAGATTGCCCATCGAACGATTCGTTCACGATGTTATTGCTAAAGCGCGAGGATCTTGCGTCCTCGCTCTGTTCGTAGTTCGGTGATATATTGCGTCTCCTTTTAGGGGCGCGTGCCGCACCGACGGCTTCAGCGGCCGGGGAGCGCCGGGAGGCATGTTTCTGCGGAGGAATCGATGGCGAGTCTCGCCGGGCAAGCATCGCGTGAGATAGCGGACGAGGTTTCAGGACCGTCTCTGGGAGTCCTGGACGAGCTGCTGGGCTTTTATATTCGGCGCGCGCAGCTCGCGAACTTCAGGTTGTTTCACAAGCACGTGGTCGACCCGGAAGCAACGCCCACGCAGTTCGCCATGCTGGTGCTCATCGACGCGAATCCCGGCCTGTCGCAGGTCGAGCTCGGTGACATTCTCGACATGGATCGCGCGACGACGATGGCCGTCGTCGACAAGCTGCACGCCGCTCGATGGATCAGCAAGAAGCGGTCCCGTATCGATCGGCGGAAGCACATGCTCCTGATAACGGAAGCTGGCAAGGAAGCATTGAAGTCGATGGTCGATGCCGTGCGCGAATCGGAAAAGGAATTCGCATCGAGCTTGACGGCCGCCGAGGTCAAGCAGCTGATGGCGCTGATGAGAAAGCTGCTCGATACCGCGTCGAACGGCCGGGGACGTAGTTGAGCCCGGATATCTCTCTGCTCCATTGGTGAGCCGGCCTGGCCGGACTTAGATTGCGCACCCGTCTACGGAGCTCACAGGTTCGAGACGGTACCCCCGAACGCGGCTGGCGGACGCGCCGAATCGCCTCGGCGCATTGACAAAGAACGGCTCCGGGAGCTGACGAGAAAATTTCCCGACGCCCGTTAGCCTCGTCCCGAGCGACGAGCGGCACGCGCGGACGCTCTCATCCCTGCAATTCTGCCGCAGTCGATCGTTACGTTCCCCTGCCGATCGGCATTGCGAGGACTCGATGAGTCCATGCTCGTGGCGCGTGCCCCGTTGACATGCGTTTGTGATACAAACAGTATGTTATCCAAACAAGCCTGTAGTCGGGTCGGTCGACTGAGGGGGAGAAGTCGATGGAGGGGAGACCTGCGAGGGGGAATGCTCGCCGCCTGTGGCTCGCCGGGATCGGCATCGGCGCCTGCGCCGTCGCGCTTGCCGTGTACGCTCAGCTCGGTTCTTCGACGGACCGAATGGCGAGCAAGACGAACGACGCACCGTACTATCCGTACGATTCATCGCACCGATGGTGGGATCCCGGTAGCGGCAGGACGCTCGCCGCATACGAGGAGTACGAGACGCCGAACGGGGCGCTCGGCATCGTCAACACGGCAGGGCCGATAGACACGCGCGGGCATCCGTTCTTCGAGCCCGTCGGAACGAACGGCCGCGCCTGCGTCACGTGCCATCAGCCGTCCGACGGGATGAGCTTGTCCGTCGCGACGATCCAGCAGCGGTGGCGCGAGACGCAGGGCAAGGATCCGTTGTTCGCCGCGATCGACGGCAAGAACTGTCCGCACCTTCCGCAAGGCGAGGAAGCATCCCATTCGCTGCTGCTCGAGCGCGGGCTGTTCCGCATCTTCTTGCCGTGGCCGCCGCGCGCCGCCGACGGCACTCGGATCGAGCCCGAGTTCACGATCGAGGTGGTTCGCGACCCGACCGGCTGCAACACCCATCCCGAGTACGGGCTGAACAGCGCCGAGCCGACGATCTCGGTCTATCGCCGTCCCCGCGTCGCCGCCAACCTGCGCTATGTCATCTCCGGCGGCGGCCTGTTCAACATCAAGGACGGATCCCCAATGGACAAGGATCCGGAGACGGGGAGGCCGGTCAGCATGCAGCTCATGGCCGATGCGCGGACGCCGACGCTGAAGACGCAGGCGCTCGACGCGGCGCAAGGTCACCTGCAGATCGCACATGCTCTGACCAACGACCAGCTCGAGCAGATTCGCAGCTTCGAGCTGCAGATCTACTCCGCGATGAGCCGCCACCGGCTCGCGGGCGACCTGAACGGACCGAATACGCCGACGGCCCTCGGGCCCGACGCGATGGCGAACGGCCAGCCCGGCCTCGGCGACAACTTCCGGAATCCCGTCTTCGGCAATTTCGACGCGTGGCGAAAGCCGCAGCCGGGAGAGACTCCGGAGCAGCGCGAGTTTCGCGAGTCGGTGATCCGCGGACACGACGTGTTCTTCGTTCGTCCGTTCTGGATCCGCGACGTGACGCATCTGAACACCGTCGGCCTCGGGAACCCGATCAAGAGGTCGTGCGCGACCTGCCACAACGCGGTGCTCACCGGCATGGATCTCGCGCCCGGCTGGATGGATCTCGGCACAGTGACGCTGCCTTGGGCGCGCGTCGCGAACGACCCGTTCGCCGGCGAGCGCCCATGGGCCCACGCGTTCGACATGAGCACCGCGGGGCACGGCGCCGAGACCGATCCTGCCGACGATCGGTTGGCCGAGCTGCCGCTGTTCAAGCTGACGTGCAAGCCGTCGGCGATGCCCCATCCCTATCTCGGCCGCGAGATCTACACGACCGACCCGGGGCGCGCGTTGATCACCGGGCGGTGCCGCGACATCGGGGCGATCACGATTCAGCAGATGCGCGGCCTGGCCGCGCGCGCGCCCTATTTCTCGAACGGCGCGGCTCGCACGCTCGAGGAGCTCGTCGAGTACTACGACAGGCGCTTCGACGCTCAGTACAGCGAGCAGGAGAAGCGGGATCTCGTGAATTTCCTGAGCGTGCTGTGAGCCGTGAACCGGTTTGGGGGATATGACATGAGCGCGCAAACGAGACGTTTTGCGGTGGTCGCAAGCGTGCTGATCGCGGCCGGCGGGGCTGGGGAGGCGCTGGCCGACGGCCAGCCCGCGCCGAAGCCGGGCGAGCGGAAGAGCTTCGTCGCTTGCCCGATGGTCCGAAATACCTACGTGCCTTGCTGGCTCGCCGAGCACGAAGGGGAGCTCTACTATCTCGGCGTTCAAGGCGATCTCAACGCGGAATTCTACCCGCCTCAGCTCGGCCACAAGGCGCTGATCGAAGGCACGGTGAGCGATGGGCCGCGCATCTGCGGCGGCATCGTTCTCGAGCCGGTGCACGTGTCGGTGTTGCCCGAGCTCACGCCGTCGTGCAACACGATCCTTCCGGACGAGGGCCATGCGAGCCCTCCGTATCACCGAACGCCCGGCCCCAGCAACAGCGAGCGCGAAGAGCGCGCCGATCGAGGTCCGGATCTTCCGAGCCGTCCTCCCGCCGAAGGCGTGACGTTCGTCGTGCCTTTCGAGTTCGACGTCGGCGAGCGGCTGTACAGCCGCGACTCCCGCATCGTCACGATGGCCGCGCGCTACGCGCGGGACGTGGGTGCGAGCCGAATCAAGGTCACGGGCTATACCGGCGGAGCCTTGCTGTCGAGCGGCGAGCTGTTGAAGGAGCGCGCGGTCATCGGCGAGCTGCGCGCGCGAAACATCGAGACGATGCTGCGGCATGCCGGAATCAGCGCCGATGCGCTGGAAGTCGAATGGCGCGAAGCCGAGGCGCCCGACGGCATCGACGACCACCTGACGAGACGCGCCGAGATCGTCGTCATGCCGTGACGACGCGGCTCGCGGCCGCCGCTGCATGCGGCCGCGAGCGGAGTGCTGGTCCTGCGAGCGGAGCCGTGCGCTTCGGCTCCGCGAAACGACGCACGAAATGCGCATGGGGGGAGGAACGACATGAAGAGATACGCGCTACGTAGCTTGGGCTACGCGGTCTTGCCTGCATCGCTATCGCTGATTCTCTCTGGTCAGGCGGGGGCGCAGGATCTCGCGCCCGCGACTCGCGGCGCGGGTGCGATGGAGGAAGTCACCGTCACCGCGAGCCGCATTCCCGTCGACGGCTTCTCCGCGCCTACGCCCGTCACCGTCGTGGACGCGGAGCAGATGCGAGCCGTTGCGCCGGTCGACGTCGGCCAGGCTCTCGCGCAGCTCCCGCAGTTCACGACGAGCGGGCAGACCTCCACGGCGGTGGCCTATGCGAACCTTCGCTCGATCGGCTCGGAGCGCACGCTCGTGCTGATCGACGGGCGTCGTCACGTGCCGACGTTCTCGTCGGGCGTCGTCGATCTCAAGGCAATACCGACGTCCGTGATCGCGAGGACCGAGATCGTCACCGGCGGCGCGTCGGCATCGTGGGGCTCCGACGCCGTGTCGGGCGTCGTGAACCTGATTCTCAAGGACGAGCTGCAGGGCATCGAAGGCAACGTGCAGTACGGCGAATCGCGGTACGGCGACGACGAGTCGTACGGCTTCTCGATCGCGGGCGGCACGCAGTTCGCAGGGGGCCGAGGGCACGTGCTCGTCGGCGCCGAGTACACGGAATCGAAGGGCGTGAGGCCCTTTCTGCATCCGTACAGGTCGCGTCCCTACGGCAGCCGCGGCGTCGTGACGAACAGCGATTTCTCGACCGGGCTGCCGCAATACATCTATGCCGAGGACGTCCGGCGCGCCGACGTCCACGACGGCGGGCTGATCACGAGCGGCCCGCTCATGGGCACGATCTTCCTGCCGAACGGTCAGACGGGACAGTTCGAGTACGGTGAGCGCTTCGGCAACAACATGATCGGCGGCGGCTCGAACGCTTTCGACATGCCGGACCCGGGCGGCGACGCGAAGTACCCGTTCGAGCGGACCGCGTTCCTCGCCCGATTGAGATACGCCTTCACCGACTCGCTCGAAGGAACGTTCGAGTTCAACTACAGCGAGGCCATCTCGGAGGGGCTCTCCGTCGTCGGCCGGAACCAGGGCTCGCTCGCGCCGAACCCAGGCTGCACGCGTACCGGGTACAGCGGTCCCCGCTTCGGCAACATCAACGTCAGCATCGACAACGCGTTCCTGCCAGAGCACATCCGGCAGGCGATGATCGACAACGGCATCAACTGCTTCAACTTCGGGCGCACGTTTCGCGAAGAGGGGATGGGCGACTTCCTGACCGAGGACGGCTCTCCAGGCATCTCGCGCTTCGTCGCGGGGCTCGCCGGCGAGCTTTCGGAGAAGTGGTCGTGGGACGCCTACGTTCAGTACGGCGATGCGTCGTTCCGGCAGCGCCGCGTCGGCAACATCCACAGCGTCCGCTTCCAGAACGCGGTCGACGCGGTCTTCGACGAGGACGGCGAGATCGTCTGTCGCATCAACATCGACGACGATCCGGCGAACGACGATCCGAGCTGCGTGCCGTTCAACATGTTCGGCGCCGGCTCGCCTTCGATGGAAGCGCGCCGCTATGTGATCGGCACGTCCGGTCTCGACATGGATATCGAGCAGACCGTCGCGGCGTTCAACGTTCAGGGCGACGTCGCCCAGGGATGGGCGGGCCCGATCAATGCCGCGTTCGGCGTCGAGTACCGCAAGGAGGAAATCTTCGCGTACGTCGACCCGGACTCCGACGCCAACCTGTGGCAGACGACGAACCGCAAGGGCATCGAAGGCGAGTACGACGTCAAGGAAGTCTATGCCGAGCTCTTGTTGCCGCTGGTCGAAGGGCTGCGCGCCGCCGATTCGCTGGACTTGAATCTCGCGGTCCGCGGCACGGAGTACAGCTCGTCCGGAAGCGTGACGACGTGGAAGATCGGAAGCACCTGGGACGTCAACGACCAGCTGCGTTTCAGGGCTACGCTGTCTCGCGACATTCGGGCCGGAAATCTCGGCGAGCTGTTCACGCCGACCGCGGTCGCGATCGCCAACGTCACGCACCCGATCACGAGCGTGACGGTGCCCGTGCAGATCGTGACGAGCGGCAATCCGCAGCTCGACCCGGAGGAAGCGGATACGTTCACGTTCGGGGTCGTCGTGTCGCCCTCGGGCGCGCCCGGCCTGCAGCTCTCGGCGGACTACTACACGATCGAGATCAACGGCGTCATCGACACGCTAAGCGGCCAGGATACCGTCGATCAGTGCTATATCCACGGGCAGCAGCAGTTCTGCGACCGCATCACGCTCGATAGCAACGGCGTGATCGTCGGCGTCGACGCCTCGTTCGCGAATCTCGACCGCTTCGAGACGTCGGGCGTGGACTTGGCCGTCGCGTGGTCCGGCAACGTCGGCCCGGGTGAGCTCTCGTTCCGCGTGCTCAGCACTTACGTCGGCACGCACGAGACGACGTTCTTGCGGGACGGCTCCGTCGAGAGCTCCGTCGGCGAGTTCTTCAATCCGCGCTGGAAGGTGTTCTCCAACATTCGATACGCGTTCGCGCGCAACGCTTCGGTCGGCGTCGACTGGCGCTGGTACGGCGGCGGGAACATCGACAACAACCGGATCGAAGGCTTCGCCGGGCCGCAGGGCGCGAACATCAACAAGCTGCCCGCGGTCCATTACACGAACCTGAATTTCTCGTACGAGCTTCCAGAGCTTTTCAATTCCGGTAATGCCGTCGTCTACCTGAGAGTGGATAACCTGTTCGACAAGGATCCGCCGTTCCCGCTCCGCACGAATTTCTTCGATAATCTCGGTCGAGAATATCGGGCGGGCATGCGATTCGATTTCGGACGCTGAGAGGCGGTTCCGAGCCGGATCGGCCGAACCGAAGCGCCGGCGCCGCTCGCGGCGCCGGTCGCTCATGCCGCGGCGGTGCCCGGCCTCGCCGCCAACGGCCTTTCGACGAAGCTGCTCGATACCGCGTCGAACGGCCGGGCGCGAGCTCGAGGCGGATCATCTCTCCTCCGGTGGTGAGCCGGCCTGGCCCGGCGTAGATTACGCATACGTCTGCGCAAGTCGCGGCTTCGGGATCACCACGTTCCGATGACGTCGGGGGCTTCTCGGCGCGTGCACGGAATCGCCTCGGCGAGCTGACAAGAAGACGAAGGAGGAGAGATGAAGATTTGGCGCGTCCTGCTGGCGGTGGGGCTCGTGTCCGCCGGCGCTCTCGTTCTTGCCCAATCCGAGCGGAACGACACGCTCGAGGAGCGGCTCAGGAAAGTCGAGGACACGTTGGCGATCCAGCGCGTGCTCCTCGACTACGCCGTTCACCTCGACTCGCGGAATATCGACGGGTACGTCGGGCTCTTCACGGAAGACGGCGTCTGGCAGCTCGAGGATTCGGGCGAGATGGTCCGACGGGGGCATGCCGAGATCCGAGCGATGCTCGAGTCCATATACGGGGACAACGACGAATACGAGCCGTTCGGCTATCGCGGCTTCCGCATCATCGCGAACACGGAGGTCGACGTCGACGGGGATCGGGCCGTCGCGCGCTCGCGGCATCTTTCTTTCATGCGCGGCGAGCGGGGCAATCCGCGGCCGGTGCTGACGGGGCTCTACGTGGACGAGCTCGTCCGCGTGAACGGGGAATGGAAGATCCGCCGCCGTGTGGACTATCCGATCATGCCGACGTCCGAGGAGTGGATGCAGCAGGTCGCGGAGATGCGGGCCCGCGGCGAGCTCTGATTCCCCGCCGAGGCGAAGAGAGGACGGACGCCGTTTCCCGAAACGGCGTCCGTTCCGATTCGGCGGGCGATTACTCCGCGCGAGCCGCGCGCTCGCGCTGCCACGCGAAATACGCGTCCATCGCCTCGAGCTGCGGCAGGTTCGGGGTCGGCCGTGCGCTCGTCGCCTCGTCGAAGACGAGCACGCGTTGCGCTTCGGCGTCGAACGCCGGCCATGCTGGAAGACCCGGCCCGTTCGGATCGCCCGTTCTCGCGAAGTTGACCCAATAGCTCATCAAGAGCTCGGACATCGCGAGATCGGCCGGGCGCGGCTCGCCGAGGCCACCGGCGCTCGTCAGCGTGCCGAACACGTAGCGGATCTCGTCCGCGTGGTTCGCGCCTTCCGGCGTCTGCGGCGTGCGGTGATCGAAGTAGTAGACGTAGACCGGGTTCTCGCCGTAACGATCGTGCTGACGCGCCCAGGCCCACGTCGGCCACGCGAACAGCGCTTCGCGCTGAACGTTCTTTGCGGCTCTCCTGGCTTCCTCCGGCGTGCGGTGCGGATACGCGGCGAGAATCGCGTCGGCACGCTCGCCGAACTGCGCCCGCACTTGCGCTTGGAAATCCGCGGGCGAGATTTCCGGTTGCTGAACGAAGAGCGCGCCTTCGTCCGAGTTCGTGCCGATCAGGATCGGCGTGTCGTTGAAGCGGCCCTGGGAGTAGAGCTCGTAGGAGTCGCCGAGCAGCACGT
>PKRJ01000058.1 GCA_017577365.1 Gammaproteobacteria bacterium | reverse complement strand
TTTACAAGAAAAAGACGGCAAAAGATTAAGGAGCCCGTCCCGTGGGCTCGGAGAGGTGTAAAAGAGACAGATGCAGCAGGTCGCGGAGAGGGGGGAGGGGGGCGAACTGTAGTCTCGAGAGGCGAGGATGACGCGGGCGCCGTTCATCGAACGGCGCCCGCTCGGATTCCGCCGGCGATCACTCCGGGCGCGCGGCCTGCTCCCGTCGCCACGCGAAGTATTCGTCCATCGCTTCGAGCTCACGCAGGTTCGGGATCGGCCGCGCGCTCGTCGCCTCGTCGAAGACGAGCACGCGCTGCTCGTCGGCATCGAACGCGGGCCATGCCGGCAGACCCGGGCCGTTCGGATCGCCCGTCTTCGCGAAGTTGACCCAATAGCCCATCAGGAGCTCCGACATCGCGAGGTCGGCCGGGCGCGGCTCGCCGAGACCGCCGGCGCTCGTCAGCGTGCCGAACACGTAGCGGATCTCGTCCGCGTGGTTCGCGCCTTCCGGCGTCTGCGGCGTGCGGTGGTCGAAGTAGTAGACGTAGACCGGGTTCTCGCCGTAGCGATCGTGCTGCCGCGCCCAAGCCCACGTCGGCCACGCGAAGAGCGCTTCCCGTTGCACGTTCTTCGCGGCTCGCCTCGCCTCGGCGGGCGTGCCGTGCGGATACGCGGCGAGAATCGCGTCGGCTCGCTCGCCGAACTGCGCTCGCACCTGTGCCTCGAAATCCGCGGGCGAAACTTGTGCCTGCTGAACGAAGAGCGCGCCTTCGTCCGAGTTCGTGCCGATCAGGATCGGCGTGTCGTTGAAGCGGCCCTGCGCGTAGAGCTCGTAGGAGTCGCCGAGCAGCACGTGACCGTCGGCCACGGGCCAGAATCCGGTGCCGAGGCCGGGCCCTTGCGCCTGCTGAATCGCCGCGGCGTCGAGCGCGCGCGCCGCGGCGATGTTCGTCGCGCCCAGCCGCTCGAGGAACGCCTTGCCCTCCGCTTCCGCGACCGCGAGCGTCGCCATGTTCATGCCGGTCGCGAGCGCTCCGGTGCGCGGCGGCGCGAACGACGCGCCGCTCTCCGAGATCGCCTTGTGGAACAGGCCCGCGGCGAGCGGGGAGGCGGCGAGCATGCTGACGGCATAGCCTCCGGCCGACTCGCCGAAAATCGTGACGTTGCCCGGATCGCCGCCGAACGCCGCGATGTTGTCGCGGACCCATTCGAGGCCGGCGATCAGATCGAGCAGGCCGTAGTTGCCGGAACCGGTACCGCTCTCGGCCGAAAGCTCGGGATGCGCGAGGAAGCCGAACGCGCCGACGCGGTACGCGATGCTGACGAGGACGACGCCTTTGTTCGCGAGCTCGGTGCCGTCATACGCGGGCGACGCCGTCGAGCCCGCGGCGAAGCCGCCGCCGTAGATCCAGACCATGACCGGCAGGCGCTCGTTCGCGTTCCGCGCCGGCGTCCAGACGTTGAGATACAGGCAGTCCTCGCTGATCAGCGGCGGCGCGCCGAGGAAGGCCATCATGCTTTCGGCCTGCATGCAGCTCGGGCCGAACGCATCCGCGCGACGCACGCCGTCCCAAGGCGTAAGCGGCTGCGGCGCGCGCCAGCGGAGCTCGCCGACCGGCGGAGCGGCGAACGGAATGCCCTTGAAGGACGTGACGCCGTCGGCGGTCACGCCTTCGACCACACCGCCCGTGACCTCGGCGGTCCCGATCTGCGCCGCCGCCGGCAGCGCGAACACGGCGCCCGCGGTCGCGAGCACGAGCAGTTTCGTCGATCTGGACATGCTCCCCCCTGCAACCGCGAATCCGCGCCGCGCGGGGCGGCGCCATTCCGCGTAAATCACCGCATCTCGGAGATCACGCCGTCGAGGCCGACCATCATCTCGAGCCGGCCCCAGTTGAACTCGGACTCGAGCATCTTCTGGATGTCTTCGCGCGAGCGGTTCTGCGCGTTCATCTCGCGCACCATCTGCGCGGTGCGCGTGAGGTAGTCGATATAGCCCTCGATGTTCGCGCGATCGGTCGGGCCGCTATGGCCCGGGATCACGAGATCGAAATCGAGCTGCAGGACGCGCTCGAGCGTGCGCGGCCAGTCGCGCAGGCTGCCGCCGGCGCTGTAGTCGATCACGGCGCGATACGGGCCGTACAACGCGAAGAGGTCGCCCGTGATGACGATGCGCTCCGTCGGCAGGTGGATGACGATATCGCCGTCGGTGTGACCGCGGCCGAAGTAGTAGAGGTCGATCGGCATCTCGTCGAGATAGATGCGCAGGTAATCGCGCATCGCGATGTTCGCGAGACCCGGCGTCCCGCGCTCGGCCATGATGCGGCGTGCGTTCTCCGACGAGACGATCGCCGCGCCGATGTCCTTCATCGCCGGATTGCCGCCGACGTGGTCCGGATGCATGTGCGTGTTGATGACGTACAGCACGGGTGCATCCGTCACCTCGCGCACGAGCTTCATGATCGCATCGTGGTCCTGAGGGAACTTGTCGTCGATCAGCACGACACCCTCTTCGCCGACGAGCATGATCACGTTACCGGCCCCGGCGTTGCGGATCGTGTAGATGTTCTCCTTGACCTGGTACCGGGTCATCTCCTGGGGGCCGAAGCCGCCCTGGGCGTAGGCCGACGTCGCCGCCAAAGAAACCGCGAGGACGGCGCCCGTCATCAGTGCCGTGGTTCTCATTCGAAGTCTCCTCCCTCAGCGCCGGGCAGGGTCATTCTCCGTTGGCCGCGCGCACAGGCGCCGTTATATCACTTTCGGCGAGCGGACTCTTATTCCCCCAAGGAATCTTGAAACTGCGGGGGAACCGCGGGGGAGAAAAAGAAAGCGCGGACACGGCAGGGGGAGCCGCGCCGCGCTGTTGGGGGAGACTATGCGGCGTTCTGCAGCACGAGCACGCCGGCGCCCGTATTGGAGATCGGCGTGTGGTAGTGCTTGTGAACGACCTTCACCTGATCGTCGAGCGCGCCCCGCATCACGAGCCACATGATGATCTCGACGCCCTCGGTGCCCGCGTTCTCGATGATCTCCGACGTGGTCTGCCGCGCGAGCCACTCGGGATCGCTGATCACGCTCTCCATCGTCTTCAGGTCGTAGTCGACGTTGATCAGGCCCGCGCGCTCGCCCTGGAGCTGGTGCGACATGCCGCCCGTGCCGAAGATCACGACCTTGAGATCCTCCGGATAGGAGTCAATCGCCTTGCGCAGCGCCTTGCCGAGCTGGTAGCAGCGGCGCGCCGTCGGAATCGGATGCTGCACGGTGTTCACGGCGAATGGGATCACTTTGACCGGCCATTTCGGGAGATGCCGCCACATCAGCGCCATCGGGATGACGAAGCCGTGATCCACGAGCATCTCCTGGCACGTGGCGATGTCGAAGTGCTGCTCCACCAGCGATTCGGCGATATGCCACGAGAACTGCGCGTCGCCCTCGAAGCTCGCGAGGGTCTTCAGTCCCCAGCCTTCGTCCGCGTTGTCGTAGCGGTCGGCGCAGCCGATCGCGAACGTCGGGATGTTGTTCAGGAAGAAGTTCAGGCCGTGGTCGTTGTAGACGACGAGCGCGATATCGGGCTTGACGTCCTCGAGCCAGCGCTTGACCGGCTCGTAGCCGTCGAAGAAGCGCTTCCAATACGGCGTGTTCTCGAGCCCTTCGGTCATCGCGTTCCCGATCGCCGGGATATGCGATGTCGTCACGCCGCCGACGATTCTAGCCATTCCAGTATCCTCCTACGCGCTCGAGCTTCTCGATCAGGCCCTCGCCTTTCTGCGCGAGCTTCGCCTTGAACTCGTCGGGCGTGATGCCCTGGAACGCCGCGCCGGCATGCTGGACGGTGAAGCCGCGCGGGACGCAGAGCTTCGCGAGGTAGTAGATGTTCGCGCCCATCCGCAGCAAGCCGAGGAAGTCGTCCTCGAGCAGCGCCTTCTTCTGCTCCGGCGTCAGGCCGTACTTGTCCGCATAGGCGGCCTTGTCGCGGGCGAACTCGCGGCGGTTCTCCTCGCTGTTGAACGAGAACAGCAGCTTGTTCAGGTTGTACGCCGAATGCGCGTGCTTCCCGTCGAACACATACGTGCCGGGAATCTTGTCGTAATCGTGTTTCCGCCAAACCATTGCCGGTCTCTGCTGTCCTAGGCGAATAAGACTTTCCGCTGATCTCTGGCGATTTCGTAGGGACAAATCGGGCGAAAAATGGTACTTTTCGCGGAATTGCGGAAATCCGAAACCGGGCGTGAAAGTTGATTCCCGTCACGGCGCGGTGCCGACCGTCGCGTTCTACGGCGACGCGGCGGAGTGGTCGACGTCCGCGCTGCTGCACAGCGAGCCGCTGATCGAGCGGACGCGGCTCCACGCGTTCCGCATCCGCCCTCATCGGCATTCGAGCCTTGCGCAGCTCTTCTGGCTCGCCGGCGGCGCCGGCGTCGGGCGTTTCGACGGCGAGCCGTTCGAGCTCGTCGCGCCGTGCGTCGCCGTCGTGCCGGAGCTCTGCGTGCACGAATTCGAATGGGGGCAGGACTGCGACGGCTTCGCGCTGTCGATCGCTTCCGCGCTCGTGCACGACCTGCGCAGGCAGCTCGGCGGGCAGGCGGCGCTCTTCGCCGAGCCCGCGGTCTTCGACGCGGGCGACGACCGCGAGTATCTGCACGGCCTGTTCGCCCGCATCGACGACGAATACGCGAAGTCCCGTCCGTTGAAGGAGGCGTTACTCGAGAGCCTCGTGAGGGCGGTCGCGATCTGGCTCGCTCGGCAGAGCCGGCCGACCGGCACGGCCGAGAGCGCCAGCCGAAGCGCGGTTCACTTCGAGCGGTTCTCGGCGCTCGTCGAGGCGCGTCACCGCGAAGGCTGGGCCGTCGCCGATTACGCGAAGGCGCTCGGCATCTCGCCCGCGCACCTGAACGCGATCTGCCGCGAGCGGAGCGGATCGTCGGCGCTCGAGCTGATCCACGATCGCGTGCTGCTCTCGGCGCGCCGCGAGCTGGCCTATACCGACAAGTCCATCGCCGACGTCGCGGCGGGCTTGGGCTTCTCGGAGCCCAGCTATTTCACGCGCTTCTTCAAACGGCGGATGGGCATGACGCCGAAACAGTATCGGCGCCGCAGCGGCACGTCGGCGGGTTGAGCGCCGGGGTCCGCGACCGAATCGGTGCGCTCGCGCCGCGCGTCACGCGGAAGACAGCGCGGCGAGCACGCGGCGAGGCGTGAACGGGTATTCCGTCATGCGCACGCCGGTCGCGTCGAAGAACGCGTTCGCGATCGCGGCGGCCGCGGCCGCCATCACTTCCTCGCCCGCGCCCGAATACGGCTGATCGAGCCGCTGCACGATCACGGGCGTGATCTCGGGACATTCCTCGAAACGGATGACCCGATAGCCGTTCCAGTCGAGGCTCGTCACGCCGCGCTCGTCGAACGTGACCTCCTCGAACAGCATGCGACTCGCCGTCTGCACGAGCTGCCCCATGATCTGCGCCTCGACGATCGCGGGATTGACGACGAGCCCGGCGTCGATCGCGCCGTAAAGATGCTCGATCGCGACGTGCCCGGTCTGCTTGTTCACCGCGATCTCCGCGACCGCGCCGCCCCACGACGCGAGATGCGTGCCGAGCCCGATGCCGCGCCCGCGGACGACGGGTCCGTCGTTCCGATCCGCGCGCGCCGGACGCGGCGTCCAGCTCGCCGCTCGCGCCGCGGCGTCGAGCACGCCGAGCCAACGCTCGTCGGCGATGTTGCGCCGCCTGAACTCGCACGGATCCTCGCCGAGCCGGTACGCGAGCTCGTCGATCGCCTGCTCGGACGTGAACGACAGCGACAAGTCGAGCGGCGAGCGCAACCAGCCGCAGCGCAAGTATTTCGCGGTCCGCAGCCGATGGTTCACGAGCTTGAGGTTCTCGATCGCGTACATCGCGCCGCAGTTCTGCGGGCTCACTTGCTGCGACACGAGGAACGGCCATTCGGCGGGCTCCGTGCCTTCGGCGAGCTGCTGTGACGTCTCGATCAGGCTCCAGTTGTGATGCCAGCCGTGATACTCGTACGCAACGAGCTTGCCGTTCGTGTCGGCCGCGACCTGCACCTCGCCGACGTGCGCCGGGCCGTACGGGTCCCAGCCGTGCTCGTCCCAGCGCATGAGCTGCACGCGCACCGGCGCGCCCGCGAGCTGCGACATCAGCGCCGCGGCCTGCGCGACGTCGTCGTAGCAGCTGTGCCCGTACGTGCCCGAGCTCTCGCAGTACTGCACGCGGACCTTGTCCTCGGGCAGGCCGAGCAGCGCCGCGAGCGTGCGGCGGGTGCCGTACGCGTCCTGCGTCGGCGCGATCACGAGCGCGGAATCGGCCTTGACGTCCGCGAGCGCGCAGTTCGGCGCGAACGTGGCGTGCGCCTGATACGGGCAGCGCGACGAGAACGTCACGCGATGCGCGGCCGACGCGAACGCCTCGGCGACCGAGCCGCGCTCGAGCACGACGGTGTCGTCGGTCTCGTCGGCGCGCATCGTCTCGTAGAGCCGGTCGAAAGGCGGCAGACTCGGCCTGTCGTCCCACGAAACTTTCAGCTCGCGCGCCGCGCGCACCGCGGCCCACTCGTTCGGCGCGACGACGCCGAGGAAATCGCCCTTGCGCAGCACGCGCGCGCCTTCGATATGCGCGATCGACGACTCGTCGACGCCGACCACGCGCGCGCCCGCGCCGTAGGCGCGTTGCCCGCGCGGGCGCACGACGCGGCCGTGCAGCATGCCGGGAAGGCGAAGGTGCTGGATATACGTGTAGGTGCCTGCGACCTTCGCCGGCAGGTCCTTGCGCGGCGCGGGCTTGCCGACGAGCTTGTATTGGTCCGGCGACTTGGGTCGTGCCTCGCCCGTGAAGGGCACTTCGAAGAGCCGCCCGCCGACGAGCTCGCCGTACGTGACCGAACGATTCGTGCCTTCGGCGGTGACGACGCCGTTCTCGACGCGCAACCGCTCGACGGGCACGCCGAGCCGCTCCGAGGCGAGCTCGAGCAGCACGCGGCGCGCCTCGGCCGCGGCGCGCCGCACTTGCGGTCCGCCGCGGGCGATCGACGCGCTCGAGTACGTGCCGCCCTGGTTCGGCGTCACGTTCGTATCGTGCTGCGCCGTCGAGATCTGCTCGAGCGCGAGGTCGAGCTCCTCGGCGGCGATCTGCGGCAACGCCGTCGTCGTGCCTTGGCCGAGCTCGACGTAGCCGATGTAGAGCGTCGCGGTATTGTCGGCATGGATCGCGAGCCACGTGTCGATGAGCTCGGGGTTCGGCGGTCCGGCCGTCGCGCCGCGAGCGGTGGACTGCGCGCGTCCCGCGCTCGGCACGCCGATCGCGAAACCGACGACGAGCGCACCGCCGGCCTTGAGGAACGCGCGCCGGCCGATCGATCCGAACGCGTCGCCGCTCGCGCTCATTCGCGATCCTCCGGGGAGGCGCGCATCGTCTGTGCCGCGCGCTTGATCGCGTTGACGATGCGCGGATACGTGCCGCAGCGGCAGAGATGCCCGTTCATCGCGGCGCGGATCTCCGCGTCGCTCGGATCCCCGTTCTGCTCGAGCAATTCCGCCGCTTTAATGATCATTCCGTTGTAGCAATAGCCGCACTGCGGCGCCTGCTCGTCGAGCATCGCCTGCTGAACGGGATGAAGATCCGGCACGGCGGAAAGTCCGCGTTTCGCCGCGAACCATCGGGTCAAGCCTTCGAGCGTCGTGATTTCCGCGTTTTCCACCGTCGCGATGGGCGTGACGCATGACCGGCGCTCTACGCCGTCGATCAGCACGGAGCACGAGCCGCATTGCGCGAGCCCGCAACCGAAGCGCGGACCTTTGAGCTCGAGATCGTTCGTGAGAACGTAGAGCAGAGGCGTATCGGGCTCGGCGCGCACGGTATGCGCCCGGCCATTGACGCGGATACGAAAACGGCTGGCCATCTCGACGCGGGAACATACTACAGATCACGGCCGCCGTCAGGATCGGCCCGCGCTCGAAGGGCGCCGCGAATGCGTCGGCCGATCGCCGGCCGTCGTTCTTACCGAGAACGAGATTGACGCGCCGATACAAAAGGAACAGAGTTATCCCGTTCCGGCCGAGCGTTCATGGGGGCAAGGCTGCCGCTGACGAGGGCCGGAAGCGTCAAGCACCGGCATCGGGGGCGGGTCGGCGGCAAATGGAGTACCTGCACGGCGGATTCCTCGGGCGCAGCGCAGCGCGTGCGCTTCCGGTCTCGTCGGTGTTCGTGTCCATGCAGGATCTCGAGCTCCGCTACACGTGGATTCGAGATCCGGACAACGCGCTTCGCGAGGAAGACGTCGTCGGCAAGACCGACGAGGATCTGCTCGGCTCGGAGGACGCGGCACGCCTCGCCGCGATCAAGAAGGAAGTCCTCGCGTCTGGCCGGCCGCAACGGCGTGAGCTCATGCTGACGTTCCGGGGCGCGCGCCGATGGTTCGACATCGGCGTGCATCCAGAGCGCAGCGCGGACGGCCACATCGTCGGAGTGCTGTGCACGGCCGTCGACATCACGGAGCAGAAGCGTTCCGCGCAGGTGCTTCGGCAGCGCGCGCAGCGTCTCGCGCTGCTCTACGAGGCCGCGGCGGGACTGCTCGCGACCGGCGATCCGATGCGCTTTCTCGAGCAGCTCTTCGCGAAGCTCGCCGTGCTGTTCGATCTCGACGTGTACGCGCACTATGCCGTCGCCAGCGACGGCTCTTGCTTGAGGCTCGCGGCGAGCGGCGGCCTTTCGGAGGGACAGCGTCAGGCGATGGCGCGGGTCGCGTTCGGCCAACCGCCTTGCGGCGCTGTCGCCGCGACGCGGCGGCCGATCATCGTTTCCGATTCCGCCGAGGGCGACGATTTCGTCGCGCCTTCGATCCGTTCGCTCGGCCTGCGTTCCTATGTCTGCCATCCGCTAATTGCCGGCGGCGAGCTGTTCGGCACGCTCGCGTTCGGATCGCAAACGGTCGCCGAGCATACGCAGGAGTCGGTCGGTCTGCTCCGCGCGGTCAGCGATCTCGTCGCGCTCGCGATCGCCCGGCAGCGCGCCGAGCAGTCGCTGCGCGATGCCGACCGCCGTAAGGATCTGTTTCTGGCGACGCTCGCGCACGAGCTCAGAAATCCGCTCGCGCCGCTGCGCAGCGGCATCGATCTGCTGCAGGCGTCGACGCACGATCCGGGGACGATCTCGATCACGCTCGAGGTCATGGAGAGGCAGGTCAAGCAGCTCACGCGGCTCGTCGACGATCTGCTCGAAGTCTCGCGCATCACGCAGGGCCGACTCGAGCTGCGCAAGAGCCGGGTCGCGCTCGATACGATCGTCGAGAGCGCGCTCGAGCAGACGCGTGCGCTCTTCGACGAGGCCGGGCACGAGCTCGTGATCGAGCTCCCGGAGGAGCGGATCGAGCTCGACGCCGATCCGGTCCGCCTCGCGCAGGTGCTCGCGAACCTGCTGAGCAACGCCGCGAAGTACACGCCCGCCGGCGGCCACGTGCGGCTCGGCGTGAAGCTCGGCGAAGGGCACGTCGTGATCGTCGTGAGCGACGACGGGATCGGGATTCCGGCCGAGAAGCTCGAGCGCGTTTTCGAGATGTTCGAGCAGATCGACCGTTCCTTCGAGCGTAACAGCAGCGGCCTCGGGCTCGGCCTCACGCTCGTGAAATCGCTGATCGAGATGCACGGCGGCAGCGTCGAGGCCCATAGCGAGGGTCTCGGAAGGGGAAGCACGTTCACGATCAAGGTGCCCGCCGTCGCGCGCGAGGGACGAGAAGCGCCGTCCGGCGCGGCCGTGAATGCGGTCGGGCCCGTCGAGCCGAGCGGGAGTCCGACAGGGGCGGGCCGTTGCCGCGTCCTGATCGTGGACGACAACGTCGATGCCGGAGAGGTGCTCGGCCGGCTCGTGACGCTCCTCGGGCACGAGACCTGCGTCGTATCGAGCGGAGCGGAAGCCCTCGAATCGATGTCGAGCTTCGTTCCAGACGTCGTTCTGCTCGATATCGGCATGCCCGGCATGAACGGTTACGAGGTCGCGCGCCGGATTCGCGCCCGCGGCGGCACTCAGCCGCTTCTCGTCGCACTCACCGGTTGGGGGCAGGCGAAGGACAAGGCGCGCGCGGCGGAGGCGGGCTTCGATCGCTATCTCGTCAAACCCATCGGGCGAGAAGCGTTGCAGAAACTGCTCGCCGCGGCGCCGACTCCGACGACCGCGTAGCCATCGACCGCGACCGCCGACGCTCGGAAACTTCCGATTGCAGCCGCTCGGCGCTTTACGGCGTAATGACGTAATCGTCGAATCCCGAGGCGACCGAGCATGTACGACCTTGCGATCTTCGAGATCATCGACCGCAATCCGTTTTTCGCCGGACTCGCTCGAGAGCACGTCGAGTTTCTGGCCGAGCGCGCGAAGCGCCGCCGGGTGCCCCGCGATACCGTTCTGTTTCGCTTCGGCGATCGAGCCGACCGCTTCTACGTGATCATCAGCGGCAAGGTTCTGGTCGAGGTCGCGGCGATCGAAGGACCGCCGCTCGAGCTTCAGGCTTTCGATGCCGGCGCCGTGCTCGGGTGGTCGTGGCTGATTCCGCCGTACAAGTGGGCGTTTCAGGCGCGAGCCGACGAGGATTCCGAGGTGCTCGAGCTCGACGGCGTCTCGATTCGCGCGCGATGCGAGTCGGAGCCCAAGTTCGGCTACGAGCTGATCAAGCGATTCGCGGGACTCATGTCCGAACGGTATTTGTTTGCGCGTCGCAAGATGATGGACGCGTGGCGACCGAGCGGTTACGCGTAGCTCGTCGAGCCGAGCGCGCACGGGCGAGCCGCGGCCGCGCGGCGAGCCGGCGAGAACGGCCGCGGCGACGTGTAAACGTTTCCGGCGCTCAAGCGGAAACGGTCCCCGTTCTGCTATCGGTCACCGTCGCGAGCTTCGTCCGCAACGCGATGACGCGGCGGTCGGATGCCGTTTGCGGCCGCTGAATCTGCCGCACGGTCCTGACCGGCTTGATCTCCTTGCCTTCGAGCTGAAGACGGCGCCGCGCCTCCTCGATGCGGGCCATCAGCGACTCGTCGACGATGTTCACGGGTCTCTTGAGCTCGCGGTATCCGCCAATGAATAGCCGACGCATTTGCATCGTTCTTTGCCCCCTGATATTCCGTCATCGGGAAGGGTGCAACCCACGTGCCATCTGTCGTCGGCATTCGCGCGTTATGTTCAAAGTGAGTCGTTGCTCTTTGTAGAGCCTACAAATTGTTCGTACCGACGGAGACTTGCGGCCGCGCCGTCCGGGCGGTCGGCGGCGACGCGGGCTCCCAAGTCTTGCTTCACGACTCGAGAAATTGGGGAAGTGTCGAATTTATCGACAGGGCCGGACCGCCGTCACGCCTCCGCCTCGGCGGGCAGCGGAGGGGCCGGCCGCTCCGCGAGCCCCGCCCCGCCTTCGAGGCTCGCGAGCACGAGGCGAATCTCCTCGGGCGAAGCGAAGCCGGCCGCGCGCTGCAACGTTACGCGCTCGCGCTCGTCCGCGGTCAGCGTCTCCGCGGTATCGAGATACCCCCGCTCCTCGAGCCACTCGCGTAGCTCTTCGATCTTCTGGCGTTGAAAGCCCGCGACCTCGCGCCGCTCGAGCGCGTCGACGAGCCGTTTCGCATCGCCGTCGAAGCGCGAGGCGAGCTCGGTGACGGCTTCGATGAAGCGATTCGACACGGCGCCCGACGCTTCGAGCGCATGCCTGTCGACCGGCTTGCCGCGGCCCTTCATGTAGGCGTCGACCCACGCGTGCGCGATGCGGCAGCGCCGGGCGAGGCGCTCGCGCGTCGAGGAATCGCGAACGACGTCGGAGGCGTCGCGGCTTCGCAGCAGCGCTTCGAGCGGTCCGACGTGCGAGACGCGCCAGTCCGCGACGAGCCGATGGAGGAGCGTGAGATCGTCCCGAAGCACATAGAAGATATGGATGTCGCCAACGCCGCGGCGCGGGTCGATCGGCGGCACGCGCAGGCGCGAGGCGTACTCCTCGGGCGACGAGCCGTCCGGCACCGGAACGGGCTCGCGCTCCGCGAGCGCGTACTGCTCGGGCGAGCGGGCTTCTCCGCCGGCGATCCGGGCGATATCGATGTGATTCGGAGGCTTCCCGATCGCCTTCTCGAAGCGCAGCAGGTCGGTGGGCTCCGCGGAGAGATAGAAGATTTGCCGGCCTTCGTGCACGGCGGTCTCGTGCAGACTGCGGGCGATGCTCGCGAAGCGTTCCGGATCCGACGTGGTCAGCGCCTCGTCGAGCATGATCGGCAGCGACTCGCGGTCCTTCTCGGCGACGGCCGTCCATGCCAGCCGCGCGGCGAGCAGGAGCTGCATTCGCGTGCCCGTCGACAGCGTGTCGAGGTCGTGATCGGTTCCGTGCCGAAGATCGCGCGCCTTGAGCGAGCCGTCGTCGTCGACGAGAAGCGTGTAACGCGAATGGGTGAAGCGGCGGAAACGCTCGCGCGCCGCGGCGACGACCTCTGGCTCGCGCTCCGTGCGATGCTCCTCGGCGACGTCGTCGATCAGGAAGCGTCCGGCCTCGGCGAGCATCGCTTTGTCATAGGCGTCGCGCAGCGAGTCGCGCGCCGCGTCGACGGCCTGATGCGCGCGCTCGAGCGCGCGGTCTCTGCCTGCGAGGTTCAGGCTCGCCTTCAGATCCGCGAGGCTCTGGCGATCCGATTCCAGCGTGCTTGCCGCGAGCTCGAGCTCGCCGAGCAGCGTCTCGAGGCCCGCCTCGTCATCCGCTTCGACGAGCGCGACGAGCTCGTCGTGTCCCGCGACGCCGCCGCGTCTTTCCTGCTCGCGCGTCGACGCTCGAAGCAGCTCCTTCCGCAGCGAGCTGTACTCTCCGAAGCGCGCGCAACGGTCGAGCAGGGTTTCGCGGTCGCCGCGCGAGAGCCCCGCGTCGTCGTAAAGCTGGTCGAGCTCGGCGGAGGTCGCGCGGAGCTCGGAATCGATATCCGCCAGCGCGCGCTCGGCGCTGTCGATTTCGTGCTTCGCCGCCACGAAGGCCTGCAGCCGGCTTTCGAGAACGTCGAGGCGCGCGCGAAGGTCGGCGGGATCGCGAGCGTTTCCGCTTCCCGCCGCTTCGTAGCGGACGAGGTATTCCGCGATGCGCTTCGCGCGATCGTCGGCGCGGCGCAGCTGATCGGCGAGCGCGAGCTTGAGCTGCTGATGCTTCGTGCGGGCCGCGTCGTGGGCTTGCGCGAGCTGCGCGAACCTGAGCACGCCCTCGGCGGTTTTCGCGGGATCGAAGCCGATCTCGCGCGCAAGAGTCTCTTTCTGCGCCGCGAGCGCATCGCGCTCGGCGCGGACCTGGTCGAGCGTTTTCGCGCGTGCGGCCGCCTCGCTCGCTCGTTCGTTCTGCAAACGCAGCTCGGCGAGCGCTTTCTCGACATCGTGGAGGCGTCGCCAAACCGCTTCCGGCGTCCACGCGTCCGGCGGCGGGAGCGGCAGCTCGGACGCGCGGCGCTCCGCCGACGTACGCTCGCCGCGCATCGCGATCAGCTGCGCGAGCATCGCGACGGCCGCGAGCGCGGCGACGCCCGCGAGCACGGCGGCTATGGGCGCGCCCCGGCCCAACGCCGCGAGCGACGCGGCGAGCCCGAGCGCGAGAGCGGCGATACCGCCGCCGAAGAGCCGCTTGAACGCCTTCGGCTCGAGCTGCCGCAGCCAACGGCGAAGCTCGCGCGCGAACGTATCGTGCGACTCGACGACGTCCGCGCTCGGCGCCGTGATCTCCGCGAGCGCCTCGAGCTCGCGGACTTTGCGTTCCGCGTCGCGAAGCTTCTCGGCGAGCTCGACCGCGCGCTCGACCGCCTCGGGCGTGATCGGGCGGAGCGCGGCGGCGTCGTGCGGCACGTCGCGGGCACCGGTCGGCGCGAGCGCCTGCGCGGCGGCCGTCTCGGCGGCCTTCGCATCCATCAGCTCGCGCCGAAGTTGCTCGAGGCGCGTGTGCGCGTCGCGGAGCTCCTCGAGCTCGCCGCGCAAGCGTTTGAGCTCGGCTTGACCGGGAGGGTCGGCACCGAGCCCGGTCTCCGCGAGCTTCTTGCGTGCCGCTTCGAGCTCGCGAGCCTTCGACGCGCGGCGCGCTTCGAGCTCGCCCCGCTTTTTTTCCAGGGCTTCGAGTCGCTCGCCTTCGTTGCCCTTCAGGCGATCCATCTCGGCCGGGAATTCCGCGAGCCGCCGCTCGACCGCGAGTCGCTCGCGCCGCGCCGCCAGCCAATCGAGCGCACGGCGGGTCATCTCGGCCCGCGCGGCCGCGTCTTCGGCCTTGCGAATGCGTGCCTCGAGCTCGGGCACGCGCTCACGCTCGCGGTCGAGGTGCTCGTATTGCCTGCCGATCTCGCCGAGCTTTTGCCGTGCCTGTGAAAGCTCTTTCTGCTGTTGCTGCCCGTGACGCGGGCGTAATGCGAACGGCGCTGCCGCGCGCACGGCGTCGAGATCGAAACCGCCGGCGAGGAGCTTCTTCAGTCGACGGGCGAATTCCTGGTCGGCCGGGCTCTCGGCGAGGAGGTCGTCCATCGAGAGCCAGTAGCATTGGAGGAAATCGCTGGCCGGGAGCGGCGGAGGATCGACGGGGCGCCCGTTCGACCGCCAGACGATCTCGCGGCCCGAGCGCGTGACCGTCCACGACCGCTCGCCCGAGACGAGCTCGGCCTCGAGCGTCACGGCGCCGCCGGGCTCGCGCGCGGGATCGATCAGGTGACGGAGCGCGCGGATCAAGCTGCTCTTGCCGGACGCGTTCGGTCCGGTCACGACGTTGAGCTCGTCGCCGAAGTTCTCGAGCGTGAGCCCGCCGGGGATCCCGGGGAGATGCGTGATCGCGAGGCGCTTCAGCTTCACGCCGCGCCCTCCGGTTGCTGGGCGAGCAGCGCATCGAGCGCGCGAAGCCCCGCGTCGCGGAGCATTTCGGCGATCTCGTCGTCGGTCGGCGCATCGAGCGCGAGGGCCTGCCAGCACGGCTTGTCGTGGCACTCGTCGAGCCGCGCGCGTGCTCTGCGGATCAGCTCGGCGCGGTCGGGGTCGCGGGGATCACGCTCGAGCAGTCTCAAGCGTTTCGCGAGAAGCCCCGCGGGGCTCGGCGTTTGCGCGAGCGATGCGAGATCGATCTCGGGCGCGGTGGCGACGCTCGCGCTCTCGACGAAGTAGCGTCGCCCGCTCGTGCCGGTGCCGACGTCGTCGAGACGCTCCTCGTCGAGCATGCGCTCGATCTCGCCCCGGAATCGCGAGCGGCCGACGAAACGAGCCCTGAGGCCGACTGCGTCCGGCGGAACGGCCCGCGCTCCGAGCCGCTTGTCGAGCTCCGCGACGCGCGCGAGCAGGAGGTCGCGCGCGTCCTCGGGCGCGGCGATGCCGGTCACGTCGACGTCGACGTGCTCCCAATGCAGCGGCGCGAGCGGTAACTGCTCGACGGCCGCGATGCGTCCGCCGTCGATCGAGATCAGCCACGGCCCGCGCGGGCCGTGCTCGTTCGGGTGAAGGCCCGTCGCGGAGCCGAGATAGCCGAGCGGGAAAGCGGCCGTAAGCTCGCCCGGCTTGTGCACGTGGCCGAGCAGCCAGCCGTCGAGGCCGGCGTTCGACAGCTCCGCCGTGGCGACCGGCGCATAGCGACTCTCTGCCTGATCGAGATCGCAGTGCAGGAGGCCGAGATTCGGCCCCGGGCCGCGTTCGAGGCGCGCGCCGTCGAGCGGGCTCGCAGTGACGACGCGCTGCGGGAACGACCAGCCGTGCAGCGTGGCGCGCTCGGCGCCGGCGGTCAGCGTGCGCTGCTCCCAGCGGCCGCCTCGTCCGATGAGCTCGAATCCTTCGAGCTGATCGGCGAGCCGCGGGAGCACCACCGTATCGTGATTGCCGGCGACGGCGAGCACGCGAATGCCGGCCGCGAGCAACCTGCCGACCGTGCCGCGCAGGTCGCGATACGCCTCGAAGAAGTCGTAGTCGTGCTCGACGACGTCGCCGGCGAGCACGACCGCGTCGATGCGCGACTCCGTCGCGTACCTCACGATCCTCTCGAGGACCTCCGACGGACCGTAGCGACGCGCGTCGTCGCGAAGGTCCGCGGGCAAGCGGCTCGGCACCCGGCCGAGGTGCAGGTCTCCGATCGCGAGAATCTTGAGAGGCATCGTCTCCTTTTCCGAGTCGAGCAAGTGCCGCGCGACGCTCGCCCGCGCCGGCGAGCCGCGCCCGAATGATACGACGGCCGGCTGCCGCGAGCGCGGGGAAGGGGAGCCGGAAGGGGGCGACCGGTTCTTTCGCTTCTACGACGTGGGCAGCCCTCGCTCGCGCCACGCGAGCATGCCGCCTGCGAGATTCGCGACCTTCGCGAAGCCTGCCTTCTCGAGCAGCACGACGCCTTGCGCCGAGCGTCCTCCCGAGCGGCATACGGTCACGATCGGCCGGTCTCGGTCGAGCTCGGCGGCTCGGCGCGGCAGCTCCGAGAGCGGGATCAGCATCGCGCTCGGGATATGGCCGAGCCCGCCGATGAACTCGTGCGGCTCGCGGACGTCGACGATCTGCAAGGCGTCGGCGTGCTCGGCGACCCATTCGGGCTCGATCTCGTCGATGCCGGCGTACGTGTAGCGGAGCGGCCCCCACGCTCGCTCCGGCACGGCCGACGAGGTTTCGATATCGCCGCACCGCAAGTTCGCGGGCACCGCGGCATCCATTTGCTTCGGGTGCGGCAGGTGCAGGTTGCGCATGTAGCCGACGAAATCGTTCTCGTCGCGCGTGCCGCCTATGCGCGGATTGTGGCGGCGCTCCTCGCCGACGCTGCTCGACGTGAGGCCGCGATAGTCGTGCGCCGGATAGATCAGGCACTCGTCGGGCAGCTTGAAGATCACGTCGACGATCGAGCGATAGAGCCTGTGCGGATCCCCCTGTTGAAAGTCGGTGCGGCCGGCGCCGCGGATCATGAGCGCATCGCCGGTGAACGCGGCGCGTGCGCCGTCGAGCAGGAAGGTTATGCAGCCGTTCGTGTGTCCCGGCGTCGCCCGCGCCTCGAGCGCATGCTCGCCGAACCTGATGCGGTCGCCGTCGCGGAGCGCGATGTCCATACCCGACGCGCCGGAGGCGGCCGATATCGCGATGCGGCAGCCGGTCCACGCCCTGAGCATCGACGCGCCGGTGACGTGGTCGGCGTGCACGTGCGTGTCGAGCGTGTAGCGAAGCCGAAGCTCGAGCTCGCGAATCAACGCCGCGTCGCGCCGAGCGTGCTCGAAAACCGGATCGATCAGCACCGCTTCCCTCGTCTCGGGATCCGCGAGCAGATAGGTGTAGGTCGCCGAGCGCGCGTCGAACAGCTGGCGGAAGACGAGAGCCATGGCGCGGCCTCCCGGTTCGCGGGCGCGAGTATCGACGCTCGGAAGCATGCGGCATCGGCCGGCGTCGCGATAGGCGCGCGAGCCCGGATGGCGGATACGCCGTGCCGCCGATCGCGGCGCGGAGCTGGGATCGGCCGCGCCGAACGGGCATAGTAGACCGGCCGTCGCGGTGAATTGGGGGAGGAGCACGTGATGGAGACGATTCCGATCAATCCGTGGACTTGGCAGGAGCGGCTCAACTTCTCGCACGCGGTCGATGTCCGCGGCGCGGAGCGGCTCGTGTTCATCGCGGGACAGACGTCCGTCGGTCCCGACGGCCGAGCGCTGCACGTCGGGGATATGGCCGGGCAGCTCGGGCGGGCGTTCGACAACCTCGAGACGGTGTTGTCGCAAGCGGGGCTCACGCTCGCGAACGTCGTCCGGCTCAACTACTACGTCACCGACATGGCCGCCTTCGAGGCGGCGAGGCACGTCGTCGACGCGCGTCTCGGGCCGCTGCCGGTGAAGCCGCCGGGCGTTCTGCTCGGCGTCGCGTGCCTCGCGCATCCCGATCTTCTCGTCGAGATCGAAGCGACGGCGGCCGCCGGCTGAACGGGCTCAAGTTCTTCGCCGACGTGCCGATAACGCGAAAGCGTGATGGATCGCACGGTAAGGAGTCATGTCGCCTGAAGCCGCCGTCGACATGGAGCCGATCGAGTCGCCGATCGAGTCTTTGATGGCGAAGATCGCCGAGGACATCCGCGACGACCGCCTCGAGCTGCCCGGCTTCCCGGAGGCCGTGCTGCGCGTGCAGCGCGCGATGCAGTCGCCGGATGCGAGCGCCGAGGACGTCGTCAAGGTGCTGAGCTCGGAGCCGGCCCTCGCGGCCCGCGCGCTGCAGATCGCGAACTCGGTTCAGTTTCGGCGCGCCGGTCCCGAGGTCACGGATCTGCGCACCGCGGTGAGCCGACTCGGCTTCAATCTCGTGCGCTCGATCGCGGTCGCGTACGCGATCCATCAGCTTCGCCTGCGCGAGACGTATTCCCCGTCGGCGCGGGCGGAGATCGAGGCCATCTGGCGCACGAGTCTCAAGGTCGCGGCGGCGTGCTACGTGCTCGCGAAGCACTGCACGCGCGTCAATCCGGATCAGGCGCTCCTCGCGGGCCTGCTGCACGTGATGGGGCGTCTCTATATCGTGATGCGCGCGGAAGGCATCGGCGGCGCGCCCGACGCCGAGCTCGCGAAGGCCGCGGCCGCCTATCAGGGCGAGATCGCACGCATGCTGCTCGCGAGCTGGGGCTTGCCGGAAACGCTGCAGCACGCGGTCGAGCACCAGGACGATCTCGATCACGACGCCGGCACGATCACGGTCACGGATGTCCTGATCGCCGCGAAGTTTCTCACGGACGAGAACGCCCAGGAGGACGTGATGTGCCCGGTCGTCGACAGACTCGCCGCGGCCGCGGAAAAGCATCCGTCCGAGGTGCTCGAGGAGCATGCGGCCGAGCTTCGCTCCTTGACGAGCTCGCTGATGGATTGACGTCTTGTCGATGATCGTATCCGAGACCGTGCGCGGTCTCGGATGACCTCCTCTGGTACGCATCCTGCATGCCGTGATGCGGCAATCGCCGCGTGACGCTCGCCGTCCCGCGCGATCCTTCTCGAAGCGCTCTCCGGATCGTCGTGCTCGCGGACGGAGGACTTCAGATGCATACCACTCGTACCCCGCTGCCCGGCGCGCTGCCGTGGGCCGCGGCTCTCCTGCTTCTACCGTCGATCCCCGCGACCGCTCAGATCGAGGAGGTCATCGTCACGGCGCAGCGGCGCGAGCAGGCGCTGCAGGACGTCGGTGCGGCCGTATCCGTCATCAACGAGCAGCGTCTCGAGATGGAGCAGATCGACACCCTCGAGGACCTGCAGTTCGCCGTGCCGAGCATCACGCTCGGCAATGACTTCAACATGGCAAAGCTGTTCATCCGCGGCGTGGGCGCGAACACGTCGACGACCGGCAGCGAGACGGGCGTCGCGATGCACGTCGACGGCGTGGTGATCTCGCGTGCCGAGGCGCAGCTCACGTCGCTCTTCGATCTCGAGCGCGTCGAGGTCCTGCGCGGCCCCCAAGGAACGCTCTACGGACGGAACGCCGTCGGCGGGTCGGTGAATCTGATCACGAGAAAGCCGACGACGGAGTTCGAGGGCTACGCGCGCGTGACGGTCGGCAACTACGACCAGCTCGATATCGAGGCCGCGTTCAGCGGCCCGATCACCGATCGCGTGCTCGGCCGGTTCGCCGTGAAAAGCGACTCGCATTCGGGCTTCGGCGAGAACCCGGTCACCGGCCGCGACATCGACGATCTGAATCGTCAGATGGCGCGCGGGCATTTGCAGTTTCTCGCGTCGGACTCGCTTTCATGGCTCCTCACGGGCGAGATCTACACGCAGCGCGACGCGTCGCGCGCGTTGAAGTTCCGCGCGGAAAGCTATCCGGGCATACCGCGGCTCGCGTCCCCCGGCGGAGGCGGCTATGCCGCCGAGCCTCGAGATCTCGCGTCCGAGTTCGATCCCGAGAGCACGGCCGATACCTGGTCGCTGACGTCCACCGTCGATTGGGGAATCAACGACCGCATCACCCTGCGTAACATCACGAGTCGCCGCGAATACGAGGGCTACATTCAGCAGGACCTCGATCTCTCCGCGGTCGTGAGCAGCCTCGCGACGAACGGCTTCAACACGAGCGTGCAACGCCGCGACGTCGACAGCGATCAGTGGAGCACCGAGTTCCAGATGAACTACGACACCGATCGCGTCAACGCCGTGTTCGGGCTCTTCTATTTCGAGGAGGACCAGGAGCCGGTCGACACGGTCGGTCTGACGCCGCTGCTCGGCCAGCCGCACATTCTCGACACCATGGCGGATCCGGCGAGCGGAGCGTTTCCGCCGATCGGACCGACGGGCCTCTCGATCGACGGGGTCTTCGTGCCCGCGGTGCCGATCGGGCCCGAGTTCCCGCTCAACATGTGCGACACGTTCGAGCATTGGGGAGGCGGCATCGCGGGCATGGACGTGCCGCCGCCGAAGCGCGTATGCCTCAAGTCCGATCTCGGCACGGAGGTCTGGGCGATTTTCGGACAGGCGGTGTTCCACCTCACGGATCGCCTGTCGGTGATGGTCGGCGGGCGCTACAACGACGAGAAGCGCACGTCCGCGAACCCGTCGTTCGTCGTCGCGCGGAACGGGCTCGGTCCGATCCTGATCACGACGACCTCGGGCACGTCGGTTGCGCGCACGTTCGAGGATTTCACGCCGGCTTTCGGCATCGAGTGGCGGCCGGGCGGCGAGCGCGACTCGCTGATCTACGTGACCGCGACCGAAGGCTTCAAGGCGGGCGCCGGCGAGAACGCGGCGGGCAGCACGATCATCGTCGATCCGGAGACGGTCGAGAACATCGAAGCCGGGCTCAAGACGACGGTGCTCGGGGGACGGCTCGCGCTGAACGTCGCGGTATTCGCGTACGAGCTCGAAGGGCAGCAGATCAACAAGACCGTGAGCGGCGGTCCCGCGGGATTCAGCACGATCTTCGAGAACGCGGCGCAAACGTCCGCCGAAGGCGCCGAGATCGAGCTTTTCGGCAACCTCACGGATCGCTTCCGTTTCAGCACGTCGATCGCCTATCTCGACTCGCAGTACGACGACTTTCTCACCAAGGATCCGTTCAATCCGCGCAACGTGCTGACTCCGGGGGCGCCCGAGTTCCCGGAGGACCCGACGGGCTTCAACCCGAACGAGCCCGAGATCCAGCTCGCAGGCAACCCGACGCGCAACTCGCCGAAGTGGTCCGCGAGCCTGCACGCCGAGTACGACATTCCCGTGCAGATCGCCGGCGGAACGCTTTCGGTGTTCGGCGACGTGTTCTACCGTGACGATACCTATTACACCGAGTTCGCGCGCCTGATCGAGGGCGCCGAGTCGTACACGATGACGAATCTCGGCGTGCTCTATACGTCGTCCGACGAGCGTCTCCAGGCCGAGCTCTGGATGACCAACGTGAACGACGTCCTCCGTGCGAGCAGCACGTTCGCGCTCGCGACCGCGCGCGTGATCGGCGTGACTTACCTGCCGCCGCGGCGCTACGGATTGACGTTGAGCTACAACTTCTGAGCGAGGCTTTCCGCGCCGTTCGTCGTCGAACGACGTCGCGTTGACCGGTCGAGCGTTTACCGCGACGATCTGGGAGCATTCGATCGATAGGGAGGCCGTTCGATGCGCCTGTCACGCCGCGTGCCGGTCGCAGTATGCGTGTTGTTTCTCGCTGGCGAGGCTTGCGGCGATACTCGCGTCGAGATCGACTTCATCCCGATGACGCCGGCGCATGCTCCGGCGGCGCGCGCGTACGAGGCGATCTGGAAAGAGTTCGGAGAGCGTATCGTCGCGGCGCTCGAAGCACGCACGTGCTTGCCGTTCTCGGAGACGAGGCTCGCGGCGATCGTCGACGACGCGCCGAGCCATTCCGGCGGTCCGCATTATCCGATGCGGCTGCGTGCCGGCTACTCGCGCGAGGTCAAGCAGTCGACGCTCGTGCACGAGCTTGGCCATCGGCATCTCTGGCAGCTCGTCGAGCGGCTCGACGGCGTCGACGGCCACAGGACGCTCTATCTGATCCTCGATCGCGTGTGGGCCGACGTGTGGGGCGAGGAGTTCGCGAGGCAGCGCATCGCGACTGAATCGAGCTGGAAGGCCGATTACGACTATGCCTCCGCGTGGGCGTGGGCGGAGACGCTGCCGGGCGCGGAGAAGGAACGGCTGTGGCGGCGGCTGCTCGAGATGAACGGCTTCGACGGCTGCTCTCTAAGCCCCGTCTTGCTTCGCACGGGCGTCACGGCGGCGACCAACGATCCGTAGCCTAACGCCACTGGCGCTGAACGAAGATCGCTTCCGTTCGGTTGTTGAATTTCCGTTGTTTCCCGGCAGTTTTAAGGGTTCTTGCAAGCCCGTCTCTGTTCAAAAATACAGTATTTCTCTTCTCAGAGCCGGGGCATCAAATGAAGAGCAATTCCGCTGCCGCCATTGCCGCGGCTTACGACCGCGGGGCCTCGATCGACGCCCTCGACCGGGCGATCGTCACGCTCGCGAGCCGCATCAACGCCGCCACCTACGATCTGCTCGTGCTGATTCGCCGCTTCGACGAGCGCGCGGGCTGGCTCGCTTGGGGATTCCAGAGCTGCGCCGAGTGGCTGCATTACCGCTGCGATATCTCACTGAGCGCCGCACGCGAGAAAGTGCGGGTCGCGCATGCGCTGA
>PKRJ01000057.1 GCA_017577365.1 Gammaproteobacteria bacterium | reverse complement strand
AGACGCCGACGCCGACGATGACGGCCCACTGCTCGGCCGACGGCCACGGCCACCCTGCGACCGCGGTCAGCCCGCCGCAAACCATCGACGTCAGCGAGAAGTAGAACGTGATCGTGATCGCGTGCTCTCCGCCGCTCATGCTCCGCAGGAACATCAACGCGAGCGCCGCGAACACGGCCGCGGCGAGCGCCACGAGCGCCCCGAGAAAATTTCCTCCGTCGAACGAAAGATGCGGACCGACCATGATCAGCACGCCGACGAAGCCGATCACGAGGGCCGACCAGCGGTACGCGTGGATTCGCTCGCCGAGAAACAGCATCGCGAGCACGGTGAGGAACATCGGCGTCGTGAACGTGATCGCGGTGACGTCGGCGAACGGGATCATCGTGAGCGCCGTGAACAGGCAGAACATGCTGGCCGTGCCCCACAGCGAGCGCAGCGCGTGCGAGCGGACGTTGCGGGTTTTCAGCAGATGCAGACCCTCGACCCGCCAGGCGATCAATGCGAGCACGGCGACCGAGATGAGTCCCCGTACGAAGATGATCTGACCGCTCGGCACGGCGTCGCCGAGATACTTCACGCAGGCCGCCATCGTGCCGAGAAACACGACGGAGACGATCTTCAGGACGACGCCGAGGACGGGCCGCAGGGTACGGTCGCGCGGAGACAAGGCATGAACCGATCAGCGAGAGGGCGCACAAGGATAGCAGCGTGATCGGGCTCGCGCCGCCGTTCCCGGCGACCGTCTTCGTGAACGGCTTCACGCCGGGCCGGTCAGGTTCTGGCTAGCCTCTCTCGACCAGCCTACGAAAGCCGGGCATGAGCGAACGGGACGGTATCGAAGAGCACGCGGGGCTCCTGGGCATCGCGGCGCGAGCGGTGTCGGCCGCGAAAGCGACCTTATCGGCGCAGGCGGCCCGCGCGTCGTCGGCCGCGAGAGCCGCGGCGACCGCGGCGAGGCGTTCTTCCGCCGCGGACGAGCCGGACGAGCGCGACGCGACGATCGCCCGCCTCGAGCAAGAGCTCGGCGCCGAGCAAGAGCGATCGAAGGCGCTCCTCGACACGGTCAAGCAACTCGAGTTCAGGCTCGAGGTGCTCGAGAAGAGCTATTCGAAGCAGCTCGCGGACGCACGCGAGCGCTGCCGTGTCGCGGAAGCGGAGCTGGTCGAGCTCAAGAACCGGCTCTCGAAAACCGAGGACGAGCTCAACCAGGTCACCGCCATGCGCGACCGGCTGCGCGACATGCTGTCGTTCAACGGGCGCCGCACGCCGTCCGGACCGACGAATCCGCTCGATCCGAACGACAACACGATCAATCGGCTGCTGTCGGAAGGCGACTGGAACGACGGCGAGTCGAGCAAGCGGCGCGATGCGCCGCGCACGGGCGATGGCGAGCACGACGCCCCGCTCGGCGATCTGCTCCCTCCCGAGCTGGTATTCAAGAGCGAAGATCGCGAGTAAGGGTCTGCCGCCCGGCCGCGCCGGTCGCATCCGACCTCACTGCCCTGCGCCTCGTCGTCGTCGCCCGGCGCGATCGCGCGCCGTCTGTTAGAGTAGGCGGGTGACCCAGCGCACGCGTCTCGTTCCCGCCGAAGTCTACGAGTACGTCCTCCGTTCGTCGCGGCCGGAGGCCGAAGCGCTCGCGCGCCTGCGCGCCGCGACTCAGCCGCTGCCCGAAAGCGAGATGCAGATCGGCACCGACCAGGGCCACCTCATGGCGCTGCTCGTGAAGCTCATCGGCGCGCGGAGGTGCATCGAGATCGGCACCTATACCGGTTACTCGGCGCTCGCGGTCGCCCTCGCGCTCCCCGAGGACGGCCTCCTGATCGCGTGCGACATCAACGCCGAGTGGACCGCGATCGGCCGGCGGTTCTGGCGCGAGGCCGGAGTCGAGTCGCGCATCGACTTACGACTCAAACCGGCGCTCGAGACACTCGACGAGCTGCTCGCGAACGGAGAGCGCGAGCGCTTCGATTTCGCGTTCATCGATGCCGACAAGCCGCGCTACCTCGCCTACTACGAGAAGCTCCTCGAGCTGATCCGCCCCGGCGGAGTGATCGCGGTCGACAACACGCTCGCGCTCTCGGGAACGCCGATCATCGACCAGCAGACGCCGCATGCCGCCGCGATGCGCGAGTTCAACGAATTCGTGAAGACCGACGAGCGCGTCGATCACGCGATGCTGACGGTCGGCGAAGGCCTCACGCTGCTCCGGAAGCGCGGCTGAGCCATGCAAAAGAAAGCCCCGCGCGAGGCGGGGCTTTCGAGCGAAAAGAAGAAGAGCCGGTAAGGGCTTACATCATCCCGCCCATGTCGGGCATGCCGGCGCCTTCCTTCTCTTCCTTCGGCTGCTCGGCGATCATCGCCTCGGTCGTGAGCAAGAGTCCCGCGACCGACGCCGCGTTCTGCAGCGCGAGACGGGTGACCTTCGTCGGATCGATGATGCCGAATTCGACCATGTCGCCGTACTCACCCGTCGCGGCGTTGTAGCCGTAGTTGCCGGAGCCCGCGGCCACCGCGTTCAGCACCACGGACGGATCGTCGCCCGCGTTCGCGACGATCTGACGCAGCGGCTCCTCGGCCGCGCGGCGTAGGATGCCGATGCCGACGTCCTGGTCCTCGTTGATGCCCTTCAGCTTCTCGATCGCCTTGACCGCGCGGATCAACGCGACGCCGCCGCCCGGCACGACGCCTTCCTCGACCGCCGCACGCGTCGCGTGCAGCGCGTCCTCGACGCGCGCCTTCTTCTCCTTCATCTCGACCTCGGTCGCCGCGCCGACCTTGATCACCGCGACACCGCCCGCGAGCTTCGCGACCCGCTCCTGCAGCTTCTCGCGATCGTAGTCGGACGTCGACTCCTCGATCTCCTTGTTGATCTGCTCGACGCGCGCCTTGATGTCCTCCGGACGGCCGGCGCCGTCGATGATCGTCGTGTTCTCCTTCGAGACCTGAACCTTCTTGGCCTCGCCGAGATCCTCGAGCGTCGCCTTCTCGAGCGAGAGGCCGACCTCCTCGGAGATGACCTGGCCGCCGGTCAGAATCGCGATGTCCTGCAGCATCGCCTTGCGGCGATCGCCGAAGCCCGGCGCCTTCACGGCCGCGACCTTCACGATTCCGCGGATGTTGTTCACGACCAGCGTCGCGAGCGCCTCGCCCTCGACATCCTCGGCGATGATCAGGAGCGGCCGACCGGCCTTCGCGATCGCCTCGAGGACCGGCAGAAGATCGCGGATGTTCGAGATCTTCTTGTCGTGAATCAGGATGTACGGGTTATCGAGCTCGGCCGACTGGTTCTGCTGGTTGTTGATGAAGTAAGGCGAGAGATAGCCGCGGTCGAACTGCATGCCCTCGACGACCTCGAGCTCGTTCTCGAGACCGGAGCCCTCCTCGACCGTGATCACGCCTTCCTTGCCGACCTTGCTCATCGCCTGCGCGATGATCCGGCCGATCTCCTCGTCGGAGTTGGCCGAGATCGTGCCGACCTGAGCGATCGACTTGTCGTCCTCGCACGGCTTCGAGAGCTTCTTGAGCTCCTCGACGACCGCGGCGGTCGCCTTGTCGATGCCGCGCTTCAAGTCCATCGGGTTGAAGCCGGCCGCGACCGCTTTCAGGCCTTCGCGGAAGATCGCCTGCGCGAGGACCGTCGCCGTCGTCGTGCCGTCGCCCGCCGCATCGGACGTCTGCGAGGCCACTTCCTTGACCATCTGGACGCCCATGTTCTCGAACTTGTCCTCGAGCTCGATCTCCTTCGCGACGGAGACACCGTCCTTCGTGACGGTCGGAGCACCGAAGCTCTTCTCGAGCACGACGTTACGACCCTTCGGGCCGAGCGTGACCTTTACGGCGTTGGCGAGGACATTGACGCCGCGCAGCATTCGCTGACGCGCATCATCGGCAAACCTGACTTCCTTGGGAGTCGCCATGAATCAATCTCCGTTCCTTTGTAGGTGAGGCTTTTGACGCGGCGGGCAAGGATCAGCCTTCGATGACGGCCATGACGTCGTCTTCGCGCATGACCAGAAGCTCCTCGCCGTCGACCTTGACCTCGGTCCCCGCGTACTTGCTGAACAGAACCTTGTCGCCCGCCTTGAGCTCGAGCTTCCGAACCTCGCCGTTCTCGAGAATCTTGCCCTGGCCGACCGCGACGACCTCCCCGCGGATCGGCTTCTCGGCCGCGGTGTCGGGGATCACGATGCCGCCCGGCGAAGTGCGCTCTTCTTCGGTCCTCTTGATAACGACGCGATCATGCAAAGGACGCAGCTTCATGGGGTGTCTCCGTTAAGATTTTGATTTAAAAAGAATTCTTATTGGCCGGAACCGGTTATTAGCACTCGGCCGCGACGAGTGCCAATCATAGGGTCGCACTCGGGGATTTCAACCCCGAGAACCCGAGCATGGCGGCGTCCCGCCGCGAAAGCTATCCTGGTCCACGCCGATGACGGTGCGCCCGTATCGGTCCCGGGCGTCGTCTCCGCCGCCCGGCGCATGAATCGTCGGCCGGAGCCGGATATCGAGATGAGCATCGAATCGGAACCGCTGCTCGTGATCACGACCTGCGGAGGCGCCGAGACCGCGGATCGCGTCGCGTCCGCGTTGGTCGAGCGCCGCCTCGCGGCGTGCGTCAACGCGCTCCCCGGCGCCGTGTCGACGTATCGCTGGCAGGGGCGCGTCGCGCGGGACCACGAGACGGTGCTGCTGATCAAGACGACCGCGGAGCGCTATGCCGCCGTCGAGGCGGCCATTCGGGAGCTTTCGGGGTACGAACTCCCGGAAGTCGTCGCGGTCCGAATAGAGCGCGGACTGCCGGGCTATCTCGCTTGGGTCGCGGAGTCGGTCAAACAGGACGCCGAATGAGCACGTCGATCCTTCGCTCGCTCTCGACGGTCGCCGCGGGCTTGGTGGCCGCGATGCTGTGGCTCGCGCCGGCCGCGGCCCAGTCGCCGCTGCGACCGGAGCTCGCTTACCCCTACGAGGTCAGCGCGGACGACGACACGCTGCGCATCCGCTTCGACATCGTCGACGGCTACTACCTGTATCGCTCGAAGTTCAGCTTCGAGACCGCGACGCCGGGCGTTCGCTTGAGACCCGCAGTCTTTCCGCGCGGCGAGATCCATACCGACGAGTTCTTCGGCGAGCAGGAGATCTACCGCGGCACGTTCGAGATCGCCGTGCCGTATACCCGCACGGGCGCGGCGGAGCGCCTCGAGCTCGAGGTCGGCCTGCAAGGCTGTGCCGATATCGGCCTGTGCTATCCGCCGCAATCGTGGACGCGCGAGGTCGCGCTGCCGCCCGCACCGGTCAGAGCGTCGTCGGCGCTCCTGCCGAGCGCGCGCGGCGAGGACCTGCTGCCCGTCGACGAAGCGTTCGTGATGAACGCGCGCTTCGACGGGCCGAATCTGCTGACGGTCTCGTGGACGATCGAGCCCGGCCATTACCTGTACGCCGACAAGCTCGAGATCGAGGCCGAAGGCGATATCGAGCTCGGCGCTGCGGAGTGGCCGCAAGGCGTCCCGCACCGCGACGACAATTTCGGCGACGTCCTCGTCTACTACGACCACGTCGAGGCGAAGGTGCCGTTCTCCCGAGCGGGACCGGACGAGATGCCCGTCACCGTGCGTGGCCGCTTCCAGGGCTGTCGCGAGAACAGCATCTGCTATCCGCCGTCGGAGCAGACGATGGCGCTCGTGTTGCCCGCGACGTCCGCGTTCGCGCCGGCCGAGAGCGCACCGCCAAGGGCCTCCGACGCGCCGGTCTCCGAGCAAGACCGCCTCGCCGCGCTGATCCTCTCGGATTCGTGGCTTCTGATCGGCGCGACATTTTTCGGTCTCGGCCTCTTGCTCTCGTTCACCCCTTGCGTGCTGCCGATGGTGCCGATCCTTTCAGGGATCATCGCGGGCCAAGGCGCGCAAACGTCGATGGGCCGCGCGTTCGCGCTGTCGCTGTCGTACGTGCTCGGCATGGCGTTCACGTACACGGTCGCGGGGGCGCTCGCCGCGCTCGCCGGCGAGCAGGTCCAGGCCGTCTTCCAGAAACCCTGGATCATTACCCTCTTCGCGGGCCTCTTCGTCGTGCTCGCGCTGTCGATGTTCGGCGTCTTCAATCTGCAGATGCCGGCTGCGATCCAGACGCGCGTCGCGAGCCTCGCGAATCGGCAGAAGGCCGGCACGTTCGCGGGCACGGCGGTGATGGGCGCGCTGTCGGCGCTGATCGTCACGACCTGCGTCGCGCCGCCGCTCGTCGCGGCGCTCGCGGTGATCGGCCAGAGCGGCGACGTCGTGCGCGGCGCCGGCGCGCTGTTCGCGCTGAGCCTCGGCATGGGCGCGCCGCTCCTCGTCGTCGGCACGTCCGCCGGCAAGCTGCTGCCGAAGGCGGGGCCGTGGATGAATACGGTCAAGGCGGCGTTCGGCGTGATGCTGCTCGGGCTCGCGATCTGGATGATGGGGCGCGTGCTCCCCGGCAGCGTCGTGCTCGCGCTGTGGGCGCTGCTCGTCTTCCTGACCGGCGTCTTCCTCGGCGCGTTCGAGCCGCTGCCGCCCGAGCCGCCCGCGCCGCGGCGGCTCGCGAAGGGCCTAGGCGTGCTCGCGTGCCTGTACGGCGCGCTGCTCCTGATCGGCGCGACGCTCGGGGGTGACGACCCGCTGCGGCCGATCCCGCGTGCAGCGATCGGCGGCGCTCCGGCCGCGCGCGAGGCGCTCGAGTTCGAGCCCATCGGCACGGTCGCGCAGCTCGACGCCGCGCTCGCGAGCGCGAAGGCGGAAGGCAAACCGGTGCTCGTCGACTTCACCGCGGACTGGTGCGTTTCCTGCAAAGAGATGGAGAAATACACGTTTCCGGATCCGCAAGTGGTGGCGGCGCTTCGGCCGTTCGCGCTGCTCCGCATCGACGTGACCGACAACGACGATCACGACAAGGCGCTGCTCAAGCGTTTCGGGAGCTTCGGCCCGCCGACGATCGCGTTCTTCGACGGCGCGGGCCGTCCGCTCGACGCGTTCAAGCTCGTCGGTTACGTGCCCGCGGCCGAGTTCGCGGAGCACGTCTCGCGCGTCGCGGCGCTCTAGCTCGTCCGTCCGACCACGCTCCCTCTTTCTCCCGGCGCGAAAAGCGGGCAGGATGCACAGTCATGAGCAGAGGGATCAAACCGACGCTGATCGCCGTCGCGCTGAGCGCGTCCGCGGCGCTCGGCTACGTGACCTATCGCGTCGTCTTCGACCGCGCGCCGGCCGAGGCGCACGGCGGGCACGAGCAGGCCGCGGAGCTCCATCGAGGGGCCGATCATGACCACGCCGCCGAGCATCAGGCATCGGCCCTGCCCGACGAGCTGCCGGATTTCTCGATGGCCGGCCTCGACGGCACCGAGGTCTCGATTCGAAGCTGGCCGGGCCAGCCGCTCGTGATCAACTTCTGGGCGACGTGGTGCGCCCCGTGTCTTCGTGAGATCCCGATGCTGAAAGCGTTCCAGGACGAGCATCCGTGGCTTACGGTCGTCGGGATCGCGATCGACGACATGGCGAAGGTCCAAGCGTTCGCCGAGGAGATGGGCTTCAATTACCCGATTCTCGTCGGCCAGACCGAAGGCGTGAACGCCGCGGCGAGCTTCGGCGTCGAGTTCTACGCGCTGCCGTTCACGATCTTCACCGCGGCCGACGGGCAGACGCTCGGCGTCCGGACCGGGGAGCTTCACGCCGAGCATCTCGACGAGCTCGTCGCGGTGCTCGAGGCGCTTCGCGACGGCCGCACGGACATCGACGGAGCGCGGGCTCGGCTGACCGAGCTTCTGTAGTCTCAAAGGGTCTGCGCGGATTGGACGTGGCTGTCGATACCTGCCTTTGCGGGGCCGTGTGCCGCCAGGGATGGCGGCACACGAACCCCACAGGGACGTGCTCGCGGCGTGCCCCGCAAAGGCAGGTATCGACAGCCGCGGCCAATCCGCCCCGAATTCGCATCAAACTAGCGCCAACTTCGCCGAAAAGCGGTTAAACTTGCCCGTTATTTGGCGGAACCTCATCGATGGCGCGATTGCTTCTTCTGAACGGCCCGAATCTCGGCCTGCTCGGCACGCGAGAGCCGGAGATCTACGGCCGCACGACGCTCGCCGATATCGAGAATCGGCTCAAGGAGCTGGCGAAGGCGGCCGGGCACTCGCTCGACGCGTTTCAGAGCGACGCCGAGCACGAGCTGATCCGGCGCATCCACGCCGCGCGCGGCGAGGGCGTCGATTTCATTCTGTTCAATCCCGCGGCCTTCACGCATACGAGCGTCGCGCTTCGGGACGCGTTGCTCGCGGTCGCGATTCCGTTCATCGAGCTGCACCTGTCGAACACCGCGAAGCGCGAAGAATTCCGGCGTCATTCGTATTTCTCGGACATCGCCGTCGGCACGATCGCCGGCTTCGGCGTCACGAGCTACGAGCTTGCGCTGACCGCGGCCGATCGGTACCTGTCGGGGAGCAAATAGTGGACATACGCAAAGTCAAGAAACTGATCGAGCTGCTCGAGGAATCGGGGATTGCGGAGATCGAGATCTCCGAGGGAGAAGAGTCCGTCAGAATCAGCCGGTATCCGAGCACCGGCGTGATGACGTACGCGCCGCCGCCGATGGCCGCGCCTGCCGCGGTCCCCGCGGCCGCGCCGGCGGAGACGAAGGCCGAGCCCGTGCCGGAGCCGCCGAAGGGGCATCAGATCACCGCGCCGATGGTCGGCACGTTCTACGCCGCCCCGAGCCCCGGCGCGAAACCGTTCGTCGAGATCGGCCAGCAGGTCGCCGTCGGCGACACGCTCTGCATCATCGAAGCGATGAAGATGATGAATCAGATCGAGTCCGACGTCGCCGGAAAGGTCGTCAGCATCCTCGTCGAGAACGGCGATCCGGTCGAGTACGGTCAGCCGCTGTTCGTGATCGAGGTATGACCGGGCCGGACCGCTCGCCGAAGTCCGAAACACGCTTTTTCACCGACGCGCCGCGCACGAGCTCGAGACGAGACATCGCCGTCGCGGCCGCGACATTGCGGAGCCAACGGAGCCGATGACGAAGAATTCCGGCGTGCCGCCGCTCGAGAAGGTTCTGATCGCGAATCGAGGCGAGATCGCGCTGCGCATCTATCGGGCCTGCCGCGAGCTCGGCATCAAGACGGTCGCCGTGCATTCGACGGCCGACACGTCGTTGAAGCACGTCCTGCTCGCCGACGAGACCGTCTGTATCGGTCCGCCGCCGTCGCAGCAGAGCTATCTCAACATGCCGGCGATCATCGCGGCAGCCGAGGTGACCGATTCCGTCGCGATTCATCCGGGCTACGGGTTCCTCGCCGAGAACGCGGACTTCGCCGAGCGCGTCGAGGAGAGCGGTTTCACGTTCATCGGACCGCGCCCCGAGACGATCCGTCTGATGGGCGACAAGGTCTCCGCGATCCGCGCGATGCGCTCCGCGGGCGTGCCGTGCGTGCCGGGATCCGATGGGCCGCTCGGCGACGACGATGCGGAGAACCTGCGTCTCGCGCGGTCGCTCGGCTATCCCGTGATCATCAAGGCCGCCGGCGGCGGCGGCGGACGCGGCATGCGGGTCGTGCACAGCGAGGCCGCGCTGCTGAATGCGATCTCGATCACGCGTAACGAGGCGCGTTCCGCATTCGGCAACGACCAGGTCTACATGGAGAAATTCCTCGACCATCCGCGGCACATCGAGTTCCAGGTGCTCGCGGACGGGCACGGCAACGCGATCCACTTGGGCGAGCGCGACTGCTCGATGCAGCGCCGTCACCAGAAGGTCATCGAGGAAGCCCCGGCGCCCGGGATCACCGAGGCGCAGCGCCGCGAGATGGGCGAGCTATGCGTCGAGGCGTGCCGCCGCATCGGCTACCGCGGCGCGGGAACTTTCGAGTTCCTGTATCAGGACGGAAAGTTCTACTTCATCGAGATGAATACGCGCGTGCAGGTCGAGCATCCGGTCACGGAGATGGTGACCGGCATCGATATCGTCAAATGGCAGCTCCTGATCGCCGCGGGCGAGAAGCTTCGGATACGCCAGAAAGACGTCGAGTGGCGCGGGCACGCGATCGAGTGCCGCATCAACGCCGAGGATCCGACGACTTTCACGCCGTCGCCGGGCACCGTGACGCTCTGGCACGCGCCGGGCGGGCCCGGGATCCGCGTCGACAGCCATCTCTACAGCGGTTATTCCGTCCCGCCGCACTACGACTCGCTGATCGCAAAGATCATCGCGCACGGCGAAGACCGCGCGTCGGCGATCGCGCGCATGACGACGGCGCTCAACGAGGTCGTCGTCGAAGGCATCAAGACGAATATCCCGTTGCATGAGGAAATTTTCCAGCACTCCGCGTTCAAGACCGGCGGCACGGATATCCACTACCTCGAGAAGCGGCTCGGCCTGAAATAGGACGTGACCTTGCTACGCGTCATCGCCCGCTTGCCACGCGACAAGGTGCCCGCGACGGAGGCCTTGCTCGAGCTCGCCGGCGCGAGCTCGATCTCGCTCGAGGACGCGGAGGACCAGCCGCTGTACGAGCCGGCGCCGGGCGATGCGCCGCTCTGGCCGGACGTCGTCGTCAACGCGCTTTTCGACGCGGCGATCGATCGCGACGCGGTGCGCGCGATGCTCGAGCGGACGCTCGGACCCGACGCTTCGATCGTGATCGACGAGGTGGCCGGCGACGAGCTCGCCGCACGCGGGCTCGGGCGGCTCGAGCCTCTGCGCATCGGTCGGCTTTGGGTCGTCTCCGCGGACGACGACGAGCCCGCGGACGGGTCGCCGACGGTACGCCTGCACCGCGGCTTCGCGTTCGGCACCGGCGAGCATCCGACGACGGCGCTTTGCCTCGAGTGGATCGACGCGTCGCTGCCGCAAGGCTCCGTCGTGCTCGACTACGGTTGCGGCTCCGGCGTTCTTGCGCTCGCGGCGCTGCGCCTCGGCGCTTCGCGCGCGTTCGCCGTCGACAACGATCCGCAGGCGCTCGAAGCCGCGCAGGCCAACGCCGAGCTGAACGCGCTTTCCGATCGGCTCTGGATCGGTCCGCCGGAATCGCTGCCGACTTTCCGCGCCGACGTCCTGATGGCGAACATTCTGGCCGACCCGTTGGTCGAGCTCGCGCCGCTCTTCGCCGAGCGCGTGGTGACCGGCGGGCACGTCGTGCTGAGCGGGCTGCTCGGAAACCAGCGAAGCCGGATCGAGAACGCTTATCGGACGCACTTCGACATCGTCGCGGCCCGCGAGCGCGACGGCTGGGTTCGGCTCGAAGCATGCAAGCGCTCGCCCTTCGAGCCCGTGGCCGCAATCGGCCGCGGTTGACTATAGAATCCGGGGACCGATCCCCGGTGAGCTTCGCGCGCCCATAACCCTATGCTGTTCACGCGCTGCCCGGAGTGCGACACGACGTTTCGCATCACCGCCGACGCGTTGCGTAAGGCGGACGGCCAGGTCCGCTGCGGCCGATGCGCGTGCGTGTTCAACGCGTACACCGAGCTGCGCCGCGGCACGAGCGAGGCGTACTGCGACAGCGGAGTCGTCCGTAAAGCCGTCGCTCCGACTCCGCCGGCTCGCGAAACGAGCGAAGCACTCGCTGAAGGAGCCGCTGCGGCGGCGGGCGCGCCCGCGGCGACGGTCGAGAATCGCACGCCGTCGACGGAGGTCGAGCCCGCCGGAAGCGACGAGCCGGACGTCGAGCACGATCGCGCCGACGCGACGGAGTCAGAGGACGGGCTCGGCAACACGGCTGAGAGCGAAGTCGAAGCCGCCGACGCGGCCTCGACCGACGTCGAGGCGGGCATTGCGACGGCACCCGACCTCCAAGTCGATGACATCCCGGAGACCGACGGCGGCATCGCGCCGGAGGCCGAAGAGAGCGCGAATGCCGTCGCCGCCGACGAAGGGAATCTCGCGTCGACCGAGCCGACGTTCGAGGGAATTACCGTCGAGAACGTCATCGAGGAAGTCGAAGCGAGCACGGACGAGCCTTCGGATATCACGACGAGCGAGATCGAATCGGACGCTTCTTCGACGGAGACCGAGAACACACAGAGCTCGCCCACGTTCGTCGTGCTCGATGAGGAGCGAGCCGCACGCCCGACGCGCAAGTGGACGTTCGGCTGCATAGCGGCGGCTCTGCTGCTCGCGCTGCAGGTGACGCATCATTACCGGGCACAGCTTGCGGCCACCGCGGTCGTCGGGCCTTGGCTGCAAAAAGCGTACGCGTTTCTCGGCAGCGAAGTGACGCCGCATTGGGATCTCGCGCAATACGAGATCCTCGATTGGACGGCCGTTGCGGAGCCGAACGCGGAAGGTCAAGGCAGCCTTACGATCGCCGCGCGCATTTTCAATCGCGGCCCGCGAACGCAACCGTTTCCGCATATCCACGTGCAACTGAAGGATCGCTGGGAGCAAACGGTAGGAAGCCGCATCTTTTCTCCTTCGGAATACCTCGCCGGCGGCGCTCGAGCGACCGAGATGCACGCGGGTAGAACCGCTAGGGCGCAGCTTACGATCGTCGATCCGGGACCGGACGCGTACGGATTCGAGCTCGACGTATGCATTCCGCGCGGCAGCGGGGAGCTCGTTTGCGCGGCGGACGAGGTGTTTCGCTGACGAGACCGACAGACTCGTTTTCCCGGCCCGAGCGCCAAGCGATAGAACGCTTCGGTATGGCAGCGGGGCCGGAGTTCCATGCTATGATTTCGCGCCCCGAGTCTCACGTTCTTGCGGCAGAATACAGGGCTCAACCACAGCGTCGAACGTGCCTGGCTTCATGTCGGGACGGTTTTCATTTCCCATGCCACGGAAGGGCAGTGCGAGAACGACGAGCAGGGCCGAGTATCCGTGCGTGGAAACACGTTCCGTGGGGAGGACGTCGTGAAGGCACCATCCAACAAAAAGCGGGTCGCGAAAAAGAAAACGAAAAAAGCGGTCACGCCCGCAACGCGCGCAAACGCTCGAATAAAACCGCTCAGCGCGCTCACGGATGAGGCGTTGAAGAGCTATTTCGAGAGCCTGAACGGACACAAGCCCGGCGATCTGTATCAGCTCGTCATCGGTGAGGTAGAGAAGCCACTTTTCAAGGCGGTCTTGACCTATACGAACGGCAACCAGAGCCGCGCGGCGGAGATTCTCGGCATCAATCGCGGTACCCTGCGCAAGAAGCTGAAGAGCTACGAGCTCGTCGGCGATTGACGTCTCGTGATGCAACCGAATCGTCGTGCACTGCTGAGCGTTTCCGACAAGAGCGGGATCGTCGAGTTCGCAAGAGGATTGCTCGATCTGTCGTTCGAGCTGATCTCGACCGGAGGCACGGCGCGAGCGCTTCGCGACGCGGCGTTGCCCGTCACCGAGGTCGCGGAGGTCACGGGGTTTCCCGAGATCATGGACGGGCGCGTCAAGACGCTGCACCCGAAGATCCACGGCGGCCTGCTCGCTCGTAGCGGCATCGACGACGATGCGCTCGCCGCGCATTCGATCGCGCCGATCGACGTGGTCGCGGTGAATCTGTATCCGTTCGAGCGCGTCATAGCGCGGCCGAATGCGACGCTCGAGGACGCGATCGAGAATATCGATGTCGGCGGCCCGGCGATGATTCGTGCCGCCGCGAAGAACCACGAGCGAGTCACGGTCGTCGTGGACCCCGAGGACTACTCGATGGTCATCGAGGCGCTTCGCGCCGGCGGGCCGGATCTCGCGACACGGCGGCGCCTCGCGGTCAAAGCGTTCGGTCATACGTCTCGCTACGACGCCGCCATCAGTCGCTATCTCGCCGCCGACGAGGCGGTGCAAGAGACGCTGCCGGACCGGCTCGTCCTCGGCTGGAACAAAGCGCAAACCTTGCGCTACGGCGAGAACCCGCACCAACGCGCGGCGCTCTACGTCAGCACGGTCAAACGCCCGGGCTCCGTCGCGCAAGGCGAGCTCGTGCAGGGCAAGCCGCTGTCGTACATCAACCTGCTCGATGCCGACGCCGCGATGCAATGCGCGTGCGCGTTCGACGAGCCCGCGTGCGTCATCGTCAAGCACGCGACGCCGTGCGGCGTCGCGGTCGGGCCGACGCCAGCGGAAGCCTATCGCGCGGCCTATGCCGCGGACCCGGTCTCGGCATTCGGCGGCGTGATCGCGTTCAACCGCCCGCTCGATGGCGAAGCGGCCGAGGCGGTGTCCGCGCAGCACGCGGACGTCGTCATCGCGATCGGCGCGGACGACGACGCGCGACGGATCCTATCGAAGAAGCAGAGCTTGCGCTTGATCGTCACCGGCGAGCGCTCGGGCGGCGAGCCCGAGGTCGAGCTGCGTTCGATCGACGGCGGCGTGCTCGTGCAACAGCGCGACCGCGGCACGATCACGCGCGACGACCTCCAGGTCGTGACGGAGCGCGCGCCGACGGAACGCGAGATCCGCGACATGCTCTTCGCGTGGACCGTCGTGAAGTACGTCAAATCGAACGCGATCGTCTACGCCCGCGACGGCCGGACGCTCGGCATCGGCGGCGGCCAGACGAGCCGCGTGATGGCCGCGCAGATCGGCATCACGAAGGCCGGCGAGCAGAGCTTCTCTCTCGAAGGCGCGGCGATGGCATCGGACGCGTTCTTCCCGTTCCGCGACGGCCTCGACGTCGCCGCGCAGCACGGCATCACCGCGGTGATCCAGCCGGGCGGCTCCGTGCGAGATGCCGAGGTCATCCAGGCGGCGAACGAGCGCGGCATCGCGATGGTTTTCACCGGCATGCGCCACTTCCGCCATTGACCGCGGCGGAGGCCCTGGTGCGTCGTCCACCCGGGGCGGGCGTGCGTCGAGTCAGCTGCTGAGTCGGAAGCATCATGAAGGTACTCGTCATCGGCGCCGGCGGGCGCGAACATGCGATCGCGTGGAAAGCGGCGCAATCGCCTCTCGTCGACGAGGTGCTGGTCGCACCGGGGAACGCGGGAACGGCACGCGAGCCGGGAATCCGTAACGTCGCGGTTCGCGCGGACGATCTCGACGGCCTCGTCGCGCTCGCCCGCAGCGAATCGGTCGCGCTCACGATCGTCGGCCCCGAGCAGCCGCTCGTCGCAGGCGTGGTCGATCGTTTCGAAGCCGCGGGGCTCTCCTGCTTCGGGCCGAGCGCGGCCGCGGCCCGCCTCGAGGGATCGAAAGCGTTCGCGAAGGCCTTTCTCGCGAAGCACGGGATCCCGACCGCGAGCCATCGCACGTTCGCCGACCTCGACGCCGCGCGCGCCTATGTCCGCACCCGGTCATTGCCGATCGTGATCAAGGCGGACGGCCTCGCGGCCGGCAAGGGCGTCGTCATCGCACAAACGCTCGAAGAGGCGGACGAGGCCCTCGCGGCGATGCTCGAGCGAGGCGCGTTCGGCGCGGCGGGCAGCACCGTCGTGATCGAGGATTTCCTGGTCGGCGAGGAAGCGAGCTTCATCGCGATCGTCGACGGTACGCGCGTCGCGCCGCTCGCGAGCTCACAGGACCACAAGCGGCGCGACGACGACGACCGCGGCCCGAACACGGGCGGCATGGGCGCGTATTCTCCTGCGCCGGTCGTCACGCCCGAAGTCCACGAGCGCATCATGCGCGAAGTGATGCAGCCGACCGTCGAGGCGCTCGCAGCCGAAGGCGTGCACTATCGCGGCTTCCTGTACGCCGGGCTGATGATCGCCGACGACGGCACGCCGCGCGTCCTCGAGTTCAACTGCCGGCTCGGGGATCCGGAAACGCAGCCGATCCTGTTTCGCCTCGAAAGCGACCTCGTTCGATTGTGTCTCGACGCCTGCGAAGGAAGGCTCGGCGAGACCGAGATTCGCTGGGACCCGCGCGCCGCCGTCGGCGTGGTCGTCGCGAGCGCGGGCTATCCCGGCGACTACGAGAAGGGCAAGGTCATCCGCGGACTCGACGAGGCCGAAGGCCCGGCGTGCAAGATCTTCCACGCCGGCACGCGCCTCGCCGACGGCGAGGTCGTGACGGACGGCGGCAGGGTGCTCTGCGCGGTCGCGCTCGGCGACACGGTGCGCCAGGCACGCGACCGCGTCTATGAAGCCGTCGGCAAGATCCGCTTCGACGGCGCGTTCTATCGAATGGATATCGGGCGGCGCGCGATCGAGCGCGAAGACGCGAGCCGCTGACTCGGGCGGAGCGGCGGCTCCGCCGCCGGTCAGCGCTTCATCGCCTCGAAGAACTCGGCGTTCGTCTTCGTGTCCTGGAGCTTGCTCAGCAGGAACTCGATCGCCGCGAGCTCGTCCATCGGGTGCAGCACCTTGCGCAGCACCCACATCTTCTGCAGCTCGTCCGGAGAGACGAGGAGCTCCTCGCGGCGCGTGCCGGAGCGGTTGATGTTGATCGCCGGGAACACGCGCTTCTCGGCAATGCGGCGATCCAGATGGATCTCCATGTTGCCGGTGCCCTTGAACTCCTCGTAGATGACGTCGTCCATCTTCGAGCCGGTATCGATCAGCGCCGTCGCGATGATCGTGAGGCTTCCGCCTTCCTCGATGTTGCGCGCCGCGCCGAAGAAGCGCTTCGGCCGCTGCAGCGCGTTCGCGTCGACGCCGCCCGTCAGCACCTTGCCCGACGATGGCACGACCGTGTTGTAGGCGCGCGCGAGACGCGTGATCGAGTCGAGCAGGATCACGACGTCCTGCTTGTGCTCGGTGAGGCGCTTGGCCTTCTCGATGACCATCTCGGCGACTTGCACGTGGCGCGTCGCCGGCTCGTCGAACGTGCTCGACACGACCTCGCCGCGCACCGTGCGCTCCATCTCCGTGACCTCTTCCGGCCGCTCGTCGATCAGGAGGACGATCAGCCGGCACTCGGGATGGTTGGCCGCGATCGACGCCGCGATGTTCTGCAGCAGCATCGTCTTACCGGCCTTCGGCGGCGAGACGATCAGCCCGCGCTGCCCCTTACCGATCGGCGCGACCATGTCGATGATGCGCGCCGTCAGGTCCTCGGTGCTGCCGTTGCCCTGCTCGAGCTTCAGCCGCTCCTTCGGGAACAGCGGCGTCAGGTTCTCGAAGAGGACCTTGCTCTTCGCGTTCTCCGGCGCGTCGTGGTTGATCTGGCCGACCTTGAGCAGCGCGAAGTAGCGCTCGCCGTCCTTCGGCGGCCGAATCAGCCCCGAAACCGTATCGCCGGTGCGCAGATTGAAGCGGCGAATCTGGCTCGGGGAGACGTAGATGTCGTCCGGGCCCGCGAGGTAGGAGCTGTCGGCGGAGCGGAGGAACCCGAATCCGTCCTGCAGGATCTCGAGCACCCCTTCGCCGAAGATGTCCTCGCCGTTCTTCGCGTGCGCCTTCAGGATCGAGAAGATGATGTCCTGCTTGCGCGAGCGCGCGAGATTCTCGAGGCCCATCGACTCTCCGAGCTCGACCAGCTCCGCGACGTTGCGGGTCTTGAGCTCGGACAGGTTCATGGCGTTCCGTGAGAGCTCGAATTCGGCGGCGGGGATCACATCGAGTTCCTCATCGTCCGGGAATTCCTCCCGTGCGGTTTTCTTGTTGCGGCGCGAAGCCCGCTTGCCATTGTTGCCGCCCTCGCGCGCCTGGCGTGAGCCGTTCTTGGCGCGAGCGCGTGCTGAATTACCCAAGTATCCCCTCACGGACTCGTTTCCAACTTCTGGTTGATGTTCCCCGGTTCCGTTATCTTCACGGGCCGGGTCAAGCTGCGATATTCGATTCAATGAAGGACTGGAGCTGTGCTTTGGAAACTGCACCGACCTGCTGGGCGGCGACGGAACCGTCGCGGAACAGCAGCAGCGTCGGGATACTACGAATGTTGTACTTCGGCGGCGTCTGCGGGTTCTCGTCGATGTTCAGCTTGACGACCCGGAGCCGCCCCTTGTACTCCTCGGCTATGGCGTCGAGTATCGGTGCGATCATCTTGCAAGGAGCGCACCACTCCGCCCAGAAATCGAGGAGCACCGGGCTATCCGCGTTCAGAACGTCTCGTTCGAACGTAGAATCGCTCGTGTGAATGATCAGATCGCTCACGTTTATTATCCTTCGTCCTCGGCTATCTCGTGGGACGTTCCCGTTTCTAGACCTCGAACCTAAGCCTCGAAACGAGGTCCATGGAGGTAGATCCAAGTGACGCAGCCGGGCCCGCTAGGGCAGAATGTCGTAGCTGGTCGCTTTTCTCGAGGCTCGCGGGAGTTCTGCGGAATCTGGGAAAGCGAGAGTCCTCGCCCGATGGCCTATTTTGACCCCGTGGGAAGATAATTTGCAAGCATTAGAGCCCCCTTGCCAAGACGCTTCCGGTCCGCCGGAGCACCTTACCGAGCTCAAGTTTTCCGAGCTCGAGCTCGCACCGGAACTCAAGCGCGGTATCGAGGATACCGGCTTTACGTATTGCACGCCGATCCAGAGCAAGACGCTGCCGATCGCGCTCGCGGGCCGCGACGTCGCCGGCCAGGCGCAGACGGGGACCGGCAAGACCGCCGCATACCTCATCGCGCTGTTCCAGCACTTATTGACGCATGAGCCGCTCGAGTCGCGCGAGCGCGGGCCGCGAGCGCTGATCCTCGCGCCGACGCGCGAGCTCGCGGTGCAGATTCACAACGATGCGACGCTCATAGGTCGGCATCTGCCCTTCACCTTCGGTCTTGCGTTCGGCGGCACCGACTACGAGAAGCAGAAACGTCAGCTTTCCGAGGGCGTCGACGTGCTCATCGGCACGCCAGGCCGCCTCATCGACTTCTTCAAGCAAGGCATCTTCACGCTGCGCCGCGTGCAAGTCGCCGTGCTCGACGAGGCGGACCGGATGTTCGACCTCGGCTTCCTGCGCGATATCCGTTACATCCTGCGGCGCCTGCCGAAGCCTCAGCAAAGACTGAATCTGCTGTTTTCGGCGACGTTGTCCTATCGAGTGCTCGAGCTCGCGTACGAGCACATGAACGATCCCGAGCTCGTGCGCGTCGAGCCGGACAAGCTCACCGTCGACCGAGTCCGGCAATGCATCTACTTCCCGTCGAATCAGGAAAAGCTGCCGCTGCTCGTTTCGCTCCTCAAGCAGATGGACGCGAAGCGCACGATGGTCTTCGTGAACACCCGACGGGAAGCCGATCGTGTCCGAGATCGTCTCGAGCAGGTCGGCATTCGCGCCGCCGCGCTGTCCGGCGACGTCCCTCAGCGCAAGCGACTCAGGATGCTGCGCGACTTCCAGGCCGGCGAGATCTCCGTGCTGATCGCGACCGACGTCGCGTCGCGCGGACTGCATGTTCCGGACGTCAGCCACGTGTTCAACTACGATCTTCCGCAGGACCCGGAAGACTACGTCCACCGGATCGGCCGGACGGCCCGCGCCGGAGCATCGGGCGACGCCATCAGCTTCGGCTGCGAGGATTACGTCATGTCGTTGCCGGATATCGAGGCATATATCGGCAAGAAGATCCCCGTCGCCACCTTCGACCCCAAGTCGCTCGAAGAGTTGCCGACCGCGCCGCCCTCGCGCGAGCGGCGGCGCGAGCGCGGACCGAGCCGCGCGCGGCGCGGCGAGCCGGGCGCCGACCGCGAGACCGGGGCGCGAGCCGGCGACGCCGCGAGCGACAGCCCGGAGAAGGCCGAATCGGAGCGCGGGGAGCCGAAGCGCCGCCGAAGACGCCGTCGAAGGCGCGGCAAGGCCGAGGCTGCACCCGAGTCGTCCGCGAAGGCAGGCGGCGAGCCGGCCGGTGGCGCGCCCGAGCCCGCGCAGGCCGCGGCCGCCTCGGAGCCTCGCGCGGAGCCCGAGGCCGCTCCCGACGCGGCCGATGCCTCGGCGCCGCGAGCCGCGCCGCGCAAACGACGCCGTCGCAGGCGCCGGAGGGGAGCCGCGCAAGGGCCGACTAACGGCGGCGAGCCGAACGGCGGTGACACGCCGGGCGGCGAGCCCGGCGGCGGAGCCTGATCCGCCGCGGTCGCGTCAGATCAGATCGGCGACCCGCTCCACCGAGACGAATCCGGCGATCTCGCGCGGCGGCTGCCGACTGTCCGGCCGCGCGACCGCGATCGGATGGCCGATGCCGAATGTCCGCGCCGCAGCGAGGACCGCGAGGCTGTCCTCGACGAGGAGCGTGCGGCGCGGATCGAACGGCATCTTCCGCTGCAGCGCGGTCCAGAACGCCGCGCTCTCCTTCGGCGCGCCGAGCTCGTGTGCGCACACGATCTCGTCGACGTGCTCATGCACGCCCGTTTGCGCGGCCTTCACCGCGATCGTCTGCGGGTGAGCGTTGGTCACGATCCGAAGCGGTCTTCCGCTTCGCCGGACCCACGACAGGAAGCCCGTCGCGCCCGGCAAATAACCGATCAGATGCCGGTGACTTCGTTTCAACGCGACGAGATCGAGCTCCAGCTCCGCGCTCCAATGCTCGAGGCAATACCACGCGAGCGTGCCCGCGACGCGCTCGTAGCGCGACGTGATCTCGCGCTGCGCGGCGTCGAAAGCGAGCCCGTTCCGCTCAGCGTAGCGGGCCGGCACGAGCTCGCGCCAGAAGAAATTGTCGAACGCGAGATCGAGCAGCGTGCCGTCCATGTCGACCAGCACGGTATCGATCTCGTCCCAGCGGAGAGGTGGATTCGCGGACGCCATGCGCGGAAGATGGTACCGTGTCCGGCCCATGAACGAATACCGTCACCTGCTGGAGCGGATCCGGTCGATCGCAAGAGAGGCGGGCGCCGCGATACTCGAGGTCTACGAGCGCGACTTCGGCGTCGAGACGAAGGCGGACCATTCCCCGCTGACCGACGCGGATCGCGACGCGAACCGCATCATCCTGCGCGGGCTCGAGGGGCTTTCCCCGCGGATCCCGGTGGTTTCCGAGGAAGCCGCGGCAGCCGACCACGCGCAAAGGCTCGCTTGGACGCGCTATTGGCTCGTCGATCCGCTCGACGGCACGAAGGAATTCATCAAGCGGAACGGCGAGTTCACGGTCAACATCGCGCTGGTCGAGGATCATGCGCCGGTGCTCGGCGTCGTGCTGGCCCCGGCGCTTGGCCGCGAGTATTTCGGCGGACCCGCGGTCGGCGGCGCCTGGCGCGCGGATCCGGGCGCCGAGCCTCGGCCGATCCATACGTCGCCGACCCCGCAAAGCCCTTTGCGCGTCGTCGGCAGCCGCAGCCACGGCAACGGCGGCACGCTCGAGCGCTATCTCGACGCGCTCGGCGGCGAGCACGAGCTCCGTCCGATGGGTAGCTCGTTGAAGATCTGCCTCGTCGCCGAGGGAGAGGCGGATATCTACCCGCGTTTCGGTCCGACTTCCGAATGGGATACCGCGGCCGCGCAAGCCGTGCTCGAAGGCGCCGGCGGATGTATGATGGACTTGTCCGGTCAGCCGCTCCGTTACAACCGCGGAGAGAGCGTGCTGAATCCTCACTTTCTCGCGGTCGGCAATCTCGGACGCGACTGGCTGGCGCCTATCCGAAGCGACTCGTGGATGGCAGCGCCATAAACCAGAGGCACTTCAGCAGCGAACGGCTCAAGCAGTTGCGCATCGAGCACCAGGATCTGGACCAAGTCATCTCTCGGCTCGCGAACGACCCCTATGTCGATCAGATCATGCTGCGCCGCCTGAAGAAGCGGAAGCTGATGCTGAAAGACATGATCTCGCAGCTCGAGAGCGCCCGGATCCCGGACCTGAAGGCGTAACCGACGAGCCGAACCGTCACGGCGACCGGGGCCGGCACCCGGAGGGAGTAGTGGACCCTCGATAAAGGGAGAGTGACCGGCTTGGATCTGATCGCGGATATCGGCGCGACGAATACCCGCTGCGCGCTCGTCGACGACGACGGGCGAATCGTCGCAACCGAGTTCTTCAGGAACGACGATTTCACGGGCGTCGAGCACGTGCTGGGCGCCTATCTCGGGCGGCTGAGCCCGCGCCATCGTCCTCGACGTGCGGCGATCGCGATCGCCGCGCCGATCGTCGGCGACGAGATCGAGATGGTGAATCGCGGCTGGCGATTCCACGGCAAGGCGCTGGCCGACGCGCTCGGCGTCACGGCCCTCGAGCTCATCAACGATTTCGCCGCGATCGCATGGGCGCTGCCTGCGCTCGGACCCGAGCACGTCCGCAAGATCGGCGGCGGCGCGGCCGTGCCGCATAGCCCCATGGTGACGTTGGGTCCCGGCACCGGCCTCGGCGTGGCGAGCGTCGTGCCGGCCGCGGACGGCTGGATCGTCGTTGGCGGCGAAGGCGGACATCAAACGCTCGCCGCGTCGAACGCCGAGGAAGCCGCGGTGATCGAGCTGATCCGCGACGAGTTCGGGCATTGCTCGGCGGAGCGCGCGTTGTCCGGGCCCGGGCTCGTGAACCTCTACCAGGCGCTAGGACGGCGCGTCGGGCGCGGCACGCCCGTCGCGACGCCGCACGACGTCACCGCGCTCGCCGAGCAGGGCGAGCCGCTCGCGCGCCGGGCACGGGCGATGTTCTTCGCGTTGCTCGGCACGGTCGCGGGCAACGTCGCGTTGACGCTCGGCGCGCTCGGCGGCGTCTATATCGCAGGCGGGATCGTGCCGAGGTTCGTCGAAGCGTTCGCGGAATCCGAGTTCCGTCGCCGCTTCGAGGCGAAGGGCCGGTATCGGTGGTACATGGAGCGGATCCCGACCTACGTGATCACGGACCCGGTGCCGGCGTTCATCGGGCTGAAGCGTCTGCTCGACAGGCACTGACGCGATCGGCGCGGCCGATCGAGCGCCTTCGCCAAAGCATCGTGCCGCCGTGCGCCGAAGGAGATCGGGCGGCGATCAGGTCTCCTCGCGGCGCACGACGCCGCCGGCGGGCAGCACCGGTCCCGAGCCCGCGACTTGTGCCGGAGATCCGGGCTCGGCCTCTTTGCTCGCGCGCTCGCGGCGCCGCTGCGCCCGGCCGAGCCCGAGACAGAGCACGATCCACCCCGCGGCGATCGGCACGACCGTGCCCGCGATGCCGGCCAGGCCGAGCCCGATCACGCGCAGCCCCGCGTCGAGGCCGACGCCGACGAAGTCGCCGAGGCGATAGACGAAGACGTCGATGACGGGCTTCGCCTTGTACTTCTCCGCGGGCGACACGACGCTGAAAAGCGTTTCACGTGCCGGTCTCGAGACCGCATAGCGCGTCGCGCGGTGCAGCGCCGCGAAGACCATCATCACGCCGTAGAGCGGCCAGATCGCGAGCACGGCGAAGCCCGCGAGCGTCACGAGCGGCAGCATCGACAGCGTCCAGCCGACCCCGAGCTTGCGAATCAGATGCGTCGTGATGAACATCTGCGTGATCAGCGTCGCGATCTGCGCGGCCATGTCGAATGCCGCGAAGCTGCCGACGCGCTGGCTGAACGTGTCGGTG
>PKRJ01000056.1 GCA_017577365.1 Gammaproteobacteria bacterium | reverse complement strand
TTCCGCGTGCGCACCAACGGCACCGCGAGCATCGCGCCGAGCACGGGCAGGAACGCGATCTCGACGAGCACCGCCGCGGTCGAGTGCAACCCGGTCACCGGGCTCACGATGAGCCGGCCCGCGAGCCACAACAGCGCGAGCGCGGCGAGACGGCCGCCCGCGATCGGCGGCGTGCCGGTCCACGTCGCCGACGCGGTCAGCAAGAAACCCGCGATCGCCGCGGCGACGAAGCCGAAGATCATCTCGTGACCATGCCAGCGAAATAGCGGCAGCGCTTCCGCGTTCCACGGCATGCCGACGAGCACGGCGACGAGCACGGCGAGCGGAACGATGGCCCACGCGCCGCAAAGCAGGAAGAACGGCCGAAAACCGTACGAAAGGAACACACGCATCGCGCTCATCTCCTCTCCGCGAGCATCCCGCTCGACGCGCGCGAGAGCACGCCCATCGCGTGCCAGCCGAGGCCGACCAGCGCGGCGAGCTTCAGCGCTTCGACCGCGACGTAGACGTCGTGCAGCCTCGACGGCGGCGGCATCGCGCCGCCGAGGATGATCTCGACACGCGCGTCGAGGCGCGGCAGGAGCCACAGCACCTGAAACGCGATCGCCGCGAGCAGCGCAACCGAGACCGGCAAGGCGAGCGGCAACGCCGCGTTCCTGGACATACGCCGCAGCCGATCCTTGTCGTACGCGAAGGCTGCGATCAGCGTCGCGATCGCGAGCACGATCTCGACCCGGCTGAACCAGCGAAACGTTTGCCGGCCGACGTCGAGCGCGACCGGCAAGCTCAAGCTCGGCGCGAGGAACTTGACCGGCGTCGCGAGAAACGAGACGCCGAGCAATAGCCCCGTCCAGACGAGCGCGACGACCGCAAGCGCGACGGCCGTATTGATCTCGTGCTTTTTCGACGACATCCCTGTCACCTCGATCACCTCGATGCGATGCGCCGCGGGGCGCGTCGCGTCGGGGCTTCGCCGTTCCCCGGACGACGCGTCCGCCGCGTGACCCGCGCCCTCGGCCCGAGCAGCGCCTCGAGCTCCCGATCCGCCACGAGCAGATCCTCGAGCGTGTAACGGTCGAGCACCTCGAGAAACGCGCCGAGCGCCGTGCCGAGCGCCTTCCGCAGCACGCACGCGGGCGTGATCGCGCATGCTTCGGGATGCTCCGCGTCGAAGCACGGAACGAGATGGAAACCTCCTTCGGTTTCCCGCACCACGTCGCCGAGACGGATCTCGGACGCGGGGATACCGAGCCGAAGACCGCCTCCCTTGCCGCGCAGCGTCTCGAGATAACCTTGCCTTCCGAGCTGCTGCACGACCTTCATCAGGTGATTGCGAGAGATCCCGTACTGCGCGGAAATCTCGCCGATCGTGACGCCTCGTTCACCGCCGCGCTTGTCGTTCAGGCCGACCGAGATCAGGACGCGCAACGCGTAGTCCGTGAACCTTGTCAGTTGCATGATCCGGCTGTAGCATAAGATGCATCGAATTTACTTCTTTAGACAGACGCACGCAATGGGAGGCACGCGACGTTCGCGTTGTCGGGCATTTCCAGGATCGCCGAGCGTCGCGCTCGCGGTGGCGGGCTTGTGCCTCTCGGGTTGCGATGTCGGCACGCCGCTCGGCGCGGCCGACGTCGAGCAGCCGGAAGGCTGGGCCGACGAGCTCGCGATGGCCGAGGCCTTAGATCTCGATCCCGATCCCCATGTCGTCGAGATCGAGCTCGAGGCGCGTATCACCCCGCTCGAGATCGTGTCCGGCAAACCGACGCCGGTGTGGACGTACAACGGCACGCTGCCCGGCCCGCTGATCCGCGCGAAAGTCGGCGATCGGATCGTCGTTCGTTTCAGGAACTCGCTGCCCGAGCCGACCAGCATTCATTGGCACGGCATGCGCTTGCCGAACGACATGGACGGCGTGCCGGGCCTGACGCAGCCTCCGATCGAGCCAGGCTCAGAGTTCGTTTACGACTTCGTCGCGCGCGACGCCGGCACGTTCTGGTACCACCCGCACATCCACTCCGCCGCGCAAGTCGGCTGGGGTCTTTACGGCGCGCTCGTCGTCGAGGATCCCGCCGACCCCGAAGTCTTCGGCGACGACCTCGTGCTCGTGCTCTCGGACATGGCGCTCGACGAGGACGGGCAGTTCCTGCCCGAGGATACCGGCGGCGAGTTCGGAGATCTGTTCGGCCGCGAAGGCAATATCCTGCTTGTCAACGGCAAGGTTCGCCCGCGGCTCAAGGTACGGCAGGGCAAGCAGCAGCGTTGGCGCGTCATCAACGCCGCGCGCGCCCGCTACTACACGCTGCGTCTGCCGGAGCACACGTTCGTCAAGCTCGGGGGCGACAACGGCCTCGCGGAGCGCTCGGTCGAGACGAGCCGAATCGTGCTGGTGCCCGGCGAGCGCGCGGATCTCGTCTTCACGCCGTCCGATCCGCCGGGGACCTCACGCTGGCTGCAGTGGATCCCGACCGAGCGCGGCTTCGGCAGCGTGTTCAACAGACCGCGAGAGAACATGCTCGAGATCGTCACGGTCGACGAGGATCCCGTCATACCGGCGTCGATCCCGACCGAGCTGCGCGAGATCGAGCGCATCGACGTGGCCGACGCCAAAGCATTGACCCTCGACCTCACGATTCACAACGAGACCATCGGCGAGAAGCGCGAGGTCGTGATGGGCATCAACGGCATCCCCTACTGGAACAGCAAGCCGCTCGAGGCGAGGATCGGCGAGACGCAAGTCTGGACGATCGTCAACGACACGGCGTTCGCGCATCCGTTCCACTTGCACGGTTACTTCTTCCAGGTCCTCGACGATACGCGGGTGCTCGAGTGGAAGGACACGGTCGACGTGCCCGCGGAATCGTCGCTCAAGATCGCCGTGCGCTTCGACGAGCGTCCCGGCATGTGGATGTATCACTGCCACATCCTCGATCACGCGGACTCGGGGATGATGGGACACCTCTGGGTCGCCGCCGAAGGCGAGACCCATCCGCCGCACGTCGAGCTGATTCACTGACGAGGCGTTGCCTGACGGGGTTTCACTGCCCCGGACCCCGCTCCCGGAGCGTCATCGGCGTCCAACGGGACAAGATCCGCCGAACGTCGAGCTCGTTCGCGTGAGCCGCCTCGCCGGACGCCAAGACCGAGGATACATCGCGTCAGCAGCGTCGCGGCGCGACGTTGGCGAGCGTGAACGTGATGGTCTCGCCGCCCTCGAGCTCGCGAACATCGCCGAGATAGTCGATCCGAATCGGCTCGGCGCGCCGCTCCCAGCTTCGAATCGTCAGCGTCTCGGGCGTGAGCCGCAGATCCAGCGTCTGTCCGCGATAGCGGATCCGCAGGTCGAGCCGGCAGAGCTCCTCGGGCAGCGACGGATTCAGGCGCAGCGCGTCGCCGGTGCACTCGATGCCCGTCGAGACCCGCTGCAGCAGATCGACCGTGCCGGCCATGGCACCGAGATGCACGCCTTCGGCCGTCGTGCCCTGCTGGATATCGCCCACGTCGCTCTGCAGCGCCTCGGCGAAGTACATGAGCGCCTTCGGGCGATTCGACCGCGCGAGCACCCAAGCGTGCACGACCCGCGACAGCGTCGAGCCGTGCGACGAGCGCGCGTCGTAGTACTCGACGTTGCGCGGAATCGTCGCGGGATCGAAGCGATAACCGAGCCCTTCGAAAAGGGCCGTGAGCTCCTCGGCGGAGAACAAGTAGAACAACATCAGCACGTCGGCCTGCTTCGACACCTTGTACCGGTTCGCCGTATCGCCTTCGGCCTCGAGAATCAGCTCGAGGCGCTGGATGTTGCCGTAACGCCGCCGATAGGCCTCCCAGTCGAGCTCCTCGAGCTCCTCGTACCCTTCGAACTGGCTGATCAGACCGTCATGAAACGGCACGAACATGCGCCGCGAGATGTCGCGCCAACGCTCGATCTCTTCCTGACCGAGCGCAAGACACGCGGTCAGCTCGTTGCGCCGCACGTCCGGCAAGAGCTCGAGCACGTCGAGCGCGCGGCGCAGCACCCAGACGGCCATCACGTTCGTATACGCGTTGTTGCGAAGGCCGGGCTCGCGCGCGCCGGGATACCCGTCGTGGAACTCGTCCGGCCCCATGACGCCGTGGATCTCGTATCGTCCGCGCGCCTCGTTGAAGTGCGCGATGCTGGCCCAGAACCGCGCGATCTCGAGGATCAGCTCGGCGCCGTAGAACTGCAGGAACTCGACGTCTTGCGTAACCTGGAAGTAATGCCACACGTTGTACGCGATCGCGCTGCCGACGTGCCGCTGCAGGTGCGTGTTGTCCGGAACCCAGCGCCGCGAGCGCGGATTCAGGTTCATCTCCTGCGTCGTTTCCTCGCCGTCGCTCGCGCTCTGCCACGGGAACATCGCGCCCGAGAAACCGGCGCGCGCCGCCGCGATGCGCGCCTCGGGCAGGCGGCGGTAGCGATACATCAAGAGCGAGCGCGTGATCTCGGGCGTCCTGAACGTCAGCGTCGGAAAGATGAAGAGCTCGTCCCAGAACACGTGGCCCTGATACGCCTCGCCCGTCCAGCCGCGCGCCGGCACGCCGATATCGAGACCGATCGAATTGAGGGATGCCGCTTGAAGCAGGTGGAAGATGTTGTGCCGCAGCAGCATCGGCACGTTCAGCGGGAAGCCGTCGCCGGCCGGGCGCAGGTGGATGTCGTAGCGCCGCCAGAGCTGCCTCCACGCGAGCGCGTGCCTGGCGAGATGCGCCTCGAACGTCACGGCGCGCGAGATCGCCTTCGTCGCGGCGAGCCGAGGCTCCGAGATCGCGGGATCGCGCGACGTGTAGAGCGTGACGATTTTCTCGATCGAGAGCCGTCGACCCTGCTCCAGCTCGACTTCGAGCTCTTCGGCGACGAAGCGCCGCTCCTCGATGCACCTTGCTCGCGCCGAGATACGCTCGCCGTCGATCGACGCGCGAGTTCTCGCCGCGATCGCGACGTCGAGACGCGACTGATTCGTCGTGACGTGAAGGTAGATCCCCTCGTCTCCGATGCTGCCGCACGAAACGGGCTCGAGGTGCTGGTTCGCGAACGCCTTGTAAAGCGCAGCGCCGTCGTTGACGACGCGGCCGTCTATTCCCGACCGCACCGTCAACGCGCCGGACCAGTTCTCCGCGGTGATCGAAAGCTCGAGGGCGGCGAGGTGCATGTCGTCCATCGACACGAAGCGCCGCTCCTCGAGCACGCTGCGCCGCCCCGCCGGATCCTCGAACCGGAGACACCTCCGCAGCATGCCGCGGCGAAGATCGAGCTCCTGCCGATACTGGAGAAGCCGCACGGCCGCGAGGTCGAACCACTCGCCGTCGGCGTGCCGGAACGACAGGAAAAGCCAATTCGGGAAGTTGACCAGATCCTCGTTCTCGACGGTTCGGCCCGCGATATCGGTGCGCAGGCGGTTGTAGCCGCCGGCGATGTACGTGCCCGGATAGTGAACGCCGTCCGCCGTCGCCCACGGCGCGGCGCCGCGCGTCGTGAAGTAGCCGTTGCCGAGCGCGCACAGCGCCTCGCGGCGGCCTTCCTGCTCGGGGTCGAACGTCTCGTAGATGAGCGACCACCCGGAAGGCGCCTCCGAGGCCACCCGCACCTGACAGAGATCCTGGACGACCACGTCGGCGCCGGCCTCGCGCAGCGCCTGCGACCGCCCGCGGCGGTCCACGCCGACGACGAGCCCGAATCGTCCCGCGCGCCCAGCCGCGACGCCCGAGATCGCATCCTCGACGACGACCGTGCGCGCGGGCTCCGCGCCGAGCCGCTGCGCGGCCTCGAGAAACATGTCCGGCGCGGGCTTGCCCATGAGGCCCAAGCGCTCGAGGTCGATACCGTCGACCCTCGTGTCGAAGAGCCCCGCGATGCCTGCCGCCTCGAGCACCGCGGCGCAGTTTCGGCTCGAGGAGACAACGGCCGTCTTGATGTCGTGCTCGTGCAGCGCCTCGACCAAGGCGACCGAGCTCGCGAACGTCTCGACGCCGTGCTGCCTGAGCTGCTCGAGGAAATAGCGGTCCTTGCGCCGCGCGAGGCCGTGCTGCGTGTCGGCGTCGATCGTATCGTCGGCGCTTCCGAGCGGCACATCGATGCCGCGCGCCGCGAGAAAGTCCGCGACGCCCTCGCGCCTCGGCTTGCCGTCGACGTGCTGCAAATAGTCGTCGACGACGTCGAACGGCACGAACGGCTCGCCGGTCCGCTGCGCATGCCGCTCGAGGAACTCGTCGAAGAGTCTCTTCCACGCTGCCGCGTGCACGTCGGCGGTGCGCGTGAGCACGCCGTCGAGATCGAAGAGCACCGCATCGTAATCGCGCGGTGAGAGGCTGACGAGCGGCGCGTCGGTCATCTCCCTATCGAACCGCGTACCTTTCCGCTCGCTCCTCGAGCGCCGGTGCGGCCGGGAGACCCGTGACCTCGAGGATCTCTTCCTCGTCGAGCGTCTCGCGCTCGAGCAGCGCCGCGACGAGCGCATCGAGCTCGCGGCGATGCTCGCGCAAGAGCCGCAACGCCTCTTGATGGCTCTCGCGGATCAGCCGCTGCACCTCGGCATCGACGAGCCGCGCGGTCTCCTCGCTGAACGGCTTCTCGCCAGCGAAGCCGCCGTCGCCGCTCAAGTACGGATTCCGCTTCGGCGCGAGCTGGACGAGGCCGAGCTCGTCGCTCATCCCCCAGCGCGTGACCATGTTGCGCGCGATCTCGGTCGCCTGCGCGATATCGTTCTCCGCGCCCGTCGTGCGCGTGCCGTAGACGATCTCCTCCGCGGCGCGGCCGCCGAGCATGCCGACGATTCGCGCACGCAAATAGGCCTCCGGATAATTGTAGCGGTCGCTGTCCGGACGCTGATACGTGACGCCGAGCGCATGACCGCGCGGCACGATCGTCACGCGATGCACCGGATCCGCACCGGGGACGAGCACTCCGAGAATGGCGTGCCCGGCTTCATGATACGCGATCCGCTCGCGGTCCTCGCGCGTCAAGAGCAGCGGCCGCTCGGGCCCGAGCACGATCTTCTCGAGCGCGTCGAGAAAGTCGCGCCGACTCACGTCGTTGCGGTTGCGGCGCGCGGCGAGCAGCGCCGCCTCGTTCGCGAGGTTGCGGAGATCGGCGCCGGAGAAACCGGGCGTGGCGGCCGCGAGCTCCTCGAGGCTCACGTCCGGCGCGAGCGGACTCTGCCGCGTGTGGATCTTCAGGATCTCGGCGCGGCCCTTCTTGTCCGGGAGATTCACGACGAGGCGGCGATCGAAGCGGCCCGGCCGAAGCAGCGCGCGATCGAGCACGTCCGGCTGATTCGTCGCCGCGAGCACGATGATGCCCTCGCGGCTCGAGAAGCCGTCCATCTCCGTGAGTATCTGATTGAGCGTCTGCTCCTGCTCGGCCGACGAGCCGCCGAGAATCAGCCCGCCGCGTGCCCTCCCGATCGCATCGAGCTCGTCGATGAAGATGATCGCCGGCGCATGCTCGCGCGCCTGCCTGAAGAGATCGCGCACACGCGCCGCGCCGACGCCGACGATCATCTCGACGAACTCGGCCGCGCTCATCGAGAAGAACGGCACGCCGGCCTCGCCCGCGACGGCGCGCGCGAGCAGCGTCTTGCCGGTTCCCGGTGCGCCGACGAGCAGCACGCCCTTCGGCGCCGTGCCGCCGAGGCGCGTGTATTTCTCCGGGTTCTTCAGAAAGTCGACGATCTCGGCGAGCTCGTTCTCGACCTCGTCTATCCCTGCGACGTCGTCGAACGTCACGCGCGTGTCGCGCTCGACGTCGTAGCGCTTGGCCTTGCTGCGCCCGATGCCCATCAGACCGCCGCCCTGCCGGGCGGCGCGGCGAAAGAGCCACACGTAGAACAGGATGATCAGGAGCGCGGGACCGAATCCGAACACGAGGAGCGGCCAGCCCGATCCCGTGCGAATCGGCTCGGCGCTGATCTCGACGCCGTGCTCGATCAGCAGATTCTCGAGCCCCGGATCGACGAACGACGGGAGCGTCGTCGTGAACGTCGTGCCGGTGCGCGGAGCCGCCGTTCCCTCCGCGGCGTCGCCGACGACCCGCGGAAACGTGACCGGCTCGACGAACCGGCCTTCGATGCGCTCGCCCTGGCTGAAGATCGCGGCGACGTTGTCTTTCCGGACCTCTTCCTTGAATACGGTGTACGGAACGGTCAGGGCCTCGTCCGCCGCCGGAAAGAAGATCCTGACGAGCAGAAAATTGAGCGCGAGGATGACGATGAACCACAGCCACGCGTTGCGCGGCGGCATCTCGGGCCTCGTGGTTTTCGTTCCTTTGCCCTCCGCCGGTCTCGGCGGCCGGCGCTCGGAAGGCTGCGAATCCCGGCTCAACGGGGCGCTCCGCTCGACGTCTGCCGTGCCTCCCAGCAAGAACCGTACCGCGGACCAAGACCGCGAGCCGCGCGTACTTGCCAGAACACCCCGGCGTCGATACGGTGGAAACGGCACGACCCACGAGCCGAACGGAGCGAGTGCGATGATCGACCGGTTCTCGACGGCTGCCGCAGCGCTGCTGGCCGCATGTCTGCTGCCGGCGAGCGCCAACGCCCAATTCATGAACCTTCCGCAGAACGATTTCACGTGGCGCTGGGGCGACGCCGAGAACGCGGGAGGCATCGGAGACTTCCATGCGCGCGGTAGCGAAGGCGGGTTCAACTGCACGCTCGAGGGCGCGCTCAGGCTCGGCTCGCGCTACACGCAGCTCGAGATCCGCGAGCTCGAAAGCGAGCTCAATATCAGCCTGTTCTTCATTCAGGCGGCGACGAGCGCGATGAACCAGCTGGATTGGGAGCGCCAGCTCGACTGGGCCGTGCTCGATTGCGTCCGGCCGAAGGCGCGCGAGCCCGATGCCGAGGCGCAGCAGCAACGGCTCGACAAGCTGCGCGAGCGCGCGCTGAAAAAGCAGGCCGAGCGCCGTGAGCGCCGCGAGCGCGAGCAGGCTCGGGCCGACTAGAAAGGCTCAGCGCTCTCCGGCTTCCTCGAGCACGCCCGCGGCCGCGCGTTCCGGCACGATGAAACCCTTGCGGGCGAGCTTGGCGAGAATCGGCTCGACGCGCTCGATCAGCCCCAGGCGTTTCGCCTCGAGCAGCACGCCCGGCAAGTCGAGCACGGCGACGCCGAGCGCTGCGGCTTGTGCGCGGCCCGCGATATCGTCCATCAGCACGAGCGCGCCGCGGCGCTCGAGAGCGAGCGCGATCGTGCTCGCCTCGCCCGCGCCGAGCTCCGCGAAGCGCCACGTCGAAAGCGGCGTCGGCGCGGCGCGTATCCAGCCCTCGCGAAGCGCCGCCTCGAGCTCGCGGGCGCCGAAGCGTTTGCCGCCAGCCGAGACCTCGTCGAGCACGGCGCGCGTGATCAGCAGCGTGCCGTAAAGCCGGCGCAGCAGCTCGAACTCGCCGGCGGCGGCGAGGCCGATCAGCGGGCTCGCGTCCGCGATGACGGTGATTTCGCCCACGATGGGGTCAATCTTCGCCGATCGAGCCGCCGAGCGCCACGTACAGCGCGATCAGGTTCGCGGCTTCGGCGCGCCGGACCTCGAGCAGCGCCTGCTCCGCGTCGAACAGATTACGCTCGGCGTCGAGCACTTCGAGAAAGCTCACGACGCCCGCCTCGTAGCGGCGCCTCGCGAGCTCGGCGAGCCGCCGCTGCGCCTCGGTGGCGCGCTCCTGAGCCGCGACCTGCTCGGCGAGATAGCGCCGTCCCGCGAGGCCGTCCGCGACCTCGCGGAACGCCGTCTGGATCGCGAGCTCGTACTCGGCGACGGCCACGCGCTCCCGCGCCTCCGCGATCGTCACGTTCGCGCGTCGGCGGCCGAGATCGAACAACGGCACGGTCAGCGACGGGCCGAAAGCCCACGTGTTTCCGTCCTGGCTGAACATGCCGTCGAGCTCGGTCGACGAGTAGCCGGACTGCGACGTCAACGCGATCGACGGGAAGAACGCCGCGCGCGCCGCGCCGATGTTCGCGCGCGCGGCGCGGAGCCTCTCCTCGGCCGCGAGGATATCCGGGCGCACGGCGAGGAGCTCCGACGGCAGGCCCGCGGCGAGCGGCGCGTCGGTCGCCTGGCGTCCGAGCGGCGCGGGCGGAGGCAAGTCGATATCGAGCGGCCCGCCGACGAGCACGCCGAGCGCGTTCGCATTCAAGGCACGCTCGAGGCGCAGCGCGGCGAGCTCCGTCTCGGCCTGCGTCAGCAATGTCTCGACCTGCGCGACCTCGAGCGCGGACACCGCGCCCGCCTCGAGCCGCTGCTCCGCGATCGCGAGCTCCTCGCGGCGGCTCCTGACCGTCGCCTCCGCGAGACGAATCCGCGAATCGGCCTCGACCCAGCCGAGATAGGCATCGGCGATCGAGCGGATCAGCGACAGCGCGGCCGCGCGCGCTGCGGCTTCCGTCGCGAGATATTGAGCGAGCGCGGCATCCGTCAGATTGCGCACGCGGCCCCAGAAATCGAGCTCGAAGGCCGGGACGGCGATCGCGGCCGAGCGGCTCTCGAGCGTGCCGCCCGAGGCAGACGGAAACCCGCCGATCGTGCCGCCGGCGACGATTTTCGAGCGCGTCGCCGCCGCGTTCGCGGCGAGCGTCGGCACGCGGTCGGCGCGCTGCACGCGGAACGCGCCGCGCGCCTCGTCGATGCGCGCGATCGCAAGCGTCAGATCGCGATTGCGCTCGAGCGCGGCGCCGATGAGCGCCTCGAGACGCGCGTCTTCGATGAAATCGCGCCAGTGGATCTCGTGCGCACGCAGGCCGCGCAGCGGATCGCCGGCGAGCTCCCGCGGATACTCGGCGGCGACCGGCAGGTCGGGACGAACATGCGGCGGCGCGAGCTGACACCCCGCGAGCGCGGCCAAGGCCCCGAGCATTGCGTAGCGCTCAAGCATGCGGCGAATCCGCGGTCGGACCGGCGCCCGCACGGCGCGCGAGCGTGGTGCCTCGTCCGGCGAGCCGCCGGCGGATCGTGAGATAGAACAGGGGCGTGAAGAAGAGACCGAGCGCGGTCGCGGCGATCATCCCGCCCATCACGCCGGTGCCGACCGCGATCCGGCTCGCGGCACCGGCGCCCGACGCGATAACGAGCGGCACCATCGCGAAGACGAATGTCAGCGAGGTCATCAGGATCGGTCGGAGCCGAAGCCGCACCGCGCCGAGCGTGGCTTCCCGCGGATCTCGGCCCGCATCTTCCTCCTCGATCGCGAACTGCACGATCAGGATCGCGTTGCGCGCGGCGAGCCCGATCAGCGCGATCAAGCCGATGTTGAAATAGACATCCGCCGGCAGACCGCGCAGCACGGATGCGAGCGCCGCGCCGAGCACGCCGAGCGGCACGACGAGCAGCACCGCGACCGGAATCGACCAGCTCTCGTAAAGCGCCGCGAGCACGAAGAAGACCGCGACGATCGAGAGCAGAAGCAACGGTGCGACCTGCCCCGCGGCCTGACGCTCCTCGTACGACAACCCCGTCCACTCGAACGCGAATCCGGCAGGCAATGCGGCCGCGAGCCGCTCCATCTCGTCGAGCGCCTCGCCCGTGGAATAGCCCGGCGCCGGCGAGCCCGCGATCGTCATCGACGGGTAGCCGTTGTAGCGCTCGAGCGCGGTCGGTCCCGAGGTCCACTTGACCGTGGTGAACGCGCCGAAAGGCACCATGCGTCCCGTCTCGCTGCGCACCTCGAGATCGAGGACGTCCTGCGGCGTCATGCGGAACGGCGCGGCCGCCTCGACCAGGACCCGCTGCACACGGCCCTCGTACATGAAATCGTTCGCGTACGCGCTGCCCATCGCGATCGACAGCGTCTCGTTGACGGCGGGAATAGGAAGCCCGAGCGCACGAGCCGCGATCCGATCGATGTCGACGTCGAGCTGCGGCGCGTCCGGCTGCCCCTCGGGGCGGACCTGCGCGAACACGGGGCTTCGACTCGCGGCGCCGAGCAGCTGGTTGCGCGCCGCGACGAGCGCCTCGTGGCCGTGCCCGGCGCGGTCCTGCAGCACGAACGTGAAGCCGCCCGACTCGCCGAGCTCGGGGATCGGCGGCGGATTCAACGCGAATACGAGCGCCTCCTTGATCGCGGCGAGCGCGCCGCCGGCACGCTCGACGATCGCGGCCGCGCTGCCTTCGTCGTCGCGCTCGCTCCAGTCGTCGAGCGTCACGAAGGTCATCGCGTTCGATTGTCCCTGCCCGAAGAAGCTGAAGCCGCGCACGAGCGCGACGCTCTCGACCGCGGGCTCCGCCTGGTAGAACGCGACGACCTGATCGATCGCCTCCTCGGTGCGGTCGAGCGTCGCGCCCGGCGGCGCCTGCACGACCGTGAGCAGCACGCCCTGATCCTCTTCCGGCACGAAGCTCTCCGGCATGCGCACGAACAGCGCCGCGGCCGAGACCGCGAGCACGGCGAAGATCGCGAGCGGCAGGACCGGCCGTGCGAGCACGGCTCCGACGGCCCGCTGATACCGCTCGGTGACGTGCTTCAAGCCGCGGTTGAACAGCTCGAATGGATTCGACGCGCGGCGCGGCTTTCTCGGCTCGAGCAGCGCCGCGCACAGCGCCGGTGCGAGCGTCAACGCGAGCAGCATCGAGAACGCGATCGACGTCGCGAGCGTCAGCGAGAACTGCCGATAGATGCTGCCGGTCGAGCCCGGGAAGAACGCCATCGGCACGAAGACCGAGACGAGCACGAGCGTCGACGCGATCACGGCGGTCGTGATCTGCCCCATCGCCTTGACCGTCGCCTCGTACGCGGGCAGCCCCTCCTCTTCCATGATGCGCTCGACGTTCTCGACGACGACGATCGCGTCGTCGACGAGAATGCCGATCGCGAGCACCATCGCGAAGAGCGTCAGCACGTTGATCGAGAAGCCGAACAGCGCGAGGCCGAGCGCGCCGCCGGCGAGCGAGATCGGCACGACGATCGTCGGGATCAGCGTCGATCGGAAGCTCTGCAGGAACACGAACATCACGAGCACGATCAGCGCCATCGCGACGGCGAGCGTGACCACGACTTCCTCGATCGAGATGCGGATGAACGGCGTCGTGTCGAACGCGATCGTCCAATCGATGTCGTCCGGAAAACCCAGCGCGAGCTGGTTCATGCGCTCGACGACGCGCTCCGACGTTGCGAGCGCGTTCGCGTTCGTCGCGAGCTGCACGGCCATGCCGGCCGCGGGCCGCCCGTCGATCTCGATGCTGAAGAGATAGCTCTCCGCGCCGAGCTCGACGTCGGCGACGTCGCCGAGCCGCACGGCCGAGCCGTCCGCGTTCGCGCGCAGGATGATCGACGCGAACTCCTCCGGGGTCTCGAAGCGTCCCTGCGTCTTGAGCGTCGCCGTGAGCTCCACCCCTTCGGCGTGCGGCGGGTTGCCGGTCGCGCCGCCGGCCGCCTGGCTGTTCTGCGCGCGAACCGCCTCGAGCACATCGACCGGCGAGAGCCGATAGCTCGACAGCCGCTCCGGATCGAGCCAGATGCGCATTGCGTACGGCGACGAGAACTCGATGACGTCGCCGACGCCGTCGACGCGGCGCAGCTCGTCGACGACGCGCGCCGACGCGAAGTTGCCGAGCTCGAGCGTATCGGTCGCGCCGCTCTTGGAGACGAGCGCGATGATCATCAGGAAGCTTTGCGAGGCCTGGAAGACCTGCACGCCCTGCCGGCGCACCTCCTCGGGCAGGCGCTGCTCGACGGCGTTCAGGCGATTCTGCACGTCCATCTGCGCGACGTCGATATCGGTGCCGGGCTCGAACGTCACCGAGATGGTTGCGCCGTCGGAGCGGCTCGTCGACGACATGTACTGAAAGCCGTCGACGCCGTTCAGCTGCTGCTCGATCACCTGCGTGACGTTCTCCGCGACGACCGTCGCGTCCGCGCCGGGATAGACGACCTCGATCGACAGCGACGGCGGCGCGATCGAAGGATATTGCTCGATCGGCAGGGCACGCAGCGAGAGCGTGCCGGCGAGCAGGATCGTGAGCGCGATGACCCACGAGAGCACGGGCCGGTCGATGAAGAAGCGCGTCGTCATGGCGTCATTGCGCTCTCGCGGCGCCGCGCTCGTCGGGAACGGCCGCCCCGTCCGGCGGCGTCGCGGCGCTCGCGCTCTCGTCGGCCGGATCCGATCCGGCGATCGCGACCGGCATGCCGGGCTCGATCTTCTGCAAACCGTCGACGATGACGCGGTCGCCGGCGACGAGCCCGTCGAGGACGACCCAGTCGGCGCCGCGCATCTCACCGAGCTCGACCTGCCGCGGCTCGACCGTGCCCTCTCCGCCCACGACCATCACGCTCGCCGAATCGGCGGAGATCAGGACCGCGCGCTGGGGGATCATCGTCACGTTGCGCCGCACGCCGATCTCGATGCGCACCTTGACGAACTGCCCGGGCAGCAAGACCCAGTCGGGATTCGGCAACTCGGCGCGAAGCGCGGCCGTGCCGGTTTCCTCGTCGATCGAAAGGTCGAGAAAATCGACGAAGCCCGCGTGCTCGTACTCGCGGCCGTCCTCGAGACGCAGCGTGACGCGAAGCTGCTTGAGCTCGGGCACCTCGAGCTCGCCTTCGGCGATGCGCCGGCGCACGTCGAGCAGCTTGCCGCTCGACGCGGAGAAGTTCACGTAGATCGGATCGAGCTGCTGAATGCGCGTCAGCAGCGTCGCCTGGGTCGCGCTCACGAGCGCGCCTTCGGTGACTTGCGCGCGGCCCGCGCGACCCGCGATCGGCGCGGTCACGGTCGTGAACTCGAGATCGAGCTCGGCGCGCTCGAGCTCCGCTCGCGCCTCGGCGGCGCCGGCCTCGGCGGTACGAAGACGCGCGACCGCCGCGTCGTACTCCTGCTCGCTGACGGCCCGATCGGCGACGAGATCCTCGTAGCGCTCGACCTCCTGCCGCGCGTTCGCGACCTCCGCCTCGGCTCTCGCGACGGCCGCCTGCGCCGCGTTCACGGCGGCGCGCGCCTCGCGCGGATCGATCAGGAAGAGCTCCTGGCCCTCCGTGACGTTCGAGCCCTCTTCGTACAGGCGGCGCTCGACGATGCCGTCGACGCGTGCCCGCACCTCTGCGGTGCGATATGCCTGAACGCGTCCCGGCACCTCCTCGACGTCCACGAGCGCCCGAGGCTCGGCGATGACGACCTCGACCTCGGGCTGCGGCGGCGCCGGGGCCTCCGGCGCGTCACCGCCGCAGCCGACCAGCACCGCGCCGGCGGCGTACGCCGCGAGCAAGCGGAAGCCTCCCATGAAGGGAACGGCTGCAAGGGCTGTGCCACGGGCGTGAGCTACTCGATCGCGGCGTTCAGCAGCATCATCACGACGACGCCGCCGAGCAGCGCGAACGTCGCGAGATCCTGGTGCGGCCCGCGGTGGGTTTCCGGAATGATCTCGTCGCTGATGATGAACAGCATCGCACCGGCGGCCATGCCGAGGATCACCGGCAACGCGGGCTCGGCGAGCACGACCGCCGCGGCACCGATCACGCCGCCGATCGGCTCGACGAGACCGGTGAGGCTGCCGACCGCGAACCCGACGCTGCGCGGATAGCCGATCGCGAGCAGCGATACCGCGACGGCGAGCCCCTCCGGAATGTTCTGCAGCCCGATGCCGAGCCCGAGCGCCGCGCCGTTCGCGATATTGCCGCCGGCAAAACCGACGCCGACGGCCATGCCTTCGGGAAAGTTGTGCAGCGTGATCGCGATCACGAACAGCCAAAGGCGGCTGAACCGCGTTCGCTCCGGCCCCTCGCGTCGCTGATCGAAATGCTCGTGCGGCGCATAACGATGAATCACGAAGAGCGCACCCGCGCCGACGAAGACGCCGACGACGACCGCCGCCGCTCCGGCGCCGATCCGAGAACCGTCCTCGCCGCTCGCGTACGCGAAGGCGGGCTCGAGCAGCGAGAAGAAGGACGCGGCGAGCATCACGCCGGCCGCGCCGCTGATCAAACCGATGAGGGTTCGCGCCGACGGCTCGCGCAGCACGAAGACCGCGAGCGCGCCGACGCTCGTGCCGAGGCCCGCGAGCAAGCTCGTCACGGCACCGAGCCAGAAAACGTCCGAGTCAGGGATCGGCATGTGCGAGCGTCACCTCTTCGATTGGTCCGCGCGGGCGCTGCAGGCGAATGCACCGCATAGTCGGAAACCCGCAATGCCGCGCGCCGTTGGCACGCGTACGATAGCCTTTTCTCGTCTCGGCGGCATCGCCATGCATCTCGAGTCCTGGCATACGATCGGCCTCCTCGCCGCGGTGAGCTTCGCCGCGACGATGCACGACATCGCACCCGGAACTCGCTTGACGCTCGCGGCTTGGAGCCTCGCGGCCGGAGTCACCGCGGTCTCGCTGATGGGCGCCGCGGCCGTGCTCGGCGGGCGCTTGCGCGTCGTCGAGTCGTTGTTCGGCGGGCTCGATCGCGTTTACGAAGTGCACAAATGGTTGGGCGTGTGGGCGCTCGCGTTCGCCTCGTTCCACTTCGCGTTCGCCGCGCAGCACGAAGCGTGGGTCGTGCAGCCGATCCTCGAGCTTCCCAGGTTCACGACTCGTCTGGTTCGCCAGCTCGCGTTCCTCGCGTTGATGCTGATTGTGCTCCTCGCGTTGAACCGGAAGATCCCGTATCGCGTCTGGCGATGGTGGCACAAGCTGTCGGGGCCGCTGTTCGCGATCGTCGTGCTGCATTGGGCGAGCTTCCGCTCGCCGATCGCGTTGAGCGACGCGACGGGCATCTGGCTCGCGGCGATGTCCGCGCTCGGCCTCGCGGCGGCGGCCTACAAGCTGCTGCTCTACCCGTTCCTGGCTCGCCATGGTCATTACCGCGTCGCCGCCGTATCGCCCGGCCCGGAGGCGATACACCTCGAGCTCGAGCCGGTCGCACGGCCGTTGACGTTCAAAGCAGGGCAGTTCGGGTTTCTGCGCATGAAAGAGGACGGCCTGCGCGAGCCGCACCCCTTCACCGTCGCGGCCAATACGCACGACGGCCGCGCGCATCTGCTGATTCGTGCGCTCGGCGACTACACCCGCGAGCTGGTCGCGCGGGCCGCGCCGGGCATGCACGCCGAGCTTTACGGGCCGTACGGCCGCTTCGAGCGTAAACCCGCGAGCTGCGAGATATGGATCGCCGGAGGCGTCGGCATCTCGCCGTTCGTTTCCTGGCTCGTGGACGACAAGGCGCGCGACTTCGAGCACGTGACATTGTTCTATTTCTTCACGCCGGGGCGCGAGTTTCCGAGCGCGGAGACCCTGGCGAAGCTCGCCAAGAGCCGCGGCGCGTCGTTCGTTCCCGTGCGCGAGGGCCCATCGAGCCCGGAGTTCCGCGAGCAGCTCGATCGCATCGTTCGCTCGGCGGGCACGGCGGAAGTCGAGATCAGTTTCTGCGGACCGCTCGGGCTGCTCGCGGCGGTCCGAGAGCGCATGCGCGCCCTCGGCGTGCCGGAAGCGAGACTGCGCTACGAGCGCATCGAGTTCCGATGAGCGCGGCGACGGTCAATCGGCCGCGCTGAGCCGCTCGAGATACGCCCGTTCGCCGGGATCGAGGCTATCCGCTCCCCGCTCGTCGATCTTGCGGAGAATCCGCTCGAGCTCCTCGCGGTTGACGGGGTGAAGCGACTCGCGCGGAATCCGCCGCCAGCGCTCGAGCTCGGCCTCGGTGACGCGCTTCGCGGCGGGTGCGGCCTGCTTTCGAAAACGCGCCGCGCGCGACCTCGCCTCCATGGTCCTCAAGAAGATCCAGCCGCCGACGATGCCGCCGAGGTGCGCGAAGTGCGCGATCCCGCCGCCGCTCCGCAGACCGCCGACGATCGAATACGCGGCGAGCAGCACGATGAACCAGCGGGCCTGGATCGGGATCACGCCCCAGAAGTAGATGCGGTCGTGAGGCCAGTACTTCGCGTAGCCCATGAGGATGCCGAATATCGCGCCGGACGCGCCGACGATCACCGCGAACGGCGTCATCAGCGACGCGAGCGCGGCGGCGATCGCGCTCGTGAAGTAGAGCCCGAGGAATCTGCGGGCGCCGAGCACGCTTTCGAGCCGCGGGCCGAAGAAGTACAGGCCGATCATGTTGAACAGAAGATGCAGGAGGTCCGCGTGGAGAAACGCGTACGTCACGATCGTCCACGGCCGATACGGGATCAGCGCCGGCACGAGCGCGAGCCGGTCGACGAGCAATGCCAGCTCCCGCACTTCGGCGGCGGCGAGCGTGACGAGAAACAACGCGACGTTGGCGATGAGCAGCCGACGTGCCCAGGGCGTCATGGCAGGTTTCCGCTCGAATCGGGAACGCGCAACGGCGCTCTATCTCACGCCTTCTCGATCGTAGCGCGCAGCTCGGTCTCGGCCGTGAGCGACGCGGTCACGAGGCAATGCTTCTTCGCGCTGTCGAGCACCGAGCGGGCCGTCGGCTCGTCCGCGTCGGGTCCGATCGTCAGCACGGCGTCGATCACGAACTTCGTGAACTTCAATCCGTCGCGCGTCTTGTCGAGCTCGCCGACGCAGCTCACCTTCAACGACGACCAGTCGAGCTTGCGCGTCCGCGCCAACGCACGGAACGTGAGGATCAGACAGCTTGCGACGGCGCCGGTGAGCATCGTCTCCGGCGACCAGTAACCTTCGGGGCCGCCGAACTCCGGAGGAGGCGTCGTATCGAGCGTCGGGAGCCCCTTGCTCTCGGTCGGCACCACGCCGTCCGGCCCGCCCGTACTCGTCACGGTATAGGTATGCGGAAAAACAGCCATGCTCGGCCTCGTCGAGAAAGAAGTGTCGATACTGGGCCGCGCGTCGCGGCAATGCAAGCCGTCTGCGGCTTGCGCATCAGTCCGCGTCAGCGCAAGTACGCCTCGGCCGCATAACGGCGCATCATTCTATGGCTGTGAAAGAGCGACGCGTTGCGCGAGACGACGCTCTGCATCAAGCGCGTCCACGCGGGACGGTCCGCGAAGAGCGGCAACACGGCGCGCTCGAGCTTGTCGTATAGCGAGTGCGCGGCCGCCGAGGGCTCGGAGCCTCGGCCGTCGTCTTCTATCGCCCAGCCCGTCACCCCTTCGATATGCCCCTCGACCCACCACCCGTCGAGCACCGAAAGGTTCGGTACGCCGTTGAGCGCCGCTTTCATGCCGCTCGTTCCCGACGCTTCGAGCGGCGGCTGCGGCGTGTTGAGCCAGACGTCGACGCCGGAAACCATCGCGAGCGCGACGTCGAGCCCATAGTTCGGCACGAACGCCATCGGAATTTCGGCGCCGAGCTGCCGAATCACGGCGTTCAGCCGCTCGATCGCACGCTTGCCGGACTCGTCGCGCGGATGCGCCTTGCCCGCGAGCACGACTTGGAACGGCTGGCGCGCGGCGATTCCGCGCAGCCGCTCGATATCGGCGAAGAGCAGCTCCGGCCGTTTGTACTCGGTCATTCTGCGCGCATAACCGATCAGCGGACGCTCCGGATCGAGCGCGATGCCGCATCGGGCGCGGATCAGCTCGAGCAGCTCGCGCTTCGCCTGCTGGTGCGCTTCCCACAGCGCATCCGACGGGATACAGCAATCGGCGCGCATCAAGAGCTCGGGCTCGATGCGCCACCCCGGAATGTACCGGTCGTAGAGAGATGCGATACGCGGATGCGCCCACGTGCTCGGGTGGATGCCGTTCGTGATCGCGGCGACCTCGTAGCCGGGGAAGAGCCTGCGCGACGTCTCGGCGTGCCGCTTCGCGACACCGTTCACGTGCTCGCTGAGATTCAACGCGAGCCGCGTCGTGTTGAGATCGCTCGCGCCGGCGTAGCGGCGCAGCGTCTCGCCGTCGACGATATCGCCGAGGACCCGATCGACGAGGTCGTACGGAAAACGGTCGTGGCCCGCCTCGACGGGCGTATGCGTGGTGAAATGGCACAGATCGCGCACGCGCGGAACGTCGTAGGGGGATTCGCCGGGACGCACGTCCTCGGGCGAATACGCGTGCCTGCGGAGCAGCTGCAGCGTCAGCAGCGACGAGTGGCCTTCGTTCAGGTGATAGCCGATCACGCGAAAGCCGAGCGCCTCGAGCATGCGAACGCCGCCGATGCCGAGGACGATCTCCTGCTTCAGGCGATACGCGGCATCGCCGCCGTAGAGATGATCGGTGATGCGGCGATCCTCCGGCGCGTTCTCGGGCAAGTCGGTATCGAGCAGGATCACGGGCTCGCGTCCGCCGCCGAGCCCGGTGAGCACGTACAGCCAGCCGCCGACCCACACGATGCGCCGCTCGATGCGCACGGAGACCTTGGCCGGCAGCGTGTCCGCGCGATCCGCCGGGTTCCACGGATCGGGATGCTCGATCTGCCGGCCCTCCGCGTCGATCTCCTGGCGAAAATAGCCTTGCCGGCTCACGAGCGTCACGGCGACCATCGGTATCTCGAGATCGGCCGCCGAGCGCAGCGTGTCGCCGGCCAGCACGCCGAGGCCGCCGCTGTACGTCGGGATGGAGGGCTCGAGCGCGATCTCCATCGAGAAATAGCCGATCCGCCGGCTCGTCAGGAAATGCGCCCAGTCGTGCTTGTCGAGCATGTGCACAGCACGCCGCGAGAGATCCGCCGCTCACGCTGCCCGATGGCACGAGTCGAGCGCAAGTCGCGGACAGTACGAATTCCCGCTGGCAGCGGCGCGCGCGAGACTGCAATCAATCGAACAGGCGGAGAAGAAACATGGCGGGCAAGATGAAGGCGGCCGTATTCGTCGAGCCGGGACGAATCGTTCTCGACGAGAAGCCGATTCCCGACATCGGGCCGACGGATGCGCTGCTTCGGATCACGACGACGACGATCTGCGGCACCGACGTGCACATTCTCAAAGGCGAGTACCCGGTCGAGCGCGGACTCATCATCGGTCACGAGCCCGTCGGCATCATCGAGAAGCTCGGCTCGGCCGTGCGCGGATATCGCGAGGGACAGCGCGTCATCGCCGGCGCGATCACGCCGAGCGGGCAGAGCTACGCGTCGCTCGCCGGCTTTCATTCGCAGTCGTGCGATACGGGCCACGGCTGGAAGCCGATGGGCGGCTGGCAGTTCGGCAACACGATCGACGGCTGTCAGGCGGAGTTCGTCCGCGTGCCCGACGCGATGGCGAATCTCGCGCCGATCCCGGACGGGCTGTCCGACGAGCAAGTGCTGATGTGCCCGGACATCATGTCGACCGGCTTCGTCGCCGCCGAGCGGGGCGAGGTGCAGATCGGCGACGTCGTCGCCGTCTTTGCCCAGGGACCGATCGGGCTGTGCGCGACGGCGGGTGCGAAGCTGCGCGGAGCGTCGACCGTGATCGCCGTCGAGACGGTGCCCGAGCGCATCGAGATGTCGAAGCGCATGGGCGCCGACGTCGTGGTCGACTTCAAGAAGGCCGATCCCGTCGACGAGATCCTGCGCCTCACCGACGGACGCGGCGTCGACGTCGCGATCGAGGCACTGGGGACGCAGCGGACTTTCGAGGCGTGCCTGCGCGTGCTGCGGCCCGGCGGCGTGCTGTCGAGCCTCGGCGTCTACTCGACGGATCTGACGCTGCCGCTCGGCGCGTTCGCCGCGGGGCTCGGCGATCACAAGATCGTCACGTCGCTGTGCCCGGGCGGCAAGGAGCGCATGCGAAGGCTGATGAACGTCGTCGCGAGCGGCGACATCGACTTCACGCCGCTCGTCACGCATCGCTTCAAGCTCGACGAGATCGAGCAGGCGTACGAGCTGTTCGCGAACCAGCGCGACGGGGTGCTGAAGGTCGCAATCACGCCGTGATGCGTCGGCGGCCGAGCCGCGCGTCGACGCGCGGCTTCGGTGCCGCGGAGAAGATCAGAGCGTCGAGTCGATGTTCGAGCCGACCGCGATCCCCCACGGCGTATCGCCGACGCGAATCGTCGCGACGACGTTCAGCGACTCGGTGTCGATCACGGAGACGTCGTTCGAAGGTCCGTTCGCCGTGTAGAGGAATTTGCCGTCCGACGTGAGCCCGATGCCCCACGGCCTCTCGCCGACTTTCACGTTGGCGACGACCTGCGAGCGTTCGACGTCGATCACCGACACCGTGCCCGCGCGGCCGTTCGCGACGTAGAGGCGACGCTCGTCCGGCGAGAGCGCCAATCCCATCGGCAGCGCCCCCATCGGCAGCGTGATCTTCTCGACGACCTGGTTTTGCTCGACGTCGATGACGGCGACCTCACCGCCGTGCTCCGCGGAGACGAAAGCGCGCTTGCCGTCTCGCGTGAAGATGGAATCGCGCGGCCGCCATCCGACCGCGATGCTGCCGACGACCTCGCCGCTCGCCGTATCGACGACCGTGACCCCGTGATCGCTCTCGCTCGTCACGTAGACCTTCTTCTCGTCGGGGCTCAACCGGACGCCCTCGGGCTCGCGTCCGACCGGAACGACGCGGATCACCTCGCCCGTCGCCAAATCGACGATCGACATCGTATTCACGTCCTCGTTCGAGACGTAAAGCCGCTTGCCCGCGGCGTCGACGTCGAACTCCTCGGGATCGGAGCCGCCCGGCAGCACGCGCACGACGCGCCGTTCGCGCACGTCGATGACGCCGATGCCGTCTTTCGACTTGTCGGCCGTCAGCTTCTCGCACTCCTCGTCCGGCATCGACGGCGGACACTTCGGCGATCCCGACAGCGCGACGTAGACGAATCTGCCGTCGCGGCTGACCTCGACGCCGCGCGGCCGCGTTCCCACCTCGATCTCGCCGACGACGCGCTGGGCGAGAGTCGAGATCACGCTGATCGTGCCCCCGTCCTCGTTCGTCACGTAGACGAGCTCGTCGGGCACCGGCGTCGCGGGGATGTGATACGCGCGAAGCAGCCCCACCGCCTCGTCCTGCGTGCGCGCCATGACGTCTTCGATCATCGCGCGCCGTTCGCGGTCGCCGAATCGAACGCCCGCGGCGATCGGGAAATCGAACTGCACGCCCTGCTCCGAGCGCAGCGGCACGACGACGACCTTGCGCGGTGCGACGCGCGACGCGAAATAGCCCGCGATCGGCCCCCACAGGATCGCCGCATCGATTCGCCCTTCGAGCAGCTCACGCTCGATGATCTGCCCCGGATACGCCGCGGGGTCGGCCTGCAGCACCGGATACGGCACCATCTGACGATGCATGCCGTGGAACGCGAGCCATTGCGCGGCCGGGCTCGGCGTGAAAACGCCGATCCTGAGCGCATTGCGCTTCTCGGGCGGCAGTGCAAGGAACTCCTCGCCGGTCTCGACGCCGAGCCCGCTGTCCTCGAGGTAGACCAACGCGTAAGTCGACCGGTAATACGGGCGCGTCGTCATCGCGAGGTCGTAGCCGAGCGGCACGCCCATGATCACGTCGCATAGGTGCTCGCCCGTGATCGGATCCTGGGCGTTCAGCGTGTGACGCTCGAAACCTCGCCGATGCGGGAACCACGTGTACTCGAGCTCGCGGCCGAGCTCGCGCGCCCAGACTTCGGCGAGCCGATTCTCGAAGCCTTCGCGTTCACGGTTCGAGAACGGCAGATTGTTCGGATCGGCACAGACCTTGAGCTTCTCCTCGGAAGGCGCCATCGCGACGTTCTGCTCGGCGTTCGCGCTCGGCGACGCCTCGGACGGCGCGGCGGGTTGCGGAACGTTCGGCGCCGCCTCGGGCGGCACCGTCGTCTCAGGAACTTGTGCTCGAGCGCCCGTGACGACGAGCGCCGCGAGCGCGATCGCTGCAAGAGAAACTCTCATCATTCCTCCGGCAGTCGCTCCGGTCTTCCGGGCGGCAAAACGCCGTCCGATCGTGCTCGAAGATACGCCCATAGCTCGTCGTAGTATCTGTTGACGTTGGGGTTCATTCCCCAGGCAGGCATCACGCCGACCTGCCCGGTAAAGCCCTGATCGACGACCATCACGAAGCGTTCTTTGTCGATCTGCTTGATCCGCGGCAGCAGCGCCGGTGCGACGAACGCCCAGATCTGGTAGAAAACGATGGGCGAGGCGAGGAGAGCCCCCACCACCACCGCGAGCTTGAGCGTGAGGAAGAAGGGGTCCGTCGGGCTAAGGTACTTGAGCTTTCCCCCGCTCAGGAACGGCTCGATCGGCCGGACCAGGAG
>PKRJ01000115.1 GCA_017577365.1 Gammaproteobacteria bacterium | reverse complement strand
GACGAAGCCGACCGACACTCGGAGAGAAAGCGCAGACTGTCAGATCAAGTATTGACTTCTACACTTTATTGGTTCGCTAGCGCTTTCGGAACATCTATTTGTCACTTCAGTCTGTTCGGGTCCGAGAACTCGCAACTTGTGACAAGGAAGCGGTCGCCCTCCGAGGCGGTCGCGAAATGCGCTCTTACGGACCAGATACTTAGGCGACCCGCGGAATGACTATTTGTCTTTTTTCTCCTCGGAACGACTATTTGTCTCTAGAACATCTCTATTGTTCGTTCCCACCAGAGTCCTCACTCCACCGTCACCGACTTCGCCAAGTTCCTCGGTTGATCGACATCGGTACCTTTGAGCACCGCGACGTGATACGCCAGTAGCTGCAGCGGCACCGTGTACACGATCGGTGCGATCAGTCGGTCGGCGTGCGGCATCGGAATAACTTTCATGCCGGGCTCCGGCTCGATACCGGTTTCCCGATCCGCGAACACATATAGCTGCCCTCCGCGCGCACGCACGACCTGCATGTTCGACTGCAGCTTATCGAGCAGATCGTTGTTCGGCGCGACGACGATGACGGGCATCTCCTCGTCGATCAGCGCGAGCGGCCCGTGCTTGAGCTCGCCTGCGGCATAGGCCTCGGCATGAATGTAGGAAATCTCTTTGAGCTTCAGCGCCCCTTCCATTGCAACCGGCCACATCGGCCCGCGGCCCAGGAAGAGCGCATGCTGCTTCTCGGCGAAGTCCTCGGCGAGGAGCTTCAGCGTATCGTTCATCGCGAGCACTTGCTCGACGGCGGCTGCGACGTGATAGAGATGCGCGACGAGCTCTTCCTCGCGCTCGGGCGACATTCCGCGATGGCGTCCGAGCATCAACGTCACGAGCAGCAGCGATAGCAGCTGCGTCGTGAACGCCTTCGTGCTCGCGACGCCGATCTCCGGCCCCGCCTGCGTCATCATCACGAGATCGGACTCGCGCACGATCGAGCTGTGCGGGCTGTTGCAGATCGTGAGCGAGCCTATGTAGCTCATCCGCTTCGCAGCGCGAAGCGCCTCGAGCGTATCGGCCGTCTCGCCGGACTGCGACAGCGTCACGAACAGCGTGCCGGGCGGCACGACCGGCGCGCGGTAACGGTACTCGCTCGCGATCTCGACCGTGCACGGCACGCCGGCCAACGCCTCGAGCCAATACCGGCCGACCTTGCCGGCGTGATAGCTCGTGCCGCACGCGACGATGTGAACGTTCTGCACTTGCGGCAGCAACTCGAGCGCGCGCGGGCCGAGCGATTCGGGCACCACGCGGCGATTCGAGACGCGGCCGTAGAGCGTATCGGTGATCGCCGCCGGCTGCTCGAAGATCTCCTTCAGCATGAAGTGGCGGTACGGGCCTTTCTCCGCGGCGTCGGGGCTCCAGTGTGTCTCGTGCACCGGACGCTCGACCGCGTTGCCGTTCGCGTCGAAGATCCGAATAGACTCGCGGCGGATCTCCGCGATATCGCCCTGCTCCAGGTAGATGAACCGTTGCGTCACCGGCAGCAGCGCGGGCACGCCGCTCGCGACAAAGTTTTCGCCGATGCCGAGGCCGATCACGAGCGGGCTCGCGACGCGCGTCACGACGATGCGCTCGGGATCGAGCGCGTCGACGACGAGCAGCGCATACGCTCCGATGAAGCGGCTCGTCGCGAGCCGCACGGCTTCGAGCAGGTCGTGGCCGTGCTTCAGATACTCGTGGACGAGGTGCGCGGCGACCTCGGTGTCGGTCTCCGACTTGAACTCGTAGCCCTTCGCAATCAGCTCGTCCTTGATCGGCTGGAAGTTCTCGATGATGCCGTTATGAATCACCGCGACCCGGTCGCCCGAAAGGTGCGGGTGCGCGTTGTTCTCCGTGACGCCGCCGTGCGTCGCCCAGCGCGTATGCGCGATCCCGAGCCGACCGGTGCACGGACGTTGATAGAGCTTCGCTTCGAGCTCCGAGACCTTGCCGACGGTCCGGCACAACGCAATGCTGCCGTCCGCTTGCACGACGGCGAGGCCGGCCGAGTCATAGCCGCGATATTCGAGTCGCCGTAAGCCTTCGAGCAGGACGGGAACGATGTTCCGTTCGGCGACGGCTCCGACTATTCCGCACATGTGAAACTCACTTCTTGTTCTTCACGGGCCGCTTCCAGCCCTCGATCGTCGTCTGGCGCGACCGCGCCACGGTCAGCTCGCCCGCGGGCGCATTCTTCGTGATCGTCGATCCGGCGCCGATCGTCGCACCCTCGCCGATCTCGACCGGCGCCACGAGCGCGGTGTTCGAGCCGATGAACGCGTTGTCGCCGATCACCGTGAGGTGCTTGTTCGCGCCGTCGTAATTGCACGTGATCGTGCCTGCGCCGATGTTCACGTCGGCACCG
>PKRJ01000055.1:0-20000 GCA_017577365.1 Gammaproteobacteria bacterium | reverse complement strand
GCGACACGATCAGGGTCGCGCATCGCGACGGACAAGTGCTGTCGCTGCTGCGCGAGATCGACCGCTTCCGCATGCTCGCGATCCAGCGCGTCGAGTCGGGTTTCGACGCGAAGACGATCGACCTGCCGATCGAGATCAAGGAGCGCGTCGCGCACGGCGAGATTCGCTCGTCGCTGTTCGAAGCCGCGACCGCGGCCGGCATGTCCGACGCGCTGACGATGAGCATGGCCGGCATCTTCCGCTGGGATATCGATTTCATCCAGGACGTGCGCGCCGGCGATTCGTTCACGGTGATCTACGAGGAACACTATCGCGACGGCGTGAAGCTCGGCGACGGCGAGATCGTCGCCGCTGAATTCGTGAACCGCGGCACCGTATACCGGGCGGCTCGCTATACGGACGAATCCGGACGCAGCGACTACTTCACTCCGGACGGACGCAGCGTCCGCAAGGCCTTCCTCCGCGCCCCGGTCGATTTCACAAGGATCAGCTCGAACTTCGACCTGAAACGCCGGCATCCGGTGCTGAACACGATCCGCGCGCATCGCGGCGTCGACTACGCCGCGCCCACCGGCACGCCTGTACGGGCCGCCGGGGACGGCAAGATCACCTTCCGCGGCAAGAACGGCGGCTACGGCAACGTCGTGATGATCGAGCACGGCGGAAACATCACGACGGTGTACGCGCACCTGTCGCGCTTCTCGCAGCACAAGGTCGGCAGCCGCGTGAAACAGGGCGACGTCATCGGCTACGTCGGCGCCACGGGCCTCGCGACCGGCCCGCACCTGCACTACGAGTACCGCGTCAACGGCGTCCATCAAAATCCGCGCACGGTTCCGCTGCCGCCGGCCGATCCCGTCCCGCCGTCGGCCCTCGCCGATTTCAAGGCGAGAACCGAGCCGCTGTGGGAACGGCTCGACCGCGTTCAGAGCGAGCGTTTCGCGTCCGCGGCGGCCGCGAACTGAAACCCGCTTCGCGAAACGGTCGACCGACACGACCTCCAGCAACCGGGGCCGCCGATGACTGAGCTCTATATCGGCCTCATCTCCGGCACGAGCGTCGACGGCGTCGACGCCGTGCTCTGCGAGATCGACGACGCGCACCTCCGCGTGCTCGCCGCGGAGACGCTGCCGTATCCGCCGGAGCTCCGGAAACGCGTGGTCGACCTGATCGATCGGCCGGAGATCTCGCTCGCGGAGCTCGGCAGCCTCGACGTCGCTCTCGGTGAGCATTTCGCCGCGTGCGCGCTCGGCATCGCGTCGCGCGCCGGGATCGCGCCGTCGCGGATTGCCGCGATCGGCCATCACGGCCAGACCGTCTTCCACAAGCCCGCCCCGCCCGAGCCGTTCTCGCTGCAGCTCGGCGACCCGAACGTCGTCGCCGCGCGAACGGGCATCACGACGGTCGCCGATCTGCGCCGGCTCGACATCGCGCTCGGCGGGCAAGGCGCGCCGCTCGTGCCCGCGTTTCACGCGTGGCGGTTCGCCGACCCGTCGGAGACGCGGGTCGTCGTGAATATCGGCGGCATCGCGAACGTCACGGTGCTCGCGCCGGGGCGCGACGTGCTCGGCTTCGACACCGGCCCCGGCAACACGCTGCTCGACCGCTGGATCGAGCGCGCCCGAGGGCTTCCCCGTGACGAGCGCGGCGAGTGGGCGGCCGGAGGCCGCGTCGACCGAGACTTGCTCGCGGCACTGCTCGAGGAGCCGTACTTCGAAGCGCCGCCGCCGAAGTCGACCGGCCGTGAGCATTTCAATATCGCGTGGCTCGACGCACGACTGGCCGCGATCGGCGCGAGGCCGGACGACCGCGACGTGCAGGCGACGCTCGCCGAGCTCACGGCCGAGACGATCGCGTCGGCCGTCGCTCGCCATGCGCCCGGCTGCGCGCGGCTCATCGTCTGCGGCGGCGGCGCGCACAACACCGATCTCTTGCGGCGCCTCGAGCGCACCGCGCGAGTGCCGGTCGAGACGACCGAGCGCTACGGCATCGGGCCGGACTGGGTCGAAGGTGCGGCCTTCGCGTGGCTTGCGCGCGCGCGGCTCGAGGGCCGGCCCGGCAATCTTCCGTCCGTGACGGGCGCACGAAGGCCGGCGCTGCTCGGCGGCGTATACTCGCCGTGAATCGCGGGCATGGCCGCCGATGCGGGCCCGACAAATGGACGCGCCGAACCTCAAGCTCCCCGATTACTACATCAATCGCGAGCTTTCGCAGCTCGAGTTCAATCAGCGCGTGCTCGAGCAGGCGAAGGATCCCAAGGTCCCGCTGCTCGAGCGACTGAAATACCTCTGCATCTCGTCGACGAATCTCGACGAGTTCTTCGAGATCCGGGTCGCGGGTCTGAAGCAACGCGTCGAGGTCAGCTCCGCTCCGGCGGGCCCGGACAACTTGAGCCCGGCCGAGGTCCTGAAGCGCATCGCGGAGAAGACGGCCGGCATCGTCGCGGAGCAGTACCGCGTGCTGAACGACGAGCTGATTCCTGCGCTCCGCACGCAAGGCATCCGGTTCGTGCGCCGCGACGAGTGGACCGACGCGCAGCGCGACTGGCTCGAGCGGCTCTTCCACGACGAGATCGTGCCGGTGCTGAGCCCGACGACGCTCGACCCGACGCGGCCGATCCCGCGCATTCAGAACAAGAGCCTGAACTTCATCGTGAGCCTGCACGGGCGCGACGCCTTCGGCCGACCGTGTCATCGCGCGATCGTGCAGGCGCCCCGGTCGCTTCCGCGCCTGATCCAGCTTCCGGCGGAGCTCGTCGAGCGGGGCGAATCGCATTTCGTGTTCCTGTCGTCGGTGATCCACGCGTTCGTCGACCAGCTGTTCGCCGGCATGGAGATCGACGGCTGCTATCAGTTCCGCGTGACCCGGAACAGCGATCTCTACGTCGACGACGAGGATGTCGACGACCTGATGCGGGCGCTCGAAGGCGAGCTCTTCGAAAGCCGATACGGCGCGGCCGTGCGCCTCGAGACGGCGCACGACTGCACGAACGAGCTCGCCGACTACCTGCTGAACCATTTTCAGCTCGGACCGCAAGACCACTACCGCGTGCCGGGCCCGGTGAACCTGAACCGCCTGCTGGCCGTCTACGACCTCGTCGACCGCCCGGACCTGAAGTACCCGCCGTTCACGCCGGGCATTCCGAAGGAGCTCGTCAACACGAACATCTTCGACGCGATCGCGAAGCGCGACGTGCTGCTGCATCACCCGTACGAGTCTTTCGCGCCCGTCGCGGATTTCGTGTACCGGGCCGCGAACGACCCCGACGTGCTCGCGATCAAGCAGACGCTCTACCGCACGACGCCCGACTCGCCGCTCGCCGAGAGCCTCGTCTCGGCGGCCAAGGCGGGCAAGGAAGTCACGGTGCTGATCGAGCTGCGCGCGCGCTTCGACGAGGCCGCGAATATCCGGCTCGCGAGCAAGCTGCAGGAGGCCGGCGCGCACGTGGTGTACGGCGTCGTCGGCTACAAGACCCATTGCAAGATGACGCTCGTCGTGCGCCGCGAGAAGGGGAAACTCCGGCGCTACGTGCATCTCGGCACGGGCAACTACCATCCCCGCACCGCGCGCGCGTATACCGATTACGGCCTGCTGTCGGCGAACGAGCAGCTCGGCGAGGACGTGCATCAGGTCTTCATGCAGCTCACGAGCCTCATGAAGACCCAGCCGCTCACGCTCCTGTCGCAGTCGCCGTTCAACCTGCACGACCGGCTGCTCGATCTCATTCGGCGCGAGACCCGCCACGCGGCGGCAGGCTCACGCGGGCGGATCGTCGCGAAGCTGAACGCGCTCGTCGAGCCGGAAGTGATCCGCGCGCTCTACGAAGCGTCGATCGCCGGCGTCGAGATCGACCTCATCGTGCGCGGCATCTGCAGCCTGCGGCCCGGGCTGCCGGGAATCTCGGAGAATATCCGCGTCCGCTCGATCATCGGCCGCTTCCTCGAGCATTCGCGCTGCTACTACTTCCGGAACGGCGGGCGCGAGGAAGTCTACTGCGCGAGCGCGGACTGGATGGACCGCAATTTCTTCCGCCGCATCGAGGTCATGTATCCGATCCTCGATCCGCAGCACAAGGCGAGGCTGATCGGCGATCTCGAGCTCTATCTCGCCGACAACGTGCAGGCCTGGCTCCTGCAGCCGGACGGCACGTACAAGCTCGTCCAGCCGAAGGAGGGCGAGGCGCCGGTCTGCGCTCAGGAGCGCCTGCTGGCCGCGCTCGCCGAAGCGTCCTGAGACGGCCCCGACGCGACCTCGAGCGTAAAGCCCGCATCGTCGAGCCAGCGCCGCTCCTGCTCGAGATCGGCGTCCGTCAGCGGATTCGCTTCGAGCCAGCCGGCCGGGAATACGAGCGAAAGGCGGTCTTCGCCTGCCGCCACGCGCAACGGCGGCAGCTCGAACGGGCCGCGCCCGCGGTTGAGCAGCACCGCGAGCCTCAGCAATACGATCATCTTGAGCGCCGGTTCGCGCCACGCGGCCGGAAGCTCCGCGATCGCATCCAGGTCGACCTTGCGGCGATGGCACTTGACGAGCGTCGCGAGCAGCTGCTGCTCGACGCGCCCGAAGCCCGGCAGATCCGCGTTCGCGAGCAGATAGCCGCCGTGCAGGTGGTATTTCGAATGCGCGATGTCGAGCCCGACCTCGTGGAGGCGAGCGGCCCACGCGAGCAGCAGGCGGCAACGCTCGTCGTCGAGACGCCACTCGCGTTCCACGCGCGAGAGGAGCGCTTCGACCGTCGCCTTGACGCGCGCGCCTTGCTCCTCGTCGACGTGAAAGCGCCGCTCGAATCCGCGCACCGAGCGCTCGCGCGCGTCCTCGTGGCGCAGTCGGCCGAGCATGTCGTACAGAAGCCCTTCGCGCAGCGCGCCGTCGCTCGGCTCGAGACGGTCGATGCCGAGGCTCTCGAGCACCTCGACGAGGATCGCGATGCCGCCCGGGAAAACCGCCGCGCGCTCGGCGCCGAGGCGCGGCAGCTCGAGGTCGTCGACGCGGCGCGCGGCGATCATCTCGTCGATGATCACCTCGAGCGACTCGGGCGCAACGCCGCCGTCCGTCAAGCCGAGCGCGCGCGAGATCTCGGCCGCCGCTCTGATCGTTCCGGACGAGCCGAACGCTCTCGCCCAGCCGTGGCGGCGGAACGGCTCGCGGACGGAGCGAAGCTCGAGCTTCACGTCGAGCCGGGCGCGATCGAAGGCCTCGCGCGTCAGCCTGCCGTCGGGGAAATGCCTGCGGCTCAAGTCCACGCAGCCGACGCTCAAGCTTTCCAGCTGCTTCGGCTCGTGACCCTCGCCGATGATGAGCTCGGTGCTGCCGCCGCCGATGTCGACGACGAGCGTCGCTCCCGGTCCGCTGGGCGAATGGTGCGACACGCCGAGGTAGATCAGCCGCGCTTCCTCGATTCCGGAGATCACCTCGACGGGATGGCCGCCGAGCGCCACCTCGGCCGCCGCAAGGAAGGCCTCCGCGTTTTTCGCTCGGCGCAGCGCGCTCGTGCCGACGACGCGAACCCGGCGCGCGTCCATGTCGCGCAGCCGCTGCCCGAAGCGCTTCAGGCACGCGAGCGCACGCGCCTGGCTTTCCTCGTCGAGCCGCCCTTGCTCGTCGAGGCCCGACGCGATCCTCACCATCTCGCGTAGCCGATCGAGGATCGCGACGCGCTCGTCGCGCGCACGCGCGACGACGATGTGGAAGCTGTTCGAACCGAGGTCGACGGCCGCGATGACGTCACCGAGTTCCTCGTCGGAAGCCATCGGGCTGCGGATTGCGTCCGCCCGCGGCGCAGGCGTCAGATCGAGAACGACGAGCCGCAGCCGCAGGTCGTCGTCGCGTTCGGATTGCGAATGATGAACTGCGCGCCGGAGAGGTCTTCCTTGTAGTCGATCTCGGCACCTTGCAGGTACTGGACGCTCAACGGATCGACGAGGAGCGTCACGCCGCCCTTCTCGATCTCGGTGTCCCCTTCCTGCACTTCCTCGTCGAACGTGAAGCCGTACTGGAAACCGGAGCAGCCGCCGCCCTGGATATAGACGCGCAGCTTCAGGTCCGGATTGCCTTCGGCCTCGATGAGCTGACTGACCTTCGCCGCGGCCGCATCGGTGAAATGCAGCGGCGGCTCGCGATCCGCCCAATCAGGTTGGCTCATTGCACTATTCTCCGACCAGTTTCACCGGGCCCGCGGGCGAGGCGTCCTCGTCGGCCGCGGACGGCCGATGCTCGCTCTCGTGGATCAGCTTGCCGTTGACCTCGGCGCCGACCGCCATCTCGATCAGCTTGTACTGGACGTTCCCTATGACCCTGGCCCGCGGACCGAGTTCGATCCGCTCCGTCGCCTTGACGTCGCCCTTCACCGTGCCGTTCAGCCGCACGTGAGACGCCGAGACGCCCCCTTCCACGCAGCCGTGCTCGCTGATCGACAGCACGGCCCCGTTCTCGTCGACGGAGACGACGTTGCCGCGCACGTAACCGTCGATGTGCAGACCGCCCTTGAACTCGATGTCGCCCTGGATGCGCGTATCCGCGCCGACCAACGTGCCGGTCGCCGCGCGCCGGCGCTCCTTAGTTCTGAACATCGGCGATCCCTCCCTGATGGTCGTCGTCGCCGCGCGCGGCCGCCCAGTCGAACGTGTACGTCGTGGGCTCGCCGCGCGGCGCGCTCGGCCGCACCTCGATCTCGATCGCGACCGGCTCGAAACCGACCGGCAACACGAGCTCCTGCTCGAGCCCTTGGAAGTAGCGGAAACCGTACTCGAGCTCCGAGCGTCCGTCGCCGGAGAGCTCCGCGAGACCGAGCTTCTCGGCCGCGCCGTCGCGTCTCCCGGCGACACTCAATCTTACAACGCCTTCGACGCGCCGGTTCTGCGCGATCGCCTGCATCAGGACGATGCGCAGGACGTATCCCCGCTCCGAGGCCGTCGGCCCGACCTCGACGCTTTGCACCCGGAGGCCCGTCTCGCCGTCCGACGGCTGGATGATCCCGCGATAGAACGCGAGCTCCTCCTCCTGGGCCTGAAGCTTGGCTTCGAGCGCCGTCAGCGTCTGCTCGACGCGGGCATAGGTCTCCCGATCGATCTCGCGCGACGTCGTGACGATCGCGAGCTCGCGCCGGAGCTCCTCGATCGTTTGCGCCTGCTCCGAGATGAGATTCCGCTGGCGCTCGACCTCGCGACGGTGCTCGAGCAGCGAGTAGCCCGCTTGATGACGCCCGAGCTCGAAGATCAGGTAGCCCGCCGCGAGCACCAGGACCGCCGCGATGCCTGCGAGCAGCGTTTTCCCGCGACTCATCGGCGATGCGCCGCTCGGGCCCTCGAACCGTCGTTAGCGCCGCTCGCGCGGCGCGAAGTCGCGCAGGCAATCATCGAAGGCGCTTCAGTTCAGGCGGCACGCCCGCTGCCAGTGGCGGGGCCACCAAGCGGGCGGCGCCGGCGGTCCGCTATCCGGGAAGGCCAGCGGCCCGAGCTCGCTCAACGCCCGCACGTAGACCAGGCGCTTGAAGTAGATGACCTCCTTGACCGGGCGCCAGTAGTCGACCCAGCGACAGCGGTCGAATTCCGGCTCGTCGGTCCGATCGAAACGAAGACGGCTGGGATCGCAATTGAGCTGCAGCAAGAACCAGCGTTGCTTCTGGCCCACGCAGACCGGCGTGCGCTCCCGGCGGATATATTTCGGCGGCAGCCGGTAACGCAGCCAATCGCGCGTCTGACCGACGAGCTCGACGTCTTCCGGCTCGAGCCCGACCTCCTCGTACAGCTCGCGGTACATCGCCGATTCGGTGGTCTCGTCGGGTTTCACGCCGCCTTGCGGGAACTGCCAGCCGCCGCGTCCGCGCCGTCCGGCGATCAGGACGCGCCCCGCGCGGTCCATCAGGATGATGCCGACGTTCGCCCTGAAACCCTCTTCGTCGATGAAGTCCATGCGCCGGTCCGCCGATTGCCGTCTTGGGGGCCGCGGAACGCTGCCAGAACCGTTAACCGAATGATAATACTCGCTACTCGCCGCTCGCCAAAACGACCCGGTTCCGACCGGCCGCCTTGGCCTCGTACAGGGCCGCGTCGGCCCGGGCGATCAGCCGCGCCGCGGCGTCGCGGTCCGCGACGGCACTGGACATAAGGTCGGCCACGCCAATCGACACGGTGACCGGGAGGGGGGGCCGACCGTCCCCGATATCGAACGGCCGCTCCGCGACGCGCGACCGGATCCGCTCCGCGAGCACCGCCCCGGCCCCCGCGTCGGCGCCGGGCAGCAGGACCACGAATTCCTCGCCGCCGTACCGCGCCGCGACGTCGCTGCCGCGCACCTCCGCGCCGATCCGCCGCGCGACTCCGCGCAGCACGTCGTCGCCGACGAGGTGGCCGAAGCGATCGTTGACCGCCTTGAAATGGTCGACGTCGATCATCAGGCACGCGAGCGGAGTCTGCTCGCGGCGGCACCGCGCGAGCTCCTCTTGGAGGCGGGCCTCGAGATAGTGCCGGTTGCTCCAGCCCGTCAGCGCATCGGTCAGCCCGCTCTGCACGAGGCGGGCACGGTTCGCCGCGTTCTCGAGGGCGAAAGCGGCGACGATCCCGAGATGCTGCAGAAAGTCCGTGGCGTGCCGGCGCGTAAACCGATACGGATCCGCGCTTCCCATGTTGATGCTGCCGAAAAGCCGATCGCGCCGCACGAGCGGCAGCAGCGCGATGCTGCCGAGGCGATCGACGCCCGGAAAGAGCGGCGCATGCTTCGCGGCGATGTACGTTCCGAGCCACGGGCGGGGCGATCTCGCCGGGAACGACACGAGCGAGGCGACCGAGTCGACGAAGATGACCGCGGGAAAAGCCTCGGGACGGGCGCCTTCGCTGATCAGAAGGTTGCGGATCTCGCGATCCTCGTCCTCGACGAGCAGGGTCGACGCCTCGAGGCGGTAGCCCGCCTTCAGTCCGTCCGTGGCCCGAAGCAACAGCGTCTTCAGATCGTCGGCCTCGAGCAGCTCCATCGCGCGTGCCTGAGCCCGCTTCCACGCTTCCTCGTTCTTGCGCGCCTCCTCCTTGAGCTGGGAGATGCGCCGGTGCAGGTGGGCGAGCTCGAGGTCGGTCAACGCAGGACGCCTCCCGGAGCGCGATGCCGTCCCGACCGCAGCCGGGTCCTCGCTGGTTTTCGCGATCGCTCCATGCGCCGTCGTTCCTCTATCCAGGCCGCGCGGCTAGCGATCCTCCAGATAGCGCCGCCCGGCTTCCATCAGCGCGACGAAACCCGCTTCGTCTCGGCGCTCGACGAGCCCGCGTATCGTCTCGGCCGCGTTCTTCAGCGCGTCGAGCGCGGTGAGCCCGTATTCGTTTAGCGTCTGAATATCGAAATAGAGGTGCGGGTTGTCGCGCGCGACGAGCGCGGCCACCTTGAGCTGCGCGTCGAACGTCGTGCTCGAGAGCTGCTTGAGCCGCGGCACGAGCTCGCCGCTGTTCGCGAGCGCGGTGAAGAACACGATGTTGAGCGCGTGCGACAGCCCGAGCACGAACGCGATCAGCCGATCGTGGTCCTCGAGGCTCATCTCGATGAGCTCCGCCATCGTCGCGGAGAACATGCCGCGCGCCTCGGCCGTCGCCTCGGGCACGCCGAGGTCGACGAAAATGACGTGCCGCCCCGACAGCAGCCGCGTATCGGGACCGAACATCGGATGGATCGACGTGACGCGGCAGCCGGCCGCGACGAGCTTCGCGAGCGCGTCGCGGAGCGGCGTCTTCAGCGAGCCGATATCGAGCACGAGCCCTTTCGGCCGTCTGTCGGCGAGCTCGCCGAGCACCTCGGCCGCGACCTTGATCGGCGTGGCGACGAGGATCACGTCGTGCGTGAGGTCGCTCTTTCGCCAGTCGTCGATGCGCGGGAACGGCAGCTCGCTCGGCGACGGATCGGCGATCTCGATCGCGTAGCCTTGCGACGCGAGAAACTGCGCGAACCACGCGCCCATCTTGCCCGCACCGCCGATAACCAGCACGCGCTTGCCGGCGCCGTTCGTGACCGCGGCGACGCGCGTTTGCTCCTGTTGCTCCAACGACGCGCGAATGAGGAGGCGCATCACCTGCTCGGCGAGGTCGGCATCGATACCGAGCTCCTCGGCACGCGCTCGCGCCGCTTTCAACACCTCCTTCTCGCGCTCATAATCGCGCGTTGGAACGGCGTGCTCTATCTTGTGCGCGCCGATGTCGGCGACGATGCGCTGCCTGGCGGCGATCAGCTCGACGAGCTTGCGGTCCACATCCGACAGGCGCTTGCGCAGTTCTTCGAGCGTCATCGGGTTCTCCGTGAGGGTTCCGGGGTTTGTACCCGTGCACCGGCGCGGACGCAAGAGAAGGCCCAGTACGCCGATCGGTACGCGTGCCCCTTCGCGCAGCGACATCGAGGAGGAAAAGCGATGAGCGATCTCGAGCTAGTCAGCGAGGCGAAGTGCTTCGACGGATTTCAACGAACGTATCGACACGCGTCGTCGAGCTGCGGATGCCCGATGCAGTTCGCGGTCTTCTTGCCGCCCGCGGCCGAGCGCGGCCGCGTGCCGGCGCTGTATTGGCTTTCGGGTCTGACGTGCACCGAGGAGAACTTCAGCGTGAAGTCCGGCGCCCAGCGCTACGCGGCGGAGCTCGGCATCGCGCTGATCATTCCGGATACGAGCCCGCGCGGGCTCGGCCTGCCGGGCGAGGACGAGCGCATCGACGTCGGCACCGGCGCGGGGTTCTACGTCAACGCGACGCAGGCGCCGTGGTCGGCGCACTATCGGATGTACGACTACATCTCGAAGGAGCTCGTCGAGATCGTGAACGCGAACCTGCCCGTGGATCCTGCGCGCAAGTCGATCTCCGGCCATTCGATGGGCGGACACGGCGCGCTGCTCATCGGCACGAAGAACGCCGACGCCTATCGGTCGATCTCGGCGTTCTCGCCGATCGCGTCGGCGAGCAAGTCCGAGTGGGGGATGCCCGCGTTCGAGGCGTACTTCGGCAACGACCGCGACACGTGGGCCGAGAACGACGCGAGCGAGGTGATCCGCAGGATGCCGAGCCGGCACACCCTGCTCGTCGATCAGGGCGGTGCCGACCCGTTCCTCGAGCGTTTGCGCCCCGACGACCTCAAGGCGGCTTGCGCCGCGTCGGGCCAGAGGCTCGAGTATCGCGAGCGGCCGGGCTACGACCACGGTTACTACTTCGTCAGCACGTTCATCGGCGATCACCTGAAGTTTCACGCCGCTGCGCTGCGTTGACCGGAGCATCGGGGGGGATTGGCGGACATGCCTGCGGTTCGGGGCGACGAGCCCTTCGCGCTCGTGCGGCGCTGGCTGGATGAGGCCGCGAGCGCGGGCGGGCGCAACACGAACGCGATGGCGCTCGCGACGGTCGGCGAGGACGGCCGGCCGGCCGTGCGGATGGTGCTGCTCAAAGAGATCTCGGAGACGCACGGGTACGTCGTGTTCTACACGAACTATCGCTCGCGGAAGGCCCGAGAGCTCGAGCGACATCCGTGGGCCGCGGCCGCGCTGTACTGGCCCGGTCTCGGAAGGCAATTACGCCTCGAAGGCCGGGTCGTGCGCTCGCCGGAAGATGAAAGCGACGCCTATTTCGCGACGCGGCCGTACTTGAGCCAGCTGAACGCGTGGGTGAGCGCGCAAAGCGAGCCGCTCGCCGACGGCGACGATCTCGAGCGGCGCGCCGCGACGAAGGCCGCGGAGCTCGGCGGCACGGCCACCGAGGCGCCGACCGCCGGCGTGCCGAGGCCCCCCTTCTGGGGCGGATATCGGCTGTGGTGCGACCGCGTCGAGCTCTGGATCGAAGGCGCGGGCCGCTTCCACGAGCGTACCGAGTACACGCGTGACCTCGACCTCGCCGCGGACCGCATCGATGCGGGACCGTGGCGCTCCCGTCGCCTGCAGCCGTGAGCCGCGTTTCGAGCCGCATCGCGCGATGGCGCGAGACCGCCGGTCGCTTGGCGGTCTGTGCCCTCTCCATCGTCGCGGCCGCGTCGAGCGGCACGGTCCGAGGCGAGGAGCGCATCGTCAACGTCAGCCAGGGAACGAATATCTCGGTCGCGCTGTTCCCGGACGGAGAGTCCCTCGTCGTCGACCTGCTCGGGCGGTTGTGGAGGCTGCCCGCGACGGGCGGCGGCGCGACGCAGCTCACTCCGGACGACGAAGCGGCCCGGCATCCGCGCGTCGCCCCCGACGGGCGACTGATCGTCTACGAGAGGCTCGTGAACGGGCAGCGCGATATCTGGCTGCTCGACGTCGAGACGGGCGAGCGCGTCGCGCTCGTCGAAAGCGAGCACGACGACCGCGAGCCCGACTTCACCGCGGACGGACGCTCCGTGGTCTTCTCGTCGAATCGAACGGGCCATTTCTGCCTCTGGCGGATCGACCTCGAAACCGGCGTGCTGACGCAGCTCACCGCGGAGCCCGGCGACGCATCGTTCCCGACCGCCTCCGAGCACGGCGAGATCGCGTACGTGCGACGGGAACCGTCGGGCTCGTCGCTCCGCGCCTTGTTGCCGACCGGCGTGAGCATCGAGCTCTACCGCACCTCGGATCGGCTGAGCGCGCCGAGCTGGCGCGCCGGGGGCGGCGTCATCGTGTTCAACGAGCAGCGCGTCGAGCCTCGGGGCAGTATGCTCAAGATGCTCGTCCTGTCGGACGATCCGGTCGTGAAGACGCTGACGCGCAACGAGGACGTGTTCGAGTCGCGCGCGGCATGGGCGTCCCCGGCGGAGTACTACTACACGGCGGACGGACGCATCTGGCGCCGCGGCATCGCGCACGTCACGCGCGAGCCCGTGCATCTTTTCGCCGCGGTCACGGTCGAGGCCGCGTCGCCGCCGTCGATCGACACGGCGCTCGACGCGCCGGGCCCTCATCCCGCGCTCGGTCACGCCGGGATCGCCCGCTCGGCGGACGGCCGAACCGAGGTCGTCGCGGCGCTCGGCGATCTTTGGCTCGTCGAGCGGCGCGGCCGACCGCGCCGGCTGACGGACGACGCTTTCGTCGACGCCGCCCCGACCGTCTCGCCGCGTGGAGACTTCGCGGTCTTCGCGAGCGATCGCGGCGGCAACATGGACCTGTGGCGCGTCGATCTTTCGAGCGGCGCGCTCGTTCAGCTCACGAGGAGCGCCGGGAAGGCGCACTCGCCCGCGATCTCTCCCGACGGCACACGCGTCGCGTTCATCGAGACGCGCGGCTTCGATCCGGCGAGCGACGGCCGGCTGCGCCTGCTCCATCTCGACTCGAACCGCGTGCAGACGCTCGCCGACGGGCTCGGGGGCGCGAAGCGGCCGCGTTGGGACGGGGACGCACGGATCACGGTCGAGATCGCCGCCGGCGGCACGCAGACGCTCGTCTCGTTCGATGCCGCGAGCGGCCGCCCGATCGGGCCCGTCGAAGCGGTCGCCGACCAGCCCGAGCCCGCCCCCGAGCCGGTCCTCGCGTGGCAACCCGCCGCGCCGGACGAGCCGTACGTGATTCAGGTCGGACGGCTGTTCGACGGAATCCGCAGCGACTATCGCCGTCACGTCGACATTCACATCGAAGGGCAGCGGATCAAGGCGATCGTCGCCCGCGGGATGCTGCCGCTGCCCGAGCGCGTGATCGACGTTCGCGACGGAACGGTGATCCCTGGACTGATCGACGTGCACGCGCACCAGACGTCGATCCTCGGCGAGCGGCTCGGCCGCGCGTGGCTCGCGTACGGGGTCACGACGGTGCGAGAGGTCACGGACGACGTCGACGCAGCCCTGGAGCGTGCCGAGTCGTGGGCCTCGGGACGCCGCCTCGGCCCGCGCCTGATCGTCTCGCCCGCGCGGCCCGACGACGCGTCGACGTCGGATGCCGGGCAAACCGATGCCGTCGTGCCGGCGGTGCCGATCGCGCGGCTCGACGGGCTACGCCCCGCCCCGGCGTTATTCGTGCCGTCGACGGCCTCGCCGCTCTCGTGGCTCGCGGTCGAGCACGAGCGCAGAAGGTCGGCGGGACTCCTGCCGACGTCGCCGCTCGGGCTTTCGTACGAGGACGTGCTGAGCACGATCATCGAGTCGAGGGCCGGGGTCATGACGAGCCTCGCGGCCGCCGGCGGCATAAAGCTCGATGCTCGCGCGGTCAGGCGGCTGCTCGCGCACCCGACTTTCGGGCGGATCTATCGCGACGAGGAGCGGGCGCGGTGGCTCGAGGCCGTCGCGCCGACGGGCTCGCTCGAAGCGCTGCAACGTCAACTGGCGCGCCTCGTCCACGCGGGCGGTCTCGTCGCCGTCGGCAGCGAGGCGCCGGCGATTCCCTACGGGCTCGGCATTCATCTCGAGATGGCGCTGCTCGCCGATGCGGATATTCCGCCGGACCAGGTCTTGAGGATCGCGACGGCATCGAATGCGCTCGCGCTCGGGCTCGAACGGCAGCTCGGCACGATCGAGGAAGGTAAGCTCGCGGATCTCGTCGTCGTCGACGGCAACCCGCTCGTCGACGTCGGCGACGCGTTGAACGTCGTCGCCGTCGTGCGCGGAGGCGTGTGGATCGACAGCGCAACGCTGCTGCGCTGACGAAACTTGCGCAGCCCCTGCAAACAACGAGTTATACGACGCTCGTAATCGGTCGCTTTAGCTACGCGCCGTAACTGCGTCGTCGGCTTTCCTTACAAGCGGACAGTCGACGCCGCGGCCAGCGCGACCGTTCCTCGTTTCATTTGGTTGAAACGACTAGGAATTTCCGGATCTGGCACGTGTCTTGCTCTATTTCGAGCGACCCCACACGGGGTCGCTGAGTGCGCAAACCGACAGAATCCCTGCTACTCGAGCAGTGCGTTCTGTTAAATTTGCTCCATCGAACAAGAAGAAGAACGAGAACAAGAAGAAGAGGAGAGGCTGTTACAACTACGAGAACAAATGGGGTTCATGCCGTTACTGACGGAATGACCACAGCCAGGCCGCATACTTGAAACCGTAAACTCCGATAACAAGAAAAGACTGACCCGGCGCTCCCACCGCCGGGTTTTCTTTTTTTGAGAAACGCTATTACTCGAGGCGCGCGTCTCCGAGCGCGGCCGACGCGTCCCTTCATCGTCCCCTTGCTATCATCTCGGAATCTCGCACGGACGCAGGCGATGGGCCACCGTCTCACGAGGATCTACACGCGCACCGGCGACGACGGCACGACGGGCCTCGCCGGCGGAAAGCGCGTGCCGAAGCGCTCGGCACGTATCGCCGCGATCGGCGACATCGACGAGACGTCGAGCGCGCTCGCGCTCGTGCTCGCCGAGCAAGACGTGACGCCGCCTTTGCGAGAGATTCTCGTGCGCATTCAGCACGAGCTTTTCGAGATCGGCGGTTCGCTCGCGATGCCAGATTATCCCGGCGTCGACGCGGACGACGTCGCGCGGCTCGAGCGCGATCTCGACGCGCTGAACGAGACGCTGCCGCCGCTCACGGAATTCGTGCTGCCCGGCGGCGGGCGCGCCGCGGCCGCGTGCTATCTCGCCCGCGCCGTCGCGCGGCGGGCGGAGCGGAGCGCGTGGGCGCTCGCGAGCGAGGAATCGGTCGACCGCGAGCTGCTGCGCTATCTCAACCGCTTGTCGGATCTCCTGTTCGTCGCGGCCCGGCGTCTCACGCTCGACGGCGGCGCGGCGGAAACCCTGTGGAAGAAGCGCACGCCTCGCCCGAAACGCTAGCGCGAACACGGGACGACCGTCCGCGCGCGCGCCGATTCAGACCGCCCAGCCGAAGATCGTCATCAGCGCGACGACGCTGATCCACACGAACAGCGTGCGCATCACGATGCGCATCGCGTTGCGCGCGGCGGCGGCGGAATTCGCCGGCTGCTCGAGAAAGCCGGTCATCGCGGCTTTGCCGACGGTCGCGACGAGTCGGTCGTTGCTCGCGCGAAGCGATGCCGGCGCGCGAGCGACGAGGCCCCGCCATGCGTTCCACGCGTGGTCGAAGCTGCCCGCGAGCGCATAGCCGAGCGCCGCGAGCCGCGCCGGGATCCACGCGAGCACGGCATGGATCGATTCGGCGGCCGGCAGAGCCGCGCGGTCGACCGCGTGCTCTCGGGTCGACTCGAAAGCCGCGCGGCGGCGCAGCAGATCGCTGACGCGAAACAGCCAGGCGCCTACCGGGCCGAGCACCACGAACCAGAAGACGACGCCGAAGATGCGATTCGTCGCTTGGACGAAGATCGCTTCCTCGACGGCGTCGACGTCGCGCGGGCTCGCGTGCCGCGATTCCGACAGCTCCGTCATGACCCGCTGCGCCGCGTCGCGATCGCCGATGGCGAGCGCACTGCAATAGTCGTCGACCTCGCTGCCGAGATCGCGCGGTCCGAGACACAGGAAAACGATCAGCGCCGCGAACGCCAGATACGGCAAGTCCCACGGGACGAACGTCTCCTCGAGAACGAGACTGATCCACAGCACCGGTGCCGTGGCGACCAGAAGCGCGGCGGCGAGCACGAGCGTCGCGCCCGCCGGCTGAAGCCGTTCCGCGCGCGCCAGCGCGAAATCGAAATACGGATCGAACCACCTGAGCTCGCGCAGCTTCAGGGCCCGAGTCGCGCCGCGCTCGAGCGCGAGGCTCAGGATCAACACGATCAGCTTCATGACTCGGTCAGTTGCCGCAGGCGTGCCCAGTCGAACGCGGGTCCGGGATCGGTCTTGCGTCCCGGAGCGATGTGACAGTGCCCGACGATCGGCGCTCGAGCGAGACTCGGATAGGCGGCGCGCAGCGCGGTCACGACGCGCGCGAGCGCCTCGTACTGCGCGTCCTCGTACGGCACCTCGTCCGCCCCCTCGAGCTCGATGCCGACCGAGAAGTCGTTGCACCTCTGCCGGCCTTGCCACGACGAAGCGCCCGCATGCCAGGCCCTGAGGCCGAACGGCACGTACTGCGTCAACGCGCCGTCGCGCGCGATCAGCAGATGGGCCGAGACCGCGAGCGACGAGATCTCGGCGAAATACGGATGCGCGTTCGCGTCGAGGCGGTTCACGAACAGATCGTCGATCCAGGGGCCGCCGAACTCGCCGGGCGGCAGACTGATGCCGTGGATCACGATGAGGTCGAGCGACGCGCCGGCCGGGCGACAGTCGCAGTTCGGCGACGGCACTCGCCTCACGCCGCGAATCCAACCGCTGTCGATGATCATTGCCGTGCTACATTGGCCCGGGCAGTCGCAGCCCGCCGAACGTCGCGCACTATACAACACGCCCGACGGGCTCGATGGGAGCGGCGGCACACCTTCGGAAGCCGAGCCGACGACATGTCAGACCGTCGCATCACCCGCCTTTACGTCGATCATGACCTGAGCCGCGATCGCGCGCCGCTGACCGAAAGCGAGACGCACTACCTCGGCACCGTGCTGAGGCTCCGCCGCGGCGACCGCGTGCTCGCGTTCAACGGTCGCGGGCAGGAGCGATACGCATCGATCGCATCGCTATCGAGAACCGACGGAGAGCTCGAGCTGCTCGAGCACGTCGAGCCGTTGCCCGAATCCTCGCTCGCGCTGACGCTGATCCAGGCGTTGCCGAAAACCGAGGCGATGGATCTCGTCGTGCAGAAGACGACCGAGCTCGGCGTCCGCGCGTTGTGGCCCGTGACGTCCGATTTCAGCGTCGTGAAGCTCGATGCCGTGCGCGCCGTGCGCCGCGTCACGCATTGGCGAAGGATCGCTCGAAGCGCGTGCGAGCAGAGCGGCCGCCATCGGCCGCCCGATATCGAGCCGGTCTGCCCGCTGTCCGTTTGCCTCGACAAGGTGCCCGCCGAGAGCGTGAGGATCGTGCTCGATCCTCGCGCGGAGGCTCCGCTATCGAGCGTCTCGCCGCCGAACGGCACCGCGGTCTTCCTGCTCGTCGGCCCCGAAGGCGGGTTCAGCGACTCCGATCTCGCGCTCGCGCGCGCGACCGGCTTCGTCGGCGTCCGGCTCGGTCCTCGCACGCTGCGCGCGGAGACGGCGGCGATCGTCGCCGTCGGACTGCTGCAGGCGTTATGGGGCGATCTCGATCGCGGGTGAACGCCGCGTCACGCGCGCTTCTGCACGCTCGCGACCATCTCCTCGAGCCGCTCGACGTCGGGAATGAGCGGAAACTCGTGAATCATCCTGACCCGGCAGAGCGCGGGCCGGCCTTCGGGGATCGGCCGCTCGGTATCGAGCGTCAATACGTCCCGGTTCACGCGCACGAGCTGCGGGAAGCCTTGCGTCAGAATGCCGTAGTGGCCCTTGAGCTTGCCGGTGATGCCGTGGAACACGACGATCCGGGTTCGGCCGCGCCGCTTCGCCGGCAGGTCCTCGGTGCGCGTCCCGTCGAACGAGATCACCGGCAGCGCGCGCCCGTTCCACTCGATCGTGCCGAGATACCAATCGGGCACGTCGTCGCCGATCACGCTCTGCGTCTCGACGAACGCGATGACCTCCGCGACGCAAATGCGCGGCACGAGCAGCCGTTCCTCGCGCAGCGGAATCAGCAGGCTGTAAAGCTCGCGCGTCTCGGATACCGCGGCGCTCACAGCGTCCTCCCGAGCAACCCTTCGACCGCAGCGATCAGCTGCGCTTCCTGATAAGGCTTGCTGAGGTAGTCGTTCACGCCGATCTCGATCGCTTTCGCACGGTGCTTCTCGCCCGAGCGCGACGTGATCATGATGATCGGCACGTCCTTCAGCTTCTCGTCGTTACGGACGTGCGAGGCGAACTGATACCCGTCCATCCGCGGCATCTCGATGTCGAGCAGAATGATGTCGGGCTCGAAGTCCTGCAGCGCGTCGATCGCGTCGAGACCGTCGCGCGCCGTCACGACGCGCACGCCGCGTCGCTCGAGCAGCCGCTGCGTGACGCGCCGCATCGTGATCGAGTCGTCGACGACGAGCGCCGCGGGCGGGCGCACTTTCGGCTGCGCAGCCACCGTCGGCTGCTGCGCGATGGCGTGCTGACCGCGGACGAGCGTGCCGGCGTCGAGGATCACGATCACGCGCCCGTCGCCCAGGATCGTCGCCCCGGACACGCCGGGGATGCTCGCGAGATGCGGACCAAGCGTCTTCACGACGATCTCCCGGCTGCCCTCGAGCGAGTCGGTCAGGAGCGCCGTCGAGTTCTCGCCCGCGCGCACGAGCACGAGCGATACCGCGCTCTCGTCCTCCGGCAACGCCGACGGCGCGCCGCCGACGAGCGTGCCGAGATGCTGCACGCGGTAGCTGACGCCGCCGTAGTCGAAGCGCGGCTCGTCGTGCGTCAGGAGCTCGAGCAGCTTCTCGCGCGGAACCCGCGCGACGCCCTCGATCGTCGGCAGCGGCAACGCGAACGTCTCGTCGCCGACGTTGACGATCAGCGCGTGCGTCACGGCGAGCGTGTACGGCAACCGCACGATGAAGCGCGTGCCCTGGCCGCGCGTCGACTCGATGCGCATCGAGCCGCCGAGCTTCTTGATCTGGTTGTCCACGACGTCCATGCCGACGCCGCGTCCCGCGGCTTGAGTGAGCTCGCTCGCGGTGCTGAAGCCGGGCCGCAGGATCAGCTCCATGGCTTCCTGATCGGAAACCTTCTGCGGATCGGCGATGAGCCCCTGCTCGTAGGCCTTGCGCCGAATGGCGTCGAGGTCGAGCCCGCGACCGTCGTCCGCGACCTCGATCAGCACCTCCGAGCCTTCTCGGCGCAGCGACAGCTCGACCTTCCCGACCTCGGGCTTGCCGGCCTTGCGGCGATCTTCGGGCGGCTCGATCCCGTGCACGACCGCGTTGCGCAGCAAGTGCTCGAACGGCGCGATCATCGCCTCGAGCACCTGACGGTCGACCTCGCTAGTGCCGCCGTGCACGACGAGCTCGAGCAGGCGCGCCTGCACGAGCGTCGAGAGCCGCAGCGCCCCGCGGCGCGTCAGCACGACGGGGTCGCCGCCGGGGCCGCGGAGCTCGTCGAGCCGGGCGAACGCCGCCTCCGCCATGCGCTCGACGGCGGGCAGCGGGTCGCCGGCGATCTCCCGCGCGCCGGCGCGCGTGGTCTCGACGATCTCGTCCGCCCGGCCCGGGTAGCCCGCCACGAG
>PKRJ01000054.1 GCA_017577365.1 Gammaproteobacteria bacterium | reverse complement strand
CGTGCGTTTCATGGGCAGCGCGAATCAGGACGGCGTCTTTCCGTACTTGAGCGACGCAGCCCAAGGCGCGTGGGAGCTCGCGAACGATCTCGGCTTGACGATCACGTTGATGCCTTTGGGCCGACACGCCGGGCCGGCGCTGCGGCGCGTCAAGGAGCTCGCCGAGCGCTACTCGAACGTCCCCGTGGTCCTCGACCACATCGGCTTCCCGCAGTACTCGTCGAGGCCCGAGACCTTCGGATACACGGAGGATCATCTCGCGCTCGCCGAGGTGGACAATATCTACTACAAGTACACGACGTTCCTGATCGAGATGCTCTTGTCCGACGAGACGCCGCTCGGCGACTTCCTCGAGTTCACCGTCGAGAAGTTCGGCGCGGATCACATGATCTGGGGCTCGGACATCGGCAACAGCGAGGTCGACGACCTGCTGTTCGTGCAGCACGCTCTCGATTCGGCCACCGGGCTCCCGCTCGAGCAGCAGAAGGCGATCTTCTACGACACTGCGAAGCGAATATTCATTCCCGGCGGTAGCCGCGCCTGAAAGGAAGCAGGCCGCCTTTGCGGCGGCCTGCGTCGATCGATCCCCCCGTGAGCGAGGCCTCGGTGAGCGGATGACTGCCGCCGGGGCCTCGCCTCCCTTCGAGGTCAGTCGTCGTCGAGCTTCGGATTCGTCGGCGGCGTGCCGCCCATGAAGAGACTCCTGAACGTTCGCGAGGCATAGAGCCACCGACCGTCCGGCTGACGCACGACCTCGTCGGTCACGAGGGCGACGTTGATCGGCGGGTGCGTCGGCAGCACGGGCTCGCCGTCGGCGGCGTAGAGCAGCAAGTACCACGTGCAGATCGCGCGATCGTCGCTCACGAGCTGCATGCGGAAGTTCGTATACGCATGCACCGCGACGCGCGGTCCGCGATTCAGCCGCCACGCGTAGAACTCCTGGATCTTCGCGCGACCGCGGTAAACCGCCTCGCCGCCGTCGAACACGGCGTCCTCGGTGTAGTAATCGCCGGCGTTGCGGCCCCAGTTCGTGTCGACGTCGTGCCAGTACTCGGCCAGTTGATTCTCGAGCTTCAGGCGAAGCAACAGGATCTCTTGTTCGGTCATCCTTCCTCCATGTCTGACGGCTAGTCTTTCTGCCCAACGGTCGCGAGATCGCGGCCTGCAGTCTCCGGCAAGAGGAACGTCGCGACGATGGCGCAGGACACTCCGGCGATCCCCATGAGCATCATCGCGACGCTGAGCGGCGCGATGAGCGCTACGAGCGCGACGCCTTGAATGAAGATGAAGGTCGAGGCTCGTCCGAAGTTATAGGCGAACGATTGCCCGTTGGCGCGAATCTCGGTGGGGAAGAGTTCCGAGAAATACGGGCCGAACGACGCATAGATGCCGAACTGGAAGAAGCCGTAGACGATGCCCGCCGGCAGCAGCGTCCACGCCGAGCTGCCGAGCGGCGCGTACAGATAGAACGTGACCGCGAGGATGAAGCCGATTCCGAAGAGCCGGAAGATCATTCGTCGGCCGACGCGGTCGCTCAGATACGCGTTGACGATGAAACCCATGAAGCCGCCGACGCTGTTGAACAGCACGTACACGCCGGCGACGGACGCCGAAAGGCCGCGTTCCGTCTGCAGGAACGTCGTGAGGTAGTTGCTGACCGCATATCCCGCCCCCTGTGCTCCGAGAGCGAGTAGCGACGCGAGCGCGGTGATCTTCAGGATCCTCGGATGGAAGATCGCGAGGATCGAGACCTTGCTGGCTTTGTCCTTGGCGGCGCGGTAGATCTCGGAATCGTCGCCGTTGCGGCGCACGAAGAAGATGAGGAGGGCCGGCGACAACCCGACCCAGAATACGACGCGCCATCCCCACTCCGGCGGAAACAGCGCGACGAACGGTCCGGCGAGGAGCGCCGCGAGCCCCGAGCCGATCGCGGCGCCGCTGTGCACCGTGCCGAGCGCCTTACCGCGATGCTGCGGCGCGATCATCTCGCCGAGCAGCACCGCGCCGACGGCCCACTCGGCGCCGAAGCCGAGGCCTTGCAGGACGCGGATCACGAGCAGCTGCTCGTAGCTTTGCGCGAAGCCGCTGAGAAAAGAAAAGAACGAGAACCAAAGGATCGTGATCTGCAGCATGCGCGCCCGACCGAATCGGTCGGACAGCCAGCCGCCGGCCCAGCCGCCGATCGCGGACGCGAAGTAGTTCGCGCTCGCGATCGTTCCCGCCTCCGCGAGGCTCATTCCGAACGCCGCGATCAGGATCGGAATCAGGTACTGATAGACGAAGCCGTCCATCGCATCGAGCGCCCACGCCGCCGAGCAGGTCCAGAAGACCCGTTTGACTTTCGCGGTCGATTGCGCATACCACGCGAGCGGTCCGCTACGCTCCTTGCTTTGGTCGAAATAGGAAGCGGCTCGAGCAATGCTCCCGTCCGTCATCACAAAGCCTCCTCGTAGATGCGACACGCGTCCTCGTGCGTGACGGTGCGAACGTTGTTCCGCAGCAGGCGAGTCACGGTCATCGCTCCGGTCGCGAGACGCTCGACGTCGTCGCGCCGAACGCCGTATTCCGTGAGGCGCATGCGAACTCCGCAGCGGCTCGCGAGCTCCTTGATGAGGTCGAGCCCGCGTCGGGCGACGGCCTCGTCGGAGCCGCCGCCGGGTACGCCCATCGCGCGCGCGATATCGGCGTAACGGGCCGTGGCGGCGGGCAGATTGAATGCGAGCACGTGCGGCAGCAGCACCGCGTTCGAGATGCCGTGCGGGATGTGGAACTCGCCGCCGAGCGGATAGGCGAGCGCGTGCACGGCGGCCGTATTCACCGGGCCAAGGCACATGCCGCCGTACAGGCTGCCGCGCGACATGTCGGTGCGCGCGGAGACGTCGCTGCCGTTCCGAACGGCCTTGAGCAGGCCGCGCGCGATCAGACGCACGCCTTCGAGCGCGAGCGTGTCGACGAGCGGATGAGCGGCGCGATTCGCGTACGCTTCGATGCAGTGCGTCAGCGCATCGAGGCCGGTCGACGCGGTGACGCTCGGCGGCATGGTCACCGTGAGCAACGGATCCACGTATGCCCCATCCGGGACGAGATGCGGGCTCACGACGCCCTTCTTCAGCAGATCGTCCTCGTCGAGCAGGATCGCGATCGGCGATACCTCGCTGCCGGTGCCGGCCGTCGTCGGCAGGCACGCGAGCCAGAGCGCGCGCCCATCGAGCTTTCCTATCCCGACGACGTCGTGGAGCTTCTGCTCGCTCGTCGCGAGCGCAGCGACGAGCTTCGCGAGATCCATGACACTGCCGCCTCCGACGCCGATCACCGCATCGGCGTCAGAGGCGCGCGCATGCCGGACCGCCGCCTCGAAATCGGCGACCGTCGGCTCGCGTTCCGGCGCCTCCCAGATGTCGACGCGGACGCCGACTCGCCGGATGTCCCCCGAGATCGCGTCGGCGTGCGAGCGGACCGAAGCCGAAGTCAGAACGAGCGCCGAACGCAGCCTTTGCGCGGCGAGTGCGTCGGCCACGAGCCGAGCGACGCCGGGCCCGAACGCGAGCTCGCCCACCTGCGTCAAGCAGACCGTGTCTCTTGGCACCCCCGTACCCTCCAGGCCTGGCACGTCGAACCCGGAATCTGGCACGGCGCGGCGCAACGAACTTGCATAGAACGGAATTCAATTCATCGGCCGAACGTCCGCCGATCGGGCGGCGTGACGCCGCTACGCGAACCCGCGCCGTCGACCTCATTTCGAGACCGCTGGACTCGAGCGACGACGGTCGGGCGAACTGAACGGGACTTCTCGTTTCGCCTCAGGGCGAGGGCGGAGGTCACGTCATCCGGGGGGAGCCTCTTAAGGAAGAGGCCGAGCGCGGACGAACGTGAACTCGCCTGCATCGAGCCCGGAGCGATCCTCGTCGACGATCGCGATCGCAGCGTTGTGCCCTGCTATGAGAGCTGCGGTTTCCCGATGCGCGGCGTTGCCGTCGCGGCGAGCGCGACGAGCTCGCGCTCGACCAGGTCGGCGATCGTGGCATACGAGCGGTTCTGCTCCACGAAACGCCGCCCCTTCTCTCCCATCCGCCGAGCAACGTCGGGGCAGCTCATCAGCCTTACGATCGCGCCCGCGAATTCCGTCTCGTCCCACGGAACGCACAGACCTCCGCCGCTCTCCTCGATCACCCGGCGCTGCTCCGGGTGATCGCTCGCTACCACGGCCTTGCCCATTGCGAGGTACTCGACGAGCTTCGTCGGAGAGGTCGATCTCAGGATCGGCGTCGGATAGAAAGGCGATACGCAGACGTCGGCGTCGTGCACGTATCGCAGGGCCTCGTCGCGAGGGAGCTCGCCGACGAGCACGACCGCGGACGAGACGCCGAGCCGGGCGGCCTCTGCGCGTATCGCGTCCTCGTCCTCGGGCTCTTCGCCGCGGCCCACGAGATACAGCTTCGCGTCCGGAATCTCGCGCCGGACGATCGCGAGCACGCGGACGAGGAAGTCGAGACGGCGCACGCGCACGAGCGTGCCGAGGTAAACGAAACAGCGCTCGCCCGCCGGTATCACGCTGCGGTCGCTCGCGTCGGCACGCGGATCCTCCGTCAGTCGGACGCCCATCGGCACCGCGGTCATCTTCGCGGGCGTCACGCCCACCGCGCCGATGTCCCTACGCATTTGCTCGCTCTGGACGAACACGTGATCCGCGCCGGGCAGCAGGACTTTGTAGAGCAAGAGCTTGAAGGCCGTGCCGCGGAGCCAGTAAAGCAGAGGATAAGGCGCGTCGCCTGCCCTGTATCGGTAGAGGTAGTGCTCGGGGAACGGATAAGAAAGCCAATAGACGAACTTCACCCCGAGCATTCGCGCGGCAACGAGCGCGAATACCCCCGAGACGAACTTGTCCTTGACCTCGACGACGTCATACCGCTTCTTGCGCAGCAGGCCGAGCACCTTGAAGTCGTGCACGATGCTCAGCACGTGCTTACGCACACGTCTCGCCAACGAGCAGCCGGTATCCGTAGGCCCCACGATCGCGACGCCCCGCGCGTATCGCGTCACGTAGGCGCGAGAGCAGGGCGCGTCGCTCTGCAAGAGCCAATCGATGCGGTGTCCGCGTCGCGAAAGCTCTTCGCCGTAGAGAACGGTGAGGTCCACCCGTTTCGGCGGGAAGGTATCGCCCGCGAGCAGAAGGACGCGCATGCCTCGCGCGCTCGCGTCCTGCTCGCGTAAGCGGCCGCGGGCGACGTCGTTTATGGCCATCGATCCAGTGCTCGCCCCGGAGCCCTTCCGGCTGCAAGCCGCATGCCACTGAGACACTGGGTGCGAACGCCGATGTCCGATGCGCAGCGGGTTCGAGATGCACGAGCAATCGAAGGGATTCCGATCTCGCAATCATTGCGGTAAATCTCGAAAGCAAGATGGTTGTCGAGCCCTTTCGATGTCGCGACAAGGCGACGGTCGGCTGCCTTGACACCCCGATACCCGGCCGGCATCCTGCCCGCCGTAGGGGTCGTCCGTCGAAAACGACAGCAAATCCGCAGGCCGAAGCTCATTCGGCACCGAAGCATCAGCGCGAAGGGATTCGCGCGCGAGGAACCACCAGCGATGCAAGGGCGAGAATTCTTGCGAAGCTCACTTTCACTCTTCTGGCTGCTCGCGTTGGCCTCCGTGGCGAGTGCGGAGACCTACTACGTCCGCAACGGCGGGAACGACAACGCCGACGGGCGATCGCACGAAACCGCCTGGGCAACGATCGGTAAGGTCAACGGCCGCGCGTTGAAGCCCGGAGACCAAGTGCTGTTCCACGCCGGGGACGTATTCAAGGACGACGTGCTGACAATCGCGTCGAGCGGCACGCGCTCCGAGCGCATCGTCATAGGGGCGTACCACGTCGAGAACGGAGAGGCGAAGCGAGGGCTACGCGACGACGTGCGTCCCGTGCTGGACGGCGAGAACAAGCGGCCGGCATCGATGTACGGGGCCCTCATCCGCGTCACCGGAGACTACGTCCGAGTCGAGGATCTCGAGATCGTCAATTCGGGCGGCCGCGGCGTCGTATTCGAGCGCGCCGATTTCGGCGAAGCCGTCAACCTGCGTATCGACAGGATGTACAACTCGGCGATTCGGTTCATAGGCTCGAACGACGGCTTGGCCGAGGGCAACTACATCACCCATACCGGCTTGGGCTGGTATCTGGATGGGGCCAGATGGGGCGCGACGATCGTCGCCCAGGACAGGTCGGCGAGGACGGTGATTCGGAACAACGTCATCCTGCGGGTCTTCGGAGAAGGTATCAATGCCCATCACGGGGCTACCGATACGCTGATCGAAGGCAATTTCGTCTTCTCGGCGAGAGCGCTCGGAATCTACAGCGATGCAGCGCCCGGCACGATCATTCGCCGCAATATCGTTCTCGGAACGACCGACCCCGACTATTGGCGCGGCGGCTCGAGCACGGGCGGGGGGATCATCCTCAACAACGAGGGATATCACTACGAAGGCGGAAACGCGCTCCCGGCCAACGTGCAGAGCAAGAACGTCCAGATTTACGGGAACCTCGTCGCCTCGACGGCCCACGGCATCGGCTTCTGGGGGCAGTTCAGCGGTACGAGCTTCGACAACATTCTGATCTACAACAACACGCTCGTAGACAACGATGTCCAGTTCTTCACGCGTAACAAGCCGATGCCCGGCTCGGTCTTCGTGAACAACATCCTCTATAGCGAAAGCCCGGGCACGAAAGACGTCGAAGGACCGGCGAAAGGTCTCACGGCTCGCAACAACTATTTCAGCCAAGGGGATCCGGGGGAGCCGTTCTCCCATTCGGGGAACGTCTACGAAGGGCTCGAGCTCTCTCGGATGAGCGGGTGGCGAAGCATCACCGAAGGAAACGAGGTGTCCTGGCGCGACTTCGAGCCGACCAAGGCGTCGGCGACGAACGGCGCCGGCGTCAAGGCCGATCTGATTCCCGCGGCCCTCAAGGAGCACGTCTTGAGCGACTTCAACGGCAAGCCGCACAACGATCCGATGGACCTCGGCGCGCTGCGCGCAAGAACCGGATCGGGCAAGGTGCCGAAGAGCCCGAAGGCGTTTACCGCGACGGCTCGCTGATCGCCCGGGCAAGGGCCGCCCGGCCGAAGAGGGGCGGCCGAGTCGTCGGCCGCCCGTCACAACGCCCATCTCCATTCCGCTCGCTCCCCGCCGCTGACTCGCCGGGCACGCTCCTTGCAGCCGGCTTTCCGAGCGCGTGCCGTCGCGTTGTGGGGCGCGTGCGCGTGATGACCGAAGCGGCGAGCTTCGTGAATCTCGACGTCACGACCGGCTCGATCGGCCGAGCGACGACCGATGAGAATCCTGATCGCGAACAAGTTCTTCTTCCGCAATGGGGGTTCCGAATCGGTCATGCTCGCCGAGCGAGAATATTTGCGCGAGGCGGGCGAGAGCGTCGTCGATTTCTCGATGCGCGACGAGCGTAATCTGCCGAGCGACTACGCGCAGTACTTCGTCACGCACCGGTCATATGCCCGCGCGCCGCGGAGGCCATTGCTCGAGCGGGCGTATGCCGCGCTGAATCTGATTCACTCACGCGAGGCCGTGAAGCGGATCGTCGAGCTCATCGACGCGACTCGGCCGGATCTCCTTCATTGCCACAACGTCTACCATCAGCTCACGCCGTCCATCATCGGCGCGGCCCGTGGAAGGGGCGTTCCGGTCGTCCTCACTCTGCACGACTACAAGCCCGTCTGCCCCACGTATACCCGGCTGAGGCACGGCCGGCCGTGCTCCGATTGTCTGGAGCAACGTTTCCTCAACGTGCTTCGCCATCGTTGCGCGGACGGCTCGCTCGCGAAAAGCGCTTTGCTGTACGCGGAGGCGGCGACGCACAAGCTGATGCGGAGCTACGAGAAAGTCGACGCCGTGATAGCGCCGAGCCGGTTCATGTACCGGGCGGTGACGCGCTCGCGCTTCCCGCCGGAGCGTGTGCACGTCATCCCGAACGGGATCGAGACGAGCCGCATCGAGCCCTCGTTCTCGGACGAAGGCTATGTGCTCTTTCTCGGCCGACTCTCCCCGGAAAAAGGAATCGTCACGCTGCTCGAAGCCCATGCGACCGTCCGCGACCGCGTGCGGCTGCGCGTCGCGGGGACCGGGCCCCTCGAGCGACGGATTCGCGAGCAGTATCCGCACCCGGAGCTCATCGGCCACGTCTCGGGAAGCGCGCTCGAAGAGACGATACGCCGCGCGGCATTTCTCGTCGTCCCTTCGGAGTGGTACGAGAACAGCCCCCTCGCTGTGCTCGAAGCCATGGCGCACGGCAAGGCCGTCGTGGCGAGCGACATCGGCGGCATCCCGGAGCTGGTCGTGCACGGCGAGACGGGTCTGCTGTTCTCCCCCGGCGATCGCGACGCGCTCGCGCGGAGCCTCGTGACGCTTACGCAAGACGCGGAGCTCCGGCGGCGCTACGGGGCCGCCGGGCGGCGGCGCGCCGAGCGGCATTTCTCGATGGAGCGGCACATCGACTCGCTGCTCGAGCTCTATCGCGTCGTGCTCGAGCGAGCGAGAGAAGCGCCGTCTCGCGGGCGCGCCGCGCGATCGGTCGTCACTGCTGGAGCCGAATGATGGACCTGACGGTGATCTCGACTTACAGGTGCAACTCTCGGTGCCAGATGTGCTACATCTGGCAGAATCCGACCGTCCAGAAAGAAGAAGTCTCCGTCGAGACTCTGGCGAAGCTGCCGAGTGGTTTCGATAACCTGAACATCTCGGGCGGGGAGCCGACGTTGCGCCGGGATCTCGCCGAGATCGTCGACGTGCTCTATCCGAAAGCCCGCGTTACCGAGATCAGCTCGAACGGGCTGCATCCGGAGCGGCTCGTGCCGATCGTCGAGCGCTATCCGAACATCAAGGTTCGTTTCAGTCTCGAAGGTCTCGAGGCGACGAACAACGCGATCCGTGGCGAGAAGGACGGCTTCCAAACGAAGCTGCGCGGCATGCGCATGCTCAAGGAGGCCGGAGGCACGGATCTGGGTTTCGCGATCGTGATCCAGGACGAGAACGCGGATCAGCTCGTCCGCGTTTACGAGCTCGCGAAAGCGGAGAACCTGGAGCTCTCGACGTCGACGCTGCACAACGCATGGCAGTTCTACAAGAACGACAACTACTTCTATGATCGACGCAAGGTCGCTCGCGAGGTCGAGAGGCTGATCACCGCGATGCTGCGGACGGGCAAGGTCAAGAACTGGTTCCGCGCGTACCTGAACCTCGGTCTCATCGAGAAAATTCTGGGGCACGACCGGCTGATCCCCTGCACCGCGGCGCGCGATTTCGCATTCATCGATCCTTGGGCGGACGTGTGGGCCTGTAACGTGCGCTCGGATCTGCTGCTGGGCAATCTCGCGCGTCAAAGCTGGGACGAGATCATGAGCGGCGAGCCGGCGCGTCGCGCCGCGGCGAAGGTCGACCAATGCCGTCAGAACTGCTGGATGGTGACGACCGCTCGCACCGCGATGCGATCGAGCCTCCATCCGAGCCTGCCGAAGCTCTCTCCGTTGGCCTGGGTCGTGTGGAACAAGCTCAAGGTCTCGCTGGGCGGCCGTATCGACTTCGCGCGCTACATCGACTACGACAACGTGCGGCCGAGCCCGTTGATCCCGCGCAAGTCCTTCCTGGGGGAGAACGTCAAGGCGTACGTCAAGGTGCAGAAGGGCCTCGAGACGCCGGCGGAGCACTATCCGCTCGGCGAATTCTTCAATCGTTAGGCGCCCCGGTCTACTGCAAGCGCGCAGCGGGTGCCGCTCGCCGAACGTAGCCGCCGACGAACGCGAGCGTCGGATCTCTGAGCGCACCGAGCGCGACGAGATAGAGCGCGCCGCCGACGCCCAGCGACAACGCCGCACCGGCGGCGCCGGCAATGCCGAGGGCGTCGGCGGTCGACTTCGCGGCGACGAGGCAGAGCCCGGCGATCGCCGTGTAACGGAGCAGGCTGCCGACGGACTTGCCGGCTCGGAAGGTCGGCACCTGACGTCTCAAGAGCACGACCATGACGAAGAAGATCGCCGCCGAGGCCAGGCTCTCTCCGGCGGTCAACCCGAGGACGCCGTAGCGGGCGGAAAGATACGGCGCGACGGCGAGATAGAGGACCGTTCCGATCGGCATCACGATCGCGGGGACGACGATCCGGTCCATCGCGTAGAACGCGTTCGACACGATCGCGTTGATCCCGACGAAGGCGATGCCGGGCACCGTGCCGAGCAGCGCGAGCGAAACGAGAGCGGCCATCTGCCGGTCGAACTCGCCGCGAACGAAGACGGTCTCGACGATGACCCCGCTATAAAGCCCGATCCACCACAAGAGCGGAGCGAGCAGCAGAAAGCTCGAAGCGAGGCCGAGATCGTACAGCCGTGCAATCTGCTTCGAGTTTCCGTCCGCCGCGTAGCGGGTCGTCCGGCTGAACATGATCATTCTGACGGCGGTGAAAATCGTCCGGCCGAGCGGCTCCTTGAGCCTCGACGCGAGGGCGATGGCCGCGATCGCGCCGCTTCCCAAGAGCGACGCGAAGTAATTCATGATCACCGGCCGGACTCTCGCGAGCAGGCCGCTCCCCGCGACGATCGCCGAGTTCGAGAAGATTCTCCCCTCCCACTCTCGGCGAATCGTGATGCGCCAGACGTGGCGGTATTCGGCCTCCCGCGCCATCAGCAGGAATACGACGAGGTGGCCGAGCAGATGACCTACCGGCAGCGCGTATTCGCCGATCAGCGGGCTCGCGAGAACGATGGCCGCCAGATTCGCGAGCGGAAGCGCCGATCGTATCGCGGTGATCTGCACGTAGCGCTCGTTGTATTGACAGACGTGCTGGTTGAAAACCGTCGCGGCCATCAGGACGAACGAAGGGGCCATGATCCAGAAGTAGCGGGTCACGAGCTCGACGTCCTCGGAGGAAAATCCCGGCAGCAGCAGGCCGAAGACGTACGGGCTCGCCAGCGCCAACAAGACGGCGATGCCCGCAGCGGCGATCGAGATGATCGTGACGATCGAGGAGGTGAGCTCGGACGCGAACCATTCGCCTTCCTTCTTCGCGCGCGCGAGGGCCGGCATGAAGTTCTTGCCGAGATAGTCCAGGCAAAGAACCATGAAGAGGTTCGGCAGCATCGCCGCGGCATAGAACGCGTCGACGCGGCGCGTCAGCCCGAAGATCGCCGCGATCGCGATGTTGTTCACGAGGCCGACCATCAGCATCACGGCCGTCAGCGCATTGCTCGAAAGCAGGGCTCGGGAGCTGGATCTCATGGAAGCTCCATGGAGCGCGTCCGCGCGCGCGGACGAGCGCGAGTCTCAAAGGTCGCCATCGAGCACTTGCCGGTAGACGGAGCGCGTCAACTGTGCCGCACGCCTCCAGCTGTACTTCTCTCTTATAACATCCCGCAGGTTCTGCGGACGGCATTCGTCGGCGGCGGCTGCCGCGAGAAGGCTCGCGAGCTTGTCGATGTCGCCGACGGGGAAATAGCAATCGTCGGAGAGCGGCAGCGCCCGGGTCTCCGGGAGGTCGCTGACGAGCACGCGAGCCCCGTACGCGAGCGCCTCGAGGACCGCGATCGGGTGGCCTTCGAGCGACGACGGCAGAACGAACAGGCCGCAATACGAGAAGAGCTCGCCGAGCGGCCTGCCTTGCTGGAATCCCGCCAAGACGATGAGCGGATTGGCGGCACAGCGGCGCACGATCCGCTGCGCGTACGCGTTGCGCTCGTCGATCGCGCCGACGAGGACCAGTTTCCAGCCCGGCATCCTCGCCCGCTCGAAAGCCTCGACCAGATCGAGCTGGCGCTTGACTTTGTCGAGCCTCGCGACGCACATCACGTAGCGGCCGGCTACGAGGCCGAGCGCCTCGAGAGTTCCGGTCGTACGAGCCCGCGCGAAACGCGGCACGCCGTTGGGGATGAGGCTCGCCTGCACCCCGTATTCGCTACGGACGGATTCTCGCAGCACCTCCGAGACGACGATCGGGTGATGCGCGAACCGCATGCCGAAGCGCTCGCCCGTCTTCAGCAACAGTTTCGCGAATGCGCCCCACTTCTCCCGCCGGTAATCGGCCGCATGGTGCGTGACCACGACGCGCAAGCCGAGCAGCCGGGCGAGCGGCGCGAGCAGCGCGGGCCCGACGGCGTGCAAATGCAGAATGTCGGGGCGCTTCAGCGCCGCATAGAGCACTCCGAGCAGCGAATGCACGGCCGTCTCGAGACCGCTGCCTCGCGGCGACCATAAGTACGTCAGCGCGACGCCGTGCCAGGTCTCGCGTCGCGGCCGACGATAGTAAGGCGTGCGCTGGATGACCTCGACGGCGCAATCGAGGCGAGCGAGCAGCGGATACAGTTTGCGGCAATGCATCTCGATGCCGCCCTGCACGTCGACGATGCCCCGCGGGCCGAGCACCAGCACCTTGATCGATGGGACGGCGCTCGCCTCTTTTCCGCCTCTTTCGATCGAGATCGCCACGTCAGTTCCACTGCAGACGTAGCTTGGTGCGCGCTTCGACGGGACGGCCCTCTCGCGACGAAGCGTGCAAGCACCGGCGGCGGCGAACCTCGCGAGACCGGCGCAGCGCGCGCACGAGATAGGCATTGCGAGCGATCAGCCCCGAGAAGTACCAGAAGAGATACGCGATCTCGTTCATGTTGAGCACGCTCTTGTACATCAGGGCGATGCCCATCAGGATGACGACGCTTCCCCACACCTGGCCGTAGATCGCGAACGGTCCGTTCGTTCTCGCGAGCAGGCGGGCGTCCCGAAAGACGAACCAATAGAGCAGGAGATGCGCGAACAGCCCCACGACGCCGATCTCCCAAAGGAAATTCGCGACCTGGGTGACCGTGACGCCCTTCGATGAGAAGTACACGGCGTACTGCCCGCCGAACCCGGGCAGCGAAGACGGAGAGACGTTGCCCGCGCCGAAGCCGAACGCTAGCTTGAACGGATCCGTGGAAATCATTCGCGCCGCGATGACCACGCTGTCGACCCGGCCGACGTAGCGATCCGCGCCGTCGGCCGCCCCGGTATAGACGTAGTCCGCGACGTCGCCTTCCATGAAGAACTCGGCGATCGGTTTCGCGTTGCCGTATCGGCGCATCGCGTTGTACGCGGCGGCGAACATGGAGAGCGCGACGCAACCGATCACGAGGACCGGTACGAGCCGCCGCAAAGTCCGCGAGCCGGGCGGCATGAACAACGCCGGAGCGAGCAGTGCCACGGGTAGCATGACGGCGGTTCCCTTCGTCTCGTTGAGCGTCGTCGGAACCATGAACGCGGCAATTCCGACGAGCAGCAGCGACAGCTTGATCCTCCGACGCAGATACAGCGACACGAGCAACGCGATCGCCGAGATCATCAGCAGGCTGAGCGCGCTCGAGGACGTCGCCATGCCGCGGATCGGGTCTCCCGTGTGCATTCGATCCGCGAACTGCACGAAACGCTGGAAGACGGCGAGCGGGATCTGGAAGAGGAGAATCGCGACCAATACGGCCAGCTGCGATCTGATCTGCCGATCCGTGAACGAGAACAGAGCGGCAAGAAGAAAGAAAGGCACGTACTTCACGTAACTGCGCAGTCCCGAGACGATCACGCCCGGCGTGACCGACTGAGCGGCGAACCCGACCGCGAGCGTGAAGAAAAGCAGCGCGAGGAATGCGACGTAGCGCCAATCGAGTCCGACGGTGTGGCCGCCGATCAGGCGTAACACGACCGCAAGCACGGCGATCCCAGACAAGAGCTCGGGGATCAGCACGGCGTAGCCGGGAATGACCTGCAGCTGCTGCGCGAGGTAGCCGCTCGAGAACGCCGAAACGATCATCAGGATGACGAGCGCGTTCATCTTCGAAGGGCTCGAGCGGTGCTGCGGCGTGCGGTCATGATCGTGGGCCGAAGGCTACGCGTAGCCGAGCATCCGGTTCAGCGCGCCCGCATGCGTATCGAAGTAGCCGAGATCTCTCGGCGACAATCGTTCGCGCCACGCGAAGTCGGGACGGATCTCGGCGACCGGAGACAGCCTCATGTCGTTGCCGTTCAGCACGTGGTGGCGCTTGGAGCGGAAGTCCAGCATCTCTGCCGTGTATTCCAGGCCGAGGAAACCGCATAGACGGGCGAGCTCCCGCTCCGGAGCGAGAACGAGGTCTTCGTACCTCACCTGGATCAGGTGATCGGGGTGGACGTGCTTGCGCAGGAGCGGGATCGCACGGGCATACGTCCTGCGCCATTCGAGCGCGGCGGACTTCTTCGAGCTGCCGCGCTTCAGCGCCGAGGAATAGACCGCTCGTCCGTCGCGCGTCAGCAGAATGACCCGCACGTCCGACGGAGCCGTCTTGTACAGCGAGACCGCCTCGAGATAGTGCTTCGAGGAGTCGACCAGCACGTCCGCTCCGAGCACCTCGGAAACGATCCGAAACAACGCGAGCTTGTTTCTGCTGCCTCGGTACAGCGGCGCCACGAAAGGCGCGAGCGGACCGAGCCCCCAGCGAAAGTGCGCGAAGGCGGCGCCGTAGAGAATCTTTCGATACAGCAATCTCGCGCGCGTCTGGTGCCGTGGGTCTATGACCTTGCCGGCTCTGATCATGCCGAGATGCAAGACGTAGGGGTCTTCATCTATCTCCCGCCATTGCGGAAAGCACCTGACTCGCGCCAGCACTTGCCGCCAGACCGGGCAGCGTCGCGCCGACTCGCCGCAGGAGCAGGGCGTATCCAACGCGAGATTCTTCGGCAAGTGAGTGATCTCGCCGAGCGCGGCTGCATCGGGATGCGTGCCGAGGAGAAGATTCAGCAACGTCGAGCCCGAGTACTGGGCCGAGCAAATGAACACGGCGCGCAAGCGAGGTCCCTGTCCCAATGGTCCGCTTCGAGCACGAGCTGCGGAGCGTTGTCCCGTCGGAGCGCCTTTCGGCAGCCTTCTCGTCTCACGACGCGCGGTCGTCTCGAAGATCAGATGACCGCAAGAGTGAGGAGAGCAAGATCTATGCCATGCGAAGGATCGTTTCCGGCAGTCTTGACGCTGTGAAGAGTGTGCGGGCTCGAATGCTGACAGCGGTCGGTTTGTTTGCGTTCGTCGTTGGACCGGTTTCTCGGCTCGTTGGCGCGACGAATGCGTTTCGTGGCGCTGCGTGCGATGGGTCGTAGACACGACTTGACCCGACGATGCGGTGCAAACAGACTCGAGTCGAAACTCCGCAGCTCGAACGTCGCTGCCCGACGGCAGCAACGCTCGCTCGCCGCAGACCTTCGGAGCCGCACGGGATCATGACGAGCCTCGCCGATAGCGTCCCCCCTCGACGGCCGCTCCGACGAGCGTCGAGCGATGCCGTGAGGCTGCCGACCTTCTTGGTCATCGGCGCCGCGAGATCGGGCAGCACGTGGATCTCGAAGAATCTCGCTCGGCATCCCGAGGTGTTCATTCCCAAGGAGAAGGAGCTGCATTTCTTCGATCGACGCTACGAGGAAGGGATCGAGACGTACCGCGCGTACTTTCGGGCCGCGACCGCGGAGAAAGCGATAGGGGAGGCGACCCCCGCGTATCTCCACACGGCGGCGGCCGCGCCTCGCATCCGTGCGCATCTGCCGGACGTCAAGCTGATCGCTTGCCTGCGCGACCCGATCGACCGGCTCTACTCGAGGTACTGGAATGCGCGCGGCCGTTTCGAGCACAACAAAGACGTGTCGTTCGAGCGCAAGATCGAAGAGAAACCCGAGCTCATCCGAGAGGGGTATTACGCCGAGCATCTCGCGCGCTTCTACGAGCTGTTTCCCCGCGAGCGGCTTCTGGTCTTGCTGTACGACGATCTGATATCCGATCCGCGAGCGTTCTTGAAGCGGATCTACCGCTTTCTCGGCGTCGACGAGAGCTTCAGCTCCGATCTCGCCGATCACAAGATCAATGCCGGAGCGTCGCAGAAGCTGACCGTGAAGAGCAGGCCCGTCTACTGGGTCGGCAAGGCGCTTCACCGCCTCGGACGGCACCGGCTCGCGATGCATATCGAGCGGGCGAACGCCGGACGGTTGCCGGAGCTGTCTCCCTCGACGCGCTCCATGCTGCTCGAGAAGTACTATCGCGAGCGCAACGAGCGGCTCGCCGCCCTCCTCGGCGTGGACCTGAGCCATTGGAATAGCGTTTGAGGCGCCGCCTTGCGCGCCGGCTCGCTCAACGCGGCATCGTGCGCTCGAGCGCCGAGTGCCGAGGGGCTTCCGACGTCTGCGGATACTTCTCTCTGGTTTCCGGTGCTATTCCCTCGGCGCCCGTGATCAGACGAGCCAGCGTGTCGAGGTGGGCTCTGTCCGCGTAAGTCGCCGCGGCATGGAGACGAGCGGCTTCGCCCATTCGCTCGCGCAGGGGCTCGTCCCGGATCAAGCGAACGAGCTCGCGCGCGAGGTTCGCGTACGAGCCGGCGCAGATGCCGATGCGTCCCTCGTCGAGCAGGCCGTCCGGGTTCACCGAAAGGCTGAGCACCGGAACGCATCGTTGCCACGCTTGAATGAAAGTGTTGGCGAAGCCTTCCTGGGTGCTCGTGTTGACGAAGACATGCGCCTCGCTCAGCACCTCGTTGACACGGTCTTGCGGTTGTCCGCCGAGAAAGCGTAGGTTCGGGAGCCGCTCGGCCTCGTGCCGGATTCTGCGGCACCACGCGGGATTGCCGCGCGGAGCGCCGATCATGACGAACTGCACGTCCTTCATGCCGGAGAGGTCGCGCGCCAGCCGCAAGAACACCTCCGGGCGCTTCCACGGCTTCAGGTTCGCGATCCACGCGACGGTGATCGGTCGGCTCTTCTTCGGCCGTCGCGCGGGCAGCGGATGATAGTTCGGCACGATTGCACTCGGGCCGCGTCCGTAATGACGCCGCAACAGCTCGGCTTGTTGTCTCGTCTGCGTCACGATGTCGGACGCATTCCGTATCCCGTATTCGAGTATCCGCTTGTCGACGTAGTCGAAAAGCGCGTGACGCGTCAGCCGCCACGCGAACGGTGTCACTTCCTGATCGTGCGCGACGTGCCAGACACAGCGTTTGTCGTGCTTCTTGCAGTAGTAGGCCGCGGCTCCCGTATAGGCGCAGCCCACTCGCTGGTAGACGGCGTCGGGACCGATTCGCTCGAGATGTCGAACGAGGTCGAAGACGTCGGTGAGCTTGCCCCACCTTCCGATGCCGCGTGCCGGCGCGATACGGATCACCCGGTGCGTTTTCTCGCAGCCGAGCGCCTCCGGCACCTGTCGGGCGAGATAGTAGATCTCGTGCTCCCCGCTCGCGGCCAAGTGCTCGATCAGCAGCTTCGCCTGATACTGGGACCCGCCCATCACCGCTTGCCAATGGGTCGGCACGATCACGCAGATCTTCACGGCTTCTCCGACGGGTCACGCCGTGCACCGCCTCACGGCGGCACGGCAAGGGCCTTGATGCGCTCGTAAACGGGACCGCAGAGTGCGCTGACCAGCCGCCTCTCCCGCGGTGCGAGCAGGCTCGCCTTCGCGACGCTGCGCTCGTGGATGCCGTCTGCGTACGTCGGCGCGAACGGCAGTTCGATGAAGTCGTAGATGCGGCGGAGCAGCCGCAGCTTGTCGCGCACGAGCTCGTCGTAGTCGACGATCATCATCCGCTCGGGGCCCAGGCGTCTCGCGAGCTTTTCCGCCTGCAATTGCTTCCCCACGTACGAGAGGCAGGCGCGGCGGGTCTTGCCGACGGCCGCGCGTCCGATCGCGTCGTAAAGGTGCTTCTCTCGATCCTCTAGCAGCGGGTACCCGCAGCCTCTGAAGAGCTCTTCGAAGGCAAACCTGTCCCAGTTGTACTTCATCGAGTGCACGACGGAGCACGGGTTCCGGAGAACCCAGATCAGCCGATACTCGTAGGCCTCGTCGAAGTACTCGCGATAGCTTTCGTTCAGATACGTGGTCTGGAAGCAGAATCGCGTCCCAGGCGGATACTCCGCCGGCGACTCGAGACCGCACAGGATCAGGGCCGCGTCGAGCTCGTCGTCGTTCCCCCGTCGATAGTTCGCCATCCCGGCGCTTTCCCGGATGATGCGGGACAGCATTGTCGTGCCCGAGCGCTGGCAGCCCGAGATCAGCACGGCATCGGGGAATCGATCCAGTCGGCACAGAAGGCGGCGCCCCTCGCCCCGGACCTCTCGATGGAATCGCGGCCAATCCCACTCGTCGGATCTCTTGTCGAGACGTGCGCGAAGCTTCGCCACGTCCCCTTTGAGCTGCCGCAGAGCGCTGCGCGTGCGCAGAAAGGCGCGGTCGAGCCGCCGAGTCAGCGTGGAGCGCTTCCGCAGCGGCTGATCCAACGACAGCGAGGGCTCCGGCATGCTCTCGATCGACACCGACGTATCCGCGGGTTCCATGGAGCGGCAATATGCATGCCAACGGGAATCACTCCGTGCGGAAGCTCGCGCGAGCGTGCGGGCGAGCATCAGGACGCGCCGCGCCGCCACGCTCCCGGGCCGGTACAATCGGCCCCGACCACGGTATCCGACGAGGAGGCATCAGGACCATGGCGGTACCGCCGGGTGTGAGCGAAGCCGTTTTTGCGGACGCGCTCGCCGAAATGCGCTCGATCGTGGGCGACGAATGGGTCTTCACCGAGCCCGAGGACCTCAATACCTATCGCGATTTCTATTCGGTCCTCTGGGGCGAGCCCGAGGAGCGCGTCGCTTCCGCGGCCGTCGCCCCGGCGAGCGTCGAGGAGGTGCAAGCGATCGTTCGTATCGCGAACGAGGGCCGAATCCCGCTCTATCCGATCTCGACCGGCCGTAACCTGGGGTACGGCGGACCCGCGCCGGTCTACTCGGGTAGCGTCGTGCTCGACCTGAAGCGCATGAACCGCATCCTCGAGGTGAGCGAGAGCAACGCGTCTTGCCTCGTCGAGCCCGGCGTCACGTACTTCGACATGTATCGGCATCTGCAGCAGACGGGCTCCAAGCTTTGGATCGACGTGCCGGATCCGGGCTGGGGGAGCATGGTCGGCAACGCGCTCGATTCCGGCGGCGGCTACACGGCTGCGCCCTATCGAGGGCATTGGGAGGCGGTCTGCGGCATCGAGGTCGTGCTCGGCGACGGCGAGATCCTTCGCACCGGCATGGGCGCGTTGCCCGGTGCCGAGACGTGGCAGCAGTACCGCATGGGCATCGGCCCGTGCCTCGACGGGCTGTTCCGCCAATCGTCGCTCGGCGTCGTCACGAAGATGGGCTTCTGGCTGTTCCCGCAGCCCGAGGCGTACCTCAATTGCTCGGTGGATCTCCAGCGTTTCGAGGATATCGAGCCGCTCGTCGATCTCATCAACGAGCTCGAGTACGGCAACATCTTCAACGGCATGCCGTCGATCACGTCGCCGGTGCTGACGCGCGATACGCCGATGCTGATGCAGGAGGTCCCCGAGCCCGAGGTCATGAACCGCCTGGTGCGCGAGACGGGGTTGCCCGCTTGGCGCGCGTCGCTCGTGTTCTACGGGCCCGAGAAGGTCATCCGCGCGCAGTGGGAGTACGTGCAAGAGCGGTTCTCGCAGTTCGAAGGCGCCGGGTTCCGCGAGAACCAATTCGTGAAGCTGCCGTTGACCGAGGAGGACCTCGCGAGAATCCCGAAGGCGCGTTTCGGCATCCCGAGCCTGGACATCTTCGCCGTCGGCTCGCGCGGCGCCGGCAGCTTCAACCCGAGCGACGGGCACATCTGGTTCTCGGCGATCATCCCTCGAACCGGCAAGGGCTACGTCGAGGCGAACCGCGTGATGCGCCGCGAATGCCAGCGGCTCGGTATTCCGCTCTTCATGTTCAGCCCGGCGGTCACGTGCTGGACGCGCTCGTTCGTGCTGTTCGCGGCCGTGCCGGTCTACAAGGACACGGATCGCAATCGCGCGCTGCGCGAGAAGATCCACGAGATCATCCGCATCTGCGCGGAGCACGGCTGGGGCGAGTACCGCTGCCCGCCGGCGTTCCAGGATGCGGTGATGGAGAGCTACGGCTTCAACAACCATATCCTTCGGCGCGTCAACGAGAAGATCAAGGACGCGCTCGACCCGAACGGCATCCTGTCCGCGGGCCGCTACGGCATCTGGCCGAAGCATCTGCGCGAACGGAGGGGGGCATGAGAAGGATCGCGCTTTCGATCGGCGCGGTGCTCGCGGTTCTCGCTGCGGCCGACGCCGGCGCACAGGAAGCCGCGCGCGGCGAGAAGACGGCGCCGCATCTCGAGGAAGGCAAGGAAGCTTTCAAGGTCTGGTGCTCTCCATGTCATGCGCCGAATCCGCGCCTCGCGGGTACGCTCGCGCTGCAGACGAAGTACGAAGGGCGGATTCCGGCCGCGCTCGAGGACCGCACGGATCTGACGCCCGCGCTCGTCGAATACTTCGTGCGCAACGGCGTCGCATGGATGGCGCCGTTCCGTCCGACCGAGCTGAGCGACGCGCAAGTAGCCGCGATCGGCGCGTATCTTTCGGCGCCGCTCGAGGAACGCGGTCCGTATGCGCCGTTGCTCGCGGACGAGATGATGGCGCTGCGCGAGAAGGAGAAGAGTCGATGATCAGCCGTCGAGCCTTGCTGAAGTGGGGCGCGGCCGCGGCGGCCGCGCCGGTGGTCGTGAACGCGAGCCGTCTCGGTCCGCTCGTCGAGGGCGCCGATGCGCTGCTGATCGATACCCGCTACGTGCGCGAGCTCGTCGACCGGGTCTACGCATCACGAATCCATGCGTGCGACGGCGACGTGACCCGAGTCTGGTTCGAGACGCTCGATCCGGCATGGCGTAAGCCCGGGTTCGTCGTCGCCGGCATCACCGGCGACGATGTGCTCTTCGTGCTCGAGCGGTTGGCGTGGGATCGGGGCCGCCGCGTCGTCGCAAGAAACGATCTCGCTCCGCGCGGGGCGGACGGCCGCAGCGTCGCGAGCTGGATCATCGCGCCGGTCCACCCAAGCGTCGGAGGTTGAAGCGATGGCGGTGCTGCCTCCCGATCTCGACCAGGCGACGTTCGCGCGCGTGCTAGACGAGTTCCGCGGCGCCGTCGGCGCGGACTGGGTCTGGTCGAGCGACGAGGATCTCGGCCCTTATCGCGACAGCTTCTCGCCGGTGTGGAATACGGACGAGGAACGGCGTGCGTCCGCGGCCGTCGCGCCCGCCGACGTCGGTCAAGTGCAGGCGATCGTGCGAATCGCCGCCCGCTACAAGGTGCCGCTCTACCCGATCTCGACGGGCAAGAATTTCGGCTACGGCGGGCCTTCGCCGAACGTCACCGGCAGCGTCGTGCTCGACTTGAAGCGTTTGAATCGGATTCTCGAGGTCGACGACAAGCGCAACTTCGCGCTCGTCGAGCCGGGCGTGAGCTATTTCGATCTGTACCGCTACATCCAGGAGCGCGGGCTCAAGGTCATGATCGACTGTCCGGACCCCGGCTGGGGCAGCCCGATCGGCAACTCGCTCGAGCGCGGCGTCGGCTACACGATGCCGTTCTTTCGCGACCATTACGGCGCGAGCTGCGGCGTCGAGGTCGTGCTGCCGAACGGCGAGCTGATGCGCACCGGCATGGGCGCGCTGCCCGGCGCGAAGACGTGGCAGGAATACCGGTACGGCTTCGGGCCCGATCCCGCCGGCCTGTTCGCGCAAGGCAATTTCGGCGTCGTGACGAAGATGGGCTTTCGCCTGATGCCGCTGCCGAAGCACTACCGCACGGGTCTGATCACGGTGCCCAAGCGGCGCGATCTCGTGAGGCTCGTCGAGCACGTGAACTTTCTTTCGGACAGCTCGATGTGCGGCGAGCCCGTCTACGGCAGCCCGCTGCAGGCGTTGCTCGGCAATCCCGACTTCTACGCGCTCGCGACGAAGCCCGGCGGACCGTCCGACGCCGAGATGGACGCCGCGGCGAGCGCGGCGGGACTCCCGAGCTGGCAAGTGGAGCTGCAGTTCTACGGATCGGAGGAAACGACGAAGGCGAACTGGGAGCTCGCAAAGGAGCTGATCCTATCGGATATCCCGGGCGCGCAGGCGTTCGACGGCGAGCACTTCCCGCTGCCCGCGACCGAGGAGCAGCTCGACAATACGGGTCAGCCGTATCGCACGGCGATCAAGCGCCGCGCGGCGCTCGGCGTGCCGAGCCTCGGCATGTGGCGGATCGTGCGCGACGACGGCCACGTCGGCTTCTTCCCGGTCATACCGCGCAGCGGTGAGGCGGTCTTCGAGGCGCAGCGGGTGCTCGGCGACGCGCTGCGCGAGTTTCCGTTCCGCTCGTATTTCAATGCGACGACCGCGCCGCTCAACTGGCATCCATTCACGTTCCAGATGGTGTTCGCGCCTTCGGTCAAGAAGAACGATCCGGCGCACAACGAAACGGTGAATCGCGCGATGCGAAAGATCGTCGCGGTCGCGGCCGAGCACGGCTGGGGCGACTATCGTGCGGCCCCGATCTACCAGGACGACGTCGCCGCGACGTATAGCTTCAACAACCATGCATTGCGCCGCTTCCTCGAGCAGCTCAAGGATGCGATCGATCCGGACGGCATCATCGCGCCAGGGCGGGGCGGCATCTGGCCGAAGAGGTTCCGCAAATGACGAGGACCGGTATTGCGGCGTGCATCGCAACGCTCGGCGCCGCCGCGTTCGGCACGAGCTTCGCCCAGGACGCATCGACCTCGAGCGTGCCGGATGTCGCCGACACGAAGCCGCTGCCCGTGGAGGTCGATCATCCGGGACGCGAGCTCTTCGAGCGCAATTGCGCGCCGTGCCATGCGCCGGGTCCGGGCGACGACGGCGCGCCGATGCTGCCGGGCACGGCGGCGCTCGCGGCGAAGTACCAAGGCCAGCGCTACGGTGCGCTCGAGCTGCGCGGCGACCTCGACGCGAACGTGTTGCGCTATTTCGTCCGCAACGGCATCGGCGCGATGCCGATGTTTCGCAAGGTCGAGCTGAGCGACGCCGATATCGACCTGATCGCGGCCTACCTCGAGGCGTCGGCCGAAGCGAATCTTTCGCGCAGGTGAGCCCGTCTTGCCGGACGGGCTCGACGTCGTCGAGGACGGCGGGATCGGCCGGCCGATCGTCGCGCCGGTCTGCGCTCTAGAGCATCCGCTCCGCGAGCCGCGCAGCGTACGCCCGGCCGACCGGCACCGTCGTGCCGTTCGAGAGCTCGACGCAGCGCGCGCCGTTCTCGCTGCCGATGCGCGTCGCGTGTTTCAGGTTCACGATATGGGATCGGTGCACGCGGACGAAGCGCGGAGGCAGCAGCCGCTCGAGCTGGGTCAGCGTTTTCTTGTGCAGGTGCCGCCGTCCGTCCGCGGTCTCGAGCTCGGAATAATCGTCCGCGCCGTGGATCGCGATCACCGAATCGACCGCGACGAGGTCGACGCGTCCCGCGAGCGTCTGGAACGGCTCCGCGACGGCTCGTCGAAGCAGATCGAACCCGTCGCGCCCGGCGAGATTGAGGTCGAGCAGCACGATCGCGTGCTCGGTGTTCCCCAAGAGCTCCGTCGCCGTGTGCAGCTCGGCGCACAGGTCGATCCGCGCGAGCGTATCGCCGAGCACCGACCGCACGAGCCGCTCGAGCCTACGAGCCACGACGACCTCGTCTTCGACGATCACGACGTGCATCGATAATCCGCTCGAGCGCAAGCCCTTCGTCCGTCAAATCGCCTCCGGCACCTCGATCGTGTCGATCCATTCGTTGCCGAGCGGTCCCGACGTGAACGACCAATCGTCGTCGAACGCTTCCTTGAGACGCGCGCGCACGTACTCGTGGCCCTGGCCGCGTCCGCTCGCCGAGCGCGGCGCGTCGAGCGGCGAGCGCAGGCGATAGACGATGCGTCCGCCGGGCGCCGTGTCGCGCTCGAGGCGGAACACGGCGCCGTGCGGATAGCTATTGTGCGTCAGCGCGTTCTCGAGCAGCGTGTGCAGCCCGCCGGGCGGAAGCCGGCCGCGCGGAGAGAGGCCTTCGACGAGCAGAGAGAACTCGCGGTCGCGGCGTAAGCCCATGACCTCGAGGTGGCGCTTGCACAGCGCGCGGATGCCGAAGGCCGCCGCAACGATCACGACGACGAGCGCCGACACGATAACGAGCGCGGTCTTGCCGTCGAAGCCGGGCACGAGCAGCGTAACGAGCGTCATCATCGCGATCGCGGCGATCAGCAGCGTCCGCCGCCGCGTCGGCGCGTAGCGATTGGCAACGTGAAGCGTGAGCAGCACGCCCGATGCCACGGCGGCAGTCAGGATCGTCTCCAGTCGCAGGATGTGCAGCGGATACGGATAGCTCACGAATCGCGCGCTTTCCGCGACGAGCTGTGCGAGCACCGCCAATGCGAGCAGCGACCCCCTGCGGCCGCGACCAGCGCCGCCGCCCACCCCGTCGTGCGCGTCATGTCGCCTTTCCAGCAGCAAACATCGCGGCTTCCCAGTCGTTCACCGATCGGGAACGTCGTTGACCGATTCGGGGCGGCAACAAACGCTCGACGCTGGTAAGAACGAAGCAGGCGGTCAATGACGAAGCCGCGTCTTGCACGGCGGATGCGCAGACAAATCTCGAGCAGGCCGACCCGTCGTCATTTCGTGCCTCGCCGGATCGTGAGCGCCATGGATGGCGCGACCGAAGCTTACAGGGATGTGCTCGCAGCGGTCCGGCGAGGCATGCATGACGAGCACTCGGCCCACCGCCGACACCGACTCTTGAATGCCGATAGGAGGGACCTGCAATGTGCCGCGTTCACCGCTTCGCCGTCTTCCCGGCGCTGACGCTGCTGGTTCACGCGCCGTCGCTTGCCGACGCCGACGCGCCGCGCGCAGTCCTCGAGCCCTACGTGTTCGAGGCCGCGGACGGCACCCGCGTCGAAGCCGAACGCAGCGTGCTCGTCGTCCCGGAGAATCGCACCGATCCCGGCAGCCGTCGCATCGAGCTCGCGTTCGTCCGCTTCCGCTCGACGAGCGAGCATCCGCGCTCGCCGATCGTCTACCTCGCCGGCGGGCCGGGCGGATCCGGCATCGACGCGGCGAGGGGCGGACGTTTCCCGCTGTTCATGGCGCTGCGCGAGGTCGCCGACGTCATCGCGCTCGATCAGCGCGGCACCGGCGCGTCGACGCGCATTCCATACTGCAGAACGGACCATAGCTACCCGCTCGATCGGCCGCTGACTCGCGAAGGCTTGATCGATCTCTTTCGCGCGAAGGCCGCCGAGTGCGTCGCTTACTGGAAGGCCGCGGGCGTCGATCTCGCCGGCTACACGACCTGGGAGAGCGCCGCGGATCTCGACGATCTGCGGGCCGCGCTCGGCGCCGAGCGAATCAGCCTTTGGGGCATCAGCTACGGCACGCATCTCGCGCTCGCGGCGATCAAGCGTTATCCGGATCGCATCGAGCGTGCCGTGCTCGCGAGCGTCGAAGGGCTCGACGAGACGGTCAAGCTGCCCGCGCGAACCGATGCGTACTTCGAGCGGCTGCAAGCGGCGATCGATGCCGATCCGCGAGCGGCCTCGCTCTATCCGGATCTCGCGCCGCGGTTCCTCCGCTGACGTACGAAACCGCTTACTCCTTCGGAGGCGCGAAGCCCGAGCGCTTCACGACGACGAGATCGCACGGCAAACGGTCGAGTACGCGCTCGGCCGTGCTGCCGAGGAAGATGCGCTCGAGACCGCTGCGCGAGACGGCGCCCATGACGACGAAGTCGACGCCCGCGTCCTCGGCCACTTTGGCGATCGCTGCATGCGCCGGACGCTGCTCGAAGTGCACGTCGACGTCCTGACCGACGCCGCTGTCCGCGAGCAGCTTGTCGAGCGCGTCGCGGTGTCTCGTTTCCAGCTCCGGAACGAGCTCGGGCGGCGTCAGCGTGGAATCGAACGCATGCAGCACGTGCAGACGGCTGCCCGTCGTCCGCGCGAGCTCGCCGGCGAACGCGAGGATTTCCCGATCGAGGTCGGCCGGCTTGTCGCGCTCGTGAAGCGGGTCGACCGCGGCGAGCACCTTGGGTGCCGCGCCGATCTCGCGCGGCTTGACGAGCAGGAGCGGAACGGGGCACGAGCGGATCAGATTCCAATCGGTATTCGAGAACAGCGTGCGGCGCAGCACCGGATGCTCGTGCGTGTCCTTCACGAGCAGCATCGGCTTCGTCTCGACGGCCTTCTCGACGATGCCGCGATGGATCGGCTGGCCCCAGCGCGCGTCGATATCGACCGAGAGCCCTTCCTTGACGAGCGGCGCGCGCAGCTCCTCGAGCATCGCGAGATGCCGATCGAGCACGCTCCGCCTTGCACGCTCCACGGTCTTCGGCTCGAAGTGCGGCAGGCTCGCGAGCGACTGATCGTAATCGCAGACGAAGAGCTCGAGCGACGCGCCGAACGCCTTCGCGAGCCGCGCCGCGCGCGCGAGCGCGGGCTGCTCGTCGGCCGTGGGATCGATGATGACGAGGATTCGGCGTGCGTCGGACATGATTGGGCTCCTAGCGAATCTCGAGTGAGCTTAGCCGGTCGGTGCACACTGCCACAACCCCCGACTCTGGACATCGACCGCCGATTTCGGTAAACCGCACTCACCGCGCGCCCTTCCGGTTCATCCGTTCGGGTATTGCTCTGCCGGCATTGGTATGGTCGGAACGCGGCCGCTCGACTTCGAGGAGCGACTTGATGACTGTACGAAAGTGGCTAGTCAGCATCGGCGTCTTGGCGATGGCGGCGGTCGTCGTCGCCGGAATCGCGCTCGACGGCGACAACGGGCCGTTGCTGCTCGGCATCCGCGCCGAGTTCTACTTGTTCGCCTTGACCCTTCTCGGCGTGGCACTGTTTCACGACCGCACGCTCGAGGTGGCGCTCGTCGGGCTCGTGGCGATTCTCGCGCTCAAGCTTCCGACCGACGCCGAGTTCGCGCTCGGAGAGCATCTGCTCCACGAAGCACCGATGCTGATCAACCTGCTCGGTCTGCTGCTCGGCTTCGCGATCCTCGCGCGTCACTTCGAGGAATCGCAGGTTCCCGAGATCCTGCCTCGCTTCCTGCCCGACGACTGGAAAGGCGGCTTCGTGCTGCTCGCGATGGTCTTCGTGATGTCGGCGTTCCTCGACAACATCGCAGCGGCGATCATCGGCGGCACGATCGCGATGCACGTCTTCAAGCGGCGCGTGGACATCGGCTATCTCGCGGCGATCGTCGCGGCGAGCAATGCCGGCGGCTCGGGATCGGTCGTCGGCGACACGACGACGACGATGA
>PKRJ01000053.1 GCA_017577365.1 Gammaproteobacteria bacterium | reverse complement strand
CTCAAGCCGTCCTCGTCCGAATCGGGGTCGGTGGAATCCTCCGCAACGGCGATCGCGACCGTGTCGGGATCGCTCGAACGCGCGCGGTCCGCGACGATGAGCTGCACGACATAAAGGCCCGCAACGTCGACCTCGAGCGTCGGGTTGACGAGCGTCTCGCCGACCAGCTCGGCCGTGCTGCCGTCGGGGCGCGACACGATCGACCACAGGTAGGTGAGCTCGTCGCCATCGGCGTCGGTCGACGCGGAGCCGTCGAGCTCGACCGTATCGCCGACTGTCGCCGTGAGGTCGCTGCCGGCGTTCGCGACCGGCGCGGAATTCGTCGTCGACACCTTCACCGTGTCGGGCTCGCTGTCGAACTCCCCGTCGCTCACGACGAGCGTCGCGACATACTCGCCGGGCCGATCGGCGACGAAGCTGGGCTTTACCGTGTTGGCATTCGACAGCGACGCGCTCGACCCCGACGGGCGTGATGTCAGCGTCCAATCGAACGTGAGCGGATCGCCGTCCGGATCGCTCGACGCCGAGCCGTCGAGCTCGACGAGCGCGCCCACCGCGATCGTCTGGTCCGGGCCCGCGTCGGCGTGCGGCGCGGAGTTGCGCGTCTGGATCGTCACGGTATCGGGCGCACTGTCGTCCGTGCCGTCGTTGACGATCAGCGTCGCGACGTACGCACCGGGGACGTCGATCGTGAACGTCGGACGCACGGCCGTCGGATCGGAGAGCGTCGCGGCACTGCCGGCGGGCGGAGCAAGGGTCCACCGATACGTCAGACGGTCGCCGTCGACATCGGTGGAGCCCGAGCCGTCGAGCTCGACGGTCTCGCCCACGACGGCGGTACGATCGAGGCCCGCGTTCGCGACGGGCGCGGTGTTCTCGGTCAGCACGCGCACCGTATCCGGGGCGCTCGACGTCTTGCCGTCCGATACGACGAGCTCGATCGTGTACGTGCCCGGCACGTCGATCACGAGCTTCGGGTTCGGCGTATCGCTGCCCTCGAGAGACGTCTCGCTGCCGCTCGGGCGCGCGACGATGCGCCACGTATAGCTCAGTGCGTCGCCGTCCGGGTCGCGCGAGCCCGAGCCGTCGAGCTCGACCGTCTCGCCGAGGCTTGCGGCGACATCCGCGCCGGCCTCCGCGATCGGCGCCCTGTTCGCGGGAGGTGTAGAAGGCTGAGTGGGCGCACCTCCGCCGCCACCGCCACCACAGGCCGCGAGCGCGGACGTAAGGAGCACGGCCAAAAGCGCTCTGAACGAGCGGGAACCGAAACGAGCCACACGGCGGACGAACGGGAAGGACTGCGCGCGCACCGCGCCATCGAGATCTGGCGACATCACGATTATTCCGGATGCAGAAGCGCTTACACGCCTTCGACCCGGGCGCCCGAAGCCCCTAGCGCTCTGCAGCTAGTTTTTCTTTTCTTGCTTGCGACTGACCGAGTCGCGCGGCCGCACACGCGCGTTTTATTTCTGGATTTGAAAAACTCTTTGTCGTTTCTAGTCTTGCGCGTTACGTGTTTCCCTTTATGCGACAGTTTCCCGCGAATTTCAAGGGCGACGTGCGCCCGAAAGGAAATCCGTCGTACGGACTGGCCCGAGACTTGCAACGGTCCGAGGTCCGAACAAGGGCAGGTGCGACAGCAAGCTCGCATCTCGCGATTTCGATCGAGCGATGGGGGCACGCCGATGACGCTGAAACTCGTCAGCCGCAGGGAACAGATCGCTCTGATCTCGGCGGCAATCGACGCTTACGGGGACGGCATCACGATATTGGAAGCCGGCTGCGGTAGGGCTTGGCCGCTCAAGCTATCGATAGACTACACGCTCGTCGGCCTCGATCTCGACGAAGATGCACTGAGACTGCGCATCGAGCAGCAGAAAGACCTCGACGACTACCGTGTCGGCGATCTCCGCGACGACGCGTTCCCGCCGCAATCGTTCGACGTAATTTACTGCTCCTACGTCCTCGAGCACGTCGAAGGCGTCGAGAAGGTGCTCGACAATTTCGCGCGCTGGATCCGGCCCGGCGGCCTCATCGTGCTACGGATTCCGGACAAGGACAGCGTGTACGCGCTCCTGGCGCGGACGACGCCGCACTGGTTCCACGTCCTCTTCTGCAAGTACGTGAACCGGCACCGCGACGCCGGTAAACCGGGTCACGCGCCCTATCCCGTTGTGTATGAAGACGCGATGTCTCGGCGCGGTATCGAGGCATTCTGCGCCGCGCACGGCTACTCTCCCTCGGTGACGGCCGCCGCCGCGTACAAGCGTTCCTGGTTCAAGCCGCTCGCGTTCCTGGTGTCGGCGTCGACCTTCGGCAGGTACGCGTGGCGGCACAACAACCTGACTTATCTGATCACGGCGGGCAGCGCCGCGTCCGCCCGGGCCGAGCGCCGCTCCGACGAGCGTCGACCGCGGGCGGCAGTGGGATAGCCTCGTCGAGGCAGCGTACGGCGTTTCGCGCTTCGCCGCGAATGTGCGTCGGGCGATGCGGCATCACTCCTCGTCCGATGAATCTTTCGAGGCTTTGAGACCTTCCCAGCGCCTGACGAGCGGCGAATCGAAGCCGAGCAAGTCGAGCACGCGACCGACGCTCTGGTCGATCAGCACGTCGATCGACTCCGGCTTCGCGTAGAACGCGGGCATCGGCGGGAACACGATCGCGCCCAATTCGGTCGCCGTCGCCATGTTGCGCAAGTGCACGAGATGGAGCGGACTTTCGCGGACGAGCAGAATCAGGCGCCGCCGCTCCTTGAGCACGACGTCCGCGGCGCGCGAGACGAGCGTGTCGGTCACGCCGGTCGCGATGGCCGCGAGCGTGCGCATCGAGCACGGCGCGATCACCATACCGTCCGTGCGAAACGAGCCGCTCGCGATCGACGCGCCGATATCCCGCTCCGAATGCACGACGTCCGCGAGCGCTTCGACCTCGCGTCGCGTGACCTCGAGCTCGGCCGCGATGTTGAGCGCCGCGGCGCGGGTCACGATGAGATGCGTCTCGACGTCCTTCTCGGCGCGCAGCGCCTCGAGCAGCCGCACGCCGTAGATCGCGCCGCTCGCGCCGGTCATGCCGATGATGATGCGTTTCATCCGTCCGCCCAGAGGGTTTTCCAAGGCTCGTGTCGCGAACGCCGCGGCGCCTCACTCGCGCGTCGCAGCATAGCACGCCGTGCGCGTTTCGAGCGGGCATTTCGGTAGACGCGCCCGCCGCGCACAGGCAGGCGGCGCGTTGACAACGTCTCGCCGGCCATGGCTAGATTCGCCGCCAAATGGGCGCATTCGATCTCGGCCCCGTCTGGCTCAGCGTCAAGCTCGCGAGCATCACCGTCGTCGCGCTGCTCGTCATCGCCACTCCGCTCGCCTGGTGGCTCGCTTACACGGAGAAGCGATGGCGCGTCGCCGTCGAGGCGGTCACGGCGTTGCCGCTCGTGCTGCCGCCCACCGTGCTCGGTTTCTATCTGCTGATCCTGCTCGGGCCGGCAGGCGCGATCGGCCGCCATTGGGTGACGCTCACCAATTCGACGCTGACGTTCTCGTTCTCGGGGCTCGTCATCGCGTCGATCGTCTACTCCTTCCCTTTCGCCGTGCAGCCGCTGCAAGCGGCGTTCGAGCGCGTCGGCCGCGGCCCGCTCGAGGCGGCGGCAACGCTCGGCGCGTCGCCCGTCGCGGCGTTCCTCCGAGTCGCGTCGCCGATGGCGTTGCGCGGCTATGTCTCGGCGATCGTTCTCGTGTTCGCGCACACGCTCGGCGAGTTCGGCGTCGTGCTGATGGTCGGCGGCAGCATTCCCGGAGAGACGCGCGTCGTGTCGATCGCGATCTTCGAGCACGTCGAGCGGCTCGAGTACGGCCAGGCGCACGCGCTCTCCGCCGGTTTGCTCGTCTTCTCGTTCCTCGTATTGCTCGCCGTGTACGCGATCAATCGCCGCGCCCGGCCCGGCATGGGTTACGCCGTTGGCTGAGCTCGGACTCGAGATCGCGTTCGCGCGCGGCCGCTTCACGCTCGAAGTGCGCGAGCGCCTCGAGCTTGCCGGCATCACCGCGCTATTCGGCCCGAGCGGATCGGGCAAGACGACGCTGCTGCGAATCGTCAGCGGGCTCGAGACCGGCGCGGCGGGCACCGTGCGATTCGACGACGAGGACTGGCAACGTCCGGGCCGGCACGTGCCGACGCATCGCCGGCGGATCGGTTACGTGTTCCAGGACGGACGGCTCTTCCCTCACCTCGACGTCGAGGGCAACTTGCGCTTCGGACTGCGCGCGGCCGGCGAGCGCGGTGCACGCGATCGCGCGGCGATTCGCTTCGAGAACGTCGTTACCGCCCTCGATCTCGAGCCGCTGCTCGATCGCAGGCCGGTATCGCTATCCGGCGGCGAGCAGCAGCGCGTCGCGATCGGCCGCGCGCTGCTCGCGAATCCGCGGCTGCTCTTGATGGACGAGCCGATGTCGTCGCTCGACGTCCGCCGCAAGGCGGAGATCCTGCCGTATATCGAAAGGCTGCCCGACGCGTTCGGGCTGCCCGTGCTCTACGTGACGCACAGCATCGACGAGGTCGCGCGGCTCGCGTCGGAGGTCGTGCTGCTCGCGGACGGCAGGGTCGTCGGCCGCGGCCCGGTCGGCGACGTGCTCGAGCGCATCGATTTCTGGCCGCTGACCGGCCATGCCGAGGCCGGCACGCTCGTCGACGGAATCGTCGACGAGGCGTCGAACGGTATGGCTTCGATCCGCCTCGGCACGCAACGGCTGCGCGTGCCGCTCCGCGCCGCGCCGGTCGGCAAGCGCGTGCGGCTCAGGATTTTCGCGCGCGACGTCGCGATCGCGACCGAGCCGCCGCGCGGCCTGAGCATTCGCAACGTGCTCGCCGCGCGGATCCTCGAGATCGTCCCGACCGAGCCGGTGCACGTCGAGCTGCTCCTCGAGGTCGACGGCCGACACGTGCGCTCGCGCATCACGCGCGAGGCGCTCGCCGAGCTCGGCCTCGCGGCCGGGCAGCACGTCTACGCGCTGATCAAGAGCGTCGCACTCGAGGAGCGCCCGTTCGACGACGACCGCTAACCCGTGAAACCGTAGAGCCGGTGCGGGTTGTCGACGAGCACGCGCTTTTGCAGCTCCGGATCCGGCATCATCAGCGGGATCAGATCGACGAGGTCGCCGTCGTTCGGCATCCAGCGCTTGATGTTCGGATGCGGCCAGTCGGTGCCCCACAGGATCCGGTCCGGCGCCACCTCGAGCAGCGCCTGCGCGAACGGCACCGCATCGTGGAACGGCGGCCCTTCGGCGGTGATCCGCTCGGCGCCGCTGATCTTGACCCAGCAGTTCTCGAGCGACCGCAACGTGTTCAGCAGGATCTTGAACGGCTTCTGCTCGAGGCCGTCCTTCACCGGCACGCGCCCCATGTGATCGATGAGGAACGGCACCGGGAGCTTGCGCAGCAAATCCTCGAACTCGAGCAGATCCTTCGCGTCGAAATGGAGCACGACGTGCCAGCCGAGCGGCGCGATCCGATTCACGAGCTCGTGAAACACGTCGAGGTCCGGCGTGCCGCCGAGATGGGCGACGAAGTTGAAGCGGATGCCGCGGATACCGCCCTCGTGCAGCTTCTCGAGCTCGGCATCCGTGATGGAACGGTCGACGTTCGCGACGCCGCGATAACGCCCGCCGCTCTGCGCGATCGCATCGAGGATCACGCGGTTGTCCGTGCCGTGACAGCTCGCGTTCACGAGCACGGCGCGCTCGAGGCCGAGCGTCTTCTGCAGCTCGATGAAGCGCTCGAGCGGCGCGTCGTGCGGCGTGTACTTGCGATTCGGGGCGTAGGGATACTTGTCCCCGGGCCCGAAGATGTGGCAGTGCGCGTCGCATGCATGCGCCGGCGGCCGATACTTCGGCGTCTTCGTGTTCGGATCGGGCGGCATGCAGTACGGAATGTCGGTCACGTCGAGGCTCCTTCATGCAACGAGCCCGGCCTCGGAATCAGCCGGGGCCGGGCTCTCGTCAGCCATACGAATCGGTCATCGACAGCGGAGCGCGTCGGCCTCCGCTTACGGCCTTACTCCCACTTGTTCAGGCTCTTCTCGAGCCGGTCGAGCGTACGCATCGCCGGCAGCACCTGGGCGACGCTCGCGTTCGGCTCGCGCTTCTCCTTGATCGCGGAGATGAACTCGCGGTCCTGCAGCTCGATGCCGTTCATCGACACGGCGACGCCCGTCAGATCGATCTGCTTGTCGTTGCCGTCGAACAGATCGTCGTAACGCGCGATGTACGTGCCCTTGTCGCAGATATAACGGAAGAACGTGCCCTGCGGGCCTTCGTTGTTGAACGACAGGGCGAGCGTGCAGACCTTGCCCGACGGCGTCGTCATGCCGATGCTCATGTCCATCGCGATGCCGAGCTCTGGATGCTTCGGCCCCTGCAGCGCGAAGACGTTGCTCGGCGCCTCGCCGGTCTGATAGTGGAACAGGTCCACGGTGTGGCACGCGTGATGCCACAGCAGATGATCCGTCCAGCTCCTCGGCTTGCCCTCGAGGTTGATGTTCTTCCGGCGGAAGAAGAACGTCTGCACGACGAGGTGCTGGAGCTCGAGATCACCGGATTTGATCCGGTTGTGAATCCACTGATGAGACGGGTTGAAGCGGCGCGTGTGGCCCGCCATCGCGACGAGTCCCGTCTCGCGCTGCACGCGGTCGATCTCCTCGGCGTCGGCCAAGTTGTCCGCGATCGGGATCTCGATCTCGACATGCTTGCCGGCGCGCATCGTTTGAATCGCCTGCTTCGCGTGGATCTGCGTCGGCGAGGCGATGATCGCCGCCTCGACGCCCGGCTGCGCGAGCGCCTCGTCGAGATTCGTCGTCCAGTGCGGAATGCCGTACTGCTTCGCGACCTGCTCCGTCGAATCCGGGCTTCCGCCGGCGAGGCTGACGACCTCGACATCTTCGATGTTCTTGAGCGCGTCGAGATGCTTACGCCCGAATGCTCCCTGGCCGACGACGACGATTTTCATTGGGTTTTCTCCTCGTTCTCAATCGCGGTCCTGTGCTGCCGAATGCCTACCCGCGCCGGCTGCGACGGCGTGCGCAACGAGAGCGGAACGTGCTCGACCGGCAGGCGGGAAGCCCCGTCAGGGGACGATCGTGTAAGATGAATTCTACTTCATGTGGACGCGCCCGCTGCAAGCCGCGAGCGCACTCCCCCGGGGCACCGAAACCGTTCGCGGAGGTCAACGCGCCATGGCCCAAAGTAGAGAAAACGTCGCTGCCGGCACCGGGATCAGGCGGGATTTCTCGCTGCTGATCGGCGGCGAGCTCGTAGGCAGCGACACGGAACTCGACGTAATCAATCCGGCGCTCGGCACCGTCTTCGCCGTGGCCCCGGCGGCCACTCGGAAACATCTCGACGACGCCGTCCGGGCGGCGCGCGAGGCGTTCGCCAGCTGGCGTGCGACGAGCTACGAGCATCGCGCGGGGCTCGTCAAGCGGTTCTCGCAGGCGCTTCGGGATCGGCAGAACGAGCTCGCGGAGCTCCTGACCCGCGAGCAGGGCAAGCCGCTCTCTCAGTCGATCGCCGAGATCGACCGCGGCGCGGCGCAGTCGGACGGCATGGTGAGCATCGAGATCCCGGTCGAGGTGCTCATCGACGACGCGGAGCGGCGCATCGAGCTCAAGTACCGGCCGCTCGGCGTGGTCGGGATCATCACGCCGTGGAACGCCCCGGTGAACCTCGCGCTCGGTCCGCTGGTCTCGGCGCTCTACACCGGCAATACGGCCGTGCTGAAGCCTTCGCCGTACACGCCGCTAACGACGCTGAAGCTCGGCGAGATCGCGCGAGAGATCTTCCCGCCCGGCGTCGTCAACGTGCTTGCGGGCGGCGACGAGCTCGGCCGTTGGATGACCGAGCACGAGGGGATCGACAAGATCTCGTTCACGGGCTCCGTCGAGACCGGCAAGAAGGTCATGGCCGCTGCCGCGGGCACGCTGAAGCGCATCACGCTCGAGCTCGGCGGCAACGATCCCGCGATCATTCTCGACGACGTCGACCCGAAGGCGATCGCGAAGAAGGTCTTCTTCGCGTCGTTCGTGAACAGCGGCCAGGTCTGCATGGCGATCAAGCGGATCTACGCGCACGAGAAGATCTACGACGCGCTTTGCGACGCGCTCGTCGAGGAGGCCAAGAAGGCGAAGGTCGGCAACGGCCTCGACCCCGACACCACGCTCGGGCCGCTGCAGAACAAGATGCAGTACGACAAGGTCCGCGAGATCCTCGAGGACACGAAGCGAAGCGGCGCGCGAATCCTCTGCGGCGGCGAAGTGCCGGACGGTCCGGGCTATTTCATTCCGCCGACGCTCGTCACGGACATCGACGAGTCGAGCCGGCTCGTGCGCGAGGAGCAGTTCGGGCCGGTCGTGCCGATCCTGAAGTTCTCCGACGTCGAGGACGCGATCCGGCGCGCGAACGACACGCGCTACGGGCTGTCCGCGTCGGTGTGGACGAACGATCTCGAGCGCGGCAAGGCGATCGCCGAGCGCCTCGAGGTCGGGACGGCCTGGGTCAACCAGCACCGCGCGACGAGCGCGTTCGTGCCGTTCGGCGGCGCGAAGGAGTCCGGCTTCGGGCGTCAGTACTCGATCATCGGGCTCAAGGGCTACATGGAGCCCGAGGTCATCAGCGTCGCGAAGAAGTAGCGCCGCGCGCTGCGCTTCCCTGCCGTGCGCGACGGCGTTCCGCGCACGCATCGTTTCGCTACTTGCCGTGTCGTCGGTCGTTCCTTCGCGATCGGGTCACGCGCTTCGTCCGCCTCCTTCGCGAACGGCCGCCGGCGTCTCCGGCCTTGTTCGTGTGATGCGTGTCTTGCCGGGGCGTGCGCGGCAGGGACGGCGCGCACGCAGCCTCCAGGGACGGATTCACGGCGGTCCCGCGAAGGGTGATGCACCGCGCCCGCCCTGCCACCGCACCTCAATCGTTCATGACGAACGGCCCGCCACGCCAGGAAGAACGAACGGTCAACGCGACTCGCGAGCCGGCAGCTCGAGCGTCTCGGCGACGAGGAACGCCATGACGAGCGCGCCGGCGAAGCCGATGCCTGCGGTCGCGGCGCTCGCGAGCGCGAGCCCGGAGAGCTTCACGAGCGCGCTCGTGACGAACGGCGCGCCGCTCATGCCGAGGTCGCCGATGAGCCGCCACACGCCGAGAAACGGCCCTCTGCGCCCGCTCGCGACGGCGAGATCGGAGCCGATGACCATCACGACGCCCGTGCCGAGACCGTTCGCGAGGCCGAGCAGCAGGACCGCCGCGAGCAACGAGCCGTAGCTCTGCGCGTAAGGCATGACGGCGAGACCGAGCGCGAACAGCAGCATGCTCGGCACCGCGCTCCACTTCCGCCCCCACCGATCGACGAGGACGCCGACGGGATAGAACAGCGACATGTCGATCGCGGCCGACAACGAATAGAGGATGCCGATCGCCGCGGGATCGAGCCCGATCGACGCGCCGAAGAGCGGCACGAGCAGCTGGCGAGTCGCGCGCATGAGCTGCAGCGCGAGCGCGGCCGAGCCCGCCGTCGCGAACACCCGGCGTTGCTCCCGCAGCACCGCAACGATGCCGCCGAGCAGCGAGTCGCCCGCCGCGTGCTCATCGGCCGTCCCGCGCGCGTGCACGAGCACGAATCCGGCCGCGGCGGCCGCGCAGAGCGCACCGGCCATGAAAGCCGTCGCGTAACCGCCGAAGGTCGCGATCACTCCGCCTACCGCCGGGCCGAGAAACGCGCCGACACGCTGAAGCCCCGCCATCACGGTGATCGCTCGACCGACTTCGGCGCGCTCGCAGACCTGCGTGATGTACGACTGCCGGCCGAGCACCCACGCGGCGTGACCGGCGCCGAGAAGAAGCGCAGCCGGAGGGAACAGCCAGAGCGCCGGCGCGGCCGAGAGCGCCGCGAGCCCGATCAGCATCGCGCAGAGCCCCGCGATCAGGATCGGTCGATCGCCGAAGCGTGCAACGAGCGCGCCCGCCGGCATGTCGAAGAGAAGCAGCCCGATGCCGCGCACGCCGACGAGAAGCGCCGCAAGGGCCTCGCTTCCGCCGACCTCGAGCACGTAGAGCGGCAGCAGAATCATCGCCGCCTCCTGGCTCACGGCCATCAGCAGCGAAGGCACGTAGACGGGCCAGAGCATGCTGCCGTACGGCGACGGCAGCCGCAGGCGAAAGGGCATACGGTTCACGAGCGCAGGACTCCGTTCCCGGCGATCCGGCGGGGGATCGATGAGAGCGAGGCATCGCGCACATTCTAATGTCGGCGGCAGCGGCAGGCGCATGCCCATTGCGAGCATCATCACAGCGTCCGACGTCGTTCGGTGAGATCATCCCGGCTTTCGCACGCGGGGCCGAATCGGGGGTCACGCATCGAGATCGCGATGTCGTCGGTTGTCGTACTCGTTCTTGCCGTCACGCTGACGTTCGGCGCGATTGCCGCCGCGTTCGGCCCGTTCCTGCGCCGCGGCACGGCTGCCGCGCGAACGCCGCCGCGATCCGTCCCCGAGACGGAAAGAACGCACGAGGTGCCCGCCGCGCCCGGCGACGACACTCCGACTCCCGGCGAGAGCCTGCCGCGGCCGACCGAGCTACGTGCACGGCTCTATGCATTCGCGCTCGGCGCGAAGGACGTCGCGTCCGCGCCGTCGAAGCCCCGCGCGATCAAGGAGGCGATCGCGAAGAAGATCGAAACCTTCGCGACGAACCCGCGCTATGCGCCGCGCCAGCCGGGCCTGCTGCCGGAGCTGCTGCGGGCGGTCAAGGACGACGAGACGATGCGACGCGAGCTCGCGGCGATCATCGCCCGCGACCCCGCCCTCGTCAGCACTCTCTTGAAGCTCGCGAACAGCGCGTTCTACCGAACGAGCGACCAGCCCGTCGAGAGTATCGAACGCGCCGTCGCCGTGCTCGGCACCGAAGGCATCCGCTCGCTCGTGGCCGCGGCGTTGATGCAGCCCGTCCTGCGCAAGGCGGGCAAGCCCGCCGAATTCGTCGAGATCATCTGGGAGCAGACTTACCGGGGCGCCGCGGCCGCCGAAGCGCATGCGGCGTTCGTCGAGAAGACCGATCGTTTCGCCGCGCAGCTGCTCGGCCTGCTGATGGGACTGGGCACGATCATCGCGTATCGGGCCTCCATCGAGCAGTTCTCCTCGCGAAAGCTCGAGCCCGACCCGGCCGTGATCGTCGCGGTAGTCTCCGCTCACGCGGCGCCCGCCGCACGGTACGTCGCTCGACATTGGGGATTGTCCGACCGAATTCTCGACGCGCTCGAAGAAGCCGCATCGAGCCGCGCGGATTCCGCCGTATCGCCGCTCGGGCGTTCGCTGCGCTTCGGCCTTTCGCTCGGCACGTTGGCCGTGCTTCGCGAGCGCGGCCTCGTCGGCGAGGACGACGCGGACGCTGCCGTCGACGCGCTCGGCGCGCCGCGCGAGGTGGCGCAGCTCATCTGGCAACGAATCCGCGCATGATCGCGGATTCGGCAAGTTTCACGGGCCGGTGCTAGAGTAATTCCGAGCGACGGCGCGCACGGGCAGCTCCCGGAGCCGCCGTCACGCGCACCGTCGCAACGTCCAAGGAGAACGGCCATCGCTGACCGACGACTCGCGGACTTCGTCGAGTCCGCGCTCAAAGCCGGCGCGACGCGATCGGACATCGAGAACGCGCTGACCTCGGCGGGCTGGTCGCGAGAGCAGATACTCGACGCGCTCCGTCACTATGCGGACGTCGATTTCGTCGTGCCCGTGCCGCGGCCGAGACCAGAGATCTCCGCTCGAGACGCGTTCCTGTATCTCGTGATGTTCGTGTCTCTCTATGCGTCGGCGTACCAGCTCGGCAGCCTGCTCTTCAATCTGATCGAGCTCGCGTTTCCCGAAGGGCTCGCGCCGTACGTGGTCGACTCGGCCCGTGGAGCGATCCGTTGGGCGACGGCGTCGCTGATCGTCACTTTCCCGGTATTCCTGTTCACGGCGACGCGAATCGCGAAAGAGATCGCGGCGGAGCCGGCACGGCGCAACTCCGCGATCCGCAAGTGGCTCACGTACCTTACGCTGTTCGTTGCCACGACGGTGATCGTCGGCGACTCGATCTCTCTCGTCTACAGCTTGCTTCGCGGCGACCTCACCATCCGCTTCGTGCTGAAAACGCTCGTCGTCGCGGCGATCGCGGGAAGCGCGTTCGGTTATTTCCTCTGGAGCTCACGCTCCGACGACGAAGCGCTCGGACGATGAGCCCGCACCGCGCCGCAGCCTTGGCCGCCGCCGCAGTGTTCGGTATCGCGATCGCGATCGGTCTCTACGTCTCCGGCTCGCCGCTCGAGCAGCGTCTGCTGCGATCCGACCGGCAGCGCGTCGACGATCTTCGCGGCCTTGCCGGCGTCATCTCTCGCTACGTAATGGAGACGGGACGGCTGCCGGAAACCCTCGATGCGCTCGTCGACGGCCGGCACCTCACACGTCTGCCTCGCGATCCGGCGACGCGAGAGCCGTACGTCTACGTCGTCAAGGGTCCGCTTGCGTTCGAGCTTTGCGCCGACTTCAGCCGACCGTCCCCGCCGCCGATGCAAGACGACTTCTGGCGGCATGGTCCGGGACGAGCTTGTTTCGGCTTCGACTACACCGACCTGCCCCGTCCCAACCGCTCCACGCCCTGAGAGCACCGCGAGCCCGGGAAACGTCCGATCGTCGTTCTACCCGGTCGCGTTCCGATTGACCCTCTCCGTGAAGCGTTCCTATACTCGGGACGTCGATTAGTTTAGTTAGCACGCAAATATTTCTCGTTTGACGCGGCAGCGGCATTCGCGTCCGCAGCCTGCGAGCGCTGGCGCGACAGCGACCATCACGTCGGCACGCGGTTCGAATGGGACGTCTTCATCATCGCGAGCGACACGTTCGATACCGACGCGACGTTCAACGAGCCGGACGGGCTCTGGGTCGATCCCGACGGCCGCGTATTCATTCAGACGGACGGCAGAGGCCAGCCGTCGGGCCTGAACGACCAGATGCTCGTCGCGGACTCGAGGACCGGAGAGATCCGCCCCGAGGCCGTTTCGTTCGCGTCAGCGGTTCGCTGCCGGCACGCTGACGCGCACGACTCCGCGAAAATCGCCCGGCCGATAGCCGGTCGCCTCGTCATCGGGATAACGCCTGTCGAGCGCTTCGGCGACCGCGGGATCTAGCGCATCGCGCGGGCCGTGGCAGGTCGTGCAGAGCTCGGCGACGACGATCGGCCTGTAGTAGCGCAGCTCGCCGTCCGCTCGCTGCACGAGATGGCTCGGCAATGCGCGGCCGGCGGCCATCTCGGCCTCGAAGTATTCGAGCGCCGCCCGCTCGTGCGCGTCCGGAGCGTTCGCCGGGTTACGCACGCGCGCGGACGTGCGCTTGAGCTCGACGCCGTGCGCTTCGGCGACGGCGGCCGTTCTCGGCAACGCTTCCGTCGAGCAGAAGTCGATGGCATACGCGGGCCCGCCTTCCTCGATCGCGGCGGCGACTCGTCCCATGAGTTCGCCGATGAGCGCGGAGGAAACCTCGTTGCCGAGAGCGACCATATCGTCTTCGCTTCGCACGTCGGCCGCGCGCTGCTCGGCGCCCGGCGCCCGATCATCCGGACGAGTGACCGTGCCCTCGTCCACACACGCCGCGAGTAAGATCGGAAGAGCTGCCAAGATCGAGCGCCGCATCGTGGTCTCCTCGTTGGGCTACTTCGGCTTCGTTCGTGTCATGAGCTCCCGAGAAACGTCCACGTCACGCCGCTCGGCGTCAACTTCGGCTTTCCGCTGCCTTGCCTCGCGCATGACCTTCGCGCGCACGCAATCGGAGCGACCCGCCTGCATCGACGTCGAGCGGGCCTCGCAATCGCGTGCAGAGCGCGAAACGGCCCCTTGCGACCGCCTCGCGGCTCCGGGGCTCGTCAGAAGTCGCGCTGCAGCGTCAGATACCACTCGCGCGGCGGGCCGGGCTGACCTTCGGCATGCGGCTGCCCGAAAGCCGTCAGATCGAACCGGTTGAGGAAATACTGCTTGTCCCGAACGTTCGTCGCGCCGATGGCGACGAGCCACTCGCCGTCAGGGCTCGCCCATTCCACCCGCGCGTTCCACAGCTCGTAGCCGGCCGAGCAGCCCGCGTCCGGGAATGCGGCATCGGCTCTCGGCAACGACGTGCAGATCTCGCTCTGCCCGTAAAGATCGACCCGCGGCGTCCACGCCGCGCCGTTTCTCGTCGACGCCGAGTACGCGACGCTGAGCGCCCAATTGTCCTCCGGCACGTAGATGGGACGATCCGACAGCACGTTCGGATCGTCGTTGATGTCCTGCGAATCCCAGTCCGTGAGGCCGTACACGGCGCCGATCGTCCAGCGCTCCGCCGGGCTGTACTGAAGCTCGATCTCGGCTCCGCGGATCGTACCCGGGCCGTTCACGTAGAAGGTCCGCGATACGGTCGTGCCCGCGAGACACGTGTTGCCGAGAGAGTCGGTCACCGAGCCCGGCGTGCCCGGCGGCACCGTGTCGTAAACCGGCGGCGGACCGAGATCGAGCAACGTGCACTCGGTGCCGGGGTCCGTCAGAATGCGCGTCTCCCAATCCGTGTAGAACAGCGCCGCGTTGAGCCTCAAGCGCCGATCGAGCAGGTCCGATTTGACGCCGATCTCGTAGGCCGTCGATTCCTCGTTCTCGACGGCGACGACTTGCGTGGCCTGGAACGGCCGCGGGTTGTAGCTTCCCGGTCGATACCCCGTCGCGGCGCTCACGTACGCCATCAGCGCGTCGCTGAACCGGTAGTCGAGGCCGATGCGCCAATCGAAATGGTCGTCCGCGACGACGACGTTCGGGTTCTGCACCCGGGTGTTGTCGAAATTGACGTTCTTCTCGTCGTCGGAATAGCGCACGCCGCCGTTGATCGACAGGCGCTCGTTGAAGTCGTACACGATATGCGCGTACACGGACTCGTTGCGGTTCTGGTGGACGTTGCGCGCATTGACGAAGGGCCGCGTCGCGTTCTGGTCCGGCGGCACGCCGTCGAGAATCAGGCTCAAGAACGGAATGCTGACCATCTGCTGGTTGATCGAGTCGCCGTCGTAGTAGAACAGGCCCGCCGTCCATTCCATGCGCTCGAATGCGCGGCCGTTGAAGCGCAGCTCCGCGGTGACGTAATCGGTTTCTTGAATGCCGTCGACGGTCTGCATGTTGATCGGCGATCCGTCGGCGTCGGTCGCGAGCGTGGCCGTCATGTCGGTATAGGCGACGATCGCCGCGAGGCCGAAAGCGTCCGTGATGTCCCAGTCCGCCCGCACCGAGATCATCTCCTTGTCCATGCCCGTCTGCGGCGTCACGCGCAGGCCCGTGAGCGGATCGGCGTAGGTCGCGTACGAGACGTAAGGATCCGGCGGCAGGAACCGCTCGTCGTACGGCAACCCCGGCACCAGCGACGGCCACGCTTCCGGACGCGTGTCGACGACGAGCAGCGTGTCGGCGCGCGCCTCGGACGAGTCGTCGACGTGCTCCGCCGTCACCGTCATCTCGAAGCTCTCGGATGCGACCCAGCGCAGCGCGCCGCGCAGGCCCACGACGTTCTCCCCGCCCTGCGTGCCGATGCGGCAATCGGCGCCCCGGTTCACCGTCTGCGGCTGGAGCGGGCCGGCGAGCTCCGGGAACGCGCACGCGAAGTCGATGACGTCCTGATAGCCGTCGCGGCTTCGCGCGACGCCGGCGACGCGGGCGAAAAGGTTATCCGTGACCGCAAAGTCGTAGCTGGCGCGCACGTCGATGCGGTCGAACGTGCCAGCCGTCAGCCGGATGTTGCCGGAGCCGTCCCCCTGCGGCGGCTGCGTGACGTAGCGGATCGCGCCGCCGATCGAGCCGCGCCCGAACAGCGTGCCCTGCGGCCCGCGCAGCACCTCGACGCGCGCGAGATCGAGCAGCTCGATCTGCGAGCCGAGCGTGAACGGGTGATAGATGTCGTCGATATAGATACCGACTCCAGGCTCGAAAGCGAAATCGAAATCGTTCTGGCCGATCCCTCGAATGAAGGCCGTCATCGTGTTGCCGAACGCCGCTTGCGCCGGGCGCAGCGACGCGTTCGGGATCATGTAGCCGACCTCGAAAGAGCTCGAGAACGCGCGGACCTGAATGTCCTCCGCCGTGACCGCGCTGATCGCGATCGGCGTGTCTTGAAGGCGCTCCTCGCGATAGCGCGCGGTCACCACGACTTCCTCGAGCCCCCCGGCGGCGCCGCGGCTGGGCGCCTGGGCTCGTGACTCGACCGTGCAAACGAGAGCGGCAGCCAGGGAACAGAGCTTCAACGTACGGAGCGCAGCCTTGTCCTTCATGAGCGTCCCCTCCTCGCTTCGAGGCGCTGTGCAAGACGTTGTGGGGCGTTTGGGACTTCAGTGACTTGCGTCTTTCGAGCAACGGCCTCCGGCCGACGCCAGCTCGGGTGATGCGTCGGCGCCCGATGCATATGTCATGCCGCGGAAGTGCGACGTCCGGCTCCACCGACACGGGTGAGCCTGCGCGCGGCCGCCGCACGGGCGCTCCCCTCGCATCGCGCGCTCGGCGCAACTCACGCTAGCCTCTGGCGGCTAAAGGAAAACTTGCATTGGGTCCAGTGGACTCGACACGAACGGGGAGGTACTGTTACGCACTTTGATTGGCCTTGGCTTGCGCCGACGGGAAGGGAGCCTCTATGCAATCGCTCAAGTCCACGATCCGAAACGTGCTGCTCGGCGCCGGAGCAGCCCCGTTGTTTCTCGCAGCAGCGCACGCGCAGATCAACGATTCGATACGCGGCGCCCCGAGCGAAGCCAACCATTTCATCGCGACCCCCGAGGGCTGGCAGCACCCGATGACGCCGTGGGGCGAGCCGGATATCCGCGCGAAGCTCGACATGATGCAGGCGTCGCGCGTGCCGCTCGAGCGCTGCTCCGGGTACAGCTATCGCTTCAACGCCCCGCCGTGCGACATGAGCAAGGCCTGGCTCACGGAAGAGGAGTACAACGAGGCGCTCCGACGGTGGTCGAGCAGCGTCGACGTGAGCCGTCAGGCGCTCGAGGAAGGCAACGTCGCGCTGTCGCTGCGCACCGGCCTCGTCGATCCGAACGTCCCGCAGCGCCAGACGAACTTGATCGTGGATCCGCCCAACGGGCTTTTGCCCGCTTTGACGCCCGAGGGCAAGCGGCTCGCGCTGCAGATGGGCAGCGACTGGGCGCTGCCGGGCGAGGATCTGACGTTCGACGGCCCGGAAGATTTCGACAACTGGGACCGCTGCATCACGCGCGGACTGCCTTCGTCGATGATGCCGTACCGCTACAACGGCGGCTTCTTCATCGAGCAGGCGCCGGGATACGTGATCTTCCGGCTGGAGATGATCCACGAGGCGCGGATCATTCCGACGACCGACGTCGAGGAGCTGCCGCCCGAGATCAAGCAGTACCTCGGCCATTCGCGAGGACGCTGGGAAGGCACGACACTCGTCGTCGAGACGACGAATTTCAAGGCGACGAATCCGCTCTTGAACCTCGCCGTCGTCGGTGCGCCCCCGGGCAACCGCTTCCCGAGCAGCGAGCAGCTGAAGGTCACCGAGCGCGTCGTCCGGCTGAACGACGATACGTGGCTCTACGAGATCACGGCCGAGGATCCGGTGATCCTGACCGCGCCGTTCACGGTGCGCTACCCGATGCGTCACAACCCCGATTACCTGATGCCGGAGTACGCGTGCCACGAAGGCAATACGATCGTCCGCTACTACACCGAGACGAGCCGTTACGAGCGCGCGAACCCGACGCCGGAGCCCGAGCAGGCGCCGGTCGCGGTCAGCGCGGACGTCGCGAAAGCGCTCAACGGCCGTTGGGTCGGCCGGCCGCGGATCGTCACGGTCGATCTCGACATCGAGCTCGAGTTCACCGACAACGGGGACAACACGGTCAACGCCAAGCTGATCGGCACGACTCTCGGCGAGATCAACAAGCCGCTGCGGGACCTCACGATCGACGGACGCGTCGTGAGATTCACGCTGCCGAACATCGACCCCTGGAGATTCCAGGGCGAGCTGACCGCGGACGGCACGCTGCAGGGTATCGTCGCGAGCGCGCAAGGCAGCCTGCCGGTGACCTTCCGGCCGCTGAAGCGCAAGTAGTCGTCCGATCCGATCCGCACGAGAAGAAAGAGGGCCGGCGCAAGCCGGCCCTCTTGCTTTTCGCCTGCAACGATCTCGCCGCTTATTCGAGCACGGCCGCGATAGCGTCGGCGATATAGTCGACGTTCGCGGGGCGGATACCGGCGACGTTGATTCGGCTCGACTCGATCATGTAGATGTGGAAGCGCTCGCGCAGCGCGACGACGCGTTCCCGATCGAGCCCGAGGAACGAGAACATGCCCCGCTCGTTCGCGATGAACGAGAAGTCGACGGGCGTCGACCGCTCGGCGAGCTTGTCGGCGAGCAGCCGACGAAGCGCGTTCAGGCGCGTCCGGATCTCGGCGACCTCGCGCTCCCACAGCGCGCGAAGCTCCGCGTCGCCGAGAATCCTCGCGACGATCGCCGCGCCGTGGTCGGGCGGCATCGAGTAGATCCCGCGCGCGACGTTCGCAGCGTGGCTCGCGACGCCCTTCGCGCTCTCCGCGTTCGCGGCGACGATGCTGACCGAGCCCACGCGCTCGCGATAGAGCCCGAAATTCTTCGAGCAGCTCGACACGACGACGACCTCCGGCATCCGCTCGCTCATCAAGCGCACGCCGTATGCGTCCTCGTCGAGCCCCTCGGCGAATCCTTGATACGCGAGGTCGATGAACGGCACGATGCCGCGCCGCTCGCAAAGCTCCGCGAGCGTCTGCCACTGATCGCGCGTCAAGTCCGCGCCGCACGGGTTGTGACAGCAGGCGTGCAGCAGGAGGAGATCGCCGGCCGGGATCTTCTCGACCGCATCGACCATGCGTTCGAAATCGACGCGATGCGCGCGCTGGTCGTAATACGGATACGTCGCGATCTCGAGGCCGGAAAGCGTCAAGAGCGGAATATGGTTCGGCCACGAAGGCTCGCTGATGTGCACCCTCGCCTCCGGCCGAGCGCGGCGAATCAGGTGGGCGGCGACGCACAGCGCACCGCTGCCGCCCGGCGTCTGCAGCGTCACGACGCGCCCGTCGGCAACGGCCGGATGCGCGTCGCCGAACAGCAAGCCCTCGACGCCGCGGTTGAACGCCGCGTTGCCGGCGATCGCGACATACGTCTTCGTATCCTCGTTCTCGAAGACGGCGCGCTCGGCGCGCTTCACGCTCTCGAGGATCGGCGTGCGCCCCTCCTCGTCCTGATAGACGCCCACGGAAAGGTCGATCTTGCGCGGGTCGGGATCCGCGCGATAGAGCGCCATCATCCCGAGGATCGCGTCGGGCGGCAGCGGCTCGAGCGTTTCGAACATGAGAGGCGCTATTGCGCGAGGCCGAGCAGGCGTTCGGCGTTGCGATGGTAGATCTTGTGCCGATCCTCGTCGGAGAGATCCATCGCGTCGATGCACCGAATCGTCTCGCGGATGTACATCGGACCTTTTTCGGGATCGAACGGCGCGTCCGACGAGAACAGCATGTGATCGATGCCGAAGAACGCGAGCGCGCATTCGATCGCCGCTTTCGAGCCGAACGTCGCCGTATCCGCGTAGAAGTCGCGGAAATAGTCGATCGGCCGCTTCTTGAGCTCCTTCAGCAGCGAGCGGTAGTCGACGCTGCTCGTGCGCGAGCCGAGCTGATCCCATCCCGGGCCGACGCGTCCTTCGAAGAACGGCACCATGCCGCCGGCGTGATGCGTGATGATCTTGAGATTCGGCAGCGCGTCCATCGTCTTCGAGAACACCATGCGCGCGAGGAACACGCTCGTCTCGTACGGCCAGCCGAACGTCCACCAGATCTCGTACTTCGAGACGTCCTCGGTCGGGTAGTCGGCCATCTTCGCGCCGCGCGCGGGATGCACCCAGATCGGCTTGTCGCGCTCGTGCATGAGCTCGAAGAACGGACGGAACTCGGGCTCGTCGAGCGGCCGGCCGTTCACGTTCGTGAAGATCTGCACCCCCGCCGCGCCGAGCGTGTCGAGCGCGCGCTCGGTTTCCGCGAGGGCGGCGTCCATGTCGCTCATCGCGATGGACGCGACGAACGCGGGGAACCGCTCGGGGTAACGGTCGACGAGCTCCGCCATGCCGTCGTTGCCGATCCGCGCAAGCTCCGTCGCGACGTCCGGCGGCGCGACCACCTCGAGCGGCGGCGACGCGAGCGACAAGACCTGCTGGTAGCCTTCGAACAGATCCATGACGCGGAACCGCTCGTCGAGGTCGACCATCATCGGCACGTCGTTGCTGCGTTTCGTGATGTCCACGATCTTGCAGGTCTGCTCGAGCTTCGCGTGAAACGCTTTCGGCCAGATGTGATTGAAGATATCGAGCTTGCGCACCGGATCTCTCCTCGCAACGGGGACGGCTATAGTACAGAATGGCCTCCGGGGACGACATCACCACGGCGGAATGAAGGCGATACTGCTCGACGGCTTCGGCGGACCGGAGCGCATGCAGCTCGGCGACGCGCCCGATCCTCGTCCCGCCCCGGGCGAGGTGCTGATCCGCGTCGCCGCGACGTCCGTGAACCGGCCGGATATCGTGCAGCGCGAGGGACACTATCCGCCGCCGCCCGGCGCGCCCGAGATCCTGGGCCTCGAGTGCTCGGGGACGATCGAAGGGCTCGGCGCGGGCGTTTCCGGCTTCACGCGGGGACAGCGGGTGGCCGCGCTGCTCTCGGGGGGCGGATACGCCGAGCTCGCGGCCGTCGACGCCCGGCACGTCATACCGCTCCCCGACTCGACGAGCTTCGAGGAAGGCGCCTGCCTCTGCGAGGCCTATATCACGGCCTACATGAACCTCTTCCTCAACGCGCGCCTCGCGGACGGCGAGACCGTGCTGCTGCACGGCGGCGGAGGCGGCGTCACGACGGCGGCGATGCAGATCGTCCGCGCGCTGGCGCCGGCATCGAGGATGATCGTCACCGCCTCCCGGAGCAAGCTCGAGCGCGTCGCCGCGCTCGGCGCGGAGCCCGCAGTCGACTACCGGGAGGAGGATTTCGTCGACGCGGTGAGGCGCGCGACCGGCGATCGAGGCGCCGACGTGATCCTCGACCATATCGGAGGCCCGTATCTCGAGCGCAACTTGCGCGCGCTCGCGGTCGGAGGGCGCCTCGCGCTGATCGGCACGATGGGCGGCCGCAAGGCCGAGATCGATCTCGGGAGGCTGCTGGTCAAGCGCCAGGAGATCATCGGCTCGGTGCTGCGCCCACGGTCGGCCGAGGAGAAGGCGTCGATCATCGCCCGCTTCCGCGACGCGGTCATGCCGCTCGTCGCGGAGCGGCGCATCGTGCCGATCGTCGACCGCATCTATCCGCTCGGCTCGGCCGCCGACGCCCACCGGCGCATGGAGCGCGGCGAGCATTTCGGCAAGATCGTGCTCTCGACCGGCTGGACGGGCTGAGGCGTCAGAGTCCCGAAAGCATGAGCCCCGTCGATTCCGTCGCCTGCTCGGCGCGCAGCTGCTCGGCGATCGCATCCGGATGCGCGGGCTTGCCGAAGAGATAGCCCTGCATCTCGTGGCAGCCGCGGCGCAGCAGGAAACGCTGCTGCGCGGGGGTCTCGACGCCTTCGGCGACGACCGTGACGCCGAGCGTTCGACCCATCGCGATGATCGCTTCCGTGATCGCCTCGTCCTCGACGTCGTCCGGAATCTCGCGGATGAACGAGCGGTCGACCTTCAGCGTATCGATCGGGAAACGTTTGAGCTGCGCGAGCGACGAGTACCCGGTGCCGAAATCATCGATCGCGAGCCTGACCCCCATCTCCTTGATCGCGAGCAGTTTCTCGACCGCACCGTCGACGTCGTGCATCACGACGCTCTCGGTCAGCTCGAGCTCGAGCAGCTCCGGAGCCATCCCGCTCTCCTCGAGCGCGTCGGCGATGTCGCGCAACAGGTGCTGATCCTTGAACTGCCGCGGCGAAAGATTCACGCCGATGCGGATCGGCTTCAGCCCCATCCGTTGCCAGGCGACGTTCTGCCGGCACGCGGTGCGGAGCACCCAACGCCCGATCGGCACGATCAGCCCGGTGTCCTCGGCGACCGGAATGAATCGTGCCGGGGGCACCGTGCCGAGATCGCGGTTCCACCAGCGCAATAGCGCTTCCACGCCCGTGATCTTCCCGGTCGAGATGTCGACCTTCGGCTGATACTGCAGCGTGAACTCGTTGCGCTCGAGGGCGCGGCGCAAGTTCGTCTCGAGCGTCAGCCGCTCGATCGACAGCGTGCTCGTCCCCTTCGTGTAGAACTGGTAGTTGTTCTTGCCCTCCTCCTTGGCGGAGTACATCGCGAGATCCGCCTTCTTCATCAGCGAGCGCGCATCCTGCGCGTCGCCGGGGAAAACGGCGATGCCGATGCTCGCGGTCACGCGGCATTCCTGGCCCATGATCTCGACCGGCTGGATGGCCGCGGACAAGAGCTTGCGCGCGATCTGCGCGGCCTTCTCCGGGCGGTTCAGGTTCTCGACGAGGACGACGAACTCGTCGCCGCCGAGACGGGCGACGAGGTCGCCCCTGCGTAGACACGCCTGGAAGCGCGAAGCGATCTCGCGCAACAGTCGGTCTCCGGCCTCGTGGCCGAGCGAATCGTTGATCAGCTTGAAGCGGTCGAGGTCGACGAACAGCACGGCGAGCTGCGTGCCGTTCTGGCGCGCCGCCTCGATCGCCTCGTCGAGAAGCTGGGTGAACATCGCCCGGTTCGGCAATCCCGTCATCTCGTCGTGCGACGCGAGATACTGGATGCGCTGCTCCGCGCGCTTGCGCTCGGAGATATCCTCGACGACGGAAATATCGTAGAGCGGCTCGCCGTCGACGTCGCGCTTCAGCGTCGCCGTGATCCGCACCCATACCGGAGAGCCGTCCTTGCGCAGGTAGCGTTTCTCCGCTTTCAGCGAGTCGATCTCGCCGGCATAGAGCCGCGCGCGGGCTGCGTCCGTCACGTGCCGGTCGTCCGGGTGCGAGACCTGATGGACGGTCAGCCGAAGCAGCTCTTCGCGAGTGTAGCCGAGCATCTCGCAAAGCTGCCGGTTGACGTGAATGAATCGGCCGTCGACGGAAATATGACTGATGCCGATCGCCGCGAGCTCGACCGTGCTCGAATAGAGCTCCTCGCTCTCGCGCAGCTGACGCATCGTCTGCGCTTGCGCGTAGTAGTGACCGATCTGCATGCCGAGACCGTTCACCACCTGGAGCAGCCGCTCGTCGGGCTCGGCGATGAAACGGGCGCTGAAATCGAGGACGCCGATGGCCTTCCCTTGCGTCAGGACCGGGAAAAGGAACGCGTTCTGCCACCCCGTGCGGCGCACGACGTGCTTGCGCAGCACACGCGGCTCGTTCGCGAGATCGGTGACCCAGAGCGGCTTCGCCGTTTGCCACACGGTGCCGACGAGCCCGCTGCCGGGCTCGAACGAGATTCGCTTGCCCTCCTCGACGACGGCGCTGACGGCGGGATCCGGGATACACCACGCCGCGTGCATACGAAGCACGCCGTCCCGCTCGTCGAGCCGCCAGTACACGCCGCAATCCCAGTTCTCCGAAAGGCAGATCGCACGCATCGCGGCGGTCAACGCCTCGTCGGCGTCGCCGGCATCGGAGAGGATGCTCGAGATCGAGCGGCTCAAGGACAAGAGACGACGATCGCGCTGCTCGTGAGTGACGTCGCGCGCGAGCCCGCGGTAGCCGAGGAAGCGTCCCTGCGAATCGAATACCGGCCGTCCGCTGACGCTGACGAAGCGGTCCTTGCCGGACTCGTCGGTGCACCTCACGACGAAGTCGGTGAAGGGCTCCCGCGCACAGAGCAAGCGCCGGTGAGCGTCCCACCCGTGCTCGTCGAGCGGAAAAATCGGGAGCTCCCAAGGCGCCTTGCCGAGCATGCGCTCGTAGGCGGCGGCCGGATCGGTTCCCGTGCGCCAGACGGTGAAGCGGTGGTGGTCGTCGACCTCCCAATAGCAATCGCGCGTCAGCCCGATGACGCAGTCGAACCGGCGCTCGCTCTCCGCGAGCGCCTCGCGCAGCCGTTCGATTTCTTCCGCCGTCTCCCCGGGCGCGACGGCCGAGTTGGGACACATGGTCGACCTCCCTCCACCGCGGCGAATCGTACAAACCGCGACGAGAGACGGCCTTGATTTGCATCGCGCACGCGATCGCGAAAAGCTTGACGCGCGTCTCAATTTCCCCGCGATCCCCTATAATCGGCTCGTGAGTCCGATCCGAGTCGGCCCGGCTCGCCCCTCTCGATGAACGAAGAACCCCCGCTACTGCGCAGCCTGCTGTTCGTCCCCGGTAACAAGGAGAACATGCTGGCGAAGGCGCTCGGCACGCGGCCGGACGCGATCGTGCCGGATATGGAAGACTCCGTGCCCGACGCGGAGAAGGACGCCGCGCGCGAGACGATTCGCGCGTTTCTGCCCCGCCTCGCGGCCTCCCCCGCTCTGGTGATTCCGAGGGTGAACGCCCCGGGGACGCCCTGGCACGAGCGTGACGTCGAAGCGGTCGTCGTGCCGGGCGTTTATGCGGTCACGGTCGGGAAGGTCCGCAGCCCGGCGGACATCGCGGCGGTGTCCGGCCTGATCGCCGACCTCGAGCGCCGACGCGGCCTTCCGGTCGGCACGGTGCGGCTTCTGCCTTGGATCGAGACGGCGGCCGGCCTCGCCGCCGCGGCCGAGATTCTCGCCTCCGACCCGCGGATCGTCGCGGCGGCTTTCGGTGCCGAGGATTTCACCCACGATTTGGGGATAGAGCGCGACCTCGACGACGAGACCCAGCTCGACACGCCGCGATGGCTGCTGTCGATCGCGGCACGCGCCGCGGGCGTCATCGCGCTCGATACGCCGCATTTCAAGCTGCGGGACCCGGAAGGGCTGCGCGCGAGCGCCCGACGCGTTCGCCGGATCGGTTTCAGGGGCAAGTTCGCGATACACCCCGAGCAGATCGACGCGCTGAACGCGTGCTTCTCGCCGTCGGACGAGGAGATCGCCGAGGCGCGCCGGATCGTCGCGGCGTTCGACGAGGCCGAGCGCGCGGGCCGCGCCTCGACCTCCCTCGACGGGCGCGTGATCGACGTGCCGGTCGTCAAACGCGCCCGGGCGGTGCTCGAGGCCGCCGAGACGCACGCCCGGAGCTTGCAGTAACGGCGCGCGGCGCGTACCTTGCGCGCGCCCTGCCACAAGGACGAACACGATCACGAATCTGGAGAGATCCGATGTCCATCCTCGCGAGCCGAATGTCGCGCATCAAGCCGTCCCCGACGAACGCGCTGACCGGGAAAGTGGCCGAGATGAAGGCGGCCGGGATCGAGGTGATCAGCCTCGGCGCCGGCGAGCCCGACTTCGACACGCCGGACCATATCAAGGCGGCGGCGAAGGCCGCGATCGACCGCGGGGAGACGAAATACACGCCGGTGCCCGGCACCCTCGCGCTCCGCAAGGCGATCGCCGCGAAGCTCGAGCGCGAGAACGGCCTGCGCTACTCACCCGATCAGATCACGGTCGGCACGGGCGGTAAGCAAGTGCTGTTCAACGCATTTCTAGCGACGCTCGATCGCGGCGACGAGGTCGTGATTCCGGCACCGTACTGGGTCTCCTATCCCGACATGGTGCTGCTCGCCGAAGGCGAGCCGGTCTTCGTGCCGGGGCTCGAGGAGAACGGCTTCAAGATCACGCCGGAGCAGCTCGAGCGGGCGATCACGCCGCGCACGAAGTGGTTCCTGATCAACTCGCCGTCGAACCCGACCGGCGCGGCCTATACGCGCGCCGAGCTCGCGGCGCTCGCGGAAGTGCTGAAGCGTCATCCGCACGTGTGGATCATGACCGACGACATCTACGAGCATGTCGTCTACGACGACTTCGAGTTCACGACGATCGCCCAGGTCGAGCCCGCCCTCTACGAGCGCACGCTGACGGTGAACGGCGCGTCGAAGGCGTACAGCATGACGGGCTGGCGGATCGGCTACGCCGCGGGGCCCGTCGAGCTGATCAAGGCGATGAACATCGTGCAGTCGCAGTCCACGACGCACGCGGCGTCGATCAGTCAGGCCGCGGCCGTCGCCGCGCTCGACGGACCGCAGGACTTCATTCCGCGCCACAACGCGCTCTTCAAGGAACGCCGCGATCTCGTCGTGTCGATGCTGAACGACGCGCCGGGGCTCTCGTGCCGGACGCCGGAAGGCGCGTTCTACGTCTATCCGTCTTGCGCCGGCGTGATCGGCAAGACGACGCCTTCCGGCAAGCGCATCGAGAACGACACGGATTTCGCGACGTATCTGCTCGATGCGGAGCGAGTCGCGGTGGTGCAGGGCGCGGCGTTCGGGCTCTCGCCGTATTTCCGCATCTCTTACGCGACGTCGACGGAGCTCTTGAAAGAAGCCTGCCGACGCATTCAACGCGCCTGCGCCGCGCTCGTTTGAGCGCGGCGCGTCCGTGCTCGCGCTTTCGTCTCATCCGTCGGCGAGCGCCGACACCGAGGAAGACGTCGATTCGCGCGTCGCGACGTCGAGCATAGCGAGCTCGTTGCGCCGCTCTCGTCGTCGATGCGCGCACGGCATCGCGAGTCGTCTCGTCTTTGATCTCCGCGACGTTGCGGGTATCCTCGCCGCTTGCACCGACTCGTCCGCTTTGCGTCACCACCATCTCGTACAGAGAGGTACGACTTCATGTCCTACGCGAGCCAACCCGGTGATCTCTCCTCGTCGACGCCCTCCACGCCTTTCATGCGCACGGTTCTCAGCGAGTTCTGCGAATCTTTCGACGCCGGCGTGCGCCCGATACTCGAGCCGGTGCAGCACGCGGCGGAAGCGCTCGCGGCGGCGCCGGAAGACGTTCCGGCGAAGCGCGCCCTTCCGACTCTCCGCGATCTTCGCCATCAGCTCCAGCAGCTCATCGACAAGGTCGCCGCGCAGCAGGCCTACGTGCTGATCTTCGGCCCGATCAAGAGCGGCAAGTCGACGTTCATGAACGCGCTGAGCGCGGCGTACGTCAGCGAGGTCACGTGCCTGCCCGCGTATCCGTGCATGGTCTACGTCTCGCATTCGGACGAGCCCGTGTTCAAGGTGACGCGTTACGACGGGCGCGAGTCGACGTTCACGAACCGCGAAGCGCTGCGCGAGGCCGTCGCGGAAGGCCACTACCAGCTCATGCGCCGGCTGCGCGAGGCGGAGCTCGCCGGCGAGACCTTCGACCCCGCGGTGCACATGCCCGACGCGATCCGCAAGATCGACATCAAGCTCGACATTCCCGATCTCGCGCAATCGGGCGCCGTGCTGGTCGACACGCCGGGGCTCTACACGCGCATGAAGTTCGGCTACGACCGCATGACGCGCGATTTCCGTAACGCCGCCGCGTGCGCGATCTTCGTCGTCAAGACCGACAACCTCTTCCT
>PKRJ01000114.1 GCA_017577365.1 Gammaproteobacteria bacterium | reverse complement strand
AAATCGAGACCTTCTATCGCCGACGCCTCGGTTCGACTGATTTGCCCGTCTTGATTGGAGTCGACTTCCTCGAAAGGCGGCAACGGCTCCTGCGCGAGCGCGTACCCGCACACTCCCAAAGCGAACAGCGTGATACAACGTTTCATCTGATCCTCCTTGCTTCGTGGCTTCGTCGGGCGAGCTTCGAGGCCCGCCCAGCGAGCGTCGGCGGGTGCAAGAGACATGCCGGATCGCGCAAACAGCGCTGTTCGTTCCTCGACTCTGAAATTGGCATGCGAGCGCGATGCGCGCGAACGCAGCGCGCGCTCGACGACGAGTCGTCATCGCCCCGCTCGACAGTGAGTTAGCGATGCTTGCTCATCGACGCACGAGCGCGCCACGGCCATGGCATGGTCCTTGCACACGCCGGTTGTCCGCGTTCACCAAGCGATACGTGCGTCCGGAGTGTGCGCCGTGCGTAGAGACGAAGAGCGAATCGGCAAGGAGCATCGGCAGATGAACATCGCATACGACGTAGAGTTCGACCTCGATAGCTTTTTGCAATCGATGGACGACCCCGAGCGGCCGGCATGGCGGCGCATCGAGGATCACATGGAAAGGCGGAGGCTGCGCGAAGAGCTCTCGGCGTACGACGATCTCGACGGATACCTCGACGACTGAACGCCTCGACTGGACCAGACCGGAACGAATCGAGCGTCGGCGCTTACACCGGCGCGCACCTCAAAGGAGAGCGGGATGCTGTACTGGGCTTTGATCTTTCTCGTCGTCGCGATCGTAGCGGGAATTCTCGGTTTCTCGGGAGTCGCCGGCACCGCCGCGAACATCGCGTGGATCCTTTTCGTCGTCGGGCTGATCCTCGCGATCGTATTCTTCATCCGCGGGCGAAGGCCCACGGTCTAGCAGGGGTCGAGTGATGAGCGCGCCTGGTCGCGAACCAGGAACCGCGCCTGAAGCCGCCAGGAGCTGCTCTCACGACGATTGCCGTTGCACGGTGGGCCCGGCCAACGGCAAGCGCGCCGAGCAATATTGCAGCGATGGCTGCGCGTCGGGCACGGGCTGCGCGCATCCCGACTGCAACTGCGCCGCCTATCACGCACCGATGCGCGGCGAGTAAGGTCGGACCGCCCCGGCGTCGCACGAGTCCCGTGCCGCGCGGCGCAAGCCCGGCCGTTCTTTCACAACAGGGAGACCGCGATGATTGGCACAGCATCCGCCGGCCGCCGGAGCCCGATGTTCGGCACCCTCTCGCTGGCATTCGCGGCCGCCCTCCTCGCTCACGCCGACGCTTCCGCTCAGCCTGACCGTCGCCCGGCGCAGCCGCGCGATTCGGCGGAAGAATTGCAGGTCGTCGAAGCCTATCTCAGCGAGAACGCGCTGCAGGTGCTGTACGGACGCAAGCTCGACGTCGGCGAGCTCGGACGAAACGACGCGCGCGCCGGCGTCTTCATCAACGAGGATCGAGACCTGATCGGGATCGCCGACATGCTGTTCGAGGTCGGCGAGCGGCGTCGCCGTCCGGGTTGGACGCTCCAGATCGGACCTCGCGCCTACGGCGCGCTGATCTCGATAGAGAACCAGGACATCTTCGCGATCGGTCTCGGCGGAACGCTGAGCTACAGGCTCGGGCGCAACCGCACCGCGGGCTTCTCGATCACCGCGTTCTACGCGCCCGACATCGTGACCTTCGGCAATGCCGACAACATCAAGGACGGCTCGGTCAGAGTCGAAACGCGCATCTCGGACACGACCGATCTCTTCCTCGGCTATCGTATCTTCGAGTTCGATCTCGATATCGATCGCGAGGTCGACGACAACGTGCACGTCGGCGTCCGCCATCGATTCTGACGCATCCTTCCACTATCGCCGCGCGAAACCCGGCTGCGCCCTGGTCGTGGCATGGCGATTGCATCGTGCCCTGTCCACGAAAAATCGGCAGGAAGGGCACGAGCCATGTCCACGACACCACACGATCCCGACCTCGAGCGGGAGATCGAGAGAACGAGGCGCGAAGCAGCTCGTCTCGCCTCCGACGCCGCGGAGTCGGCGAAAGACCGCGGCAAAGAGACCCTCGATGAAGTGAAGCGAAAAGCCGCCGCTCGCGCGGACGAGGTCGCGTCCGCGCTCGAATCGACCGCTTCGGATCTCGAATCGTCCGACGACGCGATCGCGGGCTACGGACGCAGCCTCGCCGAGCTCATGAGGCGCTTCGCCGGCGGGTTGCGCGAGAACGACATCGAGGACTTCGCCGCGGAGCTCTCCGCTTTCGCGCGGCGCAATCCGGCGAGCTTCTTGGCAGGAAGCGTCGCGCTCGGTTTCGGCGTATCACGCTTCTTGAAAGCGACGAGCGCGCGAGCGGCCGACGATTATGACGACGAGATCGACGACGAAGCTTGGTTCCAAGGCGACGAGGAGCTCGCCGA
>PKRJ01000052.1 GCA_017577365.1 Gammaproteobacteria bacterium | reverse complement strand
CGGCACGACCTTCACGGCAATCTTCGCCTTCCTTTCGGCGTCGCTCATGCGGCTCGGCTCATCAAGCGGAAGCGCGATTGTAGCCGACGCGACTCGTCGCCGGCCGTGTTTGCGCGATGCGTGGCGGGCCGAGTGTGAGTGATGGCGGTGGGCCCTGTTCACGTATTGGTGGTGGGCCGTGTTCGCGTGATGCATGGCTTGCCGGACCGCTGCAAGTCCATCCCTGGACGCTGCGGGCGCGGCGTCCATGCCGCGCACGCTCCGGCAAGACATGCATCACGCGAACACGGCGTAAAGGCCGCGGCGAGACCCGCATCACGCGAACACGCATCACGGCCTTGCCGCGGAGCCGACCGCACGCCGACTGGGTTGCGGCCGACCGGATTAGGCCGCCTTTCGCTCGACGAAGACGCCGCGCATCTCCTGCGGCAGCTGGCGACGCACGTCCTCCATCTGCCCTTCCGTCACGCTCTCCGCGATGACGGCGCCGACCGCCTCGAGGATGCGCGCCGCGCGCGCTCGTGCGACCTTGAGCCTCGTCGCGAGGTGATCTTCGATCGCCTCGCGGCTGATCTCCTTGTCCGGTCCCGACGGCTGCCGGCGTAACGTCGGCTGGAGCAGCGACGGGAGCTGCGCGATCAGGTCCTTCGCCTCGTCCGGCGTCAGTCTTCGCACCAGCATCGTCAGCACGACCTCGAGCGCGGCCTCGGCGTCCTCGTCGTTCTCGAGATCGGCCGCAGCCTTGACGCTCGACACCATGCGCCTCAAGGTCGCTTCCGCGCGCGCGAGGCTGCGCAACCGTGCCGGCGACCGCTCCATGATCGGCCCGCCTTCGCCGATCTGCGCCGCGACGATCGCGCTCAGTTGCTCGATCGGTGCGGCCTCGTCGAGCAGAAGATCGTCGAGGGTCACCATGCCGACGCACCGACCGTCGTCGACGATCGGAATGCGTCTTATGTTCCACTTCTGCATCAAAGCGATCGCGTCGCTCTGACTGTCCGCCGGCGTCAAGGTCGCGACGGGGCTCGTCATGATCTCGGACAGCGGCGTCTCGGCCGGAACCCGTCCTTGCGCGAGCACACGCACCATGAGATCGCGGTCGGTGACAATGCCGACGACGCGGCCGGCATCTTGAACGACCACTGCGCCGATCTTGTTCTTCTCGAGCGCGCGCGCCGCTTCCAACGCGGACGCGTCCGGGCCGAGGATCACGAGGCGCGGTCGAATATAAGATTTGAGCGGCATGATCACATCCTCCAACGGCGACCCGGCGACTACAGCTTCGATTATTGCCCCGTCGACGCGGCGGATCGGATAAGTAATCCCCGCGAAGGCAAAGCGCGCTACTCGACTCCGTGATACCCCTGCACGGTATACCGTCGGCGAGAACGCCGGGAAGGTTCGGCTCGTTTCAATCCGAATCGAGGCAATATCCTTGCCATTCCACCGGGCGCGCGAATGGCGCAAAGGACAGGTGCTGCCGCTCCCACTGCCGAGCGGCGCAAGCGGCAAGCGGAGGCCGATACTGTCACGACGCCTGGATCGGTACACTAGGCGCCTTCGAGGGAGGGATCGAAATGACAAGAACAACCGCCATTCGCATCGGCTTTCTCGCCGCCGCTCTGACCTCGGCAGCCGGCGCAGCGGCGCAAGACCTCACGATCACGAACGCAAGGATCCTCGACGGCAACGGCTCGGTGATCGAGCAAGGATCGTTGATCGTGCGCGACGGACGCATCGCCGAGATCGTGCGCGGCCAGGCACGTCAGACCGTCGGCCGCGCGATCGACGCCGGCGGCAGGACGGTCATGCCCGGCTTCATCGACTCGCACCGCCATATCATTCGGGGCGACGGTGACGTGTGGCTGCGCTCGAGCGCCGCCGCACAGTTCCAGGAGTTTCTGGAAGCGGGCTTCACGACCGTCGTCTCGGCGATCGATGGTCCGCAGCTCCTCGAAGCGCGCCGCCGCATCGAGCGCGGCGAGATGCAAGGTCCGCGAATCTTCGCTGCGGCGTTTCTGCCGCTTTCCGCCATGCCGCTCGGCGGCGGCGGCGAAGATGCGGCACGGACCGACCCGTCGCGCAGCGGCCGGCCGACGACGCCTGCGCCGGCGATTCCCCGCGAGGCGACGATTCGCGCCGTCGAGAACGCGGCCGCGGCCGGCTACGACTACATCAAGACGTTGATGATCCAAACGCCCAACGGCCCAGAGGTCGACACGCTGAAGCTCATCGTCGAGGAAGGCGCGAAGCACGGGCTACCGGTGATCACGCACGCGGTGTCGATCCAAGACACGCTCGCGGCGCTCGAGGCGAAGCCCGCGGCGCTCGTCCATACGCCGCATATCGGCCATCTCGGGGACGATCCCGAAGCGGTCCGAAAGATCGTCGATGCCGGCATCCCGATGTCGTCGACGCTCTCGGTCTTCGTGCCGCATTTCGGCGAGGACAACGACCCGCTGTTCCGCGACGGCCGGCCGTTCCCGTGGCATACGATATCGAGCGCGGGTCAAGGGCCCGTCAACGCGCGCATCTTGTGGGAGGCCGGCCTCGTCGCGTACGGCTACGGCACCGACACGCAGTGGCCGCCGAAGCAATCGCTCGCGGATGAGCTGCGCGCGCTTCGCCTCGTGTTCTCGCCGCGCGACGTCGTCACGATCTTGACGAAGCACGCGGCCGCGGCGGCGCTCAAGGCCGACGAGCTCGGCACGCTCGAGCCCGGCAAGCTCGCCGACATCGTGATCATCGACGGCAAGCCGGACGAATCGAGCGCGGCGCTTCTCGACGTCGTGATGACGATCAAGGGCGGCGTGGTCGTTTTCGAGCGGACTTAGAGACGCTGCGGCGACGCAGTCGGAGAAACCATGAAAATCGGATTCGTCGGCCTCGGCCGCATGGGACAAGGCATGGCGCGGCGCCTGCTCGATGCCGGCCACGAGCTCAACGTGTTCGACATCGTCGCCGAGCACGCGCAGCGCCTCGCCGCCGCCGGCGCGACCGCCGTCGCTTCGATCGCCGAGCTCGCGCACGAGCGCGAGGTGGTCGTCAGCATGCTCGTCGAGGATCGAGCGCTCCGCGACGTCACGCTCGGCGAAGGCGGGTTACGCGACTCGCTGCCCAAAGGCACGATCCATCTCGTGATGGGCACGCACGGCATCGCGACGATCCGCGAGCTCGAAGCGCGTCACGCCGAAGCGGGTCAGACGCTCGTCGCCGCGCCCGTTCTCGGCCGGCCCGATCTCGCGGCGTCCGGCCAGCTCGGTATCGTGCCGGGCGGGCCGGAAGACGCGATCGAGCGCGTCATGCCGCTGCTCGAGCGGCTCGGCCGGCGCATTTTCCGCGCCGGCCCGAAGCCGGAATCGGCGGCGGCGATCAAGCTCGCGAACAACGCCGTCCTCGGCTGTGCCATGGTCGCAATGGCGGAGGGCTTCTCGCTCGTCCGCAAGTACGGCGTCGATCCCCAGGTCTTTCAGGACGTGATGACCGAAGGCTTGTTCGCCGCGCCGGCCTACAAGATCTACGGTCAGAAGATGGTCGACCGGAGCTTCGACGAGGTCGGCTCCCCGATCTCCGTCGGCTTGAAGGACGCGAAGCTCATCGCCGAGGCCGCGATCCTCGCGAACGTCCCGATGCCGAGCCACAACGTCTACCTCGACCGTCTCCTCGGCGCCGTCGCCCATGGCGACGCGGACCGCGATCAGGCCGTGCTCGGCCGCGAGCAGGCGCGCGCTGCGGGCCTGGAGTAGGCGTCTCGTCCACGTCGTGTCCCTCGCCCCTGCGACGCTCGCGGGAGCGCTTCTCGTCGCGCACCCTCCCTACGCCTGGCCGCGCGGCCGCCGCGCTTTCGCAATGCGCGTCGGCCCCTATCTTTATCGCGCAGAATCTCTCGTATGCTTCGTCTTACCTTTCTCGCGACGTTCTCCACGACGGGCACGCAGGCGGCAAGCGCCAACGCATTCGCTGCAACCTTGCCGCACACGGAACGACGGCACGCGATACGGCAATGTTCGGCACGCTTCTTCGCACGACGCTCCGTTCGCCCGAGATCGTCGCCCTGCTCCTCGCTTCCGGCGGAGCCGCCCTATGGGCCGCGCACGCGGGTCCGCTCCCCGGCTCGATGCTCGTCTCGCGTTGGCCGCTGACCGGGAGCCTCGCCGTTCTCGGCGCGTGGCTCGCCCTATATGCCGGCCTCGGCGTCGTCGTTCTCGGGAATGCTTCGTCCGCGGAGCGACGACGCGCGTTGCGCAAGGCGGGCTACGGCATGCTGCTGCTCGTCGCGGGCCAGGCGCCGCTCGTCGCGGCCGCCGTTCCTCCGCTCGTCAGGCTGCGCTATCTCGAGCCTCTGTACCTGCTGGCCGTCGCGATGCTCGTGCTCGGCACGCTGTTCCGCGACGAGCTGCGGGCCGCATGGAATCGCGCGCGGACGCGACCGAGCGCCTCCGTCTTTTTGGCGACGCTCGTGGCGACGATCGTCGCCGCCTATGCGGTCGGCGGCGTCGACGCGCTCCTTCACGTCAACGGTCTTTGGGAAACGAAGTATCAGCTTTCGCGCGCGGCGTTCGTCGCGAACACGCTGCTGCTCGCGAGCCTCTACGTCGCCACGTTCGCCGTCACGGCGAGATTGATTCCGGCGATACTTCTCGGCACCGCGCTTTTCTTCGTGCTCGGCGCGACGAACGTCGCGAAGATGAAGTACATGCACGCGGCCGTGCAGCCGCTCGACCTGCTCTCCATCCCCGAGTTCATGCCGCAGTTCACGAGCACGTTCGGCGCGCCCTTGAGCGCGGCTCTGATCGCCGCCGCGCTGCTCGTCGTCGCCGCGATCGCGTTCACGTGGCGGCGGGCGCCGGCGCGGCTCGCCTGGCCGCAGCGCACGCTGCTTGCGGGCTCGGCGCTGCTCGTGCTCGCCGGCGGGATCTTCAGCCAGAGCCCGGGGCTCCGCGACGCGCTGGCCCACGCGGGTATCGAGCCGATCGCATGGGATTCGGTCTATGCGGCGCGCCGCAACGGCGTGCTGCTCGAGTTCGTCGGCGGCATCCCCCGCATCGTCGTCGATGCGCCGGCAGACTATTCGGAGGACGCGATCGAACGCATCGTCGCGCGTCGGCTCGGAGCCGGCATCACGAAATCGAGCGGATTCGCAGCGACTTCGCGCGTTGCGGTCTTCGAACCCGAGGACGCGGCCGGGCTCGAGGAGTCGGCGACGATCGTGATCTACATGATCGAGTCGCTGATGGACCCGCTCGACCTCGGCGTGGCACTCACCGACGATCCCCTCCCCGCCCTCCGCCGGCTCGCCGACGCGCATACGAGCGGCCGCGCGATCGTGCCGGAAAGATTCGGCGGATCGGCGAACTCGGAGTTCGAGGTGCTCACCGGGATGTCGACGTCGTTCCTCCCCGAAAGAAGCGTCGCCTACAAGCAGTACCTGAAACGCCGTATCCCGAGCCTGCCGTGCCTGCTCGCGGCACGCGGATACCGGACGGTGGCCGTGCAGGCCGACCCGATCACCTATTTCGATCGTACGAAGGCGTACGAGCACCTGTGCTTCGAACGGGTCGTGTGGCTCAACGAGGATCCGACGGCGCCGCGGGCGCTCAACGGTCGCGCACCGACCGATGAAGCGGTCGTCGATGCCGTGCTCGCCGCGATCCACCACGAAGGGCCGGCATTCGTCTTCGCTTTCCCGAGCTCGACGCATCATCCGTACGAGCTCGATCTTTACTCGGAGTCCGATCTCGATCTCGTCGACGCGAGCCATCCGGCGCGGCGGGAGCTCAAGTACTACGTGAACGCGCTCCGCGTCGCGGACGCCGCGGTCGAGCGTCTCGCGGCGGGACTTTCGGCGATCGACCGCAGGGTGGTGCTCGCGATCGTCGGCGATCATCTGCCGCCGCTCTCGACGGAGGCGCTCGGCGCATTCCGTGCACGTCTCGAGAACTTGTCGGAAGACGAACGAAACCTCGTCGAGCGGCGGGTACCGCTCGTCGTCTGGTCGAACTTCGCGCGAGATCGACGAGAGCTCGAGCTCGGCCTGAACGCGCTCGCGCCTTACCTGCTCGATCTCGCGGGCGTCGAGCCGGACGGGTTCCTGCGCTTCGTCGGACGCTTCGGCGAACGCGTTCCCGTCCTGACGCGCGACGTGATCGGCATCGGAGGGACCCCGCTGCGCCCCGCGTCGATCCCGGAAGAGCATGCCCGCTGGATCGACGATTACCGCCTATTGCAGCACGACGCGCTTTTCGGAGCTTCGTACCTGTCGCGTTTGCTCGAGACTAGCGATATCGTCAAGGCGGCCATGCCGCTCGAGTGACCGCGATGGGGATCGGCTATCGATACGGGCGCACGGTGCCCGGCCCGCTGCGAACGCTGCTTTCGATCTCCGCCGTTGCGCTCGCCGCGGCCTGCGGCGGCGGATCGTCGTCATCGGCCGGCAGCAACGGTCCGCCCCCGGGAAGCTCTGGTCCCGGCACCGACCCGCACCCCGCTTCGGGCCTCGACTCGCGCCCGGGCAACTCGACGTGCAAGGCGCCGCCGTTGACCGCGCCGAGCGGCGCGGCCGTCGCCGTCGAACGCGTATTCCCCGAGCTGCCGTTCGATCGGCCGGTCGCTATGCTGCACGATCCCGTCGACGGCTCGCGCTGGTTCGTGCTCGAAAAGGAAGGACGCATACGCGTCTTCGCGAACGATCCCGCGGCCGATTCGTTCGACCCGGATTTCATCGACCTCGACGTGGACACAAGAGGCGAAGGCGGCCTTCTCGGCATGGCGTTCGATCCCGAATATCCGACCCGCCCCGAGGTCTACCTGTCGTTCACCGAAGGCCCAACGATGGTCTCGGTCGTCGCGCGCTTCACGAGCAACGACGGCGGCATCACGCTCGATCCCGGCAGCCGCGAGGACGTGATAGCCGCGAATCAACCGTTCACGAACCACAACGGCGGTCATATCGCGTTCGGCCCGGACGGTCACCTGTACATCGGGTTGGGCGACGGCGGCAGCGGGGGCGATCCTCTCGGGCACGCGCAGAATACGGAGACCCTCCTCGGCGCCCTGCTCCGTATCGACGTCGGCGGCGGAGCTCCTTATGCGATTCCTGCCGACAATCCCTTCGCCGGAAATCCGCTCTGCCCCGCGGATCACACGTCGAGCACGGACTGCCCCGAGATCTTCGCTTGGGGACTGCGCAATCCGTGGCGCTTCTCGTTCGATCGTCAGAGCGGCGCGCTATGGCTCGCCGACGTCGGTCAAAGCGCGCGCGAAGAAATCGATGTCGTCGAGCACGGCGGCAACTACGGCTGGAACTGCCGGGAAGGCCGAATCGCCTATTCGCAGCCGGGCCCCGCGTGTGCCTCCCTGCCGAGTTTCGACGAGCCGGTGCACGACTACCCCCGAACCGAAGGGCAGTCCGTGACCGGCGGCTATGTCTATCGCGGCACGGCGATTCCGACGCTCCTCGGCCAATACGTCTTCGGCGATTTCGTCAGCGGTCGGATCTGGCGGCTCGTCGACGACGGCGCGGGCGGGCTCGATGCGGACGAGCTCGCGTCGACGGGGCTCAGCATCGTGTCGTTCGCCGAGGATCGGAACGGCGAGCTCTATATCGTCGATTACGGTGGCACGCTCCACCGCATCGTTCCCGCGGCCGAGCAGCCCGACGCGAACGCGTCACCCGTTTCCGCGCTCTTGTCGGCGACCGGCTGCGTCGATCCCGAGGAGCCGTCGCGCTTCGCAAGCGGCGTGATCCCGTACGCCGTCTCCGCGAGCGCATGGTTCGATGGCGCCGCGCGCGAGCGCGGGTTCGCCCTTCCCGACGGCACCGCGATCGCGGTCGACGAGAACGATCGCTGGATTTTTCCGTCGGGATCCGTGCTCATCGAGCATCTGCGGCTCGACGGCATGCTCGTCGAAACGCGCTTGCTGATGCACCATCCGGAAGGCGAATGGCGCGGGTATAGCTACGAATGGAACGCGGACGGATCGGACGCTCGGCTGGTTTCGGGCGGTAAGCGCATCGAGATCGGCGACGCGGAGTGGGTATTTCCGACGAGCGGCGAATGTCTCGCGTGTCATCGCAACGAGGCCGGGACGGTGCTCGGCGCCGAGACGGCGCAGCTGAATCGACCGCTCACGTACCCGAGCACCGACCGCACCGCTCATCAGCTCGAGACGCTCGACGCGATCGGCCTCTTCGTTTCGCCGATCGGCGACGTCGACGTCCTACCGGCGCTCGCGTCGCCTGACGATGCCGGCGCGCCGCTCGGCGCCCGCGCCCGCGCGTATCTTCACGCCAATTGCGCGCACTGTCATCGCGGCAGCGAGATCGAGGGCCTCGATCTTCGTTACGGCACGCTGCTCGAGCAGACGGGCGCGTGCGACGCGCCGCCGCTGCGCGGCGATCTCGGCATCGCGAACGCACGCATCATCGCGCCCGGCGACGCCGATCGCTCCGTGCTGCTCGCGCGGCTCGAGCGGCGCGACGCCCTCGCGATGCCGCCGCTCGGGTCGACGCGCGTCGATACGGAAGGTGCCGCGCTCGTCCGCGCGTGGATCGAGTCGCTCGACCGCTGTCTCTAGATCCGCCGAGGCGACTGACTTCACGCGGCGGCGGCCGCGCGCCGCCGCTCGAACGCGTAGTACAGCACCGGAATCACGACGAGCGTCAGCAGCGTCGAGACGAAGATACCGAAGATCAGCGACACCGCGAGGCCGCTGAAGATCGGATCATCGAGGATGAAGAACGCGCCGAGCATGGCCGCGAGCGCCGTCAGCGCGATTGGTTTCGCGCGCACCGCGGCGGAGCGGACCACGGCTTCCTCGAGCGCCGCACCGCCCTCGACCTCGCGCCGGACGAAGTCGACGAGCAGAATCGAGTTGCGCACGATGATGCCGGCGAGCGCGATCATGCCGATCATCGAGGTCGCCGTGAACTCCGCGCCGAGAATCGCGTGCCCCGGCATCACTCCGATGATCGTGAGCGGGATCGGCGCCATGATGATCAGCGGCACGGCATACGAACGGAACTGCGCGACGACGAGGAGATAGATCAGCACGAGCCCGACGGAATACGCGAGACCCATGTCGCGAAACGTCTCGTAGGTGATCTGCCACTCGCCGTCCCATTTGACGCTGTAGTCGTAAGAATCCGACGGCTGGCCGATGAAGTGCTGCTCGATGCCGCGATCGCGCAATTTCGTCACGACAGAGAACATGCCGTAGAGGGGACTGTCCACTCGGCCCGCCATGTCGCCGGTGACGTAGACGACGGGCAAGAGATCCTTGTGGTAGATCGTCCGCTCCCATTCTGCGTCGCGAACCTGGACCAGCTCCGCGAGCGGTACCAGCGTCCCGTCGCGCCCGGCCACGCGCAGCATCAGCAGGCTGTCGAGATCGGCCTTGTCGGCGACCGATAGCTCGAGCCGCACGGGTACCGGATTCCTGCTATGGCCGTCGTGCAGGTAGACGACGTCCTCGCCGCGCAGCGCCGTGGCGAGCGCGGCGGCGACGCTCGCCTGAGGCACGCCGAGAAGCGCTGCTCTCTGCCGGTCGACCTCGAGCACGATCCTCGACGCGCTCGCCTCGACGCTCGTGTCCGTATCGACGATGCCTTCGGTCTCGACGAACAGCGCGTGAATGGCCTCGGCGAGCCGCGCCTGGCCCTCGTAGTCCGGCCCGTAGACCTCGGCGACGATCGGCGCTTGCACAGGCGGCCCCGGCGGCACCTCGACCACCTTCACCGACGCACCGAAGCGCTTGCCGATCTCGACGAGGGGCCCCCGCACCTCGAGCGCGATGTCGTGGCTCTTCAGGTCGCGTTCCGTGCGCGGCACGAGGTTCACCTGAATATCGCCGACGTGCGGGCCTTGGCGCAGATAGTACTGGCGCACCAGACCGTTGAAGTTCATCGGCGACGCCGTGCCCGCATAAACCTGAAAATCCGTGACCTCCGGACGCGTGCGCAAGTATTCGGCAAGCTCGGCCAGCACCCGTGCGGTCTGCTCGACCGTCGTGCCTTCCGGCATGTCGACGACGACCTGAAACTCCGACTTGTTGTCGAAAGGCAGCATCTTCAGCACGACCCATTGCAGGCCGACGAGCGCGAAGGCGCCGGCGATGGCGACGAGCACGCCGGCATAGAGCGCGTGCCGGTGACGACGAGACTTGCGATCGGTCCCGAGAAACGGCCCGATCAAGAAGCGTGCGGCCCGATCGAGTCGCGACGCGGACCGCTCGCCGACGGCGGCCGCCGGCTGCGGCGCATGCGAATGCGCGAGGAGCTTGAGGCTCGCCCAAGGCGTGAACACGAGCGCGACGACGAGCGACAGCAGCATCCCGGTGCTCGCGTTGATCGGAATCGGGCTCATGTACGGCCCCATCAGCCCCGTGACGAAAGCCATCGGCAACAGCGCCGCAATCACGGTGAAAGTCGCGAGAATCGTCGGCCCGCCGACCTCGTCCACCGCCTCCGGGATCGCCTCGAGCAGCGATCGCCCGCCGAGCGCCATGTGCCGATGGATGTTCTCGACGACGACGATGGCGTCGTCGACCAGGATGCCGATCGAGAAGATCAGCGCGAACAGCGACACGCGATTGATCGTGAAGCCCCACGCCCACGATGCGAACAGCGTCACCGCGAGCGTGATGACGACGGCCGAGCCGACGATCACCGCTTCGCGCCAGCCGAGCGCGGCCGCCACGAGAACGATCACCGACGAGGTGGCGAACACCAGCTTCAGGATCAGCGTCCGTGCTTTGTCGTTCGCGGTTTCGCCGTAGTTGCGCGTGACGGTCGCCTCGACGCCGTCGGGCACGTACGTGCCCCGCAACGCCTCGATCCGTTCGATGACGGCGTCCGCGATATCCGACGCGTTCTCGCCAGGCTTCTTCGCGATCGCAATCGTCACGGCCGGCGCGTCGACCCCTTTGGGCAACCCCTTCGCCGCCGCGCCGGCGCCGGTGCCGAACCAGACGTACTGCTCCGGCTGGTCGGCACCCGACACGATCTCGGCCACGTCGTCGAGGTAGACTGCACGACCTTCGACGACGCCGACGACGAGCTCCGCGACGTCCTCGGCATTCGCGAGGAACGCGCCCGCCGTGACCGGCGTGTAGGTGTTCGCGGCGACGATCGCCCCCGCCTGCGTCACGACGTTGCTCGCGAGCAGCGACGCGCGCAGCGCATCGAGCGACAAACCGTAACTCGCCATGCGCTGCGGATCGAGACGCACGTGCACCACGCGGTCCGGCGCGCCGATCGTATAAACGTCGCGAGTACCGGGCACGCGCTTCAGCTCCGCCTCGATCGAATGGGCGACACGCGCGAGATCATGTGCGCCGCGCTCGGGATCCTCGGTCCATAGAGTGATCGTGACGATCGGCACGTCGTCGATGCCCATCGGCTTCACGAGCGGCTGCAGCACGCCGAGGTTCTGCGGCAGATAGTCGAGGTTCGAGAAGACGGCGTTGTAGAGGCGCACGATCGCGTCGTTACGCGGCTCGCCGACCTCGAATTGCACGGTCAGCACCGCCATTCCGGGCTGCGAGACCGAATAGGTGTGCTCGACGCCTTCGATCTCTGCGAGCACCTGCTCGAGCGGCACGGCGACGACATTCTCCACCTCGACGGCGCTCGCGCCGGGAAACGGCACGAAAACGTTCGCGAACGTCACGTCGATCTGCGGCTCTTCCTCGCGCGGCGTGATCAGCACGGCCAGAAGGCCGAGCAGCAGCCCCGCGATCGCGAAGAGCGGCGTGAGCTTCGAGTCCTGGAAGCGCTTCGCTACGCTGCCTGAAATGCCGAGCCGCACGTCTCGAGCCTCCTCGTTCGTTACGGAGCTCGTCGCTCCGCCGCGTCGCCTTGCCGTGCCTTGACGTAGATACCGGCCGCGACCGGGTCGAGCGCGACCTCCTCGCTGGGATCGAGTCCCGCGAGCACCTCGACGTCCTCGCCGTAGCGCCGCCCGATCCTGACCTGCCGCAGCATCACCCGGTCTTCGCCGACGACGTAAACGGCCGTGAGCTCGCTGCGTCGCACGATCGCGTCGTGAGGCACGAGCAGCCGGCGCGTCTCGCCGACGACGAAGCCCACCTTGACCAGCATGCCGGGGAAGAGCTGCGCGGCGCTCTCGGGCAGGTTCACCCGCACGCGAAACGTATTCGTCGAGGGATCCGCGACCGGGAAGAACGTCAGGCTCTCCGCGCCGATTCGATCGTCTCCGGCGTAAACGTAAGCGCGCCCGATCTTGCGAATCGGCTCGAACATGCTTTGCGGCACGTCGACGTTGACCCGCAGCGACTCGAGCGAAAGTCCGCTCATCAATGGCTGTCCCGGCGAGACCATTTCGCCGACCTCGACGTGCCGCGCCGAGACGATGCCGGCGTACGGTGCACGCACCTCCGTATACGCGAGCTGCTCCTCCGCCGCCGTGACGGCCGACCGAGCGGACTCGAGCCTCGCCGCAGCCGCGTCGCGATTCGCCTGCGCCTGCTCGAAGCGCGCTCGTGCGACCGTCTCGTTTCGATACATGCTCTCGACGCGCCGGTACTCCTGCTCGGCTTCCTCGAAACGCGCTTCCGCCTCCTCGAGCGCGGCCCGCGCCTGCCTGAGGGCCGCCTGCTGCTCGACGGACGTGAAGCGCATGATCACCGCGCCCGCTTCCACGAAGTCGTTCACGTCGTAGAGAATCTCGGCGACGCGGCCCGAGGTTTGTGCCGACACCGTCGCGCGGTTCACCGCTTCGACGGTGCCGTCGAAAATCCTTTCGCGCGGCGCGGCCACGAGCCGCGCGGCCGCCGTCGGGAAAGGCACGTCGAGCTCGGCCCACGCCGGCCGCGCCGTCGCGAGCACCGCCAAGGCGGCAGCCACCGTGGCGGCAAGAGCGAGGCCTTTCGTCACGGCGAGGTGAGCCGCGAGCAATGCGGCCGCCGCGGGACGCGAGCCCCCCGCCGGCGCCGTATTGCGCCCCGAGCCGATTCGATTCGCCTTCACCCGTCTCATCCTCATCGCTCCGTGCCGATAACGATGGCCCTCGAGCGTCGACCGCCGCTCGAGCTCGTTGGTGCCGCCGGGCTCACGCATGCACCTCTCGCCGCTCATAGCACGCCGACCGCGTACGCCAACCGATAGACGGCGAGTGCCGCGTCGTATCGAGCGGCATCGAAGTTGTCGAGGCTTGCCGTGCGAAGCGCCTCCGCGTCGAGGACCTCGGTATTCGTGCCCTCGCCGTTCCTGTAGCGGTCCCGCGCAACGCGCAGGTTCTCGTCGGCTTGCTCGAGCGCCCGTTCGGCCACCGCGACGCGCTCGGCCGTCTCTTGTCGAGCGAGCCACGCTTCCCGCACTTCGAGCGCAATCATCGTTTCGAGATCGCGCTGCTGATCTCGCAGCGCGCGCGCCTGCAGCGACAACGACGCCGCGCGCGTCCGCGACCGGCCGCCGTCGAAGGCCTGCCAATTGACGCCGACTCCGACCGCCCAGAAGTCGTCGCGATTCAGAAACTCGTTCTCCAGGCGAACGTAGCCGCCGGTCAGCGCAAGCTGCGGCCGCGTCGCGGCTCGCGCGGCCTCGCCTTGCGCCGCGATGGCGTCCGCGGCGGATGCGAGGCGGCGAAGCTCGCTGCGGCGATCGATCGCAATCGCGGTCAGGTTCTCGAGGGTCTCCTCCTCATCGAGCAGATCGATCTCCGGGAGCTCGCGGTCGAGCTCGACCGGAGCATCCAGCGGCCGGCCGAGCGCACGGTTGTACGCGGCGCGCGCGACCTCGAGCGCATTGCGGGCGCGGACCAACCGTTGCTCGGCATCCGCGAGCGACACTGCGGCGGCGAGAAAGTCGTTACGCGGGACGCTTCCGCCTCTATACATGTCCTCGACCTCGCGAAGATGTGCCGCGAGACTTTCGACCAGCCTTTCCGAGACGGCGACACCGCTCTCGGCACGAAGAACGCCGACGTATCGCTCGGCGACTGCGAGCTTTGTTTGCCGAGTCAACGCCTCGGCCGCGCCGAGCTCGGCGTCCCGCTGCGCTTCGGCGGCTCGAACGCCGGCGCCGATCCGCCCGGCCGTATAGAGCGGGAGCGTCACGCCCGCCCCGGCGAGCACCAGTCGCGAACCGTCGAGCAGCGGCATCTCGAGCGGCATCCCCGCCGCGGCAAAATCGAACGACGGCGCGCGGTCGAGCTCGAACGCGTTGACGTTCGCCGAGACGACCGGCTTGCGTTCCGCGCGAGCCCCATCGACGTCGGCTTCGGCCGCGGCGACGCGGCTCCTCGCGGCGGCAAGCGAAAGGTCCGCTTCGAGCGCGGCTCTCCAAGCATCGTCGAGCGTCTCGGCCGATGCCGCGAGGCCGACGGCGAACGAACCGGCAGCGGCAACAGCCGCATGCCGAACGTATGTCCCCAACGTTCTCATGTCGAACCCAACCGCTCGATTCCGAGCGCCTTGAGGATGTATCTCTCGTAGACCGTTTCCGACGTCGCGTGCCGTACCTTGTGCAGGAAATACTTCTCGAACGCGATCTTTGCGAGATGAACCCACTTGCCTTTCTTGGCCCACGTGACGTTGCGCGGCGGCATCTGCGGTAACGCCACGAATGCGATGCCCGTGTCACCCATGTCGGCGAGGCAAATCGCGTTCCACGTGGCCGTCGCCGTCGGCTCTTCGCCTTCGAGCTCTGCAGCGATGTTTCGAACGACGGCGGCGACCATCGACTCGATCATGTAGCCGGTCTTCGGCGCACCCGTCGCAACCGGCGTCTCCTCCACCGGCGGAATCGCGACACCGACGCCCGCCGCATAGACGTTCGGAAACCGGGGATTCCTCTGCTGCGCGTCGACGATCACGAAGCCGCGCGGATTGACGAGCCCCTCGATCCCGCGCACGGCGGCGACCCCGCGAAACGCGGGCAAGAGCATCGCGAACCGGTGCTCGATGCTCTTCGCTTCCATCGGCTTGCCGCCATCGTCGTGCACAGTGACCCTCACCCGGTCCGGCTCGACGGCGTCGACCTTCGCATTGGTGATCCACTTGATGTCGTGCTGTCGGAACTCACGCTCGAGAAGGCCCTTCGAGTCACCCACTCCGCCGAGCCCCAAGTGCCCGATGTACGGCTCGCTCGTCACGAAGGTGATCGGCACCTTGTGCCGCAGCTTGCGCCGGCGAAGATCGGTGTCGAGGATCAGCGCGAACTCGTAAGCCGGCCCGAAGCAGCTCGCGCCCTGCACCGCTCCGATGACCACCGGTCCAGGGTCGTCGACCAAGCGCCGATACGCTTCGAACGCGCGCTCGGCGTGCTCGAGCGTGCAGATCGACACGCTATGCCCGTCGGGGCCGAGGCCGGGAACCTCGTCGAAAGCCAGCTCCGGCCCCGTTGCGAGCACCAGATAGTCGTAGTCGAGGGTGCGGCCGTCCTCGAGCATCACTCGGTTCTGCTCGGGCACAACCCGCGCAACCCTGCCCGCAACGAGCTCGATGCCCTTGCGCTCCAGCTGCGGTCCGAGCGTCTCGGTGACCGCGCTGCGGTCCCGCCAGCCGACTGCGACCCAAGGATTCGAAGGAACGAAACGGAACGTCTCGTCCGGACTCACGAGCGTGACTCGATGCGCTTTCGGCAGCTCGCTCCGCAGCTCGAACGCGGCTGCCGTGCCGCCGATGCCGGCCCCAACGACGACGATGTGACTCACGACGCCTCCTTCAGCTCATCGGGAGGCGAAAGATTTCGGCCGCGTGAGGGCGGCGAACCGAAATCCCCGCCCCTTCTCTCAACGATCCCGCGCCTGTATCGCGAGCTCCCGTTCGCTCCGGAGCCCCGCCTTGCGCATCACGATTGCCGCCGGACAGAAACCCGTGAACGACTGCTGAAACAGGTTCAAGCCGATGAAAACCGTGAGCCAGACGAACCACGGATGGACCCAGTACGTCAACGCGACGGATAGGACGACCATCGCGCCGGCGAATGCCGTGACGCCCCTCTCGATCGAGAAGGACCTCGGGGCTCGGGTTCCCACGTTCGTTGCGGTCTGAGTGCTCATTTCTCTCGTCTCCTTCGATGTCCCGCTGGCTTTATATTAGATCATCCTAATACATAAAGTTCTAATATTGAACTTTCTAATTCAACGCCCTCTAATATGCGCGACGAGGCCCATCGTAACGCCTCTTCGCCCAACGGATACTCGCAGATCTACTTATGCGTCGAATCAAGGACGGGACGCTTCCCGAGATGAGCCGCGCCGAGCTAGCGCAGATGCGGCAACGGGCCGCGGAGGCCGCGGCGCTGCTCAAAGCGCTGTCCAACGAAAGCCGGCTGCTGATCCTCTGCACGCTCGCCGGACAAGAGATGTCCGTCTCCGAGCTCAATGAGCACATACCGCTCAGCCAGTCGGCACTCTCGCAGCAGCTTGCCGTGCTTCGGCGAGAGAAGCTCGTGCGCACGCGCCGCGAGGCGCAGACGATCTACTACTCCTTGGTGCCGAGTCATGCGGCGCGGATCATCGAGGTGCTGCGCGAGCTCTACTGCCCGCCGCGCCGAAGCCGGCGAGCCGAGAAGCACTGACGCGGGGCAACGATCGGGGACCGGACGCGTATCGACGCGGCCCGTCGCACGGCGACCCGATTTGAGTACACAATAGCCTCGAGGCCAAGCGGATGCGCGGGGTGGCTATGACCGAATACGTTGCCGTGGGCGGGCTCAACGTCGCGAAGCCTCTTCACGATCTGGTCCGCGACGAGATCGCGCCGGGAACGGGTATCGAGCCGGACGCGGTCTGGTCGCTGCTCGCGAGCATCGTCCGCGACCTCGCGCCGAGAAACCGCGAGCTGCTCGAGAAGCGCGACCGGCTTCAAGCGCAGATCGACGAATGGCTCAGGACGCGCCGCGGCCGTCCGTTCGACGTCGACGCCTCGCGCGGGTTTCTCGAGGAGATCGGCTATCTCGTCCCCGAAGGGCCCGACTTCGAGGTCACGACCGCGAACGTCGATCCCGAGATCGCGGAGATCGCGGGTCCGCAGCTCGTCGTCCCGCTCGACAACGCGCGCTACGCGCTGAACGCCGCGAACGCACGCTGGGGAAGCCTGTACGATGCGCTCTACGGCACGGACGTGATCCCCGAGACGCCCGGCGCCGAGAAGGGAGCGTCTTACAACCCGAAGCGCGGCGATCTCGTGATCCGCCGCGCGAACGAGATCCTCGACGAGATCGTCCCGCTCGAGGAGATCGACGACGGCGAAGCGATGAGCTGGAACGACGTCGTCAAGATCGACCTCGAAGGCAACGAGCTCCGCGTGCGGCGCCGGGTCGGCGACGGCGTGCTCAAGGACCGCAATGCCTTCGTCGGCTACCGCAAGGGCGGCGACGGCGGCCTCACGAACGTGCTGCTCCGCCGTCACGGCCTGCACATCGATATCGAGATCGACCCCGCGCATCCGATCGGCCGGCAGCACCCGGCGGGAATCAAGGATATCGTCCTCGAGGCCGCGGTCTCGACGATCATGGACTGCGAGGACTCGGTCGCCGCGGTCGACGCCGAGGACAAGTGCCGCGTCTACGCGAACTGGCTCGGCATCATGACCGGCACTCTGACCGCGACCTTCGAGAAGGCCGGTCGAATGGTCGAGCGCAGGCTGAACGCCGATCGGCAGTACGCCGCGCCGGACGGCTCGACGCTCGTGCTGCCCGGACGCAGCTTGCTGCTGATCCGGCACGTCGGCTCGCACATGCTGACGGACGCGGTCACGACGGCGGACGGCCGGCCGATCCCGGAGACGTTTCTCGACTGCGTCGTGACGACGCTCGCCGCGCTTCACGACTTGAGGAGCAGCGACGCGTCGCGGCTGCGCAACTCCCGGACCGGCAGCGTCTACATCGTCAAGCCGAAGCACCACGGGCCCGAGGAGGTCGCCCTTTCGGTCGAGCTGTTCGCACGCGTCGAGCGGGGCTACGGCCTGCCCGAGAACACGTTGAAGATCGGCATCATGGACGAGGAACGCCGAACCACGGTGAACCTCAAAGAGTGCATCCGCGCGGCGCGCGAGCGGGTGATCTTCATCAATACCGGCTTCCTCGACCGCACCGGCGACGAGATCCACACGCACATGGAAGCCGGTCCGATGATGCCGAAGCCGGAGATCAAGAACGCGAAGTGGATGCTCGCGTACGAGGACTGGAACGTCGATATCGGCCTCGAGACGCGATTACCGGGTCATGGGCAAATCGGCAAGGGCATGTGGGCGATGCCCGACGCGATGCGTGCAATGCTCGAATCGAAACAGGCCCACCCCGCCGCCGGCGCGAGCTGCGCGTGGGTGCCGTCGCCGACGGCCGCGACGCTGCATGCGATCCATTACCACCGCGTCGACGTCACGGCGCGTCAGCAGGCGCTCGCCGCGCGCGAGCGGGCGAGCCTTGACGACATCCTGACGCCGCCGCTGCTCGATCGCGACCTCACGCCTGAGGAGATCCAGCGGGAGCTCGACAACAACGCACAAGGCATCCTCGGCTATGTCGTCCGCTGGGTCGAGCAAGGCATCGGCTGCTCGAAGGTCCCCGACATCAACGACGTCGCGCTGATGGAGGACCGCGCGACGCTCCGGATCTCGTCCCAGCACATCGCGAACTGGCTCCATCACGGCCTCGTGACGCAAGAGCAGGTGCACGAGACGATGCGCCGCATGGCGAAGGTCGTCGACCGGCAGAACAAGGGCGATCCGGCCTACCGGCCGATGGCCACGGATTTCGACGCGAGCGTCGCTTTCCAGGCGGCGCTCGATCTCGTGTTCCGCGGCCGTCACGAGCCGAACGGCTATACCGAGCACGTGCTGACGCGGCGCCGCCGGGAGTTCAAGGCGAAGCAGAGAAAAGGAGCCTGAGCAGCGCACGCGACCGCGCCCGACACGACAAAACCAGACCGTACAGTAAGTTAGCCGCTGAATCTAATTCTTCGATGCAAGAAACGCGGCCGCTCGAGCCGTGATTTCGGCGAGCCCCGCCGGCTGCTGCAGAGCTTCTGCGATAACAAGTGCTTACGGCGCGTTCCTGGCACGCCCGTCAGCACGTCGGCGCGCGCATATTCGCTTTCGCATGCCGTCGCGAATCGGCGTCCATCCGCGCGATTTCTGTCTCCCTTTCGGGACACGTTTGTCCTCGTCGAGGGCTTTTGTAGATTTTGCGCTGCGCAGCATGACCAGCGCCGGCTGCGCGGATGCTGACAAGGGCAAATCCGCCGTGAGGCGGAGACGCAAAACCACCGGTCTTGAGGGTTAGAGGGGCCCGAAGACAGCGGGGTTGCCGGCATCGAATCGAGCTCGCGCGGCCGATCACGAGGCCGCCGATCGCATCGTTGTCGTCATCGCTGATCTCGATTCCCGTTTTTGCTCTCGGACCGCGCGTCATGCCCTACCGGGCGCTTCGAACCAAGCATGGGGGTCAATGGAATGGGGATCAGCGTTTCGAGAGTCCGGCTCTCCTTACTGGCCGTCGGCGTCGCCGTCGCGCTCAGCGCATGCGGCGGAGGCGATGATGGGCCCGCAGGGTCCGATCCGGGAGCGACGCCCGGCGATCGCAACCCGCCGTCGTCGCCGGATGGCGGATCGACTCCCGGAGGCGGACTACCCGGAACGGGATCGCCCGGCGGGTCGGTGAGCAATCCGCCGGACGGCTCCGGCAGCGGCGAACCCGGCGGCGAGCCCGTCGTCGAGAACTCGCCGCCGCGGCTCGCGGGCACGCCTCCGCCCATCGTGCTGCACGGCACCCAGTACGTCTTTCAGCCGGAGGCGACGGACGACGACGGCGACATCCTGCACTTCAGCATCACGAATCCCCCGCCCTGGGCGACGTTCGAGGCGACCACCGGACGGCTCGAGGGGACGCCGACCGAAGCCGACATCGGCGTGTACGACGATATCGTCATCGCGGCTACCGACGGCGCGGACGACGCGTCGATCGGACCCTTCAGCATCGAGGTCACCGCGGTCGCCGGCGGAGCCGCCGAGCTCAGCTGGGAGGCGCCGACCGAGAACGAGGACGGCAGCCCGCTGACCGATCTCGCCGGGTACAAGATCTATTGGGGCACGCAGCCCGACGAGTACACGAACTCGGTCACGATCGACAACCCGGCCGTGGTGACCTACGTGCTGGAGAATCTCGTGCCGGCGACCTACTACTTCGTCGCGACGGCGTTCAACGCCGACGGCACGGAAAGCGAGCCGTCCGAAGTCGCCACCCTCACGATCTCCTGACTTGGCGGGGCAGCCTGCCGACGCGAGCGGTCAGCTCTTCGCGTCGGCGGGCTCGTCTCCGTCCGCGCTCGCCCAACGACCCGGCAGCTCGCGCTCGAGGTCGAGCTCGTCGTAGTCGTCGATCTCGACCCATTTGCGCCGCGCGCCTCTGCCGAGCACGACGCGCACGCGGGACGCATCGATGCCGAGCACGTCCGCGAGCAAGGATTCGACGGCGCGGTCATCGGCACCGTTCTGGTCGCTCGCGACGACCCGGATCTTCAGCACGCCATCCTGCCAACCGACCAGCTCGTCCCCCGAAGCCATCGGGCTGACCAGTATCGGAATACGCACCGACGGCCTGCTCGTGAAAGCTCGTACCAATGCTCTGTCCTCTCGTTCGGTGAAGGATCCGCTCGGTAACGGACCCAGACTCGCCGAGGCGCCGTTCGACGGCGCTGCCGCTTGTTCAGTCGTCGTCGACGATCGTCACGCGCGCGCTTTCGATCGTGCCGTCTTGATTTCCTTGCGGCGACAAGGAGCCGATTAATACTTCGAAGTACTCTTCGCGGGGCTCCGCCACCGCGTCCGACACGATCGGCACGTACAGGATTCGCATCGCCTCCCCCTCCGAGAACTGCTCGACGACGCGGCCGAGATCGGCATAGTCCTCCCCCGCAACGGCCGAGCCGTCTGCCGTCCACCATACGAAGGAAAGCGTCCCGCGTAAATCCGTTCGCAAGACCCGGATTGCAGCCACGCCTCCGCTTTCCGACACGGAAATATTGGGAGTTGCGAAATAGACCGCAGTTTCGCGGATAGGTTCCGACGCGCGCGCGTCCGCTCGGCGCTCGCCGCGGTCCGACGCGGACCGCGCTTCGGCCCGATCGGACGAGCGATTCATCGATGCCGCCGGCGCGCGATCCGTCGATGCCGCCGCGACGGCGCCCGTCGCCCTCGTCTCGGGGGAAACGGCCGACGGAGCTTCGTCACGAACGACGGCGCCGTTCGCGCGACTGTCCTCGTGCTCGATCGCGTGCTCGGCGTCAGCCGGTGCTTGCTCGTCGCTCGCACCGCTCCGGCGCGCGCCTTCGGCGGGCGCGGATTCCCGAGACTCGGGAAGCGCGCGGCCCGAGCCGTGCGGCTCGCCGCCGCGGTCGACGGAGGCGTCGACGATCTCGTCGCCGCCGGCCGCCCCGGTCGACATGCCATCGTGCGCGTCGTTCTCTTCCGTCGCTTCGTTCGACGAGCTCGCTTCGTCCCGCTCGAGATAAGCGACGACCACTTCACCCGCACGCGTTACGCGGCTGCGCACCTCGACGAGGCTCTCGCGCGCCCACGATGCGGCGCGGTCGAATCTCGTCGAAAGCTCGGCCGACCAGGCGCCGAGGTCGACGAGCTGCGGCGTGCGATCCGCAACATAGCGGTAAACGCCGACGGCAGCGATCGCGACCGCCGCGAGTGCTGCGAGGCGCACGACGCGACCGCCGATCCCGCGCGGCCTGCGGCCGAACGCGCGCTCTCGCTTCGGCGGGCGGCGGCCCGAGACGTCCACGGGCTCCAGATCGAGCGCCTCGAGCAGCTGCTTCGCGCTCGCGATGCGGTTGTCGCGCAGCGACAGCGCGCTGCGCAATCCTTTCCACCGCTTGCGGCCGAGCGCCTCGATCGGCAGCGGCTCGTCGTCTTTCGCATTACCGTACAGTCCGCCCGGAGGCGGCGGAGTCCCCGCCATCAGCTCGTACAGCAGCGCGGCGAGACCGCGCACGTCGTCCCTCGGCGTCACGACGAACGGCGCGCTGCGCGCGAGGCATGCCGGTGTGAAGAGCAGCAGCACCTCGCCCCTTTCGGTGACGATGACGTTCTCCGGCCGGATGTCTCCGTGCACGATTCCCTTCGCATGCGCGTAGGCCAACGCGCTGCCGACCGCGCGGACCACGCCGAGCGCATCCGATTCGCAAACGGTCTCGGGGGCGAGCGTATCCATAACGCTGCGAAGCGACTCGCCGTCGACCCACTCGAGCACGACGAAATGAGTATCGCCGTCGCGGTCGAGGTCGTAGAGCTCGACGATATTTCGATGCGACAGCGTGCGCACCACGTCGAACCCCGCCTTGAAGGCATCGAGCCTGGTCGACACCTCCGTCGGCAGGATCAGGATCGCGACGCGCTCCCGCCCCGCGTACCCTTGCCGATCGAGGGCCCGATACATCGCGCCGAAGCGTCCCTGCGCGACGCGTCGCTCGAGAACGTAGCGATCTCGCAGCACGGAAGCCGCTCGGCGCGCTTCGCCTGCGGCCGCCGCGGGAGATACTGCCGTGTTCTCGCCAAGCATGGTGCTCGCTCGTTCCGGGATTTTCGCTCTGTGCCGTCAAGCGCCGCGACCGGGGAGCAAGTTGCGTGCCACGGCCCAGTGGCTCATAGCGACGTCGCCCTGTGGACTTGCTCGGAGCCGCCGGCGATCGGCGCGGTAAGCTCCGCACCCGCATCGTCGCGCTCCTTGACGCGGTGCGACTCGACGATGTCGGCGATCCGATAATCCTTGAGATCTTTGGCGTGTGTAAAGATGATGAGCTCGCCGATGAGGCCGATTGCGAAGAGCTGCACGCCGAGAACGAGCATCAGGCACGCGAGGAGCATGGCCGGGCGGTCGGCTAGAGCGGCACCGAAGAGCAGGCGCTGCGCAACGAGCACGGCCAACGCGATCCCGCCGATCGCGAACGTGCCGCTGCCGATCATCCCGAAGAACCTGAGCGGCTTCTTGGTGAAGCGCGTCAGGAAGAATACGGTCAGCAGATCGAGCAGCCGATGCAGGTACTCGCGCAGACGATAGCGGCCTCGGAAGTCGTCCCGCGGCGACTGCGCGACGTCGATCTCCTCGACCTCGAACCCTTGCTCCGCGGCGAGCACGGGCAGCAACCGATGCTGGTCCCCGTAGATCGTGATCTCCTGCGCCACGCGGCGGCTCATGACTCGCGCGCCGCAGCCGAGATCGCGGAAGGACTTGCGCGTGATGAGTCTCAGCAGCGCGTGGAACACGTTGCGCCGCACCGTCTCGAAGCGCCCTCCTCGGCGAGGCCAGCGCCGCGCGACGACCAGATCCGCGTCGGCCGCCGCGGCGACGAGCTTCGGCAGCTCGCGCCCTTCGATCTGAAAGTAGGCCGGCAACGTCATCAGGCGCGCGCCGTCCGCATTCGCGAATCCGACCATCAGCGCGGTCGCTTCGCCGAAGCTCTTGCCGAGCCGGATGATCTTGATCGGCTCGCCCGAGTCGCGCAGCGATTCCAGCACGAAGCGCGCGCCCCGCTCGCCGTCGAGCACGTAGATCATCTCGTAGGTCACGCCGCAGGCGTCGAGCCCCTGCCTGTACTCCCGATGCAAAGCCTTCAAGTCGTCGACCCGCTTCCCGACCGGCACGACGACGGAGAGATCCACACGTCTCATGATGGCCTGCCTTCCGGCGCGACTCGCGCTGCGGAGCCCTCGATCGACGCCGCGCCGCGTCCCCGCCCCTGGTTTCTCGGCGCCGCGCCCGAAAGCGGCCGCGCGGCGAGCATCGAGAAGCGGTGGTCGCGCGTGTCGCCGGTCTTGTAGATGATCTCACCCAGCATTCCGAGCATCGTCATGAAGAACGCGAGCGCGCCGAACAGTAGGCCGACGCCCGCGAGCGGCGTGGAGAACGGATCATCGAGCACGAGCGATTGGTAGACGCTCGCGCCGATGCACGCGGCCGCGGCGAAGAAGGCCGGCATCGCGAGCAGCACGAACCAGCCGGCGGGGCGCGAGGCGAAGCCGATGATCGTTTTCACGGTGAGGAGATCGAGCAGAACGCGATAGACGCGCGACAAGCCGTACTTCGACTGCCCGTACCGCCGGGCATGATGACGCACCTTGATCTCGGCGATCCTCGGTCCCGCAAGAGACGCCATCGCGGGAATGAAGCGATGCATCTCCGAGTACAACGGAATCGCTTTGATCACGTCGGCGCGATACGCCTTCAACGAGCAGCCGTTGTCCTGGATCGGAACGCCCGTCACCTTCCCGATCAGCGCGTTCGCGATCCGCGACGGCACCTTGCGCGACCACAGCTTGTCCTTTCGGTCGTGCCGCCAGCCGACCACGATGTCGAAGCCTTGCTCGAGCGTGGCGAGAAAGCGCGGGATATCGGCCGGATCGTTCTGCAGATCGCCGTCCATGGTCACGAGCACCCGACCGCGCGCCTGCTCGATGCCCGCCGCCATCGCCGCCGTCTGCCCGTAGTTTCGCCGGAGCTTCACGACTCGAACCTGCGGGTGCATCGGCACGAGCGCCGCGGCCGCCCCGAAGGTACCGTCCACGCTTCCGTCGTCGACGAGCAAGACCTCGTAATCGAGCCCGGTAGGCGCCATCGCTCGCTCGATCGTGTCCCATAGCGGACGAACGTTCGCCTCCTCGTTGTAGAGAGGCACGATGATCGACAGCTCCGGCGACCCGCTATCGCTCGCGGCCGGCCGAACGTCGCGGCCCGCTTCGCTCATTTCGTGCCCTCCACGACGTGCTCGGCGAGGCTGCCCGCTCGCCGCCGGTGCTCCCGCACGACCGCTTCGAACAGCTCCTCGTATCGCTCCGCGCATCGGTCGATGAAGAAGGAAGACGCGCGCGCGCGATTCGCGTTCCCCATCGCGAGCCGCTCCTCCGGGCGAGCGATCAGGCGCGTGCAACGCTCGACGAAACCGCTGATGTCGTCCGGCGGCACGAGATACCCGGTGACGCCGTCGACCAGAAAGTCGCGCTGGCCGCCGCGATCGCCGCAAACGATCGGCAGGCCGCTCGCCATCGCCTCGAGGAAAACGAGACCGAATCCCTCGTGATCGCTCGTCGAGACGTAGAGGTCCGAGATCGAGAGCAGCTCGTACTTCGTCACGTCGTCCACGGCTCCGCAAAACCGTACACGGTCCGCGACGCCCATGCGTGCCGCCTGGTCCCGCAGCTCCGACTCCTTGGGGCCCTCGCCGACGATGAGGAGCTTCACGCGCGGATCGAGCATCGCGACGGCGGCGATCAGCCGATCGAATCGCTTGCGGGCGACGAGCCGGCCGATGCCGATCAGCACGACATCGTCCGATCGAACGCCGTGCGCGGCGCGGGACGTCGAGACGCGCGGCGGCGCGGCGATGCCGAGCGGTATCACGTGCGGCCGAATCTCGGGCGCATAGAAGCGGTTCAAGTTGTCGCGCGTGTCCTGCGATTGCGCGACCACGGCGTCCGCGGCGAGCGCGAGATGGCGCACGAGCGCGCGCAGCGGTGCGTGCCGATGAGCCGACGAGCGCTTGCTCGGATCGAACAGATCGCCGCCGTGCACCGACAGCACGTTCGGCACGCCGCCGATACGCGAGAGCGCGTGGCCGACCGGCCCGGTCGGCAGCACGAAGTGGGTATTGATGACGTCGTATGCGCGGCCGGCGAGCAATCGCCGGCCCGCGAGCGCTCCCGAGCCGAGATAGGCGAGCATGGACGCGAAGCTCGCGACCGCGCGGCTGCGGCGAAACAGCACCGGCACCCGCACCACGCGTACGCCGTCGACGATCTCGTCGCCCTCGAGGCCCGGGCCGCGGGAGGTCAACACGGTCACCTCGTGACGTTTCGCGAGCGCCGCCGCGAGCGCCGCGTTCACGACGCCGCCTCCGCCGCCCAGAGGCGGATACTCGTAGTTGCAGAACAGTAGCCTCATCGGCGCAGCCGGCTCGTCGCGGTCATCCTGCCCTTCATTCGTTCTCCTTGTCGCTCGCTGGCTCGCGAAGCCGTCGGCCCGCCGTACGCGGCGGATCGGTCTCCTCTCATACAGATTGCGTGCCAAGCCCTACGCCGCTCGCGCACCGATCGAGCGTCGGGCGGAGACGCGCGAGCGCCGATAGCAATACTTGGAAGACGAGTTGAAAACTTTGGAACGCGCGCGAGCCTTTTTCCGGTTACGCTTCTTGCAGTTACGTCGGCCGCGACGGCGCGGCTCGTGCAGTGACGGAACGACGACCGGAGGCAGCAAAGCAATGGCGACAGGCTTGCGCGATGGCGCGGATACTCGTGTTCCCGGGACTTTCGCTTCGACACAAGGCTCGCGCTCCTCGACGCTCGCCGCGAGGCTCGAGCCGTTCGATTCGTACTGGCAAGCTCCCGACGACGTCGAGAAGGGTTACGACTCGTTCTATCGCTACTACAAGCACAACTATCTGCCTCGCATGCCGCAGGACCGCAACGCACGGATCCTGGTCGTGAGCTGCGGGCCCGGCTATCTCGTCAACATGCTGCGAAAGGAAGGCTATGCGCATGTGACCGGCATCGATTCGGATCCGGAGAAAGTCGCCCACGCGGTCCGCCGCAATCTCGATTGCCGTGCCGCGCGCGCATTCGAGTGGCTCGAGGGTGTCGAGGACGAGTACGACGTGATTCTCCCGGAGCAGGAGCTGAACCATCTGACGCTCGACGAGCAGATCGAGTTCTTGCGCTTGTGCCGCACGGCGTTGCGTACGAACGGCTACGTGCTCGTCTACGGCTTGAACGGCGCGAATCCTCTCGTCGGGTCCGAGAACCTCGCGCACAACATCGATCACTTCAACACCTTCACCGAGCACAGCCTGGCGCAAGTGCTGAAGCTCGCCGGATTCGAGCGGATCGAGACGCTGCCGCTGTCGATCTACGTCTTCTGGACCAATCCGCTGAACTACGTCGGGCTGGCCTTCACGAAGACCGCCGAGCTCTTCTTCAGGGCGGCGTACAAGATGTACGGGAAGAACGTGCGAATTTTGACGAAGAAGATCGCGGCCGTCGCCTACAAGCCCGCGGTGCACTGACGCGCACGCCCGCCCGCACGCGATGCGGCGCAGCAGAATGGTCGTTCAGAGATAACCGTTCGAGCGGTACCAGGCGGCCGTCTCGCGCGCCCCGTCGCCGAAGGACACGCTCGGCCGGTAACCGAGGAGGCGCTCCGCCTTCTCGAGCGAGAACACGAATCGCTTGACGAAGAAATCGAGACGCCGCCGGTGCCACGGCGGTGCGATCCCGAACGGCCGACAGCCCGTCTCGCACATCACCGCGGCGAGCAAGAAAGGGCCGAGCGGGAGCGTCACGCTGCGCAAGCGCTTGCCGAGCGCCTCGGCCACGCGCTCGATCAGCTCGCGCGTCGGCAGCACGTCCTTGCCCGCGAGCACGATCGTCTCGCCGACCGCCTCCGGCAGCGTGGCCGCGCGCTCGAGACCCGCGACGAGATCGTCGACGTAAACGGGATGGTGCTCGTTCGTGCCGCTGCCGATGATCGGCACGACACCGGTGTCCGCGAGCCTGAAGAGCTTCATCAGGCGGCCGTCGCCCGGCCCGTACGTCTCCGAGATGCGCACGATCGTCCACTTCAATCGCTCTCCGCGATCGATGACGGTCCGTTCGGCCTCGAGCTTCGACTGCCCGTAGACGTTCTC
>PKRJ01000051.1 GCA_017577365.1 Gammaproteobacteria bacterium | reverse complement strand
GCGAATGATTCGCCTGGCCATGTTGCTCGTCGGCGCGCCGGCTTTCCGCCGGCGCTGGCGGGTATTGCCGGTCGTCGGCGCGCTGTGGATCGCGGTCGGCGCGTTCCTGATCGTGGACGCCGCCGACGGCGAGCTGCGATTCGCCACGGACGTCCTCGGGCTCGTGCTCGCCCTCGAAGGAGCGCTCTCGCTGGTCGCGCTGCTCTTGTCGCCCGCCGAGATGCGGCGCGCGCTGATGTGGCGCGCGGGCGTCTTGCTCGCGCTCGGCGCGCTGATCCTGCTGCCGCTCGCCGCGGACGAGGTGGCCGACCGCGTGCTGTTCGGCACGGCGTTTCTCGTGGACGGCGCGATGCGCGTGGGTGCCGCGTGGGTGGTGCGTTTCGCGGGATGGCGCGGCGCCGTGGCGCTCGGGCTGCTGCAGCTCGTTGCCGCGTTTCTCGTCATGGGCAACTGGCCCATCCACCACGGCTACGTGATGCCCATGGTGCTCGGCTTCGTGCTGATCTCCTCAGGCTGGGCGCTGTGCGTGCTCGGCACGCAGCTGCGCAACCTCGCGCCGGGCGCTTCGATCACGACGCTGCCGATATTCTTCGCGCGCGGCTGGTACGGCGCGGACGGCCCGCCGCGGCCGCACGCGGACGCCTACCCGGACTTCGATCCGCTGCAGCCGATGACGTTGTACGTGTGGACGGCGCAGGGCTCCGCGAGCCATGGACGCGGCCCGCCGCTAGTGCGCCGCTACATCGCTGCCATCGACGAGCAGGGTGTGGTGTCGACCGGACACTCGGCGCTCGAGGTGCTGCCGGACGTCTACATCAGCCACTATCCCGCCGTCGAGATCGATCACTCCCCGGACGACTTCGCCGCGCTGCTGCGCGCGGGTCCGGAGAACGACATCCCGGGGCGTTGGATCCCCGACCACGCCACGGGCGTGCGCGACTGGGTAGAGCCCGATCAGAAGGTGGTGTTCCACCACTACGACGGCGCCGCGCTGCGCGCGTTCTGGAACGTTTACCGGCAAGACAGCACGTACAACCTCACGAGCCGCAGCTGCTCGACAGCGACGTCGCTCGCGCTGGAGACGGCGCTCGAAGGCGTGCTCGGCGAGCGCCGGCCCATGCTGCGCTTCGTAGCGCTTCTGCTCGACCCGGACGTGTGGCTCGCGGCGGCCGTGCGCCGTCGCGCCGCGACGATGGCCTGGACGCCGGGCCTGGTGCTCGACTACGCGCGCCTGCTGCGCGCGATCGTTGCGCGGCACCGAAAGAGCCAGCCGGCGGAGCTCAAGGCGACCGTCTCCACGTGAGCCGGGCGGCCGCGACATTCTCGCAGGGGGCGGTGATCGCTGCCGCGTGCATCTTCGGTCTCACCTATGGCCTGAGCGCGCCGCTCATCGCGCAGGCGCTGCACGCCCGCGGCATGGGCGAGACGCTCATCGGGCTGAATGCGGCGCTCTATGCCATTGGCGTGCTGGTCGTCGCCTGCTGGCTGCCGGGCTTCGCGGAACGCGTGGGGCTGCGCACCGGCATGACGCTCGCGCTGCTGCTTGTGGCGCTGGTGCTGCCGGGCTTCGCGCTCACGGCGCTGTGGCTCTGGTTCCCGCTGCGCTTTCTGCTCGGCGTCGGATCCGAGGGCGTGTTCGTGATGTCGGAGGCGTGGGTGAACCAGATGAGCAGCGAGCGCTCGCGCGCGACGACGATCGCCGTGTACACGGCGGCGTTGTCGCTCGGGTTTGCGTTGGGGCCGCTGGTGCTGAGCGCGGTGGGCGCGCACGACGTGACGGCGTACTGGATCGGCGCGGCGTGCGCGTTCGTCGCCATGCTCTTGATCCTCACGCCGGGCATCCATGCGCCGGGGCTCGACCGCGATGCGGAGCCCGCTGGGCTCAAGTTCGTGCTACGCATGGCGCCCGTGCCGCTCGCGGCCGCGGCGCTCAACGGCGCGCTCGAGACGGCTGGGCTCACGTTCATGCCGATCTACGCGATGCGGCTCGGGTGGACGGCGGCGGGAGCGAATGCGCTGATCGCCACGCTGATGATCGGCGCCATCGTGCTGCAGCTGCCGATCGGCTGGCTCGGGGATCGGTATGACCGCACGAAGCTCGTCGTGGTGCTCGCAGGGCTTGCGACGCTCGGAGCCGCGATCTGGCCGCTGCTGCTCAAGGCGGTACCGCTCGCGTATGCGGTGATCTTCGTGTGGGGCGGGCTGTTCGTTGGCATCTACACGTTGACGACGACCGCCGTCGGCAGCCGATTCTCCGGCGGGCAGCTGCTCGGAATGTATGGCGGGATGTCGATTGCATGGGGAGTGGGCGCGCTGCTCGGGCCCGCAGTGACCGGCGTGCTGATGGAGCACGCGCGACACGGCCTACCGTGGGTGGCGGCGGCGGCGTGTGCCGCGTTCACGGTGATGGTGTGGGAGAGGGGCGGCCTGATCGACGCGGCGCGGGTGAAGCTCGGTCCGGTATGACTCACCCGCGCCGCGTCGGCGCGCTCGCTTGCGCAGCGACGTCTTGCCGCCTCCGCGGAGGGATTTTCTGAACGAGAATCGTTTAGAGAATCCCTCGCGGAGGGCTACGAGCGGAGCAGCACGTTGGCATGCTTCCCGCACGAGAGCACTTCGCTCGCATTCCGGAGCCGCAGGAGGAACCGAATGCCGCGAACAGTCGCCGCCCGGCGCGTCGGACGCGATAAGCCCTACCCACATGTCGACGCGCGCTCGCCCGCGATCACCGGCGGCGTGATACTCGGGCTCGGCCTCGGGGGATTCGTGGACGGCATTGTGTTTCACCAGATCGCGCAATGGCACAACATGGGCTCGGCCCTGCTTCCGCCGATCACGTTGGATGCGATGACGCGGAACATGCGGTGGGACGGCTACTTCCACGCCGGCACGCTCGCGCTCACGCTGATCGGCGTCGTGCTGCTTTGGCGTGAGGGGCTGAACGGGACGGCGCCGACGACGGGCCGAATGCTCGCCGGGCAGCTGCTGCTTGGCTGGGGCATCTTCAATCTCGTCGAAGGCGTGATCGATCACCACGTCCTCGAGCTCCACCACGTGCGCGACATGCCTATGCACGTGCCGCTCTATGATTGGCTGTTCATCGGTATCGGCGGCATCGTCTTCGTTGCCGTGGGCTGGCTCATGACTCGTCGAAGCGCCCGCTGAGGACATCGGTGCTGCGCGAACCTTTGACCACTCGAGACGGGAACGCGCTATCGCGGCAGCGTCATGTGGCGGCCACTCAAGCATCGCCGCGGAGCGTCGCCGTGCGGGACCCGGTGCCGTCCGCAGCCCACGGGGAGTCTCCCCGCGGTAGACTGAGCGTCGACATCCTGCGCCGGAGGCGACGATGAGCAAGCTCTATGGCGAAGCGCACCGCGCGTATCAGGATCGGCACGGCACCCGCCGGCTGGCGGACCGGCTCGAAGCGCACGCGCACGCCGAGCTCGACGCGAACGACCGCGCGCTCATCGAAAGCGCGGCGTATTTCTTTCTCAGCACGGTCGATGAGCGGGGCAGACCCACGGTCTCGTACAAGGGCGGGCAGCCCGGCTTCATCCGCATCGCGGGTCCCGCCGAGCTCGTGTTCCCGGTCTACGACGGCAACGGCATGTTTCTCTCGCTCGGCAACATCTCGAGCACGGCGCAGGTCGGGCTCCTCTTCATCGACTTCACGTCACCACGCCGGCTGCGCATCCAGGGCACCGCGCGGCTCGCCCCCAACGAGGGACCCGGCCAGACGGCCGGTGCACTGTATCTGGTGCACGTTACGATCGAGCAAGCGTTCGTCAATTGCGGGCGGTACATCCACAAGCTCGAGCTCCGCAAGCTCTCTCCTCACGTGCCCGATGAGATCGGGCGTCAGCCCTTCCCCGCGTGGAAGCGCCTCGATTTCATCGCGGACGCGCTCCCGGAGCCGGACAGGATCAAGGTCGACGCGGCCGGCGGAACGATTCCTCTCGAGGCTTATCCCGGCGAGGATTCACCGGACACGGACCAGACCGCGGGCTGACGCAGGGCTCGCGGAGGCCTTGATCGTTGCCGCCTCGGCGAAGGTGAGCGGACGCGCTCCGCTAACGCCGCTCGCCGACCGTGATCAAGTATTCCCGCCTGACGTGCAGGCCGACGTGCGTTCGGTATTCCTCATGGTAGGCGTCGACGTCCGCTTTCAACCTGCGGCGGCCACTTTCATCGAGACGCTCGTGCAGCACGCGAAGCGGACCGAAGCCCCGAACGAAGGTATCCCATAGCTCGTCCGCTCCGTCGTAGTACGCGTTGCTGACGCCATGCTCGAAGCGCAGCGCGAATTCGCGGCCGAGGAGACGCTCGACGTAGTCCGGATCGCCCCAGAGCAAGGGCGAAGCGGCGGGCGACGGCTCGCGACGATGCGACGCGAGTAGCGCGAAGAAGCGGGCGATCGCGCCGTCGGGGGTCCAAGTCGCGAGACAGAGACGGCCGCCGGAACGGCAGACCCGTGCGAGCTCTCGAGCGGCGCTGTCGTGATCGCCCGCGAACATGACGCCGAACGTCGAGACGACGCGGTCGAAGTTGCCTGCTGCGAACGGCAGACGCTCCGCGTCCGCGAGCCGGTACTCGATCCGAGGTATGACGTGGGCCGAGCGGTGCCGCGCCGCGGCGATCAGCTCCGGGGCGATATCGACGCCGGTCACGCGCGCGCCCGAGCGGGCGACGAGCCGCGCGGTCCAGCCCGTGCCCGTCGCGACGTCCAGGACTTCATCACCTTGCTTTGCCGAAAGCCGCTGCGCGGCGTGGCGGAGCGCGTCGGCAATCCCGAAGCTGATCGCGTCGTAGTGATCGCCTCCGGCGCTCCACATGGCGGCGGCCGGACGATTGTGTTCGACGACGACGTCGAGATCCTCGTCGTTCATGGTGAGCCTCCCGCAACGGTTCGGACATCAATGGAAGCGGAAGGCCGTCTCGCGCTCTACTCCAAAAAGTGTAGTGGAGCCGGACGGTCTCGCGAGTAAGATGGAGCGCGGAGGGACGCGGAGTTGAAGGGCTACAATCAATTCTGCCCCGTTGCCAAGGCCGCGGAGGTGTTCTGTGCGCGGTGGACGCCGTTGATCCTGCGCGAGCTTGCCACCGGCTCCACTCGATTCTCGCAGATTCAACGCGGCGTGCCCCTTGCATCCCCCACGCTGCTCAGTCGACGGCTCGCCGAGCTCGAGGCCGAAGGCGTCGTCGAGCGGCGAGAGGCGGCGGACGGACGATGGACGTACCACTTGACCCCGGCGGGCGAGGAATTCGTGCCGATCGTCACGGCGCTCGGCGTCTGGGGACAGCGGTGGGCCAGGCGAGAGCTGGCCGAGAACGAGATGGATCTGAGCCTGCTCTTGTGGGCGCTCGAGAAGGGCGCGCATCCGGAGAGCTTCGGACCCGGTAGAACGATCGTCGAGCTCGAGCTTGCCGATCAGCCGGAGAGAAAGCGCCGTTGGTGGTTCCTGAACGAGGACGGGCGGTGCGAGCTTTGCCTGAAGCGCCCCGATCGAGATGCGCAGGTCTACGTCGTCACGTCCTTGCCGGATCTGATTCGCGTCTGGCGCGGCGATCTCGCATTGGAGACGGCGCTTGCGACGGGCCGCGTGAAGATCCATGGCAACGCGCGCATGCGCAGGGCGTTCAGAAGGTGGCTCGGCATCTGTGGGCTCGCGCACGTCGAATCGGCGAGGAAAGAGGGCGCAGGCCGGACCGGATAGCCACGATCTCCTTTCGCGCGACGAGGTAAGGCGGGCGAGGACGTGGCCGAAGTGGTCGCCGGCCGTTACCGCTTCCTCGAGCAGAACGAGGGTTCCTCGGACGTTGACGTCGATGAATTCCTCCCACGCGTTCGTGACGATGTGCGGCTTGTGCAGAGCACGCGGCCGACTAGAAGCTCTTCAACAGTGCTCGCAGAGCTCCAGGTTCGAATGTTCATTTCCCGATTCACGGGCGAGAACTTCCTCGCGCGAGGACTACGAAACCGTTTCGACGTGCTGTTCCTGCTCACCGTCGGCATGTCGCTGTTGGTTTTCGCGATCGCCATTCCGTTCTTTCTCGTGGACTACTCGTCGTTGCCGCTCAGCGTCGGAATACTGACGGGCTTGATGTGGGTGCCGATGAGCTGGCTCATCCGACACTGGATCGGGATCGGACACGCCGTTGCGCGGACGGGGTTGATCGTCGCGGCGTGGTACGCGTGGCCCGAGAGCAGGTTCGTCGTGATCCCGGTCGTTATCGTTGCGGTCTATGCGGTGACCATCGTCGTTCTCGAGACGCGTTGGCGAGGCTTGCGAGTCGCGTGATAGCGTCGGAGCCTCGCTCGAGCGTCGCTACGAGTGGGGCACAAGGCGCTAGCGAGTCGTTCGCGGAAGGTTTTCGACGACGCAGGCCGACGCTCAGCTCGGAACGACGATCCGCGGCTTCTTCGGATGTCGGCGATAAAGGACGGCCGTATGGCCGACCCGGCCGACGATCTCGCTTTCGGTGCGATCGGCCAGAAACGCGAGCGCCTCGTCCCGCGCATCGCGCTCCATGCCGGCAATCCTAACCTTGATCAATTCGTGCGCCTCGAGCGCGCGCGACGTTTCCGCGACCACGGCGTCGCTGACGCCGGACTGGCCGACGAGGATGACCGGCTTCAGCCCATGCGCAAGACCGCGGAGATGGCGGCGTTGTTTGTCCGTCAGTTTCACGATGCGATTCTACTGCGCAGCCGTCGCCCTGGCCCGAGGCGCCCCGCTTGTCCAAGGTATCGCCGCTTGCGGCGAATAAGCTCGGCTAGAGGCTATAAGTCGCAAGGTTTTGCGATTTGTTTTTGTGAGGTGACAGCCATATAATTCGTCGTATCAAGCGAACAAGGTCGAATATCGATGTTATTTCGTCTTTTTTAGCGATTTATGAAAATTGCGTCGACGCTCTCGGATGCCGCGATTCTGCAGGCTCTGGGCCAGCGCATCAGCGAACATCGGCTGCAGGCGAACCTCACGCAAGCCGAGCTGGCGGCCCGGGCGGGCGTCGGCAAACGCACCCTCGAGCGGATCGAGGCGGGGGGCGGGGCCGAGCTCACGACCTTCGTGCGGATCCTGCGCGCGCTCGGTCTCGCCGACGGTCTCGATCGGCTGGTTCCGGAAATCCCTCCGAGCCCGATCGCCCGGCTCGAGCTGCACGGCAAGCGGCGGCGGCGCGCTTCCGGGCGCCGCGGCGCGAAACCGCGAGACGCTTCGAAGCCCTGGAAATGGGGAGAGGAATAAGCCGTGGCGACCGTCGCTGAGGTTCGCCTATGGGGTCGGCGCATCGCGGCCGTCGCGTTGGAGGACGGGGCCGACGTCGCGACCTTTCAGTACGATCCGGAGTTCGTCGGCAGCGGCATCGAGGTGTCGCCGATCGTCATGCCGTTGTCCACGCGAATCTACTCTTTCCCTGCTCTGCCTCGCGAATCCTTTCATGGCTTGCCCGGGCTTCTCGCCGATTCCCTTCCGGACCGATTCGGCAACGCGCTGATCGATGCGTGGCTCGCGACTCAGGGCCGATCGCCCGAGAGCTTCAACGCCGTCGAGCGCCTCTGCTACGTCGGGCGGCGTGGCATGGGAGCACTCGAATATGCGCCCGCGACGGGCCCGCAGTGGAGGCGCGGCAAGAAGCTCGACGTCGACGCGCTCGTCAAGCTCGCATCCGAGGTGCTGGCCCGGCGAGGCGAGCTCGGCGGGTACTTCACTCCGGAAGGCTCGTACGCCGCGCTCGCGGATCTCTTGCGCGTCGGCACTTCCGCCGGGGGCGCGCGAGCGAAAGCCGTGATCGCGTGGAACCCCGAGACGAACGAGGTGCGCTCCGGGCAGATAGACGGGCTCGACGGCTTCGAGTACTGGTTGCTCAAGTTCGACGGCGTCAGCGGCAATCGAGACAAGGATCTCGAGGACCCGAAGGGCTATACCGTCATCGAATACGCCTACTCGCGCATGGCGCGCGACGCGGGCATCGAGATGTCCGAATGCAGGCTGCTCGAGGAGGGCGGCCGTCGTCATTTCATGACGCGCCGCTTCGATCGCACTCGTGCCGGCAAGAAGCTGCACATGCAATCGCTCGCGGCGCTGATGCATCTCGACTTCAACGCCGCCCGCGCTCATTCCTACGAGCAAGCGTTCGAGGCCATTCGGCGGCTGAAGCTGCCGGCGAGCGCGATCGAGCAACAATTCCGCCGCATGGTCTTCAACGTGGTCGCGCGCAACCAGGACGACCACGTGAAAAACATCGCATTTCTCATGGATCAGCGGGGACAGTGGTCGCTCGCTCCGGCTTTCGACGTCACGTACGCGTACAACCCCGTCGGCCGATGGACGTCGAGCCACCAGATGACGATCAACGGCAAGAGCGACGATTTCACGATCGAGGATTTCCGCGCATGCGGCGCGACCGCAGGCCTCAAGCGAGGACAGGCCGAGCGCATCCTCGACGAGGTGATCGCCGTCGTTTCGCGGTGGCCCGAGTACGCGGAAGAGGTCGGCGTGCGGCCGGACCAGCGAGAGGCGATTCGCGCGACGCTGCGGCTGACGTTCCCTCGTGGGCGCTGAGGCTCGGAACCCGCGACGAGACTCGAGCCTCAAGTGCAGCCGAATCCGATGGCCGTGCCGAACATCGACACGCTCGACGACGTTTCGCGCGCCGAGATGGAAGCCTGCGGCGGGATGTTCGGGTCCGCGAACGTCGGCTCGTGCTCGGACAAGGCGCTGATGCGCGCGATGACCAACTCCATGGACACGATCATCGGCAAGGTGCTCGACGCGGTCGATGCGCTCGATCCGCACACGTACGTGATCTACATCGGCGACAACGGCACGTGGATGTTCGGCGAGAGGCGCGAGTTCATCGACAACATGTACATCACGCGGAGGGATCGCAGCAAAGGCACGGCCTACGAGAGCGGCGTTCGCGTGCCGCTCGTGATCCGCGGCCCGGGGATCGAGCCGGGCAGCCGCAGCGACGAGTTCGTCCACGGCGTCGATCTGTTCGCGACGATTCTCGACCTCGCCGGCCTCGACGTCCCGGAAACCGTGCCCGACAGAGACGGTAACCTCGTCGCGCTCGACTCGGTGTCGCTGGCGCCGATACTCTTCGAAGGCGCGTCGAGCGTTCGCGACCCGAACGGCGACTACCTTCTCGCGGAGACGATCAATCCGGTGAGGGGCAATCTGCGGCAGGTCGGCGCGCGAAATGGTATCTACAAGATCGTCTGCAGCGGCAGCGCGCAAGCCGAGAGCTGCGAGCTCTACGATCTGCTCGACGATCCGCTCGAGGAATATCCGCTCGCGAAGCCCGATGATTGCGCCGACGGCACGCGGACGCCGACGGCACGCGAATGGCACTTCTGTCGGCTGCTGGAAGTCGTGGCTACGAAGTCCTTCCTTCGGCCGGGCTACGTGGTGCCCGAGGGTACGCTGTCGGCACAGGCGGCCGCGAACTGACGGCTTCGGGCGAGGCGGGCATTCTTGCTCGCTCGCGATGTATCCGGTGCAACAGCGCGGCCGCGAGCAGGGCGAGCGCGACGAGCAGCACTATTCCCTCGCGATACTGTCCGGTCGCGTCGACGAGCGCAGCGAGCACGACTGGACCGATGCCGGCGCCCAACAGCCAGACGCCCATGAGCACGGGCAATACGGGGCTCATCAGCGCCGCGCCGTAGCAGTGCTTGGCGAGCACCGCGGGCTTCGGAATCAAGCCGCCGTGCGCGAGCCCGCGAACCGCGGCGAACGCCACGAGCGCCGTCACTTCGCCGACGAGCAAGGCCAGCGCGATCGAGACGGCGAGGAGCACGTTCCAGAGCGCCATGCCGCTCACCGACCACGCGTCGAAAACACGGCCCGCGGCGATCTTGCCGACAATCCCGAATGCGAACATCGTCGACAGACTGAACGCGACGAGCTCCGCCTCGATGCCGGCCGCGCCGAGGATGAGCGGCGTGTGCTGGAAGACCGCCGAATCCGCCGCGGCGACGAAGAGCAACGCGAAGGCGATCGTCCAGAACGTCTTCGTGCCGTAGATCGCCCCGATGCCTTCGCCCACTTTCGGCGACAAAGCAGGGCACGTCGGCAGCAAGGCGTGCTCGGCGGGCTGCCCGTCGAGCTCGGGCTCGATCTCGTTGGAGCCGGGTTCTTCTTCCGCCTTCCATAGGTAGAGCGGCAGCGCGACGGCCCAGATGAAGAAACTCAGTCCCGCGATCGCGCCTCGCCAACCGATGGCATCGATGAGCGTCACCGTGACGTGAGGAAACACGATGCCGCCGACGCTCGTGCCCGTGAGCGCCACGCCGACCGCGAAGCCTTGGTTGCGATAGAACCAGCGCGAGACGAACAAATTCGTGCCGATCGTCGCCGCCGCGCCGCCGAACCCGAGAATGGCGCCCGCGAGGTAGTAGGTCGGTAACGAGTCGACGATCAGGAAGGCCGACATGCCGACTCCCGTGGCGACGAAAGCCGTGACCATCAGCCGGCGCAGGCCGAAGCGCGTGAGAAGTGGGCCGAGCAGCAGGAGCGCGGCCCCCGACGACGCGACATTCTTGACCGTGAAGAGCAGCGTCGCTTCGGTCAGCGACCAGCCGAACTCCGCGACGACGGCACCGTAGACGAATGGCAGCGCCGCCGCCGTCGTGCCGAACACGAGCGCGACGGAAGCGAATCCGACCGCCGCCATGACCCAGCCGCGATAGAGCTTCGGACGAACGGCTGCGTGCCGCGCTTTCGAAAGGGCGAGATCGCGGAGGGTGTTCACGCCGACGACCGCCGCGCTTCGGTCAGGCCGCGAGCGCTTCGCGGAGGAAGTCCTCGACGCGCTCGATCCGCCGGTCGAGTCTTCGAGGAGCGCGGAACAGCATCCGATACATCGTCGGAAGCTCCACGTCGAACCGGACGAGATCGGCCTCGTCCTCCGGCTTCACCATCGTCTCGTACAGCGCGACGATGCCGACGCCCTGCTTCGCGAGATCTTTCGCTACGGCGATGAACTGCGCGCGCGCCGCGACGCTCCGGCATGCGATGCCCGCTTCGAGTAGCGCGCCGAGAACCATGTTGCATGCCTCGGAGCCTTCGGGCGGCAGAATGAAAGGCATCTCGGCAAGCTCGGTGGGAGACGCATGCCGCGCGGCGGAGAGCTCGCCTCCGGCATACAGACCGAAGCCAACGGGACGCAGGACCTCGGAATGAAGGCGGTACCCGCTACGCTTGCGGACCGTGAACGCGAAGAGATCCTGCCTGCCGTCCTTGACGAGCTGCAGGCCGCGCTCGAGGGTGTCGACGTAATCGCATTCGAGCTCGACGTCGCGATGCGCCCTGTAGAAGGTCGACAGCCTTCGCTTGATGCAATCGTCGAGCAGATGCCGGCCGGCGCCGACGCGCACCGACGCGCACGGCTTGTCCTGACTCGCGGTGAGCGCTCTGATCTTTCCCGCTTCCGCCAGGAGCGCTTTCGCCTCGGCGAGGAGCGCGAACCCCGAGCTCGAGAGCACCGGCTTGGTCCCGCGGCGCCGAATGAACAGACGCTTGCCGAGGTGTTTCTCCAATGCGGCGATATGCGTCGAGACCGCGGCTTGCGAGATACCGAGGCGATTCGCCGTTCGGACGAAATGGCAGTCCTCGGCTGCCTCAATGAAGATCTCGAGTTGACGCAACGTGCATGGGATCATCACGAATGAGATCACCCGAACTTCACCGCGTTCGGCGAGCCAGACTGCGGGTGAACTCGGCTCCCCCGGCCACAACCCCGCGATCGGCTAGTGTTGCCGCAGCCGCTATGTTTTATCGTCGAGACGATTCGCGCTTTACGACTAAAGCGCGGCACGAGCCTCAGCCTCGATTGTAGTCGCGGGGCCCCTCGACGCAATAGCGCCTCCATCACGGCCGGCCGTCGATCCAGCCGCCCACGGAGTGCGCGGGGTATCAGTCAGTGCTTATAACCTCGGATAAGCGCCTGGCCCATTGCAACGCGGCCTTGTGCGCCGGGACGATGAAGCGTGCAACGGATCGGGTTTTGGAATTGGGTGAAGCGGTAGCCGTGCGACTGAACGCCATGCTTCGACGGATCGAGATCGTCGCGTCGATCTTTGCGATCGCATCTCTGACGGCGCGAGCGGGTCTCGCCGCGGAAGACTCGGAGGCTCGCGGCGATCGGCCGAACTTCTTGCTGATCATCTCGGACGATATCGGAACCGACGTGACGTCGTCGATGCAGCCCGGGCTCATCGACGAGCTCATCGAGCAGTACGGACCTTCGGGGCACGACCATCCTGAGTATCTCTCGATAAGAGGTCGCCCCGCGTCCACCCCGACGCTCGATCGGCTTGCCCGGGAAGGCATTCTTTTCACCAACGTCTGGGCGCAGCCGTTCTGCTCGCCCACGCGGGCGTCGATCCTCACGGGGCTGTTCGTCGCGAAGACCAAAGTCGCGACCTACGCGGATGCGTTGGCCCAAGGCTATACGAGCTTCGTGCGGCTGCTCCGGGACGAGGCCGGATATCGGACCGCAGTGTTCGGCAAATGGCACATGGCCGGACTGCCGGGCAACCCGGTCAGCTATCCGGGCATGAAACCGAAGGAGGCGGGTTTCGATCTCTTCAAGGGTAATCTCCATGCCGCGCTCCGCACCTATTGGGACTACGAGTATCACGTGCAGGACGCGGACACGCCGGCGGATACCTATCGCACGGAAGCGCCTCCGATGCGCTCGCTGCCGGGCATCGCGCCGACGACTTACGCGCCCGTGGTGAAAGCCGCGGACGCGATCGAGTGGATCGCCGCGCAGGAAGGGGCCGAGCCCGACCGTCCTTGGTTCGTTTGGCTCGCGTTCAATCTGTCGCACGCGACGGCGCAGCGTGAACCGAGCCAAATGGCCGTGCCGAACGCCGATACTCTCGACACCGCGACCTACGCAGAGATGCGCGACTGCGGAGGAAAGTTCGGCTCTGCCGAGGTCGGGGCTTGCACCGGCGAGCAGCTGATGAGGGCGATGACGAACTCGATGGACACGATCATCGGCAAGGTGCTCGAGGCAGTCGACGAGCTCGACCCGAACACGTACGTGATCTACGTCGGAGACAACGGCACGCCGATGTACGGCAGGCCGAATCTCGACTTCATCGACAACATGTACATCACGCGGCCCGGACGCGGTAAAGGAACCGCCTACGAGAGCGGTGTGCGCGTCCCACTCGTCGTGCGCGGGCCCGGCGTCGCGCCGGATACTCGCAGCGGCGCATACGCGCACGTCGCGGATCTGTTTCCGACGATCCTCGAGCTCGCGGGGCTCGAAGTGCCGTCCGTCGTCTCCGACGGCATCGGAAGCGGCACGCTCGAGCTCGACGGCGTGTCGCTAGTGCCCGTGGTCGCGGGTGAAGCCCAGTCGATTCGGGATCCGAACCACGGTTTCGTCTTGACCGAGACGGAGAACTTGCTGCGCAACAATATGCGCTACGTCGGCGCGCGCAATGCGAGGTACAAGGTCGTCTGCAGACGGGAGGCGGACGAGAAGAATTGCGAGCTCTTCGATCTGCAAGCGGATCCGCTCGAGGAGTTTCCGCTCGACAAACCCTCGAGCTGCGACGGTTACGAGGCATTCGGCCCCGCGGATCCGCGCTGGCATTACTGCCGCCTCGTGAACGTCATCGAGACGAGGTCGATCCTTTAGCGAGTCGCAGGCGCGCTCCGCAATCGTTCGCGCGATTGCGCGACCGCAGTCGCGCGGTCGAGCCTTGCTCGCCTTTAGAGAGGAAGCCGCATCGCCGGTGCGGGGGGCGTCGAGCGTGCAATCACGCCGACACGTTGTCGCCCGATGCCGGTGTAGATAACCTGACGCAGCTCCATATGGCGGGCGAGGGAAGGCGGGCGAGGTGAGATCGAGCCTGGCGGGACGAGCTGCGTTCGCGGCCGCGATGGTCGGTCTCGCGGCCGGCTGCAGTCGGGATTCCGACGGCAACGGCGACGCCCACACGGTTGCCCGGTCCGCCGAAGCGCATTACGTCGGCGGAGAAGCCTGCGCCGCGTGCCATGCGCGCGAGGCCGAGCTCTGGCGGAACTCTCACCATGATCTCGCCATGCAGCCGGCGCGCACGGATACGGTGCTCGGCGATTTCGATGACGCGAGCATCGTGCACGACGGCATCGAGACGCGCTTCTTCAAACGAGACGGCGCGTTCTTCGTGCGCACCGAAGGTCCGGGCGGGATGCTCGGCGAGTTCAGGGTGACGCACGTCTTCGGCGTCGAGCCGCTTCAGCAATATCTCGTCGACGTCGGCGGCGGACGCTTGCAGGCGCTGACGATCGCGTGGGACTCGCGGCCGCGAGACGAAGGCGGGCAGCGTTGGTTCGATCTTTATCCGGACGAGCACATACGTGCCGGGGACGCGCTGCACTGGAGCGCCTCGGCGTTCAACTGGAATTCGCGCTGCGCCGCATGCCATTCGACGAGCCTCGAGAAGCGCTACGAGCCGACCGGCGATGCGTATGCGACCGCGTGGGCGAGCATCGACGTGGATTGCGAGGCGTGCCACGGGCCGGGCAGCGCGCACGTCGAGGCTCCGGAGAAGGTCGCGATGGCCTACGGCTCGAACGAGCGTGCGTGGACCTTCGCTCCCGAGTCGCATACGGCGATGCTCGCACGCGTCGGTAACGGCCAAGCCGAGATCGAAACTTGCGCGCTCTGCCACAGCCGGCGCGCACAGATTGCCGAGCCGCTCGTTGCGGCCGCGCGGCTGCTCGATCAGGTCGTGCCCGCGCGCTTGGAGCGCGGCCTGTATCACGACGACGGGCAGATCCTCGACGAAGTGTTCGAGTACGGCTCGTTCGCGCAGAGCGCGATGCATCGGGCCGGCGTGACGTGCAGCGACTGTCACGAGCCACATGCGGCGACGCTGGTGACCGAAGGCAACGCGCTCTGCACGCGCTGCCATGCGTCGAGCACTTTCGATACGCCGGACCATCACCGCCACCCGCCGAGCTCGTCCGGCAGCTTCTGCGTGGATTGCCACATGCCGGCGAAGAGCTACATGGTGGTCGACCCGCGCCGCGATCACAGCCTGAGGGTGCCGCGTCCCGACCTGACCTTGGCGCTCGGCACGCCGAATGCGTGCAACGCGTGTCATTCGGACGAGTCGGCGCAGTGGGCGGCCGAGCGTGTCGCGGAGTGGTTTCCGCGAGGGCGCAGCGGGCAGTTTCATTACGGCGAGGCGATTGCGGCGGGTCGCAGGTACTCGCTCGACCGCCTGCCGAAGCTGCGGCGGGTCGTCAACGATCCTTCCGTTCCGGGGATCGCGCGTGCGACCGCGGTCGCGCTCCTTGCGGAGCAGCCGGACGCGGGAACCGAAGACCTGGTCTTGCGCGCGCTCGAGGACGATGATCCGCTCGTGCAGCTCGCGGCGATCGATTCGGCGACGGCATTGCCCGAGCGGACGCGTGTCTCGCTGCTTCAGCGTTTCCTAGACCATCCGCTCAAGGCGCTGCGACTGGCCGCGGCGGAAGCGCTCGTCGCCGATCGGCATCTCCTGAGCGACCGGCGGCGCAACGATCTCGACGCGGCGCTCGAAGAGTATCTGGCCGTGCAGACGCTCGATCTCGATCGCCCGGAAGGGTGGCTGAACCGCGGCGCGATGCTCATGCGAATGGGACGCGTCGACGAAGCCGAAGCCGCGTTTCGGGAGGCGATCTCACGCGAGCCCGCCTTTGCGGCATCGTACGTGAACCTGTCGGATCTACATCGTCTTGGCGAAAACGAACGAGCCGCGGAGGCCGTGCTTCGCGAGGGGATCGAGCGCAACCCGGAAGCGCCCGAGCTTCACTACGCCCTGGGGCTCGCGTTGACGCGAGCGGGCCGACGCGAAGAGGCTCTGGGCGCGCTCGAGAAGGCGGCCTCGTTGGCGCCGCGCAATCCCCACTACGCGTACGCGACCGGATTGGGGCTCGACGCGCTCGGACGGCGCGAGGCGGCGATCGCTCGTCTCGAGGAAGTCGCCGGACGGTTCCCGGCCTACGCGCCGGCGCTGCACGCGCTCGCGACGATGGAGCGCGATCGCGGGAATGCGTCGAAGGCTCTCGAATGGGCTCGTCGGCTCGCCGTGATCTCGCCGGGCAACGCGGCGGCGGAGGCCCTTTCCGTGGAGCTCGAGCGGTCGGCCTTGCGCAGCGACGGCACGCGGTGAGGTGCGGGCGCCGCCGGATCCTCGCCCTCGAAGCGCACGGCTATTAGCGAGCCGAAGCGGTCATACGCGCCGCACGCGCCGATAGGCCGAGACGCCGATCATGATGCCGAAATCGTCGTCGTCGGTGCGGAACACGCCGACAGAGAGATCCGGAGCGGGCGAGCTCAGCACGAGCCGCCCGTCCGGCGCTCGGATGATCTCCGCACGAAGCTTCATCGGCATCGCGCCGGACTCCAGGACGAGCACGAGCCGGCCATCGTCGACGTCGGCGAATAGCCGATCGTTTCGAGCGCCGTGATATTCGCCGACGACGTCCTCGAACGGGAAATCCGCCGGCGCGGCTTGCGGCGCCGAGGCGGCGCTCGCGAGCGTTTCGCAGATCCGGCCGATCACGAGATCACGCAGGTAACGCTGCTGGGCGTTGATGCCGACGGCGACCGCGATGCCGGTACGGGCGTCGAAGCGGAAACCCTGACACTGGCCGTACGTGGCTCCGGCGATGCCGCAGAAGCCGTCCCGCCAGCGCGACGCCCCGAGCCCGAAAGTCGCGGGCAGCGTTTCCGCGAGCGCGCCGCCGATGACGGGCACGATCTCGACGGCCGGACTTTGCAGCAAGCTCACCGTCGCGGCCGACAGCGGCGCGCGACGCAGGAGCGAGCCGTGTTGTCCCATGACGAGCTCGGCGATCGAGACCAACGCTTCGACAGAGAGCGCGTGCCTGGAGAACGCGGCCTCCCATTCGGGCGGAAGGGCGCTCACGCCGGCCGCGGCGAGGTCCGACCATCGGACCTGCTTGAACCGCCGCGTCGATGGATCGAGCACGTGCTGACCGGCGGCGAAGGGCGCGTCGCCGTTGCCGAGCGTGTGCGGCGTAAGGCCGAGCCGCGCGAAGATCGTTTCCGAGATCAGCGCGGTCGCGCTTTCGCCGGTCACGCGGCGGACGATCTCGCCGACGACGACGCTCTCGCTGTGCTCGTAGCTGAAGACGGTTCCCGGTGTGAAATGCTGGGGCGCCGAGCCAAGGTGCTCGACGAGATCGTCCCAGCGCATCGAGAGCGTGCCCGGCTCCATGACGTTGAGGCCCCGGTAGCCGCTCGTGTGCGACAACAGATGACTCAACGTGACGGTCTTGCCGTGAATCGTGCCGCGCAGCTCCGGTAGATAATCCTCGATCGGCACGTTCAGATCGAGCTGCCTTTGCCACGCGAGCTCGAGCACGACGATCGCCAAGAGGAGCTTCGTGATACAGCCGAGATGGAAAGGCGTTGCGGTCGTGATCGGCTCGTCCCGATCGAGCGCGACCACGCCGGCGCTTGCGCCTATGCGAACACCTTCGATGCTGACGGCGACGGCGATGCCGGGCACTTTGGTCTCGCGACGAACTTGCGCGAGAAAGCTCTCTAGCGAGCTCCGAAGCCCGCTCGCGTCGATCCTTTGTCTCGGGTCACTCGCCACCGGCTGCCTCCCGTGCCGGTGCCGCTTCGACGCTCAACAGCGCCTGGTTCCAGATCTTCCAAGCGCCTTCGTCCTCGCGTAGCACGATCAGCACGTCCGTGACGTTGTCGCGGAACGCCGGACCTTCCACTTTCTCGGTCCGCTGGCGCACGCGAGCATAGACGTAGGACTCGTCCATGCCGACGACGTCGACGGTCTCCAGCGCGCACCTCAGCTTGTAGTTCAAGAAGAGCTGATGAAGCATCTCGCGCGCCGACTCGTACGTCGGCGAGCTCCGGTGGAAGTGCTCGAGGGTCGCCTTCGCGTCGCGGCTCTGGGCCGCCACGTAAGACTCGAAGGTTGCGCGGATCGTGTCGATGAGCCGAGCGGACTCGCGATTGTGCCCGCTCATCGCTGCGCTCCGGGCGGCGAGCGCCGCGTGCGGGATCGAAAACGGATTCCCGCCGAAGCGGAACGGCCGTATGGTATACTCGCGACAACACGGATATGCCACATACGGAAATACCGGTCTTGCTCGTTGCGATGGAGCTTAAGCGGGCTCGGTCTCCAACCTAATGCGCTTATCGGCCCGAACTCGCGAGAAACGGGGCGGCGTCGAGAGCGGGAATCTCGGCACAGTGACGTGGGTCAGCGTCTATCTCACGAAGTTCCAGAAGATGACGTACGACCGAAGCGACGAGAGCTTGGTGAGCACGACGAGCAATACACGCGCTTTCGCGATGCGGAAACCTGCCGTGTCGATGGAATCGAATCCCGTCGCGTCGCCTCGTTTCGAGGCCGACCTGCCCGAGCTCGAGAAAATGTTGGAGCTCGGTGAAGACGAGCTGCGCGTTCTGTTGTCCGTCGGCTGCTGAAGGCGATGGTCAGTGTCGGCGATCTTGCGCGAGAGGAACGGCCGATCGCTGCGACCGATACTCTCGAGTTTCCGCTGAGCACGTCCCCAGCCAGGCGGACCGTCGTGCAGCGCATCGTCTTGACCGTCGTGGCCGGTACGGCGCTTGGTCTGATCGCCTGGCTGCTCGGAGGAACGGCCGCCGGCGCCTGGTTCCTCGCCGCAGCGCTGGTCTGCGTCGTACTGCTCGGTTGGCTATGCCGGGTTCTGCGCAACTATGCCGTGTCGGCGACCGCCCTGCGAGTCGAAGGCGACGTCGTGTTCCTGCCGAAATGGACGAACCCGCAGGAGCACAAGGCCTATCCGCTCTCCGACCTCTACTGGGTCGAGCACAAATACAGGAAAGATCCCATGCGAGGCGCCGTCTGCCTTGCTTTCCGCAAGCACGGCTTCGAGCCGATTCCGGGAGCGGCGTTTGCGAGCGGGGAGGATATCCGCGGATTCGTCGAGGCGATGCGGCGCGCGGTCGTCCGCCATGAAGGCGGCGACGATAAGCTGAAAGACCGGCAAGCGGTTGCGCGTCGTTTCGGGCAGTTGCAACCGGCCGCGTTGACGATCGCCGCATCACTGGTCATCGCGTACGCCGTTCATTGGGCCTTCATGGATCAGGGCGAGGAAGCCGCGAACGCGCTTTATCGCGCGATGGTCGGCCCGAGCGAAGCGAGCGCCGGATACGAGTTTCTCCGAATCGGAGGCTTGAGCGGTTATCTGCTCGCGTCCGGCGAGCACTTCAGGTTGGCCACGGCCGCGTTCGCGCACGTATCGCTGCTGCACCTCTGGGCCAACGTCTGCATGACGATTCTGATCGGCTCGCTGCTCGAGCCGGTCGTCAGGAAGCTCAACGTGTCGGTGATATTCCTCGCGTCCGCGCTCGGGGGTGCGTTGTGCTCGGCTTTCGGCTCGATAGAGTGGTCGCGGTACATCGTGAGCGTGGGCGCCTCGGGCGGCGTGTACGGCCTGATCGGCGCGTTCATCTACATCCGCCTCAAGTATCTGGATCATTTACCGCTGCAAGTCAGAGGGCACAGGTTCTTCTGGATTTTCTATTGCAGCCTTCTCGTCGATCTTGCCTATGGATTTTGGCATCAGAGCGTCGACGTCTTCGCTCACATAGGCGGCTTCCTGACGGGACTGCTCTCTGCCGCACTGCTGGCGCGTAACCGAACGATGGACTCGCTCGGTGAGGCAAGCCTCTTGCGGCAAGTCATCCTCGCCGGTCTGCTCGTCGTCTACTCGGCGAGCTTCGGGATGCTCTATGCGACAAACAAAGCCTACGATCCGGTCACGTACCGTGAGGCTTTGATCGATCGCGTGCTCGCCGACGAGCGCTCGCCGAGCGACGGCATCGCCTTCGTGCGCTACGCGGACATGCTCGAGTTCACCGTCGACCGGCTGCTCGAAGACGAGTCGCCCGATCGCGCGCGGCTCGAGCTTGCGCGGCGTAAGCTCGAGCGCGTGATCTCGCTCGCACCGGAGCGGTCCGCCGAGCGATTGCATGCGATCGATGCGCGACTCGGCGGCGACCCGACGCCCCCGGCAGAGACCGAGACCGGCTAGCGGACTTTGCTCGTCAGCGTATAGAGCGGCTCGAGGGCCCACTCGTACAAACGCCGGCTCTCGAGCAGCACGTCCGCCTCGACGGTCATGCCGGGGAGGAGCGGCCGCGGCTCGCCGTAAGCCGTCATCGTCTGCGATTCGAGCTCGACCGTGATCTCGTACAACGGCTCGGCGCTCGAGGCGCTCGGACCGCCGGACGCGACGAGCGCCGTGCGCGAGACCGACGTGACTTTGCCCGGCTGATGCCCGAACTTCTGGTACGGATACGCGTCGTAGCGGAGCCGCACGTCGTCGCCGACGTCGATGAAGCCGACCGCTCGGCTCGGGGCGTAGAGCTTCGCTTCGAGGCGAGAGCCTTCGGGGACGATCGAGACGAGGGTGCCCGAGCTCGCGACGGACTGACCGACCTCGACGCGGACGGCCGTCGCGATACCGGGCGCGGGCGCCGTGACGGTGACGAGCCGCGCGACCTCGTTGTCGGCGAGCTCCTGGCGCGTGGCCGCTATCGCCTGCTCGAGCTCCGCGATGCGGTTCCCGTACTCGAGCGGAAGCGCAAGAAGCTCGCTGCCGAGCTCCGCGAGACGGCGCTCGATGCTCGTACGCTCGCGCTCGAGCTGCGTCAACCGTGACTGCTGCTCCAGCAGCGCCTCGCGCCTCGCGATGAGCTGCTCCTCGGAGACGAACCCTTCCCCGCGAAGCCGCTCGTAGCGCGCGGCGACCTGCACGGCGAGCTCGACGCGGGCCGACTGACTCTCCTCGATCGCTGCGAGGTCTTCGAGCTCCGACTCGAGCGTCGCGATCATTCCCTCGAGCGATGCCCGCTCGGTCCGCTCGAGCTCGCGAAGCTTTCGAACCTGTTCCTCGAGAAGCGCGAGCCGCCGCTCGAGCTCAGCGCCGACGAGCTCGCGTGTCGCGCCGAGCGCGCGGCTCGAGCGCTCGCTCGAGATCACGAAGAGTGCCTCGCCTTGCGCGACGCGATCGCCTTCGGCGACGTGCTTCTCGATGACCGTGCCGGTCTGAGGCGCGTGCACGTCGATGACGCCGAGATTCGGCACGAGCCGGCCGCCGAGCGTCATGTGCTTCGTATACGTGCCCCAAACGAAGAAGCCGGCGATGACGGCGGCCACGGCGAATGCCGCCGTCGTGCCGACGCCGAACGATAACGGCTGCGCCAACACGATGCTGCCGAGCGCCGACGTGCGTTTCGCGTCGACCGCGGCGGCGCGAAACAGCGGAAGCTCACGATCCATCACTCGTGCGTTCGGAAAAGTGGACGAAGTGACGCCATAAAGAAGCCCTCGCGCTTGGCGCCGCGAACTATATTGGCGGCGCGTCATGGTCATGCGAATCGCGTGAACGGGCGGAACGATCGAGATATCGATAGCGCGCGTTCGTTCGTGCGGAAGCCTCGATTCACGACATGAGTTGGCTCGACGAGATCGCAGCGGGTTGGCGTCGGCGCCTACCGGTCATCGTTCAGACCGAGGCCGCGGAATGCGGCCTCGCGTGCCTCGCCATGATCGCCGGTTACCACGGCCGGAGGATCGATCTCGCCACCTTGCGACGCCGCAACCTCGTCTCCCTGAAGGGTGCGACCCTGAAGTCCCTGATGGAGATCGCGCGAGGGCTCGGCCTCGCGACGCGTGCGGTGCGCCTCGAGCTGGAAGATCTTCGCGGGCTGAAGCGCCCGTGCATGCTCCATTGGCGTATGGACCATTTCGTCGTGCTGAAGAGGGTGGGCCCGCGCGGCATCGTGATTCACGACCCCGCGAGCGGCGAGCGCAGGATCGGGATGCGCGAGGCATCCGCGGCGTTCACCGGCGTCGCGCTCGAACTGTGGCCCGAGCCGAGCTTCGAGCGCCGCGACGAGAGGCGCAGGGTGCGGCTGCGCGAGCTCGTGGGGCGCGTCTCGGGTCTCGTGCCGGCCGTCGTGCAGGCGCTGCTGCTCGCGGCCGTGCTCGAGGTCTTCGCGGTCGTGAGCCCGCTCTTCCTGCAATGGACGATCGATCACGTGCTCGTCTCGGGAGACCGCGACCTCCTCCACACGCTCGCGATCGGATTCGGTCTGCTCGTCGCGCTGCAGCAGTCGATCGCCGTGCTCCGCGCATGGATGCTGATGCATTTCGGGACCATGCTGAACGTCCAGTGGCACGCGAACGCGTTCACGCATCTGCTCGGACTGCCGCTCGCGTATTTCGAGAAGCGCCATCTCGGCGACATCGTCTCGAGGTTCCGCTCGATCGACGCGATACAGAGCACGCTCACGGCGGCGTTCGTCAGCGCGATGCTCGACGGCGTCATGGCGAGCGTGCTCGTCGTCGTGCTGCTCGTCTACAACGCGCAGCTGACGTGGATTTGTCTCGGCGCGACCGCGCTTTACACGCTGTGCCGTTGTCTCTGGCTCCGGCCGCTGCGCGAGGCGACGGCCGAGCAGATCGTCCATGCGGCAAGGCAGGAAAGCCATTTCCTCGAGACCGTGCGCGGCGCGAGGGCGATCAAGCTGTTTCGGCGGCAGGAGGAACGCCGCGCCGCGTGGCTCGCGCTTCTCGTGGATCAGGTCAACGCCGGCCTGCGCGGGCAGAAGCTCAGGATCCTCTTTCAATACGCGAACGGGATGCTGTATGGCTTCGAGAACGTGATCGTCGTCTGGCTCGGCGCGGCGCTCGTGCTCGACGGCGGATTCTCGGTCGGGATGCTCGTCGCGTACCTGTCGTACAAGGGCCAGTTCTCGAGCCGCATCAGCGGGCTCGTCGATCGGCTCGTGGAGCTCAAGATGCTCAAGGTGCACGGCGAGCGCCTCGCCGACATTCTGCTCGAGCCGCGCGAGCGGGCCGACCATGCCGGGCGGCTCGTGTCGCGCGAGAGTGAAGCGCTCGAGCCGACCATCGAGATTCGCGGGTTGCGTTTCCGTTACGGCGAGCACGAGCCGTTCGTGCTCGACGGCGTGGATCTCGAGATCGAGGCCGGCGAGTCCGTCGCGATCGTCGGCCCGTCCGGCTGCGGCAAGACGACGCTGCTGCACCTCGTGCTCGGCATCCTCGAGCCGACCGAAGGCGAGATCCTGATCGGCGGCGTGCCGATCGAGCGCATAGATAAGGAGGTGCTGTATCGGACGATCGGCAGTGTCACGCAGAACGATACGCTGTTCGCGGGCTCGATCGGCGACAACATCTGTTTCTTCGACAGTCAGGCCGATCAGCACCGCATCGAGGAATGCGCGAGGCTCGCGTCGATCCACAACGAGATCGTCGCGATGCCGATGGCGTACAACACGCTGATCGGCCACATGGGCTCGGCGCTCTCGGGCGGGCAGCAGCAGCGCGTGTTGCTCGCGCGGGCGTTGTACAAGCGTCCCGGCATTCTGATCCTCGACGAAGCGACGAGCCACCTCGACGTGAAGCGCGAGATCATGGTGAACGCGTCGATTCGCGCCTTGAGCATCACGCGCGTCATCGTCGCGCATCGACCGCAGACGGCCGAATCCGCGGACCGCATCGTGCGGCTCGAGGGCGGCCGCATCGTCGAGGAGATTCGGCTCACGCCGAACATGGCAGCGCTCGGCAAGGCGGCGCTCGCGTGATGACGATCTCGGAGACTCGCGTCGAAGCGGATCTCGCCGAGGTTCTCGACGAGGCCGCGCTGCGGCGCAGGCTCGATACCGCGTTTGCGGGCGTCGCGAGAAAGCGGGTCGTGGTCGCGGTCAGCGACGCGGGGCGGAGGTCGTATGCGGCGATCGGCGGCGGTGGCGACGCGGCCGATGAGGCCGACGAGGCCGAGCGGCAGGCGGTGCCGACCGGCTGCGTGACGAAGCTTTTCGTCGCTGCCCTGATCGCCGACGAGATCTCGAGCGGAACGTTCGGCTCCGATGACGAAGCGGCGCGCCTCCTCGACATGAGTCGCGGGAGCGTCCTCACGGGAGTCACGATCAGGCACCTGCTCGAGCACACGCACGGCCTCGACGACTCGGCGATCACCGCCGCTCCGGCAACTGCCGACGGCTCCATCGACGCGGCAGCGTTGCTTGCGCGGCTCGATGGGCATCGGCTCGCCGAGCCGGGTGCGTACTACAGCTATTCGAATGTCGGCGCGTGGCTTCTTGCGGCCGTGCTCGAACGCGTGCACGGACGGCCGTTCGAGTCCTTGCTTCACGAGCGAGTCCTCGAGGCGCTTCGGTTCCGCGACCTGCGCTCGGTGCCTTGTTCCGGGCCGGGAAATCGCATCTGCGCGGCGACCGGCGGAGCGCTGGCGTTATCCGTGCGAGATTTGTTGACGTTTCTCGAAGCGCGCGCCGCCGTGTGGCGGACGGAGAGCGTGACGCCGCTTCCGGGCTGGAGCGTGCTCGAGAAAGGCGTCTGCCTCGGCTGGAAGTATCACGGCGAAGGTTGGTTCGGTCATCAATCGATCGCGTCGCGCGTATCGCTGATGGCGCGCATCGAGCCGCGACGACGCATCGCGCTCGTCGTCGCCTCGGAGCGCCATCCGGCGCCGGTCGTCGCCGCGAAGCTCTTCGCGAGGCGCTTGCCGGAGCTAGGGCGCCTCGAGCTCCCGAAACGCCTGCCGCCGTGGCAAGCGGCCGCGCTCGACTTGCACGCTTATCGCGGCCGGTACGGCTGCGCGGCCGAGCGCTGGACCGTCTCGATCGAGGACGACGCGCCGTCGCTGCGGTTGTCGACGGCGAGCTTCACGACGCCGCTCGAGCCGGCGGAGGGCGAGCTCTTTTTCACTCGCATAGCGGGACCCGGACGGCTCGCCTTCGTGCAGTTCGTCGAGCGGGCGGCCTCGTCGTTTCGCTACCTGTGGGACGGTCGCCGGCTGCTCCGGAGGTGGGAAGCTCCTGCACGGCCCGCGGCGGATCGGCCGTGACCCCCGCGAAATAAGACCCTTGCTCATTCTCCTGGCTTAGAATATAAAAGAAATTCACATTCACACTGCGGAGACGTTGCATGCGGGCGAAGCCGGCGAACCAGGGCCGGTCGCGGGAGAAACGAGACCGGATTCTCGCGGCGATGGACCGGCTGCTGCGCCAGAAGGCGTTCTCCGAGATCGGGGTCGCGGAACTCGCCGCCGAGGCCGGCGTCTCCGCCGCGACGATCTACCAGCGTTTCAGCAACCGCGACGCGACCGCGTCCGTCCTGCTCGAGCTGTATTTCCAGCGCGTCGAGGAGTGGGCGCACCGACCCCGGCCGGATCGCCTGAGCCCGGATGCGCCGCTGCGGGACGCGCTTCGCGCGATTGCCCGAGACGGGCTCCGTCAGGTCGCCGAGCTCGGGCACATCATGCGTCCGGCCTATCTCTATTCGCGGCAGCGTCCGGATCTCGTCGGCGCCGAGTGGGCGCGCCTCGAGCGGATCGCGCTCGAAGGCTTTCGGGATTTCCTCGCGAGAAGGGCCGGCGAGATCCGCGTTCGCGATCTCGACGAGGCCGCGGGGGTCCTCGCGTGGTTCTACAACCTGATGCTGCTCGGTCCGCTGCTGCACCCGGACTCGCCGTGGCCGCCGCTTACGGATCCGGAGCGCTTCGCGTCCGTGGTCGCCGAGATGGCCGATCGGTACCTCGGCGGCGGCGAGGAGAGGGAGGCTGCGACATGAAGCTCCTGATGCCCGAAGGTCCGTCGGCGGTCGGCTCGGTCGCCGCGCGGCTCGTCGACGGCACACGGCCCGCGTATGCCGGCGCTCGGTCCGCGGGACGCGCGCTCTTCGTCAAGGTCTGGTATCCCGCCGTGCGCGCCGACATGCGACCGGAGCTCTTGTGGGATGAGCTGCGGCGCGATCCCGGCACGCCGCGACCGATTCGGCTCGTGCTCGCGCTTTCGCGGACGCGGACGTCGACTCATCCGGCCGCCGAGCTCGACGCGCGAGCGGTGCTTCGCTCGCTCGTCGTCTACAACCACGGCATGATCTCCTTCGCGTCGGAGAACACGTCGCTGATGGAGCACCTCGCGAGCCGCGGACATGTCGTCGTCTCGATCCGTCATGTGGAGCAGCTCGCCGAGCTCAACGAGCTGAATCGAGACCGGACCGCGGACCAGCGGCGCCGCGACGCCGAATGGCAAAGACGCCTGCGCGCGCGACGAGAAGCCCGCGTTGGCGACGGCGTATTACGCGCGATCGAGACGCACGAACCGCATCGTCGTGGAGAGAGCGCGCGACACCTCCTTCGTGCTCGATCACGTCGCCGAGATCTTGCGTCAAGTGCCGGGGCTCGACGGCGAAAGGCTCGCGAATCGGCCGATCCATCTCGTCGGCTTCTCGCTCGGCGGTGCGGTGGCCCACGAGACGGCGGCGCGCGACGCACGCATCGCGAGCGTCGCGAACCTCGACGGAGGGCTGTACGGCACGCAGCCCGCGCTGCCGGTCGCCCGGCCTTATCTGATGCTCTACAGCGCCGCGAACGACGGCATGAACGACGCGCTGCTGCCGCCGCACGCGGTGCGCTGCGCGTTTCCGGGCAGCGATCATCTCGGTTACCACGACGCGAGCCTCTGGCTGCCGTGGCGGCGCTTCGGGAGATCGGGCCGCGCCGCGCGCGAGCTGCTCGCGCGTCGGAACCGAACCGTCGCGTCCTTCCTCGAGCAAGCCGGCGCCGCGGATCCCGCGTCGTCTGCCGATGCGGAGGCGCTCGGCGCGCGACGCGGAGCGTGACGGCGCGTTCCGGAAGACTCGTCCTCCCGTCGACGCGCCGCTCGGCATTGCGGGAGGCGAAAGAGATTCTGCTAAACTATGCGCCCTGACGCGCGGCATGCGTCCCCGACCTTCGACGGATCGTCCCGCAGGAAAGGGCCTACCCCTCGCGACCGCACGTCCCGAACGCGATGGGCCGTTAGCTCAATTGGTAGAGCAGTGGACTCTTAATCCATTGGTTGTAGGTTCGAGTCCTACACGGCCCACCACCAATTTCCTCCGACGCCCATAAGTCCTCTCGTCGAGCTCGCAAAGTCGGCGCGGAACGTCCGCGTCGAGCCTCGACGTCCTGCGCCGCCGCCGCCGACCACCACTCGCTCGCCCATCGGCGCACGCGACGGTCTTTGCGAAACGAGCCCTTGTCGCTGCTCGGCGACTGACTACACAAGGTGCTGCTGGATACAAAAACTTTGTAGCTCCGAGGCTTAACCGATTCGTCGAGTTTCCTTCCGCCACGGACCGTCGGAATTCGCCGACAGGGACGGGTGTGCACGGCACCGCGCACTGTCTGTGGCCGCCGACGGTTCGCCGTTGTCGTGAATGGCTAACTTTTTGATTCGTGGAACCTTTCTGGGGTGGCACGATTGTTGCCATTGGCAAGGCGTCAATCGGCCGCCACGAGCCCGTGCCGTGCCGAGCTGACAAGGCAAAGCCGCCGAAAGGCGGCGACGCAAAACCACCGGTCTACGGGGAGTCGCCCTACGATAGCGGGGTTGCCAGCGCGGCATGCGACGGCTTGCGAAGTCTCGAGCGAGCGCGAGCTTCGCGGAAGCATGCTTCGCGCTCGCGCGACTCGCGATCGCATCGGGCATCTCTCCGTATGTTCTGGAGAAGGACTAACGGATGTTCGATGCAACCGGCTCGGCGGCGAGACGCCGCTTCTTCGTAATCGCGCTGATTTCGGCATTCGCGCTCTCGGCCTGCGGAGGAGGCGACGAAGAAAGCGCAGGTCAAGACGATGACGGTGGCGGACAGGGTCCGACCAATCGACCGCCGGTATTGAGCGGCCAGCCGACGACGAGCATCGTTGCGGGCGACGACTATCTGTTCGAGCCGTCGGCGAGCGATGCCGACGGCGATGCTCTGCTTTTCGGTGTCGACGGCTTGCCGCCATGGGCGGAGTTCGACGCGACGACGGGAACCCTGAGCGGCACGCCGGTGGAGGAGCACGTCGGCACGTACAGAGGCATCGTCGTCTGGGTCACCGATGGTGAGGCCGAGACGCGGCTGCCGGCATTCGATATCGTCGTCGAGCCCAGCGAACCGACCGGAAACAGGCCGCCCGTCCTTTCGGGCACGCCCGCGACATCGGTCGTCGCCGGGGCAACATACCGGTTCGTTCCGCAGGCTCAGGATCCCGACGGCGACGAGCTTACGTTCGCGATAGAGAATCTCCCCGCTTGGGCGTCGTTCGACGAGGCCACGGGGGCGCTCGAAGGCGTGCCGTCCGCGGCGCAGACGGGCAGGTACCGCAACATCGTCATCTCGGTGAGCGACGGCCAGGCGAGGACGACACTGTCGCCGTTCACGATTCGCGTCTTCGCACCGCCGAGTTCGAGCGAGCCGCCGCCCAGTGAGCCGCCGCCGAGCGAGCCGCCGCCGAGCGAGCCGCCGCCGAGTGAGCCGCCGCCGAGCCAGCCGCCGCCGAGCGAACCGCCGCCGAGCGAGCCGCCGCCGAGCGAGCCGCCTCCGAGCGAGCCGCCTCCGCCGTCCAACAACCGGCCGACGATCTCCGGCACGCCGTCGAGCACCGTGCAGGTC
>PKRJ01000050.1 GCA_017577365.1 Gammaproteobacteria bacterium | reverse complement strand
GGCATATCCACCGACGGCACCAAGGCCTTCCGTCGGGTTCGTCAGGCCGGCCGCGAGACCGATGCCAGCCCAGCCGCCAACACCCGACAGAACGGCGACGTACTGCTTGCCGTTGTGGCTATAGGTCATGACGTTGCCGATAATTCCGGAAGGCGTCTTGAACTTGAACAGCTCCGTGCCGTCCTTTTCGTCGACAGCCTTCAGGTAGCCTTCGAGCGTGCCGTAGAACACGATGCCGCCCGCGGTCGCCAAAGCGCCGGACCAGACGGAGAACCGCTCCGGCTTCGACCACACGATCTTCCCTTCACCGGCGTCCCAGGCGATGAAATTACCCATGCCGCCGTGACTGCCCGGCGCTGGGAACATCGACACGGTCGCGCCGACGTACGGCTGGCCTGCCGTGTACGACACCCTGTACGGCTCGTAATTCATGCAGACGTGGTTCGTCGGCACGTAAAACAGGCCCGTATCCGGCGAGAACGCGACCGGCTGCTGGTCCTTCGTGCCGAGCGCCGCCGGGCAGATGCCCTGGGTGTTGACGTCCTCTCCGTTCTGATGCGTGCTGAACTCGGCCACGACCTGCGGACGACCCGTCTCCATGTCGACGTGCGTCGCCCAGTTCACCGCCGGGTCGTACTTCTCGGCCGACAACAGCTCGCCCGTCTCGCGATCGAGCACGTACGCGAAACCGTTGCGGTCGAAGTGCACGAGCACCTTGCGCATGTCGCCGTCGATCTCGAGATCGACGAGCACGTTCTCGTTGACGCCGTCGTAATCCCACTCGTCGTGCGGCGTCATCTGATAGACCCACTTCGCCATTCCCGTATCGGGATCGCGCGCGAAGAGCGTCATGCTCCAGCGGTTGTCGCCCGGCCGGGCGACCGGGTTCCACGTTCCGGGATTACCGCTGCCGTAGTAGAGCAAGTGAAGCTCGGGATCGTACGTGAACCATCCCCACGTCGTGCCGCCGCCGAGCCGCCACTGATCGCCTTCCCACGTGCTCAAGCTCGAGTTCTCGCCGATCGGCTCGCCGAGATGGGTCGTCTTCTCGGGATCGACGAGCAGCTCCTCGTCGGGACCTACGCTGTAGGCCTTCCAAACCTCCTCGCCGCTGTTGATGTCGTACGCGACGACGAAGCCGCGCACGCCGTACTCGCCGCCGCTGATCCCCGTGATCACCTTGTCGCCAATCACGATGGGCGCGTTCGTGTTCGTTTCGCCGCGTCCCGGATCGCCGTTCTTCGCCTGCCACAGCACTTCGCCGGTCTCGGCGTTCAGCGCCACGAGCGTCGTGTCCGCCTGTTGCAGGAAGATCTTGCCGTCGGCATAAGCCACGCCGCGATTCACCGTGTCGCAGCACATCACCGGGATCACGTCCTCGCTCTGCTCCGGCGAGTAGACCCAGTTGATCGAATGGTCCTCCAGATTGATCGAGTAGACCTTGTTCGGGAACGGCGTGTGCACGTACATCGTGTCGCCGATCACCAGCGGACCACCCTCGTGCCCGCGCAGCACGCCCGTGGAGAACGTCCACGCGACTTGTAGCTGGGATACGTTTTCGCGATTGATCTGATCTAACGGACTGTATCGAGTGCCGGAATAGTTTCCTCCCCACATTGCCCAATTACTGGCGTCCTCGGCGAGCTGTTGGAGTTCGTCGTTGGCGCCTGCCGCGAACGGCAATACAGCCGCCAGCGACACGATGCAGCGCTTAGTCCTCATGGCCGGGTCTCCTCGACTTACATCGCCCTGGGTTCCGGTTGTCGTCTTCTTGAGCTCCCTTCGTACTTCTCTCTCCCTGAATGAAATCGAAATCGGTCATCTTCCGTCGCCGAAAGCAGCGGCCTCCGTATGCCCTTGTTGCGCCGGCGCGCGTGCGTCGTCGTCCTGCACGTCCGGCGAAGCCGTGGCCGCTTTCGCGTCACTCGAGCTCTCGGGCGTGGTTTCCTGCGGCGTCGCCGGCGTCGCATCCCGCGGCACGGTTCGCGGCGGCGTTTGCCCCGGCGTCGCCGGTCTCACGTTCCGCGGCGCCGCGTTGCGTTGGGCGTCGCGTCCGCCGGTATCGCCGACGAAACAGCTCGACTCGCCTTCCTCTTGCGCCGATTCGAGCTTGGCGGTCAGCGTCTCGGCTTGATCCGGGTCGCGGAACACCCCGCCCCGCTCGCCCGGCGTCGAGCGCAACTGCGCGAACACCTGCGCCTCGGCGAATTCGTCGTAGCTCATCGACTCGGCAATGCGATCGATGAGACAAACGCACGGATACAGCGTGTCGTAGCTCAGTCCTCCGCGTTCGCTCATGCAACCCAAGACGAATTCGACGCGCGCCTGTGTCGGAAAATCATTCGCCGCCACGGACCACGACGCCAAACTAAGCAACGCTAAAAGGCTTGCTCGTTTCATGTTCTCGATGCTAGCACTTTGAGATCGCATTGAGCGGCAATCGCAAAATTTGGAAAACGTCATCCCCACGAAGAGTTTGAAAGCGCGTACTTGCGCGTATGAAAGCTTAAGCGGGAGTGGCGACGGCTTCCTTGGTGACGAACCCCTACCGTCAAACTTCATCGCGCCGCTTCGGCACTAACTTGTTTGACCGACGCGCCGCCGATCGCGCCGCAAAGCTCGATCGGCTTCCCGCCGAACACCCACGGAGTCATATGGAGGTGCATCGTGAGACGCTCGTTGACTGGCCCCGCCGCCTTGCCGATCCTCCTTGCATCACTCGCCGCGCAGCCCGTCTCGGCTCAGGAGCCCATCGACCTCGGCTGCGACGACGACGATCTCGACGGTCCCCTCGACGACGTCATCGATGACGACACCGAGACGAGCTTCATCGCTCGGCTTCGCGGCTTGTGCGAGGTGCCGAGCATCTCGTCGGACGCGGTCGGAGAGTTCACCGCCGAGATCGACGACGCGTCGAGCTTGATCACGTGGACGCTGACGTACGACGGACTCGAGACGCCGGTCGAGCAGGCGCACATCCATCTCTCCGAGAGACACGTGAACGGCGGGATCAGCGTGTTCCTCTGCACCAATCTCGACAACGGACCGGCGGACACGCAGGCCTGCCCGGAAGGCTCCGCGAGCCTGACCGGCGCGATCACGCCGGACCACGTCATCGGACCGGAAGACCAAGGCCTCGCCCAGGGAGCGTTCGAAGAGCTCGTGCGCGCCATCCGCGCGGAAGCGACTTATGTGAACGTTCACACGACGGCGTTCCCCGCGGGCGAGATCCGCGGTCAGATCGTCGAGCCGGACGACTGATCCGGCTTCGAGATCCGAGCCGAGAGAGCGCGTCGCCGCGGGGCGCTCTCGCGGTTCCTCGTCGGTGCGCGAAGCGCGTACGCAGTTTCCGTACTGCACGTCGAAGCGTGTCTGGGAGACGCTGATCAGCCTTCTACCGGCCCGGCCGGCGACCCAGGTGAATCGTCTCTCAGTGATGTCTGCTCGGATTCGACACGCCCTCGTCGTCCTCGACCCCGCGTCCAAGGACCAGCCGGCGCTCGAGCGCGCGGCCTGGTTCGCCGAACGAACCGGTTCGTCTCTGGAGCTCTTCATCTGCGACTACGACCAGGAGCTCGCGGAGTTCGGACCGTTCGACGCGGAAGCGCTCGACGGCGCCCGCCGCCGTCTGATCGCGACTCACGTCCGCACGCTGAAGGAGCATGCGCGCCGCTTGAGCGCGCGCGGCCTCAGCGTCCGGGTCGACGCGCATTGGGGGCACCCTCTCGCGACCGGCATCGTACGCAAGGCGATCGCGTGCAACGCCGATCTGGTATTCAAGGCGACGCCGTACGACGAGCGGCTGCGGCGCTCGCTGTTCTCGAACGTCGACTGGACGTTGATCCGCTCGTGCCCTGCCCGTCTGTGGCTAGTGAAACCTCGCGCAGCCGCCGAAGGCGCCCCCGTCGTCGCCGCCGTCGATCCCGCGCGCGCGAACCGTGCGGCGTCTTTCGACGATCGGATCATCGCGACCGCGGAAGGCCTCCGCTGCGCGTTCGGCGGCGAGCTCGAGGTCTTCCATGCGTACGACCTCGCGCCGTCGCTCGCGACGTCGCGTTCGCTGATCACACCGCTCGCGGCGCCGTTTCACGAGGTCACGACCGTGCTTCGGCGACGTCACGAGGAAGCCGTCGCCGAGCTGATCCGCCGGCACGCGCTGCCGCGCTATCGGCTCCAGATCCACGAAGGGCCGGCCGGAAGGATGATGGCCGCGGTCTGCGAGCAAACGAACGCCGGGCTGATCGTGATGGGCGCGCTGTCCCGCACGGGGTGGCCCGAGCGCTATCTCGGCAGCACGGCCGAGCACGTCCTCGACCGCCTGCCCTGTGACGTCCTGATCGTCCCCGCCGAAAGCACCAACGACGCCGTGATCGCCTGAGCTTGCGGACCGAGCCATGCCCCCTTAGCATCGGCTCGGGGGCGCGGGCTCGAATGAATCTTTCTGGCGAACTGGCAAAAAGCCTGCTGGAGGCCACTCCGGACGCGACGGTCATCGTCGACAGCGACGGCACGATCGTGTTCGCGAATACCCAGATCCGAGTGACCTTCGGATACGACCCCGCCGAGCTCGTCGGCCAGTCCGTCGAGATCCTCATGCCCCCGCGCTTTCGCGAAGTTCACGCGGTGCACCGCGACCTTTTCAACGCGAAGCCGAGGCTTCGGCCGATGGGCACCGGCCTGTCCCTGTACGGCCTGCACAAGAACGGCACGGAGTTTCCGGTCGAGATCAGCCTGAGCCCGGTCAGAACGCCGTCCGGGGCGCTCCTCGTCGTCGCCGCGATCCGCGACGCCACGCTGCAGAAGACGACGGAGCACCAGCTCATCGAGGCCAACAAGGCGAAGAGCCGGCTGCTCGCGGCCGCAAGCCATGATCTCCGTCAGCCGCTGCAGACCCTGAACCTCTTGAATCGCGTCGCTCGGCGCGAAGCCGCGGGCAATCCGCGCCTCGAGATGATCATCGACCGCCAGCAGCAGGCGCTCGACACGATGTCCGAGCTGCTCGCGGCGGTGCTCGACATCGGCAAGCTCGACAGCGGCGCGGTGGTGGCGGAGCGCAAGGACTGCGCCGTCGACGAGATCGTCGAGCGCGTCGTCTCCGATTTCGAGCCGCAGGCGATCGAGAAAGGTCTCTCGATCGTTTACGAGCCGTGCGGCGAAGGCTGCCGAACGGATCCCGAGCTGCTGCGCCGGCTGCTCGGCAACCTCGTGTCCAACGCCATTCGCTATACCGAGCGCGGCGAAGTGCGGCTCCGGTGCGCCGCGCGCGGCGACAAGCTGGATCTCGAGGTCTCGGATACCGGTATCGGCATCGCGGCGGATCAGCTCGATCGAATCTTCGAAGAGTTCTACCAGGTCGACCGCGGTAGCCGACGCCCGGAAGGTCTCGGCCTCGGGCTTTCGATCGTGCGCCGGCTCGCCGATTTGCTGCAGCTCGACATCGGCGTACGCTCGACCGTCGGCGAGGGCACGACGTTCACGGTGACGGTGCCGCGTTGCGAGCCGCCGCGGGCCGAAGCTCACGGCGCCAGAATGTCCGTGCCGACGACCGGCGGCACGATTCTCGTCATCGACGACGAGCCGGCCGTCGCGGAAGCGACGAGCTTGATGCTCGAGCTCGAAGGCTTCAACGTGCGGATCGCGAGCTGCGCGCAGGAAGCGCTCGAGCGAGTCACCGAATGCGCGCCGGACTTGCTCATCAGCGACTATCACCTCCGCGGCGGCGAAACCGGTCTCGACGTCGTCGCGGCCGTGCGTCGTACCCTCGAAGCGGATATCCCGGCGATCTTCGTCACCGGCGACACCGCGAGGACCACGATCGACGCGGCGCACCTCGGCCGCGTCCGCGTGCTGACGAAGCCGTTGCGGGGAGACGAGCTGCTCGAGACGATCAACGCGGAGCTCGCGAGCCTGCGCCCGGGGCCGCGCGCGGCGGCATCGACCTGATCGTCTCGGCGTTCGTCACGAAGCGCCCGGTCGACCCGACGCAATGCCCACCGTAGATGCCCGTGAGCATGCGGACGGGTATGCTTGCGCTATGCCGCATCGCTTCCGAAACGTCGGCGCACTCGAGGACAAGACCTTCCTGGCGATCGTCGTCGCGGTTTCGGCAGCGTTCGCGCTCGTGATATGGCCGTTCTACGGCGCCGTGCTCTGGGGCTCGGCGATCGCGATCCTGTTCGCGCCCCTTCACCGCAGGATTCGCGCCCGCCTCCACGGGCGGGCCAATCTCGCCGCCGTCGCGACACTCCTCGTCATCGTCGCAATCGTGATCGTCCCGCTGATCGTCGTCGGCGCGCTGCTCGTGCGGCAGGCCGCGGCCGTCTACGAGCACCTCGAAGCAGGCAGCGTCGATTTTCGCAGCTATCTGCTGCAGGTCGCGAACGCGCTTCCCGATTGGGCGGCGAATATCTTGAGCACCATCGGGATCACGAACCTCGACGAGCTTCAGGCGAGGATCGCTTCCGGGTTGCGCGCGGCGAGCGAGCTCCTCGCCGGGCAGCTCGTCGCGCTCGGGCAGAACACGTTCAATTTCGTCGTCGGCCTGTTCGTGATGCTGTACCTCTTGTTTTTCTTGCTGCGTGACGGCGACGCGCTCGCACGCAGGATCAACGAGGCGGTACCGCTGCGCAACGAGCAACGGCTCGCGCTGGTCGACAAGTTCACGACCGTGATTCGCGCGATGATCAAGGGGACGCTCGCGGTCGCGGGCGTTCAGGGCGCGCTCGGCGGGCTCATTTTCTGGCTGCTCGGCATTCCCGCCCCCGCGCTCTGGGGAGTGGTCATGGGCATCCTGTCGCTGCTGCCCGCGATCGGCTCGCCCATCGTCTGGGGACCGGTCGGCGTCTACCTGCTCGCGACCGGCGACGTGTGGCAAGGCATCGTGCTGCTCGCCTACGGCGTGCTCGTCATCAGCCTCGTCGACAACGTGCTGCGCCCGATCCTCGTCGGCAAAGACACGCGCATACCGGACTACGTCGTGCTGATCTCGACGCTCGGGGGGCTTTCGTTGTTCGGCGTGAACGGCTTGTTGCTCGGACCGGTGATCGGCGCGCTATTCCTCGCCGTCTGGGATATCTTCACCGCGTCGAGGCGCGGCGGCGAAACGTCGGGAACCGCGGATACGGAAAGCTCGACGGACGGATCGGAGCCGACCCCCCTTCACGACGACGCGGGACACGCCGCCTTGAGCCGCTCGGAGAAAGCCCGCGGCGCGGCCTCCGGCGCGCCTTCGTAAGGTCTCGGGTCCGCGAGCAGCGCCGTGCCGTAGGTCAGCAACGACGCGGCCGGATACGTGCCGAACGGGCGGGCCGAAGGCACCTGCGGCAATCTCACGAACACGATGCCGACGACGTCCTCGGCGAGCATCCGCTCGAACGGCGTGAGCTCGTCGAGCGCGTCGGAGCCGATCCCGATCTCGGCGAGCTCGAGCAGATCGTGGCCCGCGACCTCGAACGCGACCCGCGGCAACAAGCGCGTTTTCTCGGCGGCGAACGTCGCATAGATCGCGCGCGCCGTGCCGAGGCTCCGCCGCACGATCCCCGCGATCGGCGCGGCGGCGAGCCCCGCGATGCGGCTCGTCGGCCCGACTTCCGGAATGCGCCAGCCGAGATCGCGCAGCGTGTCGATCGTCATCGCCGTGCTGTTCAGCCGCGCGCGGTCGAACTCGATCGCGCCGCAGTAGAGCTCGAGCAGCGTCTCGTCGAGGGCCTTCTGGATCGCCGCGGCCACGCGATCGTTGCGCAGCACGGCGACGAGCATGTATCCGGGCCGATAGAAGAGCTGCCCGCTATTTAGGTCATACAAGTAGTTGTCGATGGGCAGCGAAGCGGGAATGATCCCTTTCGCGTTGCCCTCGACGAGCGGGTAGAAGTTCGTCACGAGCCAGTCGTGCCACTCGCCGCGTTCGCCGACGACTCCGGTCGCGACCGCGAGATGACCGCCCCGAGCGCCGTCGTCGTCGCCCTGCGCGCCGGTCAAGACGAACGCGACGACCGGCCGGCCGCGCCATTCGCCGTCCCGCGCGAAGAGCACGCGTTGCGCCTCGCCCGAGGCTTGCGCTTCGATGAGCGTCGCGAGCAGCTCGCGGCGCGCGAGCGGCCGCGGCGCGGCATCGAGGTCGATGCGAACATCGTCGGGGAAAAGCGTGCGGGCGACGAATACTTCCCGATCGGGTGCGAGGCCCCCGCGAACGATCAGCGGCCGCGCGGCGAAGTAGCGCAGCGTCGAGTCGTCGAGATACGCGGTATTCGTCGGAAGCGGCGGCACGATCGCGAGCTCGATCCCCCTTCCGCCGCTCTCGAGCCTTCGGCCGCCGGCGGCGAGCCTCGCCGAGAAGACCCGTGACGGCGCGCCGATCCAGATGCCTTGGGGCCGACGCACCGCGGCGCCGCCCGCGGGCGTGCCCGCCGGCACCGCGACGAGCTCGTCGGCGAACCACCAGCGGATCAGCTCGGAAACGCCGCAGTCGGCGCAATCGCCGCGCGCGACGCGAAAATCGGCCGCGTCGAAGAGCCCGAGCCTGCCTCGCTCGAGCGCGGGCTCGCCGAATCCCGATTCTCCGCGCGCCGCCATCGCCTGCCGCCAAGACGACGCGTCGGCGATGCGGAACGGCAGGCCTGCGGGGATCTCGTTCCGCGTGTCCTCGAGCGCGGGCGAGAGCCCGTACGGCGCCCTCGGCGAATCGCCGACCGAGGCGCAACCCGTCATCGTCAGCGCGCCGACGGCGGCACACACGAGCCGCCTGCGGCGCTTCGTGATCCTGTCGCTCGAGCCCAATCGATGCCCCCGGGGAACGCGGCCGCGGGAGTCCGAACTGTACTGAATCGGCGCGGCCCGGTCACCGCGTTGCCGCGTCGCTGTCGCGGCCCGCGCGTGCCGCTCTATACTCGACGAGCAAGCGCGCGACAAAGGATGCTCGAAAACCTCTCGCTCGATGGACACGCTCAGAATTCCGACCGTCACCGGCATCGACGTCGAGCTGCGTGTCGCGGGCGTCGGCGGCCGCAGCTATGCATTCGTCATCGACTGGCATATCCGCGCGCTCCTCGCGCTCGGCTGGATGTTCGCCGCCGTGCTGTTTCTCCGGCCGTCGGCGAACGCGACGTCGTCGGGCGGCACGTGGGTCGTCCTCGGCGTGCCGGCCGCGTTGCTGTATTCGCTGTATCACCCGGTGCTCGAGATCGCGATGCGCGGCCGCACGCCGGGCAAGCGCATCGCCGGGGTGCGCATCGTGAGCCGTGACGGCGCCACGCCTTCCGCGGCGCAGATTCTCGTGCGCAACCTGTTCCGGCCGATCGACTCGTTACCCTTCGCGTATTGCGTCGGCCTCGCCACGGCGATGCTCACGCGGCCGTCGGTGCGCATCGGCGACATCGCGGCCGGCACGCTGCTCGTCTACGACGAGGATCGCGGCGCGGCGCTCGACGACGCCGCCCCGTTGCGCGGCGTCGAGCGTCTCGGCCTCGAACGCGCGAGCCTCGCCGCCGAGCTCGCCGCTCGCTGGCGGGATCTCCGTCCCGATATCCGCGTCGCGCTCGCGCGACGCCTCCTCGCGAACGTCGGCACGCCGACCGGTGACGCGAGCGAGCTCGAGCTGCGCGAGAAGCTCGAGAGCTTGCTGGGATAGGCCGGGCGCGAGCCGTGAGAGACACGTCGAAGTGGATCGAGGACCGGTTACCGGTCTGGCGCGACGTCGCCGAGAAAGTCGACGCGGTGGAGCGCGGCCGGTCGGCGAGCCCCGACGACGTGCGCCGCATCGTCCGCGCGTATCCGGAAGTCGCCCGCGACGTCGCCATCGCCCGCGCCGCGGCGCCGAACGCTCCGCTGACGCGCCGCCTCGAGCATCTCCATCTCACGTTGCACCGCTCGCTGTTCAAACGCCCGAGCCGATTCGGGCACGACGTCGCGGCGATCTTCCTGCGCGATGCGCCGGCGACGGCGCGCTCGCTCGCGTGGCATATCGTCTGGATCACCGCGCTGTTCTTCGCGAGCGCGACGGCGGGCGCGTGGCTCGTGAACCAGTATCCCGAGATCGTCGCGCTCTTCGCGTCGGAGGCGATGATCGAGCAGGTGCAGGCCGGCCGGCTATGGACGGACGGGCTGCTCAACGTCGTGCCGTCGTCCGTGCTCGCGGTCAGCATCTTCGCGAACAACATCACGGTCGCGCTGTTTGCGCTCGTGGTCGGCATTTTCTACGGCCTCGGCACGGTCTACATCATCGGCATGAACGGCCTGATGCTCGGCGCGGTTTTCTCCTACACCGCGCAGCACGGCCTCGCGGTGCGTTTGCTCGAGTTCGTCGCACCGCACGGCTTCGTCGAGCTTTCGGTCATCATGATCGCCGGCGCGTGCGGGGTATCGCTCGGCGAGGCGCTCGCACGCCCGGGACATCTGACTCGCGCCGAAGCGTTTCGCCGCGCGACGGCACGCACGATCCCGTTGTTCGTCGTATGCTGCGTCTTTCTCGTCGGAGCGGGTCTCTTCGAGGGTTACGTCTCGCCGAATCCGATCTACCCGCTCTGGGCGCGGCTCGCGATCGGTCTGTGCTTTCTCGGCGTGCTCGTCGTCGTGCTGAGCGGCGCGCTGGAGCGGCTCGTGCAGCGCCGCGGGCGCGCCGCGGCATAGAGAACAAGAGCAGTCTCTCGGGCCGGCGTAGCCTCAGATACGGTGCCGCGCCCGCAGCCGCCGATAGAGCTCGAGCACGTTTCGATCGACCTCCGCGGGACGCGCCGTCAACGTGAGCGCGCCGAGCCCGGCCAAACGCGCCGCGTGCGCCCGGAGCTGCCTATCGATCTCGTCGGCCGCGATGGCGCGGTACGGGTCGAGCCAAGTGCGCGCCTCGACGCCTTTGAGCGCGGCGATGTCGCTGCCGAGCAAGCCGACGACGATCGGCAAGTGTTTCTCGGCGAGCAGCGCGGCGGCCGCGGCGAGCCGGGCTATCGAGCTCGGCTCGTAGAGATCCGTCAGCACGATCGCCAGACAGCGGTGGCGCACGATGCGCGCCGTGCACAGCGCCGCCTCGATCGGATCCGAGTCGACCGCGAGGGCCTCGAGATCCGCGAGCATGCCGCGCATTCGTACGACGCCCGGCAGGCCGGCGCTGGGCGGCAGGACGCGAATCGGTCGGTCCGCGAAGACCACGAGCCCGACGCGATCGTCGCCGCTCGCGCAATATTCGGCGAAGCGCGCGGCGAGATTCACGTAATGGCCGAGCTGGCTCATGCCGTCTATCTCGGTGCGGCTGGTTCTTCCCGCGTCGAGCAACAGCATGATCTCGAGATGCTGATCCTCGCTGTAGACGCGCGTCATGAGCTTCGAGACGCGCGCGCTCGCCTTCCAATCGATCGCGTTGCGCGGATCGCCGGGCCGATACTCGCGCAGCTGGTCGAACTCGCGCCCGCTGCCGACCCGAGGCCGCGGCGCGCCGCCCGCCTCCGCCGTGCCGGTTTCCACGGAACGGCGACCGAGCGTGTCCGGCAACACCCGACTCGTCGTCCTCGGATCGAGCCGTCTCGACCACCACGCCAGCCCGAGCGGCCCGAGCACGCGGACCGGAAGCGTCGGCCACGCGTGGACGCCGAGCCTGAGCGGCCTCACGACGATCGGCGCGCGCGCCGAGCCTTCGGGAGGAAGACGTAGCTCGATCGGCTCGTGCACGTGAGGACCGCCGATGCCGTCGTCGAGGCTCGTGCGGTCGTGCGCAGAGGCGTCGGCCAGGACGAGCCCGTGGGGCAACACGGGCAGCGCGCGCAACGAAAGCTTCCGCCGAGTCTCGCCGCGCAGCTCGAGCTCGAGCGTTTCGGCGCGGCCGAGAAAGAGCCGCGCGGCCTCGCGCCAGCGCGCATCCACGCGCAAACCGCGGACCGTGACGAACTCGAGCGCGAGGCCGACGACGAGCGAGGCCACGGCGAGCCGCCACCACGGAAACGATCCGAGCGCGTCGCTCCACGTCCCCACGACGCCGAGCAGCGCGGCCGCGACTAGCGCGACGATGCCGAGCGGTGTCAGGTTCACGCGGATACGGCTTCGCGCGGCACCGCGACCGCGTCGAGGATTCGCTCGAGCTCCGCGCGCGCCGAATGCCCGTCGAGCACGGCGTCGGGCGTCAACGCGATGCGGTGCGGGACGACCCATGCGGCGACGCGTTTCACGTCGTCGGGAATCACGAATCCGCGGCCGCGAAGCGCCGCCTCGATGCGCGCGGCGCGCGCGAGAGCGAGCGCCGCGCGGCTCGATAGCCCTAGCGCGATGCTCGAGCTCTGGCGCGTCGCGGCGACGATGTCGAGGATGTACCCCGTGAGCGCGTCGGAAACGTGCACCGCCTTGAGCTCGCTTCGCGCGGCGGCGACGAGTCCACGGTCGACGAGCTCGATCTCGATCGGCGCTTGAACCGCGCCGGGAAACGCGTACTCGGCGAGGATGCGCGCCTCCTGCTCGCGCGCGGGATAGTCCATGCGCACGCCGAGCATGAATCGGTCGAGCTGGGATTCCGGCAGCGGGTACGTGCCCTCGAACTCGCGCGGGTTCTGCGTCGCGACGACGAGAAAATCTTCCGGCAAGCGGAACCGCTCGCCGTCGACCGTGACGAATCGTTCCTCCATCGCCTCGAGCAGGGCCGATTGCGTCTTCGGCCCGGTGCGATTGATCTCGTCGACGAGCACGACGTCCGCGAAGAGCGGACCCTCGCGAAACTCGAAACGGCGCGTCTCGGAATTGAAGACGTGCAGCCCGGTGAGATCGGCGGGCATCAGGTCCGCGGTGCCCTGCACTCGCTTGAACCTCCCGCCGAGCGCGCGCGCGAACGTGTTCGCCAGCAAGGTCTTCCCGAGCCCGGGCGGACCTTCGAGCAGCACGTGACCGCCACCGAGCAGCGCGATCGTCAAAGCGTGGACGACATGCTCGACGCCGTATACGACTCGCCCGATCTCTCGTTGCAGGAAACTCTCGAGTGCTCTCGCCTGCTCCGTCATCCGATCGCCTCTCTCGCCGACCTCAACAGATTCTGCAGCTCCACCAGGTCCACGTTCGCGCCCGACTGGAGCGCCTCGTAGCGCTGCCGCAGACGCTCGAGAGTCGCCGCGTCGAGTGTCGGTATCGCTTCGAGCGTCGCCCAGGGCGGCTCGCGACTCGCGAGTCCCCGTGCCCGGCGCACCTCGTCGAACCACGCATCGAGCAGCGACCTCGCGGCGTCGCGCTCGTCGAGCCGGCGCGCCATGAACCCCGCGACCGCCTCGATGAAATCGCGCTGCGTCGGCGCCGTCGACGCCGGCATCGGCGGCGCGAAACGATTGCTCGAGCCGAGCACGTAGACGAGCCACGCGCCGAGCAGGAACCACAGCGTGCGGTGAAAGCGCGCATCCCGGAAGAACGCGCTGGCATCGTATCGCGCGGAAAGCCCTTGGTGCATGTCGTCGAAAATGACCGCGCCGTCCTCTTCGAGGTGATGACGGATCAGATTCATGAGGAATCGCCCGGCGTCGGAGTCGGCGACGACGTGATTCGTGAGCAGCGTGCCGCTCGCGACGACGATGATATGCCCGTTTCCGTAGACGCGCTGCCACGCGGCGTGCACGCCCGTCGTCCGCTCGGTCGCGATGCCGAGCAGCACGCGATCGCCGTCCCCGAACGGTCGAGGCTCGATCGGTACCCAGATCGCGCTGCGCGAGTCCGAGTAGCCGCGTAACGCCGACACGCCCTCCATCAACGGATGCCCTTCGAGCGGCGCGAGCTCGACGGCCGTTCCGGCCGGGACCGTCGAAGGTTCCGCGTAGGGCGCGCTGCCCGTCCGATGCGGCACGAACCGCAGGCCCGACATGATCTGCAAGTCGCCGAGAAAGCGCGCGTCCGCGCCCGACGGGCTCCACTCCGGCCTATCGTCTAGCGCCGCGAGGATGAGCAGCGTGTTCCCGCTGCGGATCCACGCCTTCAGGTGCTCGTGCTCCCTGGACCGCACCGGAATCGAGTGCGGCATCGTCGTGATCAGCACGTTGCCGCTGAACGGAAACGCGGGCGCGGGCTCGAACTCTTGCTCGATCAACCGGTCGTATCGTTCCCTGAAGCTGATCACCCTGTAGCCGGCCGACTCGAGCCAGCGGCTCACCGCGGCGTAGCCGTTGCGGCCGGTCTCGGGCGTCACCGGGCGAGTGACCGGCGCGCTCGTCGATTGAAAGAACGCGGCGTAAAGCACGAGGAGCGCGAGCAGCGCACCGCAGGCGGTGACGAGCCTCTCCCTCATCGGCCCCTCGCCGCTTGCCCGACCGCGTTGCCGTCGAGCTCGTCGAGCACCGCGCGAGCGCGCGCGAGCACGACCGCGGCATCGGCCGCCTCCGGGCGCCATCCGGCGAAAACGACGCGCTCCGCGGCCTCGGCGACGAGACCGAAATCGTCGCGACGCGAAAGTCCTAGCGCGCCGACCGCGGCCGCGAGCTCGCGCGGGGTCATGCTTTCGCGCACTGCGTCGCCGAAACGTTCGCGCAGGCGCGCGAGCAGCAGCGAAAGGAGCAGCGCGGGCTGACTCGCCGGAGCGGCACGCTCGATATCGTCGACACCGAGCACGCGTCCGAGCGGCGCCGTTCCGGCGCCCGCTCCCCGTTCCGCGCTCGCGGCGCGCCGTGCGGCGAGCTCGTTCGCGACGACGACGATGACGAAGACCGCGGCGAGCATGCCGAGCGTGACGACGATGCCGCGCTGCCAGTCCTCGGGCAAGCCGACGCGCCTCAGCCAGGCGAGCCAATCGCCGGCGTTCCCGTCGTCGTCGAGGCCGAGCCGTTCTCGAACGAAGCGCACGATTCTTTGCCACGGCGAGAGCTCGACGACCGGCTCGAGCGCGCCCAGCGACTCGACGATGCGCGCGAGCTCGTCGACGTCGAGCCCGCTCGGATCGCTTCTCGGCCGCTCGTAGTGCGCGATCAGCTGGCCGAGCTCGCCGAATGCGGGGACCGACAGGTCCTCTGCGCTCGTCGATACCAACGCTTCGCCCCAGACGCGATCGTCGAGCTCCGCGGCGAGCTCCGCGCAGACGTCGCCGAGCCGTCCGGACGGCGGGTCGCCGCGGGACGAGGCGAGCTCGTGCAGCGCGTCCGTGCATGCCTCGAGCGCCGGAAGCACGCCGTCCGACTCGTCGTCCGCGCGGGCGGCGCCGCTCGTCGAAACGAGCAGCACGGCGGCGAGAGCTGCGAGCCGAGCCGTCACGTTTCCAAAGCGGCGATGCGCGCCGCGATATCCTCGCCCTCGTGCCGCAGCTTCGCGTCGGCGTACAGCGCGACGAGCAGCGCGTACAGCAGCGGCATCAGCGCGGCGGTCGCCATGGGGAGGACGATTGCATCGACATACCAAGGAAAGCGCACCTGCCCGTCGACGACGAGACTGTCGCCTTGGAACGCGATCACTGCGCCGACCGCCGATCCCATGAAGACGTAGAGGACGAGCGCTCCGACCGTGAGCGCCGCCGCCGTGCGCCACCAGCGGCCCTTCACGAGATCGAAGCTGTATCGCAGGCTTTCGAGCACGCCCTTGCGCTCGACGCATACGACCGGCAGCGCGAAGACGAAAGCGACGAGCGCCCAGACGGCGGCCGGCACCGCGACGACGGAGAGAACGAGCGTCCATACGCCGGGCGCGACCAGAAGAAGGAGCGCGCCGACGAAGAGCATCGATGAATAAAGCACGGCGACGCCGAGCACGGGGAGGAACCTTTGCGCCGCGAGACGCAACGCATCGGCGGCCCGCAACGCACGGCCGTCGTGGACCGCCTTGATCGTCGCGATGACGGGAACGAGCAGAAACAGCGATACGCCGGAAGCGAGCAGCATGCCCGCCGCCTCGAGCCATAACGCTCCCCCGTCGCCGGCGACCGACGCGTCGGTCATCGACCGATTGACGATCGACGCGGCGACCGCCGACGCGAATGCGAACGGAAAGGCTCGTTTGATCGAATGCCGATACAGCGAGAAGCCGTCGTCGAGCACCGCGCCGATCGGCAGCGGCGCTACCGGCTTCGAGTACATGGCTCCCCTCGTCGCTCCGTGACTCTCGCCCCGCGGCGCAATATTCCATTCGCCCGGAGGAAATACAAGGAAGGCTCTTGGACCCGACGCCCGATCACGCGCTCCGCCGCTCTTCGGCGATTCGGTCATCCTGGCGCGCCGCCTCGCCGCGCTCGAGCGCGTCTCGCAAAGCTTTGAAGCGCCGCCGGTACTGCGTGGGCGTCAAACCCACCTTGCGGCGAAACAGGCGCGAGAAGAAGCTCGCATCCCCGTAGCCGACCTCGTTCGCGATCGCGTCGACGGGAAGCTCGCCCGTCTCGAGCAGGTGTTTCGCCTCCTCGAGGCGCACGGCATGCACGTATTCGAGCGGAGACATGCCCGTGGCTTGCGTGAACCGACGCTTGAAGGACCGCTCCGGCAATCCGCTGATGCGGGCCATCGCCGCGACCGGCGCATCCTGCTCGTAGTGCATCGCGATCCATTCCTGGCATCGCGCGATCACGGCGTCGTCGGTCCTTCCGCACGCGGTCAAAGCCGCGAACGGTTGCTGACCGACGTGATGCCATTCGAGCAGATGAAGCCGGGCGACGCGCATCGCCTCCTCCGCGCCGACGAACCGCGCGATCAGATAAAGGGCGAGATCGTTCCACGACGATCCGCCGCCCGCCATGATGAACCTGCCCTCGCCGGCGACCACGAGCGCGCGGTTCCGACGGACGTGCACCTTGGGATAGCGCGCCGCCATCGCGTCGCAGTACGCCCAGTGCGTCGTGACGTCGAGGCCGTCGAGAAGCCCGGCCTCGACGAGGAGGTACGCGCCGGTGCACGCGGTCGCGAACGTGACCCTGCGCGCGTCGAGCCGCTTGAGCCACTCGATCTCCCGCGGGTAGCGGCCGGTGATGGCCTCGGAAGGCGTGATCGACAGGTCCGGTATCGCGACGACATCCGGTGCCTCGCACTCGTCCAGCGTGCAGCTCGGCTCGACGGCGAGCCCGTTCGTCGTACGGAACGGCCGCCCGTCGGCGGACACGATGATCGGCCGGATCCGGGATTCGCCGAGCACGCCCTCCGTCACGGCGCTCCAATCCCGCCCCGCGGATTCGAGCACCTCGTACATCCCGTAAAGAGTGCCGGCCGTCGATTCAGGCACGGCGAGGACGGCGACGACGAGCTTTCCCGAGACCGGCATGGCACATATGTCCGCTTCTTGTCCTAAACGACTCTAACGCAGGCGGCCGCGGCCCGACTAGGCTGTCTCGCACTCGAGATTGCCAGAACCCAAGGAGCCCGCGAGATGAACGCTTCGACCCTGGATATCGCAGCCCCGGACCGGAAGGAGGCCTTCGCCGAGCGACTTCTGCAGGCGCTGAACGACGGCGCGCTGTGCCTGATGATCTCCGTCGGTCATCGCACCGGCCTGTTCGACACGATGTCGCGCCTCGCCCCGTCGACGAGCGAGGGGATCGCGGCCGCGGCGGGCCTGAACGAGCGCTACGTGCGCGAGTGGCTCGGCGCGATGGTCACGTCCGGCGTCGTCGCCTACCACCCGGCGACGCGGCAGTACCGGCTTCCGCCGGAGCACGCCGCCTGCCTGACCCGCGCCGCGGCCGCCGACAACATGGCCGTGTTCGCGCAGTACATCGCGACGCTCGGCGCCGTGGAGACGGATATCGTCGAGTGCTTCCGCCACGGCGGCGGCGTGCCGTACGAGCGGTTCACCCGCTTCCACGAGGTGATGGCCGAGGACAGCGGCCAAAGCGTGCTCTCGTCGCTCGAGAGCCACATCCTGCCGCTCGTGCCCGGTCTCGTGGAACGGCTCGAGCGCGGCATCGACGTGCTCGATCTCGGCTGCGGGCGGGGGATGATCTTGAAAAGGCTCGCGACGCTCTTCCCGCGAAGCCGCTTCGTCGGGATCGACTTGTCCGCCGATGCGATCGAGTTCGCGAGGACGAACGCTCGGGGGCTCGACAACCTGAGCTTCATCGTGCGCGACCTGAGCGACTTCGACCAATGGGCGACTCCCGGCGCATTCGATCTCGTGACGACGTTCGACGCTATCCACGACCAGGCGCGCCCGTTGAACGTGCTGAAAGGCATCTACCGGACGCTGCGCGACGACGGCGTGTACTTGATGCAGGAGATCGGCGGCTCCGGCCACGTTCACAAGGATACGGAGCATCCGATCGGCACGTTGCTCTACACGATCTCGTGCATGCACTGCATGACGGTGTCGCTCGCGCAGGGCGGCGAGGGGCTCGGCGCGATGTGGGGCCAGGAGAAGACGCGCGAGTATCTCACGCGCGCCGGCTTCCGCTCGATCGAGAAGAACGAGCTCGCGCACGACGTGCAGAATCTCTGGTACGTGGTGCGCAAGGGGACGCCGAGCTAACCGCGTGCTTCGAGCGGCAGATACGGCCGCGGCGCCGGGCCGACGTACTCGGCGCTCGGCCGTATCAGCTTGTTGTCTGCCCGCTGCTCGAACACGTGCGCGCACCAGCCGGTCGCTCGCGCGCAGACGAAGATCGGCGTGAAAAGCTTCGTCGGAATGCCCAGGTAGCGATAAATGCACGCCGAGTAGAAATCGGCGTTCGCGAAGAGCCGTTTCTCTTCCCACATCACGCGCTCGATCGCCTCGGCGACGTCGAAAAGGCGCGTGTCGCCGCTCTCGGCCGCGAGGCGCTTCGCCATCCGCTTGCTCGGCGCGTTGCGCGGATCGGACGTGCGGTAGACGCGATGCCCGAATCCCATGATGCGCTCCTTACGGCCGAGCATGCGCCGAACCTCCTCGGCCGCTTCTTCCGGAGAGGAGAAGCGCTCGATCAGCGCCATCGCCGCCTCGTTCGCGCCGCCATGCAGCGGCCCGCGCAGCGCGCCGATCGCACCGGTCACCGCGGAGTGGAGATCGGACATCGTAGACGCGATGACCCTTGCCGTGAACGTCGACGCGTTGAGCTCGTGCTCCGCATACAACGTCAGCGACGCGTCGAGCATCTTGCGGTGCGCGTCGCTAGGCGCTTCATCATGCAGCAGATGCAAGAGCTGCTCGGCGATCGACTCGTCGTCCGTGGACGTCTCGATTCTTGCTCCGTCGGCGACGTATCGGTGCCAGTAGAGCAGCATCGACGGCAACGCCGCCACGAGTCGGATCGCGCAATCGACCTCTCGCGAGCGGTCCGCCTCGGGCTCGAGCTGACCGAGCAGCGAGCAGCCGGTTCGCAGCACGTCCATCGGATGCGACTCGGCCGGCATCGCTTCGAGCATTCGGCGGAGCTCGGACGGCAGCGACCGCCCCGCGCCGAGGCGCGCGTCGAAGCGCGCGAGCTCCGCGCGACTCGGCAAGGCGCCGGTCAGGAGCAGGTACGCGGTCTCCTCGAAGCTTCCGTGCTCGGCGAGTTCCAACGCGTCGTATCCGCGGTAGCGAAGGCTCGAGGCATTTTCGCCGACCGCGCAGATCGCCGTCTTTCCGGCGATGACGCCGGCAAGCCCCGCGGTGTCGCCGTTTCCCTTCACCGGTAGGCTCCGCAACAGCGCCCTCGCTTGGAACTCTACCGCGCCGCACGCTCGGTCTCGATCGGGCGCACCGCTCCTTCGAGCGGCGCGCGCCGCTTCAGAGTGCTATCAGTTTTGCGGCTCCGGGCTGACGGGCCGGTCCTGCGGCTGGGTCTGCGGTCGATCGCCCGCGCCCTGGTCGCCCGGGATGACGTTCGGCTCGATCTCGCGCTCGACGGGCGGTGCCGCCGGCTCGCGTTCCGGCTCGTCGATCGGATCGCCTCTGCCAATCTGGATGTCGGAGTCGCCTTCCCTCTCGTTCTGCGGAAGACCCGTCGCCGGCTCGAGGGTGTCCTGCTGCTGCTCGCATCCGGCGAGCACCCACCCGGCGATGCCGAGCGCTACCACTGTCACTATCTTGCGCATGGTCACTCCTTGAAAGTCTTCGCTCCACTCGAACGGCACAAAGTGTCCAGCGCTTCGAGCAATATCCATGCCACGTTCGTGCGCGAGCGCGGACATTCCCGCAGCCACAGGAATTTCCGCTACGATTGGCAAAATCGAACGAACGCGAAGAATCTCGCGACGCGGATTCTTCGTAGCGAAAAATGGGGGGATTCCCGGCGGCCGCACCGGACGGGGAGGATCGAATGCAGCACGACGAGGTCGTACTATCGAGACGACGGTTGCTGATCACGGGCACGGCAGCCGCAGCCGTAGCCGCCGCGTCGAGGGTCGCCGCTCAGCAGGGCTTGCAGTCGGAAGCGTCTCGACGCGGCGACAGTGCATGGGAGGGCGTGTCGATGAGAGGCAAGACCGCGCTCGTGACCGGCTCGACGGACGGGCTTGGCCGCGTCGCCGCGCGGGAGCTCGGCGCCCTCGGCGCGACGGTGATCGTGCACGGCCGCAATCGGCAACGCGGCGCGGAGACGGTGCGCGAGGTCGAGGCCTCCGGCGGTCGAGCGGTGTTCTACGCCGCCGACTTCGGATCGCTCGCCGAAGTGCGGGGGCTCGCCGAGACCGTGCTCGCGAATCACGACCGGCTCCATCTGCTGATCAACAACGCGGGCATCTGGACCGACGGCACCGACGAGCGGCGGCTCAGCGAGGACGGTCACGAGCTCGTCTTCGCCGTCAACTATCTCGCGCCCTACGTCCTGACGCACCGGCTGCTGCCGCTGCTCGAGCGGAGCGCGCCCGCGAGGATCATCAACGTCTCGTCGATCGCGCAGCAGCCGATCGACTTCGACGACGTGATGCTCGAGAGCGGCTTCTCGCCGGCGCGAGCCTATGCGCAAAGCAAGCTCGCGCTCGTGATGTTCACGATCGATCTCGCCGAGCGGCTGCAGGGCTCGGGCGTCACGGCGAACAGTCTTCATCCGGCGACGCTGATGAACACGTCGATGGTCGAGCGGGCGGGCATCGCGCCGCGCAGCACGGTCGAGGAAGGCGCGCGGGCGGTGATGCAGCTCGCCGTGTCACCCGAGCTCGAGGGCCGTTCGGGGTTCTTCTTCAACGGTCTCGACGTCGGGCGCGCCCACGCGCAGGCCTATGACGGCGAGGCGCGCGCGGAGCTCCGAGCCCTGTCGATCGAGCTCACCGGCGAAGGCAGCGGCTGAGCGTTGCCGATCGACAACGCCGCGTGCCGCCCTCGCCCGCTACGCGATCCGGAACTCGCCCATGACCTTTCCGGACGCCCACGTGATCGCCGACTGAATGCGCGGCACGGTGAGCCGAAGGGCCTCGCCGAGATCGACCCAGCGATATTCGTGATGCTCGGGACGTCCGAGCTCGGGGCGAATCGGCAGCTCGATCTCCTCCTTCCTCGTGCGCGCGACGTAGTAGCGAGCGACTTTGCCGCCGGCATACGGCGGCGTCTCGTGATAGTCGTGCCCCCAGGCGAACTCGAGATCGTCGATGCCGGTCTCCTCCGCCGTCTCGCGCACCGCTGCATCGAGCGGCTCCTCGCCGGGCTCGACCACGCCCTTCGGACAATCCCAGTGCCGATAGGCTCGCAGCAGCAGGAAGCGCGCGCCGTCCGGCGTCTCGCGCACGACGACGACACCGGCTGACAAGCGATTTCGCGACCGCGCCATGCGGCCAGTATAGCCTCGGCCGCGCCGTGCTCCGCCGCGCGATAGGTGGCGTGCGCCGCGCGCTACGCGATCGACGCGGTCTCCGTGCATTTGCCGGAGAATACGGCCTGCATCTCGGCGACGATCGATAGCGCGATCGCTTCGGGAGAATCGGCGCCGAGATCGAGCCCGACGGGTCCCCTCAACCGCGGGCGCAGCGCGTCACCGGCGGCGCCGAGCGCGTCGAGCAGCCGCTCGCGGCGCGCGCGAGGTCCGAGCACGCCGATGTAGCGGAACGGCACGACGGAGAGATGCTCGAGATACTTGCGGTCCGTTTCCAGGTGATGACTCATCACGACAACCGCGTCGAAGTCGCCAAGCGCGACGTGCTCGGGGAGCTTTGCCGGATCGATGTGGACGACACGGTCCGCGCGCGCGAATCCGCCGCGCTCGAGATAGGCAGGCCGATGATCGCCGACGACGACGAACCAGCCGAGCGATGCCGCGAGATCGACAACGGGAACCGCGTCGAGCCCCGCTCCGAGCACCAGCACGCGAGGTACCGGCTTGAGCACGGTATACAAGACGTCCGTCGCGCCGTCCTGCACGCGTATCGCGCGGCCGGTCTCGAGGACCTCGCGACAGCCGTCGGCGAGCCGTGCGAGCGCGGCCTCGCTCTCGACGCGATAGCCGCGCGGAGCGTCGCCGCGCGGCAGCACGACCGTCGCACCGGCCGGAGCATCGTCGCGGTCGCTCGCGATCACGGTCGCCGCGGCGCCGCCGCGCGTGCCGCGGAGCACGTCGGCGATCGCCGCGAACGGCTCGTAGCCCTCGCCGGGCAGGAGCGGCTGCAGGAAAATCTCGATCAGCCCGTTGCAGCCGATTCCGAGTCCCCACAGATCGTCCCTATCGTCGCGCAGGTCGTAGGTCACCGCCGACGGCGCCCCGCCCGCGACGACCGCTCGTGCTCGCTCGGCCAGGTCTCCCTCGAGACAGCCGCCGCTGACGAGACCCTGGTAGTCCCCGTTCGCGGCGATGAGAATCCGATGCCCGGCCTTGCTGTAGGTCGAGCCGAGCGTCTCGTAGACGGTCGCGAGCACGATCGGCACGCCCTCCCGCCGCCACGCATCGAACGATTCGAGGATTCGCCGTACGCTCATACGAGCGCGCAGCATACCAAACGGCGGGTTGCGGGCTCAGGCCCGGCACCTTAGACTGCCGTCGCCGTTTCGACGGCCTCCCTTCCCGATTGGCTATTACCTTCAGGATCGAGTCTTGACCAAGCCCACTCGAGAACAGGCGGAAGAGGCGATCCGCACGCTCATTCGCTGGATCGGCGACGATCCGGACCGCGAAGGGCTCCGCGGCACGCCGGCGCGGGTCGTCAGCGCGTACGAGGAATGGTTCGGCGGCTATCGTGACGATCCCGTCGAGTTCCTGCGCCGGACGTTTCACGAGGTCGACGGCTACGACGAGATGGTCGTGCTGCGCGACATCGCTTTCGAATCGCACTGCGAGCACCATATGGCGCCGATCACCGGCAAGGTGCACGTCGGTTATCTCCCGGACCGCAAGGTCGTGGGCATCAGTAAGCTCGCGCGCGTCGTCGAGGCCTTCTCGCGCCGGCTCCAGGTTCAGGAAGCGATGACGGCGCAGATCGCGCACTGCATTCACGACGTGTTGAAGCCCAAAGGGGTCGGCGTCGTCGTCGAGGGCGTGCACCAGTGCATGACGACGCGCGGGGTACGCAAGCAAGGCGTGACGATGATCACGAGCCAGCTGCTCGGCCAGTTCCGCTCCGACCCCCGCACGCGCGCCGAGTTCCTCAACATCATCGGACGTCCGAGCTCGATCGGCTAAGCCGGGTCGGGCCGCGGCGCGTCCCGACCACGACGCGGCCGCGCCGCCGGGCACGGAACTCGCTACACTGAGACCATGACGGTCTCGGTATCGCGCGAGTGGATCTTCCGTGCCGGCGAGCCGCCGCTGATCACGGCGGGCAACGCGATCGCCGAGCGCTACCTGGCCGACGAGACGAGCTCCGTCGAGTTTCTCCTCGAGCACGCCCGCTTGCCGGCCGGCGCGGCCGCGGCCGTGCAGCGCGAAGCGCGCGCGCTGGTCGAGACGATACGCCGCAAGAAGACCCAGGGGCTCGACGCGTTCCTCGCCGAGTACGACCTTTCGTCGTCCGAGGGGATCGTGCTCATGTGTCTCGCCGAAGCGTTGCTGCGCATCCCGGACGACGAGACGGCGGACAAGCTGATCGCGGAAAAGCTCGGCGAAGCCGACTGGGAGGCCCATCTCGGCGCAAGCGAATCGCTGTTCGTCAACGCGTCGACGTGGGCGTTGCTGCTCACGGGAAGGCTGTTGCGCGCGGAGGAGCTGCCCGTGCAGCCCGTCGCGCGCGTGCTATCGCGCCTGATGGACAGACTCGGCGATGCGGTCGTGCGCGCCGCGCTGCGCCAGGCGATGCGCATCCTCGGGCGTCAATTCGTCATCGGACGCACGATCGACGAAGCGCTGCGCCGCGCCGACGAGGCGCCGCAGTACTGCTATTCGTTCGACATGCTCGGAGAAGCCGCGCTGACCGCGAAAGACGCCGAGCGCTACTTCGAGGCGTATCTCGGCGCGATCGCCGCGCTGAAGGCTCGATCCTCGTCACGGGACATTACGACCGCGCCGAGCGTCTCGGTCAAGCTCTCGGCGCTTCATCCGCGCTACGAGTACGCGCAGCGCGAACGTTGCGTTCGAGAGCTGGCCGACCGGCTCGAGCAGCTCGCCGTCGCCGCGATCGATGCGGGCTGCGCGCTCACGGTCGACGCCGAGGAAAGCGACCGGCTCGAGCTCTCGCTTGCCGTCTTCGAGCGGGTTTTCAAACGCCGCTCGCTCGCGAGCTCTTCCGGAGGCTTCGGGATCGCGGTGCAGGCATATCAGAAGCGCGCGTGGCCCGTGCTGCTCTGGCTCGAGGAGCTCGCGCGCGGCCGGCGCAGCGTGATTCCCGTGCGGCTCGTCAAGGGCGCGTACTGGGATACCGAGATCAAACGCGCGCAGCAGCAGGGTCTTTCGGGCTACCCGGTATTCACGCGCAAGTCGAGCACCGACGTGTCTTATCTCGCGTGCGCGAAGCTCCTGCTGCACGAGAGCCCGCACCTCTATCCGCAGTTCGCGACGCACAACGCGCATACCGTCGCCTGGCTCATGCACGTGGGCGCCCGGGCCCGCTTCGAGCTGCAGCGCCTGCACGGGATGGGCGAGGAGCTCTACGACGAGTTGCTGAACAGCGCGCATTTCGAGCGGCCGGTGCGCGTCTACGCGCCGGTCGGCAGCCACGAGGACCTGTTGCCGTATCTCGTGCGGCGGCTGCTCGAGAACGGTGCGAACACGTCGTTCGTGAACCGTTTGACGCGCGCCGACGTGCCCATCGAGCAGATCGTCGCGGATCCGGTCGAGCTCACTGAATCGCTCGTCGAATCGCTGCCGCACCCGCGAATTCCGCTGCCGAGAGCGTTGTTCGGCAGGGAGCGTGCGAATTCGCGCGGCGTCAATCTGGCCGACGGCCTCGAGCTCGGCCGACTCGCCGCCGCGCTCGCGCGGACGGAGCCCGGAGGCTGGGAAGCCGCGCCGATCGTCGACGGCCGGCGAGTCGAAGGCTCCGGCGTCGTCGAGCAGCGCGATCCGGCCGACCGGCGGCGCGTCGCGGGCCGCGTCGCCGTCGCCGGGCCCGCCGACGCGCGCGCGGCGCTCGAAGCCGCGGCGAGTGCCTGGCGCGAGTGGAACGATACGCCGGTGCACGTGCGCGCATCGATGCTCGAGCGCGCCGCCGACCGCTTCGAGGCCGATGCGCCGGAGCTCATCGCCCGCTGCATCGCCGAAACCGGCAAGACCGTCGCGAACGCCGTCGCCGAGGTGCGCGAGGCGGTCGATTTCCTGCGCTACTACGCCGCCGAGGCGCGGCGACTTTTCTCGGCTCCGGCGATCCTGCCGGGACCGACCGGCGAGCACAACGAGCTGAGACTCAACGGCCGCGGCGTCTTCGTTTGTATCAGCCCTTGGAATTTTCCGCTCGCGATCTTCACGGGTCAGGTCGCGGCCGCGCTCGTGGCCGGCAATACCGTGCTCGCAAAACCCGCCGAGCAGAGCGCGCTCGTCGCGGCGCGCGCGGTCGAGCTCCTCTCGGCCGCCGGCGTGCCGGATCACGTGCTGCACTTTTTGCCCGGCGACGGCAAGACGATCGCCGATGCCGTGCTGCCCGACGCGCGCGTCGCCGGCGTCGCGTTCACTGGCTCCGTCGAGACGGCACGCGCGATCGCGCGCACCCTCGCCCGACGCGAAGGACCGCTCGCGACGCTCATCGCCGAGACGGGCGGCGTCAACGCGATGATCGTCGACAGCTCGGCGCTGCCCGAGCAGGTCGTGCGGGACGTCGTCACGTCGGCGTTCGACAGCGCGGGTCAGCGCTGCTCGGCACTGCGGATTCTGTGCCTGCAGGCCGATACGGCGGAGCGGATCGTCGAGATGCTGCGGGGCTCGATGGCCGAGCTCGTGATCGGCGATCCGGCGCTCTTGTCGACGGATATCGGCCCCGTCATCGACGAGGAGGCGCACCGCATGCTGACGGACTACGTCGCGAGCCGCGCGGACCGCGTGCGCTATCGCTGTCCGCTCGACGACTCGCACGCGCACGGCCTGTTCTTCCCGCCGACGCTGATCGAGCTCGACTCGCCCCGCGAGCTCACCCGCGAGGTGTTCGGGCCGGTGCTGCACTACGTGCGTTATCCGGAGCACCGGCTCGACGATCTCGTCGACGCGATCAACTCGAGCGGCTTCGGGCTGACGCTCGGCGTGCACAGCCGGCTCGAGTCGGTCGCGAAATCGGTCGCTCGTCGCGCGCGCGTCGGCAACGTCTACGTGAACCGCAACATCATCGGCGCGCAGGTCGGCGTGCAGCCGTTCGGCGGCGTGGGGCTATCGGGCACCGGGCCGAAGGCGGGCGGCCCGCATTATCTGCTGCAGTTCGCGACCGAGCAGACCTATACCGTGAACACGATGGCGATCGGAGGCAACGCGTCGCTGCTCGCGATGGATTAGCCTCTGCTGCGCGACGGGGCTCGAGGTTCCGTCACGCGTCCTCGGTGGTCAGAACGAGCTTGATGTTCTTGCTCTTCGCGTAGAGCTTCGCGAAGCCGAGCGCCGCGTCGAAGGTCATCGGCTGGCGCTCGATCAGCGTCTTCACTTTCCGCGCCGGCGACGTCGGTTTGACGACGTTCCTTCGGACGACGCGCTCGATCGTCGTGATCGCGAGATCGTCGCCCGCACCTCGCCGGAGCACCCGAACGCGCACGAAATCGGGCTCGGACATCGCCGCCATCGTGCGCTCGTCGACCACTCTGACGTCCATGCTGCCTCGCTCGTCGGTATCCGAGAAAGTTGCAAGCGACGTAGCAATTGACGTGCCACGTGCGATTTCCGGCCGATTCCGCCGAGTTCTCCGAGCTTATGTCAATCGAGGGTGACGAAGAGCGTCAGTTGTCGACGCCGCTCGTCGACCGCGTCGCTCGCGAGCTCGGCGCAGACCTCCCGGACAGAGTGATCTTGCGCGCGAGCTGATAATTCGTACAGTATCACTATGACCGATCATCCGGATAGGCACCCGCGCAAAGGCCGCGGCGCGACGCTCAATCTCGAAGGCCGTTTCGCGACGCGCTCGCGAACGCGCGACGACGACGGCTGGGGCTCGCTAGACGAGCCGCTGCCGCCGCTCGAGACGGTCGTGCAGCCCGAAACGGCCCGCTCGATCGTGAGCCGGAACGACTCGCCTGACTTGCCGATCTCGCAGTCGATCAACCCGTACCGCGGCTGCGAGCACGGCTGCATCTACTGCTACGCGCGTCCGAGCCACGCGTACGTCGATCTTTCGCCCGGCCTCGATTTCGAGACGCGGCTCTTCTACAAGCGCGACGCGGCGGCGCTGCTCGAGAAGGAGCTCCGCAAACCAGGCTACCGTCCGAGCCCGATCATGCTCGGCGCGAATACCGACGCGTATCAGCCGATCGAGCGCGAGCTGCGCGTGACCCGTTCCCTGCTCGAGGTCATGCGCGACTTCCGCCATCCGGTCTCGATCGTCACGAAGAGCGCGCTCGTGCTGCGCGACATCGATCTCCTGGCCGCGCTCGCCGCGCACGACCTCGTGCAGGTGATGGTCTCGATCACGTCGCTCGATCCCGAGATCAAGCGCACGCTCGAGCCGCGCACCGCGGGTCCCACGGCGCGGCTTCGCGTGATCCGCGAGCTTTCGAGCGCAGGGGTTCCGACCGGTGTAATGGTGGCGCCCGTGATCCCGGCGATCACCGATCACGAGATCGAGCGTATCGTCGCGGCGGCGGCCGAGGCCGGCGCGTCGCGCGCTAACTACGTGATGCTTCGGTTACCGCACGAGGTGAAAACGCTGTTTCGCGCATGGCTCGACGCGCACTATCCGGATCGCGCCCGCCGCGTGATGAGCCTGGTCCGCGAGATGCGCGGCGGGCGCGACTACGACTCGCGCTTCGGCACGCGGCTGCGCGGCGAAGGCCCTTACGCCGACCTCATCGAACGCCGCTTCGAAGCCGCGTGCCGCCGTCACGGCCTGCCGCGGCCCGATGCACGGCCGCTGCGCACGGATCTCTTCGCTTGCCCCGAGCGCAGCGGTCAGCTCGGGCTGTTCTAGCCAGGCAAGAAGCGACGCACCCCGGGAAGCTTCACTTCTTCCAAATCTCTAGATCCTTCACTAAAGATTCCCTCTCGACTTTCGCCACGATGGCTGCGTAGTTGTCGATATTCATCGTCGGCGGAATAAAGGCTTGCGACTCGTATGACGGTTGGGGCTGATCGTACAGTCCAGAGCTGTAGTACGCGGCGTCGGCCTGCGCTACGGTCGACTCGATCGCCTCGGTGACCTGGTTCATCAAATCGACCGCGGTGTCCATCACGAGCTCGATGTAGTTCTTCACGAAGCCGGCGACAGGAGTCACGTCCGGTACGTAGT
>PKRJ01000004.1 GCA_017577365.1 Gammaproteobacteria bacterium | reverse complement strand
CCTTGGGGACCATCGTCTCCTTGCGCTGGAGCGCGTGCTCTCTCCCGCCCCAGGAGCGGGCGTGGTACGTCCAGATGTGGATACGATCGCCGCGGAACCCGAGGGTGCTCGCCGTCTCGGCATCCCAGCGGCTGCGGCGGGGGATCGCGGCGGCGCGCAGCGGGAGCGCGCGGGGGTGGAAGGGTTTCGCGAGATAGTCGTCGCCGCCCGCCGCGAGCCCGGCGATGCGATCCTCGGGATCGCCCTTGACCGTGAGGAACATCACCGGCGTCTGGATGCCCTCGGCGCGGATCGCTTCGCAGACCTCGAGGCCGTTCATCTTCGGCATCATCACGTCGAGCAGGATCAGATCGAAGCGCCCGCGGCGAATCTTCTCGAGCCCTTCGGCGCCGTCGTGCGCGACGTCGGTCTCGTAACCCTCGGCCTCGAGGTTCTCGCGGATGCCGTCGGCGAGATGCGCCTCGTCGTCGACGACGAGGATGCGCGCGGGACGCGCGGCGGAATGCGAGAGAGGGCGCATCGGCTCGGTCATCGTGCTCGCGCCTCCCGCGCGGCGTCCGCGCGACCGCCGGAATGGACCAGCGCGGCCGGCCACTCGATCGTGATGCGGGCGCCGCGGTCCGGGCCCGCGCTCGCGGCGCGCACCTTCGCGCCCGAAAGCTCGACGAGCCGCTTCACGATATAGAGCCCGAGCCCCGTTCCCGCCGTCGAGCGGCGCAGCTCGTCGCCGAGCCTGTGGAATTTCTCGAAGATCAAGGCTGCGTCTTCCGGGGCGAAGCCGATACCGTCGTCGTCGATCGAGAGCACCGCGCCTTTGTCCGTGCGCGTCGCGGCCACGACGATCGAGCGGCCGTTGCCGGCCGCGCACGCCTTGATCGCATTGTCGAGCAGGTTCCGCAGGATCGTCGCGAGCGCGGTCGGATCGGCCGAGAGGGCAAGCTCCGGATCGAGCCGCGTCTCGATCGTGATGCCCGCATGTGCGGCGCGCTCGGCGAACTCGCCGACGGCGTTCTTCACCGCGCGCTCGACGTCGACGGTCGTCGGCGAGAGTCTCTGACGGCCTTCCTCGAGCTTGGCGGTATCGAGAAGATTGTCGACCATCCGCAGCAACCGCTCTCCGTCGTCGAGGATCCGCTTGCCGAGCCTCTGCGTGTCGGGTTCCTTCGAGCGCATCACGAGCGTCTCGGCCGCGAGGCGCATGCTGGCGAGCGGGCTCTTGAACTCGTGCGACACGGCCGCGAGGAAATTCTGCTGCCTCCGACGCAACTCGCGATCGTGCAGGATCGCGCGACTCAGCACGGACATGCCGCCGATCAGCACGACGAGAAAGAACGCGCCTTCCCACAGGTAGCGATTGCGGCGCGCGGCGCTGTCGCGCTCGAGCTCTTCGAGCGCCGAGGGTCGAACCGTCGCGACGCCGTCGATCGTGAGATGCGGCATCCGCGATTCGAGCGCCGCGGGCCTTTCGCCGCGCAGGAACGCGCTGACGACCTCGGCATCCGCACGGTAGAGCGCCGCGACTTCCCGCTCGACGGCGCCGGCGAATCGGATATGGTCCGTCATCCACCAGCCGACCTGGACGACGAGCACGACGAGCAGCGTCAGGAAGCCGACCAAGAGCGCCTTGCTCGGATCGCGGCGCAGCGCCGTCATCGCGTTCTCCTCATGCCGAACCCCGTCCCGAGCTCACACGTTCTCGATGCTCGAAAGCGCGCCCGCGAGCGCGTCCGCGAAACGGTCGAGATCGGCATGCTCGTGCGCGAGCGACAAGAAGCCGACTTCGAATGCGGAAGGCGCGAGCGCGACGCGCCGCTCGAGCAGCGCGTGAAAGACTTGGGCGTAGACCGCGGACGTGCGCGGGTCGAGCGATTCGGCCGATCGAGGCGGCTCGCTCGCGAACCACGCAATCCAGAAGATCGAGCCCATACGCACGAGCGTCGCTGGAACGGGGCTTTTCGCGAGCACGGGCTCGATGCGCTCGGCGAGCGCGTCGCTCAGCGCTTCGAGCCGGCGCCAGCCGTCCTCGGCGCGCAGGATCCGAAGCGTCGCGAGCCCCGCGGTCATCGCGATCGGGTTGCCCGACAGCGTGCCCGCCTGATAGACGCCGCCCTCGGGCGCGAGCAGCCGCATGAGCTCGCGCCGCCCGCCGAATGCCCCGACCGGCATGCCGCCGCCGATGACTTTGCCGAACGTCGCGAGATCCGGCGTGATGCCGTAGCGCTCGGCCGCGCCGCCGGGTCCGAGACGGAAGCCCGTGATGACCTCGTCGAGAATGAGCAGCGCGCCGTGCCGGTCGCAGAGCGCGCGCAGCGCTTCGAGGAACGCCTTGCGCTGCACGAGCAAACCATTGTTCGCCGGCACGCCCTCGATCACGACGCACGCGATGCGATCGCCGTCCGCGTCGAAGAGACGCTCGAGCGTCGAGATCTCGTCCAACGGCGCGACGCGCGTCAGCGCGGCGAAGTCCTTCGGCACGCCGGCCGACGACGGCTGCCCGAACGTCACGAGGCCCGACCCCGCCGCGACGAGGAGGGCATCGGCGTGCCCGTGATAGCAGCCCGAGAACTTCACGATCAGATCGCGGCCCGTCGCGGCGCGCGCGAGCCGGATCGCGCTCATCACGGCCTCGGTGCCGGACGACACGAAGCGCACCTGCTCTAGGCCCGGATAGCTCGCGACGACTTCCTCGGCGAGCTCGATCTCCGGCATGCACGGCGCGCCGTACGACGTGCCGCGTTTCAGCGCCGCTTCGACGGCCTCGACCACCTTCGGATGCCCGTGACCGAGGATCAGCGGGCCCCACGAGCCGACGAAATCGAGATACTCGCGTCCGTCGACGTCGACGATCGTCGCGCCGCGCGCCTCGCGGATCACGAGCGGCGTGCCGCCGACCGCGCCGAAGGCGCGCACCGGCGAATCGACGCCGCCGGGCGTCACGCGCTTCGCGCGCTCGAACCAGGCCCGCGATTCGGGGCCGCCGCCGACCCGCTCGTCGATGCTCACAACCACCCTCCGGAGAGCGCATCCCGCGCGTGATACGTGATGATCTGATCGGCGCCCGCGCGGCGGATCGCGATCAGGTTCTCGCGGACGATCGCCGGCTCGTCGAGCCAGCCGTTCGCCGCGGCCGCCTTCACGGCCGAGTACTCGCCCGAGACATTGTAGGCGGCGAGCGGCAGGTCCGATATTTCGCGAACCGAACGGATCACGTCGAGATACGCGAGCGCGGGCTTCACCATCAGCATGTCCGCGCCCTCGTCCGTATCGAGCTCGGACTCGCGCAGCGCCTCGCGCACGTTGCGGCAGTCCATCTGGTAGGTCTTGCGGTCGCCGTGTTCGGGTGCCGAATCCGCGGCCTCGCGGAACGGACCGTAGTACGCGGACGCGTATTTCACCGCGTAAGACAGGAGCGCGACGTGCTCGAAGCCGTGCGCGTCGAGCGCGTCGCGGATCGCGCCGACGCGGCCGTCCATCATGTCCGACGGCGCGACGACGTCGGCGCCGGCGCGCGCGTGCGACAGCGCCGCGTCGACGAGCGGCTTCAATGACGCGTCGTTATCGACGTAGCCGTCTTTCACGATGCCGCAGTGCCCGTGACTGGTGTACGCGCAGAGACAAACGTCCGTCATCACGATGAGCTCGTCGCCGTGCTCGCGCTTCAGCCGCTCGACGGCGCGCTGCACCGCGCCGTTCGCCGCGGCCGCGGCGGCGCCGTCCGGCGACTTCGTGCCTTCCTCGGGATGCCCGAAGAGCAGCACCGCGCGGATGCCGAGCTTTCGATCCGACTCGATCTGCCGCAGCAGGTTCTCGATGCCGTGCAGATGAATGCCCGGCATGGAGCTCACGGGAATCTCCGCGTTGTCCGTCGGCAGCACGAAGTGCGGCATGATGAGCTCGGCGGCGGTGACGCGCGTCTCGGCGACGAGATCGCGCAGCGCCGGCGTGCGTCTCAAACGCCGCGGCCGCACGCGGCCCGGCAGCGTGATCGAAACGTCCTTCATGGGGTCGCCTCCAGCAAACCTTCGAAGCTCGGCTTCGCCGCTTCCGCGGCCACGGCGAGGCCTCGCTCGCGGATCGCGGCGGCGGTCGACGGTCCGATCGAGACGAGCGCCACGTCGGCGTCGAGCTCGACCTGATTCAGGAATCCCGTGACCGCGGACGGGCTCGCGAGCCAGACCGCGTCGACGTCGAGCGATGCGAGCGAGATCCGCGGGGCGCGCGGCGCGGCCGGCACGGTGCGATAGACGTCGAAGCGCTCGACGTCGATGCCGGCCTCGCGCAGCTTTCGCTCGAGAACGTCGCGCGCGTTCGCGGCGAGCGCGAGCACGACGCGCGGCGAGCTCGATGCGTCGGCGCCTCGTGCTGGGCGCACGGCTTCGATCAGCGCGTCGGCGAGGCTTTCGCCCGTGCCGCGCTCGCCGACGAGATCGGTGCGGCCCAACGCGCGACGCGCGGCATCCGCGGTCGCGGGTCCCACCGCGGCGACGCGCGCTTTCGTGCTCGTCGTGCCGACGAGCCGCACGAACGCCTCCACGCCGCGCCGCGACGTGAACACGACCCAGTCGGCTCGTCGCGCGGCGTCGCGAAGCGCGGTCGCGAGCGCCGCATCGACGATCGGCTCGGCGTCGATGCAAGGCAGCACGACCGCTTCGGCGCCTGCTCGCGTGAGCGCATCCGCCCACGCCGACGCGTCGTCTTCGCTGCGCGTGATCAGAATGCGCCGCGCGGCCCGCGCGGCTTCGCGCGGCGCGGTCATCGGTCGCCTCCCGCGCCGCGCGCGGCGCGCGCCGTGTCGAGCTCGTCGTCGATCGATCCCCAGAGCCGGTCGACGGCGTCGCGCTCGTCGTTGCCCGTCACCGTCGCCGTGACGATTCGCTCTTCGCGCTCGATCATCGCCGTGACGCGCAGCAAGCCTTCGCGCGCGGTGCAGTACGCGCCGAACGCGGTGTTGCAGCCGCCTTCGGCGCGCCTCAACGCGTCGCGCTCGACCGTCACGGCCGCGCGGCTCGGCCAATCGTCGAGCTCGGCGAGCGCGTCGCGCACGTCGGCGCGGTCCTCGCGGCACTGTACCGCGAGCGCCCCTTGCGCCGGAGCCGGCACGAAGCGGCGCGGCTCGAGGCGCGACGTGCGCAGACCCGAAAGCGCCGCGACGAGCGGTCCGCCCGGGTCGCCGAGACGCGCGAGACCTGCGGCCGCGAGCACGATCGCGTCGTAGCCGCCCTCGCGCAGCTTCGCGATGCGCGTCGGCACGTTGCCGCGCAGCGGGGCGACGACGAGATCGGGCCTGAAATGCTTGAGCCAGATCGTGCGGCGCATCGACGACGTGCCGACGCGCACGCCTTCGCGAATCGGGAGGCCTTCGCCGCCGTCCGCGTCGTAGGCGTCCTCGCGCATGACCAGCACGTCCGCCGCGTCCTCGCGCGGCGGCACGGCCGCGATCACGAGGCCCGCGGGCGACGTCGTCGGCAGATCCTTGAACGAATGCACGGCGAGATCGATCTCGCCGTCGAGCAGCGCCTGCTCGATCTCGCGGACGAAGACGCCCTGTGCGCCGATCGAGCCGAACGACGGCGCTTGCGAGCGGTCGCCGGCGGTGCGGATCACGACGAGCTCGACCTCGTGGCCCGCGGCACGCAGCTTGTTCGCCACGCTCTCGGATTGCGTGCGTGCGAGATCCGAGCCGCGCGTGCCGAGCCTGAGCTTCATCGTTTCGCCTCCGCGACGGACGCGGTCGCGACCGCGGTTTCGGTTTCCTGCTCGTGCGACTCGGTCACGGTCTCGAGGCCGCGCTCGAGTGCCGCGCGAAGCTCCTCCGCGAACTCGGGCTCGAGCCCGTCGAGAAACGCGTCGATCGAGCCGTCCGGCCCGGCGTAGAGCAGACCCTTGAGCCCGAGACACGGGATATGCGCGAAGCGGCGCGCGAGCGCCTCGGCCCAGCGCTCGACGGCCGCGCGCTCCTTGTCGCCGAGCCCCTTGAGCTCCTTCTTCACGAGCCTGCGCACGCCCTCGAGCGCGGTCTGTCGATAGCGCTGCTGCAGCACGGCGAAGAGCGGCCCCGAGATGCGCTCGACGAAGCGATCGCGGAGCTCCTCGAGCGCACGGTCGACGTGCTCGCGCGCCTCGGCGGCGTGCATGAGGCGGGCCGCCCGGTTCTCCTCGGCGCGCCGCACGATCTCGTCCATGCCGCAGCGCGGCACGCCGAATCGCTCGCATGCGGCGGGATCGGCATCGGGAGGGATCGCCATGTCGACGATCAGCGGTGCGCGGCCCGACGGCGCACCGGCGGCGATTCTCTCGATCACGGCCGCGCCGAGCACCGGGTCGCGTGAGCCGGTCGCGCTCAGCACGGCCTCGAGCGGTGGAGGGCTCGCGAGAAACGCGTCGAGCGCCATGTGCCGTGCGCCGAAACGCGCGGCGAGCGCTTCGGCCTTCGATGCGGTGCGGTTCACGATGACGAGAGGATGGCGCGTGCCGGATAGCGCGAGCGCGGCGCGCTCGGTCATCGGCGAGACGCCGACGAGCGCGACCGCACCCGGTGTCTCGGCGAGCCGCTCGCGAATCAGATCCGCGGCGATCTCGGCGAGGGAGACGCGGCCGTGTCCGACGCGCGTCTCGCCGCGGACGCGCGCCGCGATCTTCAGCGCTTCGTCGAACACGAGCCCGAGCACGGGACCCAGGAGGCCGATCGCCTGCGCGCGGTCGCGGCAATCGCGCACCTGCCGCACGATCTCGTTCTCGCCGACGCAGGCCGAATCGAGGCCCGCCGCGATCAGGAACAGATGCTCGGCCGCGCCTTCGCCCTGCCACGCCTTGAGGCGGCGCTCGGCTTCGCCGGGCGCGGGCTTGCGGCCGGTCAGAAGCTCGAAAGCGTCGCGGCGGAGATCCGGGCCCGGCGTTTCCGCCGTACGTCGGAAGATCAGCTCGACGCGATTACACGTCGCGAGATACGCGAGCTCCGCGAGGCCGAGCCGTCGCGCGAACGCGGTGAGCTTCTCGCCCGCCTGCTCCTGGTCGAGCGTGAACTCGGCGAGGCGTTCCGTGCCCCCTTGGCGCCACGAGACGCCGACCATCGACAACTGATCCAGCACGAGCGAGCCTCGATCCCGTTCCTGCGGGGCGATATAGCAAATGGGGCGGGGCCGTTTGTCACGGAAGTGTCATGGCACGTCGTGCGGAATTCACGAATGGACGGTGTCCGACGCGCACGCTGCCCCGGGGCGGTCACGCCGACGAGCCGAACGCGCGCCGGACGATCCGGCGCATCTCGTCGAGCTCCGCTTCGATCGAGGCCGCGAGCGCGAGCTGACCGTCGACGCGCGCCTGCTGATGCGCGCTCGAGCTCCCGTAGCGCTCCGGATCCCAACGGAAATAGCGCTCCTCGAGCGCATCGGTGCAGAAGCGCGCCGCGAGCTCGACCGTGATCGTCAGCGTCGCGTCCGGGATCGCGGACCATTCGCTCTCGTCGAGCAGGCCGCCGGCGGCCTCCGCGTAGCCTTCGACGGCGGCCGCGAAGAGCGGCAGCGACAAGTGCGAATCGGGCGAGTCCTCGGGATTGGGGTTGCACCACGAGCGCATCGCGTCGCCGAGCTCGAGCGCGATCGGCATTCGCGCGAGCGTATCGAGATCGATCAGGCAGAGCGCGCGGCCGGCCCGATCGAACAGGATATTCGAGATCTTCGGGTCGCCGTGGACGACGCGATCCGCCGCCTTTGGTAGCGGCGGCAGCCGAGACGCGTGCTCGAACACGCGCTCGGCGAGCGGGCGCACCCGCGCGATCTCGGCATGGGCCCGGTGCTCGTCGAGCGCGCGGCGGAGCCTCGCAAGATGCCGCGCGGTATCGTGGACGCCGAGGCGTGCATTCGCGAGCCCGGCCTGGAAATCCGCCACCGCGCGATGGAACGTCGCGAGGATACGGCCCGCCTCGCGCGCCTCCCCCGCGGATTCGAGGGCGTCTTTCGCCACGCCGTCGATCGCGGTCAGCACGCGCCACGTCTCGCCGTCGAAGCGGAACGAGCGACCGCCTCCGATGGGCGGCACGAGCCGCGGCGTCACGAGGCCGCGGGACGCGAGGTGGCGCGTCAGCGCGTCGATATCGTCGTTGACCGCGTCCGGGAAAATCGGGTTGACCCGCTGCAGCACCAGCGGCTCGCCGCTCCGCGAGCGGACGTGCCAGGTCCGATTGATGAGCCCGGACGCGGCAGGCCGCGCCGTGTCGGGCGCGAGTCCGAACGCCTCGAGCACGGGCGCGGGCGGAGAGTCGTTCGTCGGCGAGCTCGCGGCGCGGATCATGGCGCGGATCATAGCGCGTCGTGGGGCTCGCCCGCTCGCGCCGGGAATCCGCGGCGAATCGGTTGGTCTATAGTTTCAGCGTTTCGCCGTGCGTCCAGGGGCCGATGCGCCGGGGGAGAGATCGTCATGCGCTTGATTCGAAACGTCTCGTGGGCCTTTTTTCCGCTCGCCGTCGCTTTCGATATCGCGGCGGCGCAGAACGGCGACGCGGCGGCCCCGGTGAACCGCGCGCCGGAGCGATGCATTCTGATCGAACGGGTCAGACGCACGGAGGTGATCGACGATCGCACGTTGATCTTCCACATGCGCTCCGGCGAGATCTACCTCAACTACCTGGAACGCGAGTGCCCGCGGCTCGCGGCCGAGAAACGCTTCATGTACAGCCCGACGGCGAATCGCCTCTGCGACAACGACACGATTACCGTGCTCGAGCGATGGGGGTTCGACGCGTTCTCGCGAGGATTCACCTGCGGGCTGGGCGAGTTCCATCCGATCAGCGAGCTCGAGCTCGCGGAGCTCAAGCAGATGCGCGGGGACGACGCGCCCAGACCCGCGCGCCGCAGCCGCGGCGAGTTCGAGGTCGTTCCGGTCGATCCCGACGAGCTCGCCGAGGACGACGCGGAGCCCCACGAATCAGCGGCGGACGAAGCTTCGGGCAGCGGCGGCGACGGCGCGACGGCGTCGGACCGGGAAGGCGACGAATGACGAGCCGCGCGGGAGCCCGCGGTCGTTAGAACGGGAGCGGCTGGCCGTTGACCGTGATCCGCCCGTTCTCGAACGACAGGGTCGTTCGGTACAGACTCCCGGTGTCCTCGATCATGCCCTGAGCGCTCAGCATGCCGAGCACGAGGCCGACCTGGGCCTCGGCGAGCGCGTCGAGCGAGTCCGTCGGCATCGACGCGCCGTCTTCTTGGGCAGCGAGAAGCTGCACCTTGATCCCCGCGGCGGCGAGTTGCTCGACGAGCGGTTTCGCCGCGCTCAGCCCGGCTCGGCCCTTGAGGATCGAGCGCCAGTACTCCGGGTCGTTCAAATCCACGGCGCCGCCGGACGGCGGCACGCTCGAATCCACGTCGACGTGCAAGCTCGCCTCGAAAGGTTGGCCGTCGACGTGGAACCTCACCGTATCGATCGCGAAGCTCGGACTACTCGCGACGAGACGCTGCACGATCGGTGCGACGACGTCCATGCTCGGCTCGGCAGGCGCCCCGTCCGCGACGAGATCGTAATAGGCCTCGAGGGCCGCAACGTCGACGTTTCGTAAGCTCATCTCGTAACGCGCGTCGGTGATCGTGGCGCCGTTCCCCGTGCGCGCTTGCTCGAAGGCGAACACCGCTCGGCCGTGCAGCCGGTTGAGAGCGCGATCGACGCTCGAGCGGGACGCGAAGCGTACGCCGGTCGCATCGAAAGCCTGAGAAGAGTTTTCGAACCGCTCGAAGGCGATCCGATCGACCTCGACGGATAGCGTGCCCGGTGCGACGCGGCCCGAGTGCCGCTCGGTATCCGTCGACGCGCGGACGCCGATCATCGATACCGCACCGGTCGGAGATGCGATCTCGAGCGAGGCGAGCTCTCCGCGCGCGTCGACGCGTCGGCGCTCGATCGTGCCGCTCGCGCGAGCGCCGGAGAGGTTGACGCGGCCATCCGCGAAGTCGTGCCGAAGCGGCATGATCTCCACCGCGAAATTGACGCTGCCGTCGAGTGTCGTTTGCGCTTCGACCACGAAGTCGACGACGGGGCTGTCGTCGACGGGACGCGCATAGGTTTCGAACATGCCGAGGAAGAAGCCGTCCGCGAGCGACACGGGACCGTGACGGATGTCGACCGCGACCGTCAGCGGATCGAGGACGTCGGCGAGCAGGGCCGCGCTCGGGTGCAGTTGCGACGGCTTCAGCGTGATCCGCGCCCGGCTCGAGAACCAGCCTCGCTCGTACTCGTCGATCGTGATGTCGAGCTGCTTCTCGCGGAGCGATTCGATGTGCGCGGTGACGCGGGACTCCGCGACCTTGCCGAACACCGGCGGCAGGACGAGAAGAGCCACGAGCAGGACGACGACGACGGCGATGCGGATTCTCATGACGGACTCCCGGGAGGCCGCCGACGGCGTCCTCCCGACTATGCAGATACCCCAATCCTACGACGAACGGCGGAGGAAGGGGACGGCGCGAGATCGAGAATTTCCGCCCGCATCGCCGCGAGCAGCCGCTCGTAGAGGCGTTGCTCCGCGGCGAGAAAGCGCAGCGCCCGCGTCTCGGTCGGCTCTCCCGCGGCGTCGAGACGCGTCGCGACGTCGTGCAGATGATTTTGCTCCTCGCCCAGCACGCGCTTCAGCGACAAGCGGTGGCCCGTTTCCCTCAGCACGCGCTGATACAGCCGGTAGAACCATAGCGCGCGAAACTCGACGATCATCGACATGTAAAGGTATGTCGCGCGCGTCGCGCCGAGCGTGCGTTTCATCCCGGCCTCGAGGCGCTGGAAATACATGCGCGCCGCGGCGGGCGCGAGGAGATCCTCGTCGACGTACTCGAGCGCTCTGCCGCCCGCCTTCTGCGCCTGGCGCTTCATGAAATACGCGTGATGCGCTTCCTCCGCGACGTGCCGCAACGTCGGCTCGTCGATGCCCGCGGACGACTGCGTCGCGACGATCTTGCGGCTGCCGAGATGCTCGAGCATCGACAGCGTGTTCAAGAGCCGCGCGTGCAACGGCGCGTCCGTCGCGATGCGCGCGAGAACCCGGTGCGTCGCGAGCGCGAGATCCTCGTTGTCGCGCTCGAAGCGGTCGAGAGCGGTGTCGAGCCAGGATGACATGCGTCGTTGCTGTACGTTACGGCGAGCGCACATGATAGCGTCGTTGCCCGTGCTGCGCTTCGGCGCTACATGCGACTGCTGCGGGAGAGCCCATGGTGACGGAAGAGGAAGTGAGGCGCCGATTCGACGAGGCCGTCGCGGCCTTCGACCGCGGCGCATGCGTCGAGGAGGCGACGGCCGAGCTGACGCCCGAACTCGCGGACGGGTTGCCGGAAGGCGAGGTCAAGAGCGTCGTCCGCGCCGCGCTGCTCCACCTGGCCGCGGACCCGCCGCGCGGTAACCGTGAGGCGGCCGTGCGGCGCGCGCACGCGGCGCTGCGGGCAGAGGCTCGCTGAGCCCCCGGGGGGGCGGGAACGAAAACGGCCCCGGGCAGCCGGGCCGCCCGGGGCCGCGCGAGCGTCAGGCCCGACTCAGCTCGACGGCTGCGCGAGCGCTTCGACCTGAATGCGCAGCTTCACGCCCATGTCGAAGCCGAAGTTCTGCCCGAAGTTGATGCCGAAATCCGCGCGATTGATATCCGCCTCGGCGTCCGCGCCGCAGACCTCGACGCCGCGCTGCGGGTGCTGCATGCACTTGAAGCTGTTGATCGTGAGCCGCACCGGCTTGCTCGTGCCGTGCAACGTCAGCGTGCCGTCGACCGCGGTCGGGGCGCCGTCCCGCCAATCCACGAGCCGGCCAGTATAGGTCGCCGTGGGGTACTCCGACACGTTGAACATCGCGGCATCGGACTTCGCGTGGTTGTTCAAGCCTTCATGGCCGAAGTCGACGGTGTTCATGTCCATCGTCACCTCGACGGTGCCGGTCTGCGCCTCCTTGTCGAGCGTGATCTTTCCCGTCGTGCTGTTGATCTTGCCGCGCCACTTCGAGAGCCCGCCCATGTGGTCGGCCTCGAAGGACGGATACGTGTGTGCCGAGTCGATCTCGTAGGTGACGGGCTCCGCGACGGCGGTCCCGGCAAACGCTGCTGCGAGGCCGAGGACGGCCGCGGGCCGGACGATATCGAGGCGTTTCATTTTTTCCCCTCTCCTTAGTTGTTACGTTCTGGTGCCGTCGGCCACTGGCGCTCCGCGCGCGGCGGACCGCAGATCCCCCGATCGCGCGCCGAGGCGCGCGCTCCACCGTGTCCCGGGGGCCGACCGCAGGTGCAGGTCCCTATCCTACGACAGATCGGCGCGAAAGGATTCCTCGATGTCCGCCGCGAAGCGCGGCCTCCCCGCCGCGGTGCGATCGAAACCCACCCGGGCCGCCTTTTGGCTTATCATGGCGCGGTCGGTCGGGCACTCCGCGATGCGGCCGCGTCGCGGAGTTTCGCCGGGGCCTGTAATCTGCGCCCGTAGCTCAGTTGGATAGAGTACCTGGCTTCGAACCAGGTGGTCGGGAGTTCGAATCTCTCCGGGCGCACCATCCGACCGCGCGAGCCCGAACGGCCTCGCGCTCATGCGCGCCATAAGCCGCGGTTCTCGATTCTTTCGAGGACCGAGTTCCTCGTGCCGGTCCGTCCGCGTGTCGCCTACGGCGTCGGCTGGATCGACAGCTCCGGGCGGAATCGCAGTATCTGGCTCTCCGAGCGCTCGGTCAGCGCGTCGCCGCGCGCCATGAGCTGCTCCGCCGCCTCCGGTCCCAGCACTTCGACGAACGGCGAAGGTCCGTCGAGCTCCTGCCAGCCAGGCAACGGCACGGCGAAGACCCGCGTGCGCGCATCGGCGCCGAGGATCACCTCGCTCGCGAACATGGCCGGGACATTCGCTTGCCGCAGCACGGGAATCAGCTCGTCGCGAACGAAAGCGTCGTACTCGCGCGCCTTGCCGGGTATGACCATGTCCTCGATCAGCATCAGGAGCTCCGACGGCTGTTGCTCCATGTTCGTCGGCGCGATCGAGAGCTCCGGACGCATGCGTGCGACGAGCATCGTGTGGGAATCGATCGTCTCCCCCATGCGGTTCCGCCACTTCTCCCACTCGACCGGCTCCATCGGCGGCTGCTGCTCGAACTGCGCGAGCGACGCGAACGAGTCGAGCGGCACGACGATGTGATACGTGTTCACCTCGCCGAGCGCGACGCTGTAGACCTGGAAGCCGGGCCGACCGGATTCCTGCATGGCGGCGCGAAGCTCTTTGACGAGACTTTCGAACTCGTCGATCCGATCGTGCTTGACCTGAATGATCCGCACGCCGGTCATCGCCGGCAGCGACGGCTGCGCGGGCGGCGGTTCCGCGCGCGCGATCTGCACGTCCTCTTCTTGCGGGGACTGCGCCTCGGGGGCGGGCGGCTGCCGCTCGGCTTGTTGCTGCGCGGATTGACCCTCCGGCGCCGGTTGCGGCTCGGCTTGCTGCTGCGGGCCCGGTTGCGGTGCGGGTTGCTGCTGCGGTGCGGGTTGCTGCTGCGGAGCGGGCTGCTGCTGTTGAGCGAGCACGACCGACGAAGACAACACGATCGCAAGACTCATCAACGAAGAGCCGAGAACGCGTCTTGGCCCGATACGTTCGACGATCATCGCTGTGCCCTCTTGTGAGCGTCGGCTGCCCGATGCCGGCGGCGAGGCAGTCGAACGCGGGTGGTGATCGAACCCCTTTGCTTCGGCGGCCGGGCGATCTTGGGTCCTCCGGACGAGGACTACTCGGAGGAAGCGAGGACCCGGCATTTTCTTGGGCCACGTTCGGCTGGCCCGGACGAGCGATAAGCAATAAGGATGCCGAACGCGGCGAAGCCGGGACGCGGTAGGCTCATCGACGGTCATTGCCGTCGCGGATGCCGAGGCTCACCGGGTCGAGCTGCCGGAGTCGCTGTAAAGAGAATGGAGTAAGCTCCGCCAAGCAGCCGGCACGGGAGATACGGTATGCGTCTCTGCACAAGGCTCGTATCGTTCCTAGTCGCTTCCGCCGTGCTCGAGACGGCGTCCTTCGCGCAGGAGGGAAAGTCTCAAGAGCCTCCCGTTTGCCGCGCCGCGGTCGGCATCGAGTATCTGCAAAGGAATACCGTCGCGTCGGTCGCGGGGGTAATCGATAACGACGATTGCGCGGCGTCGAGCGGGACCTTCGTGATCGTGCTCAGCGTTCGTCGGGAGAGCGGGGAGCTCGTCACGATCGAGGTTCCCCAGGCTTGGCAACGAGACGACGACCGCCCCGTGACTTTCAGCGGCGACTACGAGATCGGCGAGAACGTCGAGCTCGTCCGCGCGCGCGTGCAGAAAGTCACGTGCCGGTGCGGCGTTCGCGACACCGGCGAGTAGAGGGCGAGCCCATGGCGGGCGGGGAGGCTCGATGCGCGGAGTCGCCCGTCGACCTCAGCGGGCGACCTCCCAGACCCCGGGCCTCACCTGACACGCGCGGCCTTTGCTCGACGAGCGGCCGCGCGCGTCGGCCGCGGTCATCGTGAACTCTCGACACGTGACGCCTTGCCGCTCGAGGACGGCTCCCGGCACGAGCTCGTATCGCGCTCCCGTCGATTCGTTCGTCCACAGAATCCGCTGCCCGATCTCGCCGAGCTCGAGCGCATGCCCGAAACAGTGTCTGTCCCGCTCGTCGAGCTCTCGCCCGATGCGTTTGCCGATGACGGCGCCGGCGACGGTGCCGAGCACCGTTCCGACGACCGGGTGCTCCTCCGCGATGCGTGAGCCGAGGTAGCCGCCGACCGCTCCGCCGACGACCGTCGCGATCTCTTCACGATTGCAACGGCCGGAGACGATGCCGAAGTCCTGCTCGTACCGAACGCCCGAGTAGCCCAAGTAGTACGGGTCGTGCTTCTTACGCCAGCCGTGCGCGGGGGCGTGCGGCGGCGGGTCTGCCAGCGCCCCGGCCGACCAGGCGGCGAAAAGTGCGAGCGCGGCGGTAAGGGCGGCACTACGAGAAGAGGTCATCGGTCGCTCCCTGCTTTCGAAGGCGGTCGAAGCCTACACGGATCATGAAGATTCCAGTTGCGCTCGCGCCGGCAGGATGTGACCGCGATCACAGGCGAGCGGGCTGCGACTCGAGGGCGGCAGTCTGCGAATGGCCGCCGCGCGGCTGCCGGAAATCCTTACGTCGTCGAAGTCTCCGGCTGGTCTTCGGCCGCCAAGCCGCCCCTCGATTCTTCTTGGCGACCGCCCGTCGAGCGCGTATCGAGGCCCTTCGGCGCTTCACCGCGCGGCGAGGCCGTGTCTCGCGCTCGATCCATAGCGGGATGCCGCAGAAAATATGGTACGCTCCGCCGGATTGATTCTTGGGGGGACTCGGCCTGTGAACAACACCGATCCGCGCGAAACCATAATGAACTCGCCGATGAGCACGATGCAGATCGTCGCGGTGGCGATCACGATCGGGCTCAACGCGCTCGACGGCTTCGACGTCATGTCCATCAGCTATGCGTCGCCGGAGATCCTCAGGGAGTGGGGTATCACCCGGAGCACGCTCGGCTTCGTCCTGTCGGCGGAGCTCGTGGGCATGGCGCTCGGCTCGATCCTCATCGGCGGTGTCGCCGACAAGTTCGGCCGGCGCGCGACGATGCTCGGCTGCCTGCTCGTCATGTCGCTCGGCATGTTCCTCGCGACGACCGCGACCGGGGTCGTGTCGCTGTCGATCTGGCGGGTGATCACCGGTCTCGGCATCGGCGGCATGCTCGCGGCGATCAACGCCGTCGCGGCGGAGTTCGCGAACGCGAAACGCAAGCACATGTGCGTCTCGCTGATGGCGATCGGGTATCCGGTCGGTGCGGTCGTCGGCGGCACGATCGCGGCGCAGCTGCTCGCGATCTACGAGGGCTGGCGGCCGATTTTCGTGTTCGGCGGAATCGTCACGGCGGCGTTCATCCCGCTCGTGTACTTCTTCATACCGGAATCGATTCACTGGCTGGCCCGGAAGCAGCCGCCGGGCGCGCTCGAGCGGATCAACGCGACGCTGAAGCGAATGGGCCATGCGGCGATCAGCACGCTGCCGCGCATCTCGGAGGAAGTCAGGAAGCGCTCGGCGACCGATCTGTTTGCCCCCGGGCTGATCGCCGTGACGCTGCTCGTGACGCTGGCCTATTTCTTCCACATCACGACGTTCTACTACATCATCAAGTGGGTGCCGGAGATCGTCACGCGGATGGGCTTCGAGTCGTCGCAGGCGGCCGGCGTGCTCGTCTGGGTCAACGCGGGCGGCGCGACGGGCGGCGCGGTGCTCGGTTTCCTGACGCTGCGCTTCCCGCTGAAGGCGCTGACGATCGGGGTGCTGGCGCTCTCGACCGTGATGGTCACGATCTTCGGTAGCTCGCCCGACGACCTCGCGCGGCTGTCGATGATCTGCTTTGCCGCCGGCTTCTGCACGAACGCCGGTATCGTCGGGCTCTACGCGATCTTTGCGCACGCGTTCCCGACGCACGTTCGCGCTTCGGGCACCGGCTTCGCGATCGGCGTCGGCCGCGGCGGCGCGGTCATCGCGCCGATCATCGCCGGCTTCCTGTTCGACGCGGAGTTCTCGCGTCCGACGGTCTCGCTGATCATGGGGCTCGGCTCGCTGCTCGGCGCAGGCATGCTGCTGCTGCTCAAGCTGCGACCGGAGGGGCCGTCGGCCGAGGAGGTCGAAGACGAGTCCAGCCGCGAGCGAGAGCCGAGCGCGCAGCTCGGCCGCTCGCCGGCGTGATTCCCGATCGGGAAGCGCACATCCAGAAGGGGATGCGGCCGCGCGCCGCATCCCCTTCGTTTTGAGCAGCCGTCCTCGACTTCTCCCCGATCTGCTGCTCCTCCTGGTCTCGGCAGGGCGCCGGAGCCGGGTTTTGACCCCTTTTTCGATCAAGCACCGCCCTGCGCTTGTTCTCCGGCGTAGAAATTTCTGCTCTTGCCGCGCGTTCGGCTCGTTATTTGCAAGAAGGAGCGTGTCTTTCAGGAGGAAATGGTGCAGAACGGCCTCGGAATCAGCGCCCGGGAGCGCGGACGAAGCTGCGGGCAGGGAACGACCGGCTCGCAGGCGTGTCCAACACGGTCGACGCGTTTCGCACGGAAGCGTGAACGCGAAGCCGCTCGACACGCGCATCGGCGGTCCGGGATGGTATCGGCGCCCATTTCCGCGGCGCAGCACGGTCCGCACACTGCAGGATGCGCAATCATTCCGCAAACGGGGGTTGCTCAGAGCGGATTCGGGCTTTCCCGGATATGAAGATTCACCACAAATTCGGTATTTTCGCTTCCTTGGGAAGTAGAATCTCCAGCTAGAGAAGGATCATGCCTCGTTCCGTTGACAGAAGACAGGACTCGTCTACGATAGGTCGGCATATGGCGGCTCGGGCCAAAAAGAAGGCGAAAACGAAGAAAAAGAAACTCGACGCGGAGATCAACCGCGAGTTCGACGCGGAAGGCGTGCGTCGAGCGATGCTCGCCGCGCTAGAGTGCATCTACGAGAACTATCCGCACATCACGCTCGCCCAGTATCTCGTCGCGCTCGAGATCCTGGTCGCCGAGATGGACGGCAAGCCGCATACGCTCGTATCGCTGGTCAAGAAGCTCAATATGCCGTTCTCGACGGCGTCTCGAGTGGTATGGTCGCTGACTCGCGAAGGCGGTAACGTCGGTATCGTGAAGTACGAGCCGCATCCCACCGATCGACGCATGAAGTATCTGGTGATCGATCCCGAGGGCCTGACCAGCGATGTGCCGCGCGCACTGAATCGGGCCATGATCGATTACTACGGAGACTCGGTGCACAAGCTGAAGCGCGCCGTGCACTGACGCATCGCGTTGCCGGCCGCTTCCGGGCGCGGCACGACTTTCGACCGACTCACTCTCGGCGCGACGCCGTCGATCGCCAGCGAGGCGGAGCCCTCTCCCCAACCGGCAAGCCGCTCGGCGGTTCCGTCGCAGGGAAGCAGGCGCAGCGGATTTTTCTTGGAGCGCTTCCGTCTTTCTCGAGCTGCGCTTGTACCGGGCCTCCCAATTGTTGCTACCATGCCCGTCGTTCCGCGGGATCGAGAATCGAGGCAGTGCGGAAGCGTTCATTCAACGCGGATCCGCCGGACGTTGCGGGCGGCCCTGCGGGAGAGGCGGGCCTCGCCCCGGGGCAACGCTCGCCCCCGCTGATCGTCGGCGTCGGCGTGTCGCCGGGTTGCGACGACGCGCTCTCGGCGCTGCTGGCCGCGATGCCGCCGCGGCCGGGCATGGCGTTCGTCGTCGTTTGGCAGCAACGAGACGACGGAGACGGGACCGCGCGCGATGCGCTCGCACAACGCTCCGCGATGCCCGTGCGAGAGGTCCAGCAGCGCACGTCGATCGAGCCGAACATCGTTTATATCCCGGCCCCCCGTCACACCGTCGCGATAGAAGCCGGCGAGGTTTATCCGCTCAGGCCGAAGCGCGCGCGTAACAGCGCGTGCGGGGAAATCGACCGCCTGTTCACCGAGCTCGCCTCGGGAAGGGCGGAGCGCGCGGTCGGCGTCGTGTTGTCCGGCGGAAAGCCGTGCGGCGAGGCGGGTCTGCGCGAGATCAAGGAGCGCGGCGGGCTCACGGTGGTCGACGAGCCGGGCGGTAGTGCGCTTCGACGGCTACCGCGCAGCCCGTTCGATACGGCGCACATCGACATGATCCTTCCCGTGGCGCGTATTCCGGAGAAGCTCGTCAGCTATGCGCGGCACGCGTGCTTCGGATTCTTGGAAGGTTCGCGCGACAGCAGCAGCCCGTCGACAACGCTGATCGAAGAGGATCTGTTGCCTATCACCGAACTATTGCGCGCCGAAACTAATCACGACTTCCGCAGATATCGTAAGAATACGCTTTGGCGTCGCGTTCAGCGGCGCATGGGTCTCAATCAGATCGACCGTATTTCGGAGTACGTCGAGCTGTTGCGCGAGAATCCGTCGGAGGTGCAAGCGTTGCGCCGCGACCTTTTGATCTGCGTCACTCGATTCTTCAGGGACGAAGAAGCTTGGGCCGTGCTGGATCGGAAGGTGCTGCGCGAGCTGGTCGTCGGCGCGGACGCCTCGGTGCCGATACGCGCGTGGATACCGGGGTGCGCGACGGGAGAGGAAGCCTACACCCTCGCGATGCTGCTCAAGGAGAGGCTCGACGCCGCGGGCGTTTCGCGCAGGATGCAGATCTTCGCGACCGACGTCGCCGAGGATGCGCTCGACGCGGCACGTGCGGGCATCTATCCGAGCTCGATCGAGAACGACGTCTCTCCGGAGAGGCTCGCACGATTCTTCGTGAAGGAAGGCGAGCACTACAAGGTCTCGAAGGCCTTGCGAGAGTGCGTCGTCTTCGCGGAGCAGAACGTGCTCGTCCAGCCTCCGTTCTCGCGCCTCGATTTGATCTGTTGCCGAAACTTGCTGATCTACCTCGAGCCGGAAGCGCAGCAACGCGTGATCTCGGTGTTCCAGTACGCGCTGAAGAAGGGAGGCTGCCTGTTTCTCGGCAACTCCGAGACGGTCGGCACGTCGAACGTCGCGTTCGCGCCGATCTCGAAGAAATGGCGCATCTTCCGCCGCACCGATCAGCCCGTGCCGCCGCCGGTCGATACGTTCACGGAAGCCTCCGTGCGCTTGCCGACGCCTTCTCTGCGCGTGCCGCAGTCGGCGGGGCACGGGCGAATCCCGGCTCGCGGCCGAGGCATCGCCGAACGCGTGCAACGACAGCTGTTGCGCGAGCTCGAGCGGGGGGTCGCCGTCGTCGACGCGCACGACCGACTGCTTTACGTGCACGGGTCGGCGGATCTGTATCTTCAGCTCTCGCTCGGCGAGGTCGACGCCGATTACCCGGACGTCGTGGAGCTCGCGCGGGAAGGGCTGCGCTCGAAGCTGCGCTCGGCGCTCAAGGAGGCGCGTCGTACCGGGCAGCGCGTCGCCACCGAGAGCCGTGTGCAGCGGGAAGAGCGTATCGCGCGCTGCAAGGTCGTCGTTCGTCCGCTCGAGGGGGGCCCGCCCGACGAAGGCACGTTGCTCGTCACGTTCGAGCCGTTGTCCGTTTCCGCCGTGGCCGCAGAAGACGCCGTCGTCGATACCGAGAGCGAGCTCGTCCGCGAGCTGCAGGCGGAGCTCGCGGCGACGCGCGAGCAGCTCAACAGCACGATCGAGGATCTCGAGGCGGCGAACGACGCGCTCAAGGCCGCGCACGAGGAAGCGATCTCCATCAACGAGGAGCTTCAATCCGGCAACGAGGAGCTCGAGACCTCGAAGGAGGAGCTGCAATCTCTCAACGAGGAGCTCACGACGCTCAATCATCAGCTCGAGGCGAAGGTCGCAGAGCTCCAGAGCACGACCAACGATCTCGACAACCTGCTGACGAGCAGCAACGTTCCGACGATCTTTCTCGACGCGGAATGGCGCATCCGCCGCTACACCCCGTCGTGCCTCGAGCTGTTCAACCTGATTCCGTCCGACGTCGGGCGGCCGCTGACCGATATCTCGTCGAGCATCGACGATCCCGAGCTCCTCGATGAAGCGCGTCAGGTGCTCCACGATCTCAAGCCGCGCGAACGGCAAGTGCAGTCGAGGAGCGGAGAACGCTACTACCAGCGGCGAGTGCTCCCGTACCGGACATCCGACAAGCGCGTCGAAGGCGTCGTCGTCACGTACTCGGACGTCACGCAGCTGCAGCGCGTTGCGCTGAAGCTGAGCCGCCGCGAGCGGCAGCAGAAGGCTCTCGCGTCGCTCGGGCAAGCGGCGCTCATCGAGAAGGACATCCACGCGCTGTTCGATATCGCCGTTCGAACCGTGCAGAAGGCTTTCGACGCCGAGTTCGTGAAGCTGCTAGAGCTCTTGCCGGACGGCAAGACGCTCTTGCTGCGGGCCGGCGTCGGGTGGCGCGAAGGTCTCGTCGGTCGGTACGTCATCGACAGGGAGAGCGACTCTCAAGCCGCCCTTACGCTGATCTCCGATCGACCCGTGGTCGTCACGAAGCTCGAGGAGGACGAGCGCTTCAAGTCGCCCGAGCTTCTCGTCTCGCACGGCATCGTCAGCGGCATCAGCACGGTGATCCGAGACGAGAAGGGTCCGATCGGGGTGCTCGGCGTCCACACGACCCACGAGGCGACTTTCTCGGACGACGATATCGACTTCATGGAGACCGTCGCGCACATCCTTTCCGACGCCTATCTCCTGCGGCGCGGCGAGCAGGCGCTGCAGGAGGCGGAGGAGCGGCTGCGCCTCGCGACGGCGGCGCACGACCTCGGCACGTGGGACTACGACGTGCGGGCGGATCGCATCGTCGCGAGTGCACGCGCGAAGGAGCTTCTCGGCGTCTCGCCGCACGAGGAGATGACGTACGGGGACCTCGTTTCGCGCGTGCATCCCGAGGATCGGCCGCGCGTCGAGGAGGCCGCTCGGCGCTGTCTCTCCCCGTTGGACGGCGGTCACTGCGACATCGAGTACCGCACGCTTCCCGGCGACGACGGCAGCGTGCGTTGGATACGGGACATTCGCCAAGCCTATTTCTCCGACGGACGCGCCGTCCGCGTCATAGGCACGTTCGAGGACGTCACGCAGCGCAAGGAGGCGGAACAGGCGAATTTCGAGCGGCTCGAGCTCGCCGAGCGACTGCGCCGCATCGCGGAGGCGACGCCTGGCACGGTCTTCACGTTCAAGGTTCGGCCGAGCGAAGGACGGCCGTCGTTCCCGTACATGGCGCCGAACGCGTCCGAGCTCTACGGTCTCGAGCCCGGCTTGCTGACCGACGACGCGAGCCTGCTCTTCGCGCGCATTCCCGACGAGGACAACGAACGGCTTCGCGAGGTCACGATCCGCTCGGCGGAAACGATGTCGATGTGGCACGCGCAATTCCGCTACGACCACCCGAAGAAGGGGGTGATCTGGGTCGAGGCGTACGCGAGCCCGGTCGCTCAGCCGGACGGCACGATTCTCTGGCACGGCATCGCGCACGACATCACGAATCAGAAGCAGACCGAGATGGAGCTGCGGGAGGCGCGGCGCATCGCGGAAGCCGCGGACAAGGCGAAGAGCGAGTTTCTCGCGAACATGAGCCACGAGATCCGCACGCCGATGTCCGCGATTCTCGGTTACGCGGAAATCCTCGCGAGTCAGCTCCGGGATCCGGACAACCTGCAGAGCCTCGAGACGATACGGACGAACGGCTTGTATCTGCTCGAGATCATCGACGACATCCTCGATCTTTCCCGCATCGAGGCCGGCAAGCTCGAGCTCGATCGCCGCAGGGTCAGGCCCGACACGATCGTGCGCGAGGTGCAGTCGCTGTTGAAGCTGCACGCGATGGAGAAGGGGCTCGCGCTCGAGATCGAGTTCGACGGGCCCTTGCCCGAGACGATCGAGACGGACCCGACGCGCCTCAAGCAGATTCTCATCAATCTCGTCGAGAACGCGATCAAGTTCACCGACAGCGGCAGCGTGCGCATCGTCGTCGGGCTGCTGCCGGACGAATCGAAGCTTCGCATCGACGTCGTCGATACCGGGCCCGGCATCCCCGACGAGATCGTCGAACGGCTGTTCCAGCCGTTCACGCAGGCCGATTCGTCCGTGACGCGGCGTTTCGGCGGCAGCGGCTTGGGCCTTTCGATCTGCCGCGCGTTGAGCCGCATGCTCGGCGGCGACGTGACCGTCAAGACGCGCTCGGGCGCCGGCAGCACGTTCACCGTGACGGTCGCCACTGGAGCGCTCGACGGCGTCGAGATGTTCGAGCCGGAATCGAAACCGCTCGGCCAGCGCTTCGAAGTAGGCGACATACGCTCACTGTCCTGTCGCGTGCTCGTCGTCGACGATCGGCGCGACATGCGCTATCTCGCGCAGCACATGCTCGAGGAAGCCGGCGCGCGGGTCTCGCACGCCGCGGACGGACGCGAAGCGCTCGAGCAGGTCGCCGTGGCGGAAGCACAAGGCGATCCCTTCGACGTTGTCCTGCTCGACATGCAAATGCCGATGCTCGACGGCTATGCGGCCGCCAGGGCTTTGCGCGAGCGAGGTTACGACAGGCCGATCATCGCGTTGACCGCAAACGCGATGAAGAGCTACGAGCGGCGCTGCCTCGAGTCGGGATGCGACGACTACCTGAGCAAACCGCTGTCCAGGGCGACGCTCGTGAATACCGTCGCCTATTACGCGAGCGACGTGACGCTCGCGGAGCTCGCGGAGCGGAGGCGCGCGTACGGGTTCCGGGTGCCCGAGGCCGAGGAGCCGGCCGACGGCGGCGAAGGCCGGCTCGGCGCAACGGGCTCGGAACTCGCCGACGAAGATTCGCAGCGCGCCGTGCGGGTTCTCGTCGTCGACGACAATCGCGACAGCTGCACGTTGCTTCGCCTGCTGCTGCAGAACAGCGGCTGCGACGTCGCGACGGCCGTGAGCGGCGGCGAAGCGCTCTCCGCGGTCGATTCGTTCAAGCCGACCGTGGCCGTCATCGATATCGGCCTACCGGACATCGGCGGCGACGAGCTCGTCGGGGCGCTGAAGTCGCGTGCCGATCTCGGACCGTGCAGGTTCATCTGCCTTTCCGGGCGGCGCGAAGGCGAGATCGACTGGCGGGGGGCCGGTTTCGATCACTTCGTGCAGAAGCCGGCGAGCTTCGATGTGCTGAAGCGGCTGATCCTCGGAGACTGACGTGCCCGGCAACGACGATCTCGACCGGCTCGCGGCGCGTTTGCGCCGTTTCGCGGCCGAGCGCGACTGGGAGCGCTTCCACTCGCCGAAGAATCTCGCCATGGCGCTCGCCGCGGAGACCGGCGAACTGCTCGAGCTCTTTCAGTGGCTGACCGAGGACGAAAGCGCGTCGCTCGACGAGAAGAAACGCCGCGAGGTTCGGCACGAGCTCGCGGACGTCTTCATCTACCTGCTGCGCCTCGCCGACCGGCTCGGCGTCGATCTGCTCGAAGCTGCCGCCGAGAAGATCGAGCTGAACGAGGCCAAGTATCCGGCCGACCGGGTACGCGGCGACGCGCGCAAGTACACCGAATACGACTGATCGGCGCAGAAGGGCAGCCGCCCCCGCCGCGCTATACTCTCTGACGTGAAGACGGGCGGGCCGCAAGGCGGCGGCGTGCTCGCCCCGGCTGCCGATCGCCGCGAAGGAGCGCCGATGGACGTCACGACCGCGACGTTCGAGCAAGAGGTTCTCGAGGCTTCGAAACGGCTGCCCGTCGTCGTCGACTTCTGGGCGCCGTGGTGCGGCCCGTGCCGTACGCTCGGTCCGATCATCGAGAAGGTCGCGGCCGATTACGCCGGCCGGATCAAGCTCGTCAAGGTCAACACGGACGAGAACGGCGACGTCGCCGCCGTGTTCAATATCCGCTCGATCCCGAACGTCATCGCGTTCCGCGAGGGACGTCCCGTCGCGCAGTTCATCGGGGCGCAGCCGGAAAGTCAGGTCAGGGTCTTCTTCGAGCGGCTGTTGCCGTCGGAAGCGGAGCGTCTGCTCGCCCAGGCCGAGCAGCTCGTCGCCGAAGGCCGTCTCGACGACGCCGAGCGCGTGCTGTCCGAGATCAAGTCGGCGCCGGAGCTCGCCGAGCGGATCGATGCGCTCAAGCTTCGCATCCGGTACGCACACCTCGGCGCGGACGGCGAGGACGAAACGGCGCTGCGCGAACGGCTCGCTGCGAATCCCGCCGATCACGACGCGCGCCTCGCGCTCGCCGGCCTTCTGGCTGCGGCTCGGCGGTATCGCGACGCGATGGAGGAGCTGCTCGAGATCGTCCGTCGCGACCGGAACTGGAGAGACGGGGAGGCGAAACGCCAGCTTCTCGGGCTGTTCACGCTGGCGTCGGACGATCCGCAGCTCGTCTCCGAGTATCGGCGCAAGCTCGCGAGCGCACTCTACTAGGCCGAGCCGCGCGAAGACCTCTCCGCGCGGCATCGTCGTCCGCCAGGCGTTGCGCTCAACCGTGCGGCAACGCGGCGTCGGGATCGCCGCCCAGGAGCTGCACGTAACGGTCGTATAGCGCGAGGCGAGGCGCCGTGCGCGCGGTCTCGATCAGCGCGCGCACGGCGGGCGCGCGCTCGAGCGCTTCGGCGTACGGCGCGACGGCCGCGGGCAGCTCGACGCCGTACGTCCTGAAACGACCCAGCATCGGGTAATACATCGCGTCCGCGATACCGAAATCGCCGAAGAGATAGGGACCGCCCGAGCGGTCGAGGGCCTCGGTCCAAATCTCGAATACTCGAGCGATCTCTTCGCGCGCTTCTCGGCTCGGCGAGAAGCTCGGGACGCGCGCGAAGAGATGCGACGAGAGCTCGCCGCGGATCGCGCGAAAGCCGCTCGCCATCTCCACGCTGATCGCGCGTGCGCGAGCGCGCGCCAAGCGATCGGCGGGCCAAAGCCCCGCGTCGGGAAACAGCTCCGCGACGAGCTCGCAGATCGCGAGCGACTCGTGAATCGGCTCGCCGTCGACGCGCAGCACGGGAAATAGGCCGCTGACGCTGCCGAGCTTGCGCCGCTCGGCGAGCGACAGCGTGATCTCGGGCTCGTGCGCTTTCCGCGTCATATGCGGAAGCTCGACGGTTACGGTGCGAAACGACGCGCCGGCGTGCGTGAGCGCGAGCCATGCGCGCATCGACCACGACGAATAGCGGAGGCTCAGGACGGTGAGGACCAGCTCGGGCATGCCCGCCATTCTAACGCCGGACCGTGTCGGGATGAGCGGGCTACGACGCCTGCCGCTTCAGCGCCTCGATCGCGAGCCGTGCCTCACGATTCGGGTCGTTCTCGACGCGGACGGTCTCGCCGAACGTCATCGTCGGATAACGCTCCGGATCGAACTGCGGCCAGCGCGGCATGTCCGGATGATTCGGATCGCCGGTGCGCGCGAACGCCGCCCACGCCGCGCTCATCACGTGGCCGAGCTCGTAGCGCGATTGCGCGGCGCCGGTCATCGATGCGCCGATATCGAGCTTGTAGAGCACGAACGGGATATCGAGCGTGTGGTAAGCGCCCATTCGTCCGTTGTGCACCGGCGAGTGCCAGTCGAAGAAATAGAGATACGCCGGCGCGGCATTCTGCGCGTGCTTCAGCCGGCACAGCTGCTGCGCGTTGTAGCGACGCGTGTTGTCCGCGTCGGCGGTGAGCCACAGCATCTGATTGCGGCGATTCGGATGGAGGCGCTTGTATAGCTCGATCAACCGCCGTCCCTCGTCCCGGTCGCCGTTCGCGATGCGCGTCGAGAAGCGCTCGAGCATCTCGTCGTCGGAGAGATCGTACGGCGGAGGACCGATCCACCCGTCCTCGGTCTCGGTCGAGCCGGCGATGAGCGGCACGTCGGCGGAGTACGCCGGCGCGGTCGGATCCCACTGATGCCGCGGCAGGATCGTGCCGTCGATGACGGGGCCCGTCGCGAGCCGCGGGATTCGCGGCTCCGCGTAATACGCGGCCTGAATTTCGCGGAAATCGAGGTCATGCAGCCGGTCGAGGTTGCGCTCGTCGATGCCGAGCCGGCGCAGCAGCCTCAGCGCGCCCTCGGTCGCGTCGTCGGCCGTTTGCCCGCGGAACGCGGAGCCGCTCTGCGCGATCGCGCGATGGAAGAGTCCGCGCGCGGACGGCATCGCCATCAGCGTCGTCGTCTTACCGCCGCCGCCGGACTGGCCGAAGATCGTGACGCGGTCGGGATCGCCGCCGAAGCTCTCGATGTTGTCGCGCACCCACGCGAGCGCCGCGACGAGATCCTGTAGGCCGACGTTCGTCGATCGCGCCCATTTCTCTCCGCCGATATCGGCAAGATGCAGGAAGCCGAAAACGTTCAGGCGGTGATTGACCGAGACGACGACGACATTCTCCTTCTTCGCGAGATTGGTGCCGTCGTACAGCAGGTAATTGCCCGAGCCGACGCTGAAGCCGCCGCCGTGCAGCCATACCATGACCGGCCGCGCTTCGCCGTCGAGACCCGGCGTGAAGATATTGAGCGTGAGGCAGTCCTCGCTTTGCGGGGTATGTCGGTTCAGCGCGGTCACGACCGGCGCCGGCTCCTCGGCGCCCGGTTCGATCGGCGCGGCGAACGTGATCTCGAAGTGATCCTTGACGCCGGACCAAGGGGCGGGAGGCCGAGGCGGCATGAACCGATTCTCGCCCGACGTCGGCGCGCCGTAAGGCACGCACCAGAACTGGTGCACGCCGTCCTTGAGCAGCCCGCGGACGCGGCCGGCGCGAGTTCTCGCGATGCCGCCTATCGTCGCGAGCCGGCGATCCTGACCGAGGGACACGAGCGGCAGCGTGCCGAGCGCGAGCGCGGCGCCGCCCCCGATGAACGTTCTTCTATCGACGCACGGACGGCTCATCGATTCCTCCCCCCTCGCGAGCGCGTTGCTCGTCGGTCAATTCCGCAACGAGACGCGGATGCCGGCACGGCTGCCTTCCGGCAGCAGGAACAGGCCGCCGACGGCGCCCCGGCGCACCGTGGCTTCGAACGGAACGTCCGGCAAGAAAAGCCGCGAGGCTCCGCTCGTCTGCACGAGCTCGACGCCGTCGGACGTGACGAAGACCGCGCGTCCCGGAATCGTCGTTCGTACCTCGACGATCGTCACCCGCTCCTCGCGCGGGCCTTCCTCGTCTTCCTTGGGAGTCCGCTGGCGGGCCGCGAGCAACGAACCCCCCGAGATCTCCTTCCCACGAGATTCACGATTCGCGTCGGCGCTTCGCCCTTCGCGCGCCCCGAGCATCTCGGCGGCGGCGCGGTCGAAGCATTCGAGGCGGCGCCGATCGTCGTCGATGGACGCACAGCCGAGCAATTCGAACAGGGGGTCGCCGGGCTGCGCGACCACCGGAGGCGCGAGCAGCACGAGCGCGGTTCCGAGCAGGCGAAAGACGCGTCCAGCCTCCATCGATCGATTCCTCCGTATTCGCCGGAGCCGCACGGCGACCGACACGCCCATCGGCCCGCTAACGCGAACTTGCGGGCCGGAAGCGGTCTAGTGACATCGGCGACGATAGCGGCAAGGATAACGCATGGCTTTGCCCCGTCCAGGCGTCTCGGATAGCGCATGACCGCGCGCCGAGGCCGGCTCGTTGCGGTCGCCGTATCGGCCGCGCTGCATGCGGCGATCGCCGGTGTGGTGCTCAATGCGTCGTGGACACGCGTCGCGCGTGCGCCTTCGGCGCCGATCGACGTCGTGTGGATCGAGCGCTGGCCGCTTCCTTCGGAGCCTGAAACGACCGTATCTCCGCTGCCCCAAGACGAGCCGGAAACGCGCGATGTCGAGCCCGCGTCGGAGCCGCCCGACGTGGCGCCGTCCGAAGACGAGCTGCCCGACGCGCCGCCCAGCGAGGTCCGTGCGAGGGCTCCGGACGACGCATCGGTCGAGGACGCCGTCGAGGAAACGCCGGTAGAGGAGCGCGCCTCGCCGGAGGAAGCCCGTGGCCGCCCGAGCCGTGCCTACACGGTGCGCGAGGTCGATCTCGACGAGGCGTGGCGCGCGGCGCTCGAGCAGACGCGCGAGGAGCGGCGGCGGCAGGAGGTGTATCGTTCGTTCTCGCTCGACGACCTGCTGCCCGAGCCCGTGCCGCCGGAAGACCCCACGCGGCCCGAGGAGAGCGTGTTCGAGACGGCGAAGAGAGCGGATCGGCCGCCGTCGGCGCTGTCGCCGGGCAAGGCGCGCTCCCGGCTCGGACAGCGACTCGCTCGACTGTGCAACGAGCTCACGGGCGGTGGATTCAGCGTGCTGGGCCTCGCCTCGCTATGCGCCGACGAGGAGGCGCTGCCGAAGCTGTTCGCGCATTTGAAGCCGGAGTACTTGCGCGCGCGCCCGGAGTGCACCGAGGTCGACGCGCCGAGCCCGATCGACGGCGAGGGCGCGGCGGTCAAGTGCCGTCTCGTGCTCGACGAGGAGCCGACGCTCGATTAGCGAGCGCGGCTAAGTGACCGCGCAGTCGCCGATGTACATCTCGGGACGCGACGTGAAGCCGGGCAACGCGACAGGCGCATACTCGTGGCGCGTCTGCACCGCCTTCAAACGGCCGCCGCTCGTTTCCTGCGCGAGCACCGTCGTCACGTGCAGAGGACCGGCATCGCTCATCTGCAGGAAGTGCAGATAGCCGTGCGCGTAACGGACGACGATGAAGGCCGTGCCGAACGGACCGTCCGCTTCCGCCGTGCCGCCGTCGACATCGATATCGAAGAACGACGCTTCGCGATCGACCTTCGTGACCGACGCGGAAGCGCCATCGCCGTTCCAGTCGCCGGTGGCGAGAACCTCGAAGCGGCACTCGACGCGCGTCGCAGAAGCGAGCCGACGCTCGAGCGCGCCGCCCTGCGCGTGGGCGGACGGATCGGGCAGCATGAACGTCGCGGCGAGCGCCGCGAGGAAGGCGTTCCGAGACATCGCTCTCCGCCTGTCGAATGCGTCGCGGAATACTTAGCACGCCGCGCGGCGTTCTCCAATGCGGACGCACGAAATTGACCGTCGGTCGCGGCGCTCGCAATAATCCGGACGAATGAGAAGGGAGCCGGCTTTGCGACTCGGATTGCTCGCCGTCGCGCTGTGTCTCGCCGCGCCGCCCGCCGTGCACGGTCAGTCGGAGGACGACTTCGCGCTGCGCGAGCTGATCGAGCAGCTTTTTCCCGACGCCGCGAGCTTCTCGCCGAAGCACGGCGATCCGCCGCACTTCAAGGTGTACGGAGCGCCTTCGGCCGAGGACGCCGAGCCGCCGCTCTTGGGGCTCGCGTTCTGGACGACCGAGCTCGAGCCGCTCGAGCGCGCCTACGACGGTCCGATCAAGATTCTCGTCGGCATCGATACGTCGGGCGTGCTGACCGGTATCGTCGTCGTCGAGCATCGCGAGCCGTACGGCTATTTCTCGATCGATCTCCCCGCGTTTCCGCGGCAATTCGCCGGCAAGAGCGTGCGCGACCGGTTCCGCGTCGGCGACGATATCGACGCGATTACCCGCGCGACGGTCACGGTCACGAGCGCGAGCCGCGCCGTGCGCAACGGCGCAAGACGCATCGCGCGCGCGTATCTCGAGCCGCCGGAGGAGCGATGAGCGGCGCCGCGCGCGGATCGCGCTCGCGCCGCGTTTTCGCGCCGTGCGTTCTTGGGCTGCCGGCGGCATATGCGCAGGAGGGTGCATCGGATGCCGACGCGGATCCGTGGGGCTTCGACGAGCTCGACGACGCGGCGCCGACGTGGCTCGAGCTCGCTCGCGATCAAGCGCTCGATCTCGGCCTTCTTGCCGCTTTCGCCGTTTTCGCGCTGATCGGCTTCGCGCGGCGGAGCCGCCGGCTCAAGCTCGCGACGCTGGTGCTCTCGGTGCTCTATCTGGGCGTCGTCAAGAGCCAGCTCCTGTCGATCACGAACGTCTTCGCCGCGGTGAGCGCGAGCTTGCCGATCTTCTCGTACAACCTCGCGTGGTATGCGTTCGCGCTCTTTGCCGTCGCGACGACCGTGTTGTGGGGCAGGTTCTATTGCGGCCGAATCTGCGCGTTCGGCGCCCTGACGCAGCTGATCGATGCCGTCGTGCCTCGGAGGTGGCAGCTCGAGCTGCCGGCAGCGCTCGAGCGGCGCGCCGCGCTCGCGAAGCACGCCGTCCTGCTCGGCGCGGTCGGCTACTACCTGCTCACCCGAGAGGTCTCGTTCTATCGCTACATCGAGCCCTTCTGGATGTTCACGTTCCACGCGACGACCGGCCTCTGGATCGGGCTCGGCGCGCTGCTCATCGCGAGCGTCTTCGTCCGCAACCTCTACTGCCGCTTTCTCTGTCCCGTCGGAGCGGCGCTCGGATTGCTGTCGACGCTCACCGTGTTTCGGATCGCGCGGTGGTCCGAGTGCGACCGCTGCAAGCTCTGCGAGAAGACGTGCGAGTGGGGCGCGATCAGGCAGCGTAAGATTCTCGTGACCGAATGCGTACGCTGCGACGATTGCGAACGGCTCTACCGCGATCGTGCACGCTGTCCGCACTGGCTGCTCGACGCGAAGCGAATGCGCCGCGAGGCCGAGAGCTCTGCCTCGCCTGCGTTCGTCGAGCATCGGATCGACGCGACACGAATCGGACGCCGGCAACGAAACCGTGGCTGACGAGCGTCTCATGCGCGCGTGGCGCGTTTTTCGTAGCGCGGTGCTCGACCCCAAGCCGCAAGCCGACGACGCGACCGCGGTCGCCGAGCTCGCGCGCGAGCAGGCGCCGGTCGTCTGGCTGCTCGGCAAGGTGCAATCCGGCAAGACGTCGATCGTCCGCGCGATCACGGGGCATCCCGAGGCCGAGATCGGCCGCGGTTATCAACCTTGCACGCGCACGGCACGCATCTTCGACTTTCCGCCCGAAGCGCCGGTGATCCGCTTCCTCGACAGCAGCGGATTCGGGGACGCGGGCTACGATCCGTCCGAGGATCTCGCCGCCCTCGAAAGCCGCGCGCATGTCGTGCTTGCGGTCGCACGAGCAATGGACAGTCGGCAGCACGAGCTGCTACGCGTGCTGCGAGAAGTGCGCGAGCGTCATCCTGACTGGGCGGTCGTCGTCGCGCAGACGTGGTTGCACGAGGGCTATCCGGAGGGGGCCGATCATCCGCCGTACGAGCGGCTCGCCGATGCGCCGGAGCTCGCCGATCTGCGGCGCGCGCTCGCGATGCAGGCCGCTCTGTTCAAGGAGTTGCCGGGAACGGGTGCGGTCTACACCGTGCCGATCGATTTCACGCGTCCTGAGGAAGGCTATTCGAACCCTTACTACGGCCTCGACGCGCTGCTCGATGCGCTCGAGCAGGCGGGCTCGGCGGGCATGAACGTGATCCTGCGCAGCCTCGCCGCGCGCGGCAGCGACCGGCTCGCCGCCCGCGCGCGACCGCACGTGCTGGGTTACGCGATCGCGGCCGCCGCATCGGACGCGCTGCCGGTCGTCGGCTTCGTGACGGTGCCGATGATCCAGGCGAAGATGCTGCACAGCCTCGGGCGCATCTACGGGCTCGATTGGAATCGCCGCACGCTCGGACGATTCGCGGCGTCGCTCGGCACCGGCACGCTCGCGAGCATCGGCTTGAAGCTCGGCGCGCGGCAGCTCGCGAAGCTCGTTCCCGGCTACGGACAGACGATCGGCGCGGCGGCCGCGAGCGCGGCGAGCTTCTCGGTGACGTACGCGCTCGGGCGCGCGGCGTCGTATTACCTCGGAGCCGCAAGGCGCGGCGAGGTCGATCGCAGCGAGGTCGCGCGCGTCTATCGCGAGTCGTTGAAGGAGGCGTTCGACATCGTTCGCAAAGCGGGAATGCACCGTGACGAGAAGCGCTGAGACGATTCGGCCGCGAACACGGCGCGTCGACGCCTGGACGCATCGATGACGAGCGACGCCAAACCCCGCCGTCGACGATGGCGATGGTGGCGCGAAGTCACGGCGAGCGTTCTGCTCGCCGTGCCGCTCGTCGTGCTGATCGCCGCCGGGCTGACGTGGCTGTGGGAGCGCGGGTGGCTGCTCGGCTATCTGCTGACCGCGACGACGATCGCGCTCGTGGTCTGGGCGATTGCGCGTTACCGACATCGTCAGCGGCCTATACCCGCGGGCGCGGACGCGCCGACGATCACGCAGCCGGACCCGACGTGGGCGCCGCGCGAGCAAGTCGCGTGGGAAACCGTTCGCCGCATGAGCGCCGCCGCGGACGGCAGCGAGCTCGGCGATCGACGCATGATGCTCGCGGCCGCGCAACGCACGATCGAGGCGGTCGCGCGGCACTACCATCCGGCGCGGGCCGCGCCGGCGCTCGAGTTCACGCTGCCCGAGCTGTTGCTGCTCACCGAGCGGCTGAGCCGCCGTTTGCGGCTCGCGCTGCTCGAGCACGTGCCGCTGTCGCATCGGGTCAAAGCCGGGCCGGTCATGAAGGCGTGGGGTTATCGCCCGCTGATCGCCGCGGGCTTCGAGCACGGGCGGAGGCTCTACCAAGTGCTGCGCGTTGCGCGCACCGTGAGCCCCGTGCACGCCGTCATCGCCGAGCTTCGCGACCGCGTGCTCGGCGACCTGTTCGACCAGCTGCACGGGACCGCGCGGCGACGAGTCGTGCGGCTGTGGATCGAGGAAGTCGGCCGCGCGGCGATCGAGCTGTATTCCGGCCGCACGCGCGTCGATGCGATGGAGCTCGCGGCCGCCGCGGCGCGTGAAGGACTTGGCGAAGTCGCGGCGCCGGCCGCGCCGCCCGGATCGTTGCGCGTGCTGATCGCGGGGCAGACGAACGCGGGCAAGTCGACGCTCGTGAACCGATTGCTCGGCGAGCTCGGCGCCGGCGTCGACGTGCTGCCGCTGACGGCGGGGTTCGAAGGCTACGAGCTTCGCCACGAGGGCTTGCCGCCGGCGTATCTGATCGACTCGCCGGGTATCGACGATACCGACGGCGTCGCGGAGTTCGTGCAGCGCGCGTACGCGTGCGATCTCATCGTCTGGCTCGCGCCGGCGCACCGCGCGGATCGCGCGCTCGATCGCGCCGCGCTCGATGCGGTGCGTGCGAAATTCGCGGCGGATCCGGCTCGAAAGATGCCGCCGCTGATCGTCGTCGCGAGCCATATCGATCGGCTGACGCCCGCTCGCGAATGGTCGCCGCCCTACAACGTCGATGCGCCGTCGAGCCCGAAGGAGCACTCGATTCGCGGCGCGCTCGACGCGATCGCGCGCGATCTGCTCGTTCCCGTCGAGACGATCGTGCCGATGCGGCTCGATACGACGCCGCCGTACAACCTCGAGATCTTGTGGCTGCGGCTCGAGGCGCTCGTCGAGGAGGCGCAGCGCGCACGCTGGGTCAGGGTGCTGCGCGACGCGATGCGCGACGGCGGCTGGCGGCGATCATGGCGTCAGCTCGTCGGCGCGGGGCGGATGGTCCGCGAGCTCGTGAAGCCTGGCGACAGGCAGGAGTGACGGCGCGACGTCCGCGCGTCGTTCGGCGCGAGTCGGTCGAACCGATGCCGCGGCAGAGCGCCGCGGCATCGGCGGAGCTCACTCGACGTCGTTGTACGGGCGGATCTTCGTGATCACCGCGTCGAGCGATTCCGCGTCGCGCGGCGACGTCGCGGTCACCCATGCGCCGGGCTCGAGCGTTCGAATGCGCTCCGCGGCCTCTCGCGGGAGCGGGAGCCGATAGACGAGATATTGCCCGTCCATCTCCGTGCGGACGAACTCGGCCGGCATATTGAGGGACGTATCGAGCTTCGCGCCGGCGCCCTTCGCCACGGCCGCGATGCCTGCGCCCCAGTTCAATCCGGTCCATCCGATCGTGACGAGGTCGCCTTCGGACAACGCTTCGAGTGCGGCTCGATCGACGCGCGTATCGAGGTAGGACTTCAGCGTGATCTTGCTCGATGAAGCGTCGAACGAGACGAGCTCCGCGGACCACGTGAACGGCTCGGCCTTGCCGTCGGTTTCCGCCGCGGCTTGCGGCGCGAGGACGATCGCGTGGACGAGCAAGAGCACGGCGGCGATGGACAGGACAGTCAGCTTGTTTCTCAACGTCGCTGAATGGCTTGCCATGGCGTTCTCCGACTTCCTCCTCGGGTTGACGGTGTGAAACGACGGAGGAACTTGGGCCGCCGACCCGGATTTCAAGCCGCACACGAATGCGTCGAATTCACCGAAAACTCGCGTATTCCACCAAAGCTTCGCGGCCGAAATCGCCCGTTGCCATTCGCCTGCACGTAAGTCTTTGAAATTGAATAAGGCGAGGCTTGGCATGAGTTTGGCAGACGGCGTCTCGACCGAACGTTCCGGAGGCCCTCGATGAAGTTCCTGACCGCCTTGCTCGTGCTCGTCTTGTGCGTGCTGGCATTCGTCGTGTTCTTGCCGATCGCGCTCGCGCTCGCGATCCCGCTCGGCTGGCTGATCGTGTGGCTGCTGCCGATCGTGATCATTCTGTTCTCCGATCGGACGTCCGGCGGCGAGAAGCTCGCGTGGATCCTCTTGATCGTGTTCTTCTCGTGGTTCGCGTGGATCTTCTATTTCCTGCTCGCGCCGTTGAGGCCGCGCTTCTCGTCCCCGCGACGCTACGACTATTACCGCTACGACTGACCGCCGGGATTACGGAGCTCGGCTGGGGACCGAGCGCGCGAGCGCTCGGTCCTTCTCGGCGGCGGCCTAACGCCGCGCGAGCACGGACTTCGCCTGCTCGAGCTTGTCGGCGGGCACGAGGAGCTGAACGCCGTCGATCCCGCCCTGCATCGTGATGCCGACGCCGACGACGACGCACGGTATCCCTTCCGCTTCGAGCGCGATGCGGTCGAGATCGGCCTCGACCCGGGTCGGATAGCTTTGGAGCAGTGTCATCGTCGACATGACGCTATCGTACCCGCCGCGGGAATCGCGACGCACGCGACGCCGTGCTATACCGCGAATCGACGCCGACGTCGGCGATTCGAGCCGGAGGGAAGAGCGTGAGAACCGACCTGACCCGCGCGCGGGTGCCGCTGTCGCTCGGTCTCGCGGCGGCGATGCTGATCGCGTCCGATGCCGGCGCGCAGCGCACCGCCGATATCGGTTTCGATAGCATCGGCCGCGCGGCGCCGCTCTCGCCCGCGTTGCCGTCGCCGCTGCGCACGCCTTTGCACGCGCTAGAGGACTTTCCTCCTTCCGCGCCGGATTCGCTTCCGGAGAAGCATTGGCTCGTCGGCCCGCATCGCGTGCGTCGCCGCGGCCCGGACGGCGGCACGGTCGAGGAGCTCGTCGGCAGCGCGTGGAACGGCGACGTGCCGCCCGGCATCGAGCCGCTCGCGGTCGATATTTTCACGACGACGGATTTCTATCGCGACCGGGAGCTCTGGGACGACCCGCGCTATTTCCGCTGCAACAGCCCCGGCGCTCTCGAGCAGCAGTGGGCCGGCTTCGGCGGCGGCGCGGGCGTCATCGGCGACGATCCGCCCCGCACGGCGGCGTGGGGGTATTGCGACCGCGATTATCCGCGAGAGGCAATCGTGAGCCCGTATCCGTTCGAGACCGCCGCCGAGCACTACGAAGCGCTGCTCGAGGAGACGCGTCGCCGCGGCGGTCCGACCGAGCACACGTACGCGAGCGTTCCCGGCGAATGGAGCGGCCGCTACGTTTGGCCGCGCGGTCAGAACTGGTACGCGGAGCTGTTCTGGAATCAGTTCCCGACGATCCTGTCGCTCTTGACGGAGGAATACCGCACGCGAATGGTCCAGCAGGCGTATCACAATGCGCGCACGAACGCGCCGCAGTGGCCCGCGCAGTATTGTTGGCCGGAAGGCTTCATGCGCCGCTGGCACTACCACGGCGTGACGAACCAGCCGCATACGATTCTCGTCACGCCTTCGCTCGTGCAGATCATGGCGGGCGACGCGGACAATTTCGTCACGAGCATCCACATCGGTCGGAGCTTCGAGACCGACGGCGAGGTACCCTATCTCGGCGAGCAGGTGCCTCGCTGGTACGGCGAAACCATCGGGTTCTGGGACGGCGATACGCTGATCACGTGGACCTCCAATATCCAGGGCTGGATGGTGCACGGCAATCCCGAGTTCTCGAGCAAGTTGCAGACGATCGAGATCTACACGCCGAACCGCGACGAGGACGGCCGCTTCATCGGGCTCAATCACGAGGGCATCTTTTACGACCCCGAAGCGCTCGTGCAGCCGATTCGCATCGTGCGGAATCTCGAGAAGATCGGCGGTTTCGAGGAAGGCGATCCGTTCGTCTTCATCGAATGCATCCAGACGATCTTTCCGATCGAAGGCCGCGCGACGCCGGTCGCGCCCGGCGCCGTGATCCCGTTCGAGGTGCCGGATATCTACGGCAGGCCGTGGGCCGCGATCTGGGAGAAGTATCACGAGCGCGGCATGCAGCGGCCCGAGCGCACGGATATCTTCGACTTCGAATGACGAATCGCGACGGCGCGCAGCCCGGCCGCGGGATCGCGGGCGACGGGCGTCACGCGCCCGCGCCGAAACACTCCTCAGAAACTGAACCTGACGCCCGCGGTATAGGTCCGGCCGAGCAGGTCGAACAGCCCCGGATTCGTCTGGATCGCGTAGCCGAGGAACGGGCTGAAGTACGGCGTGATCGGCGGGTCCTCGTCGAGCAGATTGTTCACGTGCGCGAAAAGCTCGAGCGTCGAGCCGCGCACCTCGCGCGTATACCCGAAGCGCAGATCCGTGTAGAACGCCGAGTCGACCCGGTTGCTCTCGATGTCGACGCCCTCGACGAGGCCGTTCTCCACCGTGCCGCTGCCGATATATCGGCCCTGGAGGAACACGTCGAACGGGCCCGTGCGATACGAGAGGTTCAGGATCGCCTTGAAGTCGGGCAGCTGATACGCGATGCCGGTCGTCTGCTCGATGCCGGTTTGTCCCGCGCGGTCGATCTTGCGCGTGCCGGCGAGCGTCTCCGAGTTCTCGTCGAGCCACGACGCGAGCAAGCGTGCCTGGAACGATTCGCCGTCGCCGCCGCTCCACGCGACGTCGCGCCGCCACAGCACCTCGAGATCCTTGCCGCGAACTCTCGCCTCGTCGATGTTGAGGACGACGTCGCCGACCAGGATCACGCGCTCGGTGACCGGATCGCGCGTCACGAGGCGGCACAGATCCACCGCGCCTTCCTCGCAGCGCCGCACGACGGCCTCGTAGCCGAGCTGCCCGATCGCGTCCTCGATGTCGACCTGATACCAGTCGAACGAGATCGATAGTCCCTCGGCGAGCTCGGGCTGATAGATGAATCCGGCAGTGACCGTGTCGGCTTCCTCCGGCCGCACGTTCGGATTGCCGTTCGAGAAGCCGGTGATATTGGTCTGGATGCCGAGGCGCGGATCGAAGATGTTGAACGCGCCGCCGGTCTTGTCGTAGCGCTCGGCGAGATTCGCGGCGCGCACGTCGCGCGACTTCGTCACGCGGAACCGGAACGGCTCGACGATCTGCATGTCGAGCCCGGTCTTCCACGCCCAGACGTCGCCGCTGCCGGAGTAGTCGGCCCATCGCACGGCGACGCCGAGCGTCATCGACCGCATCAGCGGCCGCTCGGCGACGACCGGCACGTAGGTCTCGGCGAAGGCTTCGCGGACCGAGAGCTTCCCCATGATGTTCGACACCTTCGAGTACTGGATGCCGACCGTGTTCGTGCAGTCCGGCGGGCTGACGCCGCGCAGACCGATCTCGATCGCGAGCGGATCGGTATCGCAGAGCACCGGATGACCGTTGTCGTGGTCGGACGAGCGGTTCGTCGAATCGCGAACGATCTGGAAGATCTCCTCGTCGCGGTACGAGACGCCGAGCGCGAGGGAGATCGGGCCGGCCCAGCCCTCCGCGATCTGTCCGCTCGCCGTGAACTCGAACAGGTTCTGGTCCATCTCGGTGATGTTCACCTTCGCCGGCTCCGCGACATACGAGTCGACGAGGCCGAGCGCGAAGCCCGTATCGGAGAAATAGAGCGGCGTCGTGATCGGCTCTCCCGGATCGTTGCCGACGACCCAGTCGATCGCCTCGGGCGACGCCCGACCGCGGCCGAACAGATTCAGCGGCCGGCAACCTTCGAAGTAGTCCGAGAACAGCGTCGTGCGGCAGACGATCTCGCCGTTCGACTCGACGGCGTCGACCGCGGCGTGGATGCGGTCCACGCGCAGCCCGTGCTGGTACCACCGCCGCTCGTTATCGCCGCGCTGGTAGTAGCCTTCGATCTGCCAGCCGTCGAACCTCCCTTCGTTGTCGAGCGTCAGCGCGAAGCCGGCCGTGAACGACTTCATCTCGTTGTCGTCCCACAGTCGGATGTCGCGGCCGATATCCTCCTTGCTGCCCATGCGCCGCAGCGTGAACGACGGGATCGGCGCCGCGGGATCGTTCATGATCGCGCGGATCTCCTCGGGCAGGAACGCGTTGTCGGCGAAGATCGTGATCGCCGTCGGCGTGCCCTGCAGCGAGCCGCGCGGCGTGTTGAAGCGGTTCGTCTTGTTTTCTCCGTAGATCGCCTGCGCGTAGACCGTCAGGTTGTCCGTCACGTCGAAGTCGAAATACGCGAACACGCTCTCGCGCTCGTTGTCGGGCATGATGGTCTGCACTTCCGCGCCGAGATCGTCGCCGCTGCCGCCGTTCACGATCGACTGACGCGCCGGAGGGGCGCCGAGCGGGCCGAACGAGGTGTCGCTCGTGACGAACGGCTCCAAGCTGCCGTCCGGTCTGAACGCGAGGCCGTGCAGCGGCGTGTCGGGCGCGATGATCAGACCGTCGAACGTCGAGTTGCGCGAGACGACGCGCGGCCGGATGCGCAGCATCCCGTTCTCGTCCGGGACCGTGCCCCAGCCCTGATACCAGTCGCGGTCCGAGTAATCGTGCACGCCGTCCTGGTGAAAGCGTTCACCGGAGAGGAGCAGATGCGCGCGAGGGCCGATCTCGGTGCCGAACGCGACGGAGAGCTCGTAATGGTCGGCGTCGTCGCGCGAGGTCTGGCCCGTTTGCAGGTGCGTGCGCAGGCCCGTGAAGTCCGTGTCGAGAATGAAGTTCGCGACGCCCGCGACCGCGTCGGTGCCGTATGCGGCGGAAGCGCCGCCCGTGACGGTCTCGACTCGTTCGATCATCGCCTCGGGAAAGACGTTGATGTCGACCCCGCCGAAAGCCGTCGATGAGATCATTCGGCGGTTGTCGAGCAGCGTCAGCGTGCGGTTGATGCCGAGACCGCGAAGATTCAGGTTGCCGTAGCCGCCCCGGACGAACCAGCCGTCGTTCGACGTCGGCGTTTGGTTCGCGAAGAATTGCGGGAGCCGGCTGATGCCTTCGACGAGATTGCCGGGAGCCATCGCTTCGAGCTCGCCGGCGTCGACGACCGTCACGGGGACGGGCGTCTGCATGCCGCTTTGCTGAATGCGCGTGCCCGTCACGACCACTTCTTCCACCGGCGTCTGCGCGAAGGCCGATTGCGCCGCCCCGAATGCCGTCGCCACGGCAAGACTCAAGGCGGAGTAAAGCGGTTTCGAGCGGCGAGGGGAGATCGCCGAGCATGTGCTGTCCATACGAGTGCCTCCCTGTTCGCGTGATGAGCGGGCGCCCGCGCGCTCCGCTGCGGTTCGAGCCGATCGGCGGTTCGGGCGACAGTGCGCCGTGCCCGACATGGAAAGCAGAACGGAATCTCGATTCTGGATTGGGAGGGTTATCCCGCACTCGAGGCGTCAGCGGAATCGGGACTTCCGCGAAGGGGAGCTATACTTACTTGCGCGCCCCGAGCCGTGCGAGCATCTCGGACAGCTCGTCCGGGCCGATGTAGAAGTGCTCGCAGACGCGGCCCCAAAGCATCGCGGTCGGAACGGGACGGTCGCCCCGCTCCTTCTGCGTCTCGTGCAGCACGTAGAGGACGACGCGCTCCTTGTACGTCAGTCCGTCCCGAGCATCGGGCAATGCGCTGGCTGCATCCTCCGATTCGGGACGCACGGCGCGGGGGCGGCGGCTGCGGCTCGAGGTCATCGCGGCTTCTCTCCGTGGCCGTTCAGTGTACGACGGCGAGGGAGGCCGCACATCCCGGCGCCGACGCCTGTGCATCGATGCGATCCGTCGATGCGTTGCGCGGACCACGCGAGCGCTGTACGCTGCGCAAAAACAGAATGCGGGTTCTCGTAAAGATGATGCCGTTCCGGAATCGCATCGCGTCTTCCCGCCTCGTGCTCGCATTGCTCGCCTGGCTTTCGATCGCCGTCGGGCCGATCGAGGCCGGGGCACAGGAGGAGCGGCGGCCGAATATCCTGTTCATCCAGGCCGACGATCTGGGTTACGCGGACATCGGGGCGTTCGGCAGCGAGATCCCGACGCCGAATCTCGATGCGCTCGCCCACGGCGGCATGGTGCTGACGAGCTTCTATACGAGCCTCGCATGCTCGCCGACGCGCGCGATGCTCATGTCGGGCGTCGACAATCACCTCGCAGGCCTCGGCGTCATGGGCGCGCCGCGACGCGAGGAGCACAAGGGGCAGCCGGGCTACGTCGGCTATCTGAATTTCCGGGTCGCGTCGCTCGCGCAGTTGCTCGCGGACGCCGGTTACGACACGTACATGACCGGCAAATGGCATCTAGGCAACGACGTCGAGACCGGCCCGCGGGCGCGCGGCTTCAAGCGCTCGTTCGTCTCGCTCGACGGGGCCGCGCATCTCGGTCCGTGGGATTGGCGCGGGCCGCAGCCGGCCCGCTACCGCGACGGCGACGAGATCGTCCACGTCGGGGACGACTTCTACTCGACGCGCTTCTACACGGAGAAGCTGATCGAGTTCATCGAGCAGGATCGAGGCGACGGCCGGCCGTTCTTCGCGTGGCTCGCGTACACGGCGCCGCATTGGCCGCTGCAGGCGCCCGCGGAGTCGATCGCGCGTTTCGAGGGCTGGTACGAAGACGGCTACGAGGCGCTCTACGCGCGGCGTTTCGCCCGCCAGAAGGAGCTCGGTCTCGTCCCGAAGGACGCCGAGCCGATCGACGACGCGCGCTTCGAGCCGCGGTGGAGCACGCTGTCTGCGGAGGAGCGGCGCGTCGAGGCGCGACGCATGCAGATCTACGCCGCGATGGTCAGCGATCTCGATCTCTACGTCGGGCGCCTCATCGATTATCTGAAGTCGATCGGCGAGTACGAGAACACGTTCATCGTGTTCTCCTCGGATAACGGCCCCGAGTCCGGGCGCATGGATCTCACGCGCTCGATCCAGGAGCACGTCGGCAAGGAATACGACCACAGCCTCGAGAACCTCGGCAGCGCGACGAGCTACGTGAACTACGGCCGCAACTGGGCGAGCGCGAGCGCATCGCCGTGGAACCGGCACAAGGCCACGGCCTTCGAAGGCGGCATTCGCGTGCCGGCCTTCGTGCATTTTCCGGGCAAGGTGCCGGCCGGGACGCGCAGCGCGGAGGTCGTGACGATCATGGATCTGCTGCCGACGTTCCTCGAGCTCGCCGGCAGGGAGTTTCCGCGCTCCCCGTACCGGGGTCGCGAGGTGCTGCGTCCGCAAGGGACGTCGCTCCTGCCGCTCGTATACGGGCGTGCCGAAGGTCTTCGGCCGGCCGATCACGTTTTCGGATGGGAGCTGCACGGGCATCGCGCCGTGCGGCGCGGCGACTGGAAGCTCGTCTGGGATCGAGCGCTGCCCGAAGGCGAACGTCGTTGGCAGCTGTTCAATCTCGCGGACGACCCGTTCGAGCAGAACGATCTCGCGGCGGCAAGGCCGGCGGTGCTCGCCGAGATGCTCGACGCCTGGGCGCGATACGTGGCGGAGAACGGCGTAATCGAATAAGTCCTCCACTTATGCCCGTTTTGCCGACGTTCCCGAGCTGTAGAATTTCGGAGCCGCAGTCTGCCTGCCGCGGCTATACTGCGCTCTTGTTCACCGTTGGAGCCCCGAGATGACCATGCCGTTCTCGAAAGCCGCCCGAGCGCTGTGCGCAGTCATGCTCTGCGCGGCCGGCACCGCCGCGGCGCAGTTCCCCGCGCCGGGCGATGCGGTCGTCGACCCGCAAGCGCTCGCCGACCGTATCCAGGCCGAGGTCGCGGAGATCCGCGGGCTGGCGTTCGTCAGGCCGGTGAAGGTCGAGAATCAGTCGCAGGAGGAGTTCGCTAAATTCCTCGAAAGGCAGGTCGCCGAGCTCGTCCCGCCGTCGATCGCGGAGCATTACGGCACGATCGTCCGCAAGGTCGGGCTCTATCGCGGCACGGCCGACCTCGAGTTCGAGGGGCTGATGAAGGGCGTGATGACCTCTCAGGTCGCGGCCTATTACGACCCGGCGAGGAGCACGTTCTTCGTCCTCTACGACGAGATGCCGCCGTTGGTCGCCGGCACGGTCTACGCGCACGAGCTCTATCACGGCTTGCAGGATCAGCACTTCGATCTCGACGCTTATATCCGCGCCGGGCAGCGGGATCGATCGCTCAGCGACGACGAGCTGCTCGCGCGGCAAGCGGTCGTCGAAGGCGAAGCGACCTACGTGATGACGCTCTGGACGATGAGGAGCATGCTGGGCTCGGTTCCGCCGCGCGCCATGCTGCAACCGACCATCACGTTGCAGAGCCAGATGGACGTCGAAGCGCTCAAGACCATGCTTCGGTCGGGCGCCGGAGCGACGTTCGGCCGCGACGTTGCGGCCACGGTCGAGGCCATGGACGAAATCCCGGCCTTCATCCTCGAGACGCTCGTCGGCGCGTACCTCAAAGGTCTCGTATTCGTCTTCGCCGTCGAGGAGCGGGGCTGGGGCGAGGTCGAGAAGCTCTACAAGGAGTATCCGCCGCAATCGACCGAGCAGATCCTGCACCCGGAAAAATGGTTCGCGCGCGAGACGCCTTGGCGCTTCGAATGGCCGGAGCTCGAGCGCGAGTCGCTCTTCGACGGATGGCAAGTGCTCGAGGAGAACGTCCTCGGCGAGGTGCAGTGGCGGATCGTGCTCGCCGAGCACGGCCTCCGTGCCGAAGCGGAAACGGTCGCGGCGGGCTGGAACGGGGACCGCTGGGCCGTGCTGCGCAACGAGCGCTCCGGAGCGCTGCTCTTGCTCGCCGCGACCGCGTGGGACACGGAGGATGACGCGATCGAGTTCGCCGACGCGTACGAGCGGCTGCTCGCCGTGAAGTACGCGGATGCGGCCGAGCCCGTGCGCGTCGTGCGCAACGGCATGGACGTCCTCATCGTCGAGGGCGGCAGCGAGGACGATCTCGACGCCTTCGTCGAGTTCCTGTCGTCGGCGCGGAAGACGAAGACGCGCTGAGCGCGCGCTATCCCTTGATGCAGACGATCGGCTCGACGCGCGCGACCTTGCGCGAGAGCCCCGCGCGCTCCGCCGCGTCGACGACCGCGCGCACGTCCTTGTAGGCGAGCGGCGCTTCCTCGGCGACGCCGCGCATGGAGGGGCTCCGCACGATGATGCCGCGTCGCGCGAGCTCGTCGACGACCTCGCGGCCGCTCCAGGTGCGTTTCGCCTGGTGCCGGCTCATCGCGCGCCCGGCGCCGTGGCACGACGAGCTGAACGATAGCGCCTCGGATTCTCTCGTGCCGCGCAGCACGTAAGACTCGGTGCCCATCGAGCCGCCGATCAGCACCGGTTGCCCGACGTCGCGGAGCTCGGGCGGCAGATCGGGATGGCCGGGACCGAACGCTCGCGTCGCGCCCTTGCGGTGGACGAAGACCTCCTTCTCCTCGCCGTTGACCGCATGCCGTTCGACCTTGCACGTGTTGTGCGAGACGTCGTAGAGCACGGTGAGCACGGCCTTCGGCAGCACGCGCTCGAAAGCGCGCCGCGTGAGGTGCGTGATGATCTGCCGGTTCGCGAGCGCGCAGTTGATGCCCGCGCGCATCGCGCCCAGGTAGATCTGCCCGAGCTCCGAGCGGATCGGCGCGCACGCGAGCTCGCGGTCCGGAAGGTGGATGCCGTGCTTCGCGGCGGCCGCCGCCATGTCGCGCAAGAACTCGGTGCCGATCTGATGGCCGAGCCCGCGCGAGCCGCAGTGAATCGTCGCGAGGATATCGCCCTCTTCGAGCCCGAAGGCCTCCGCGGCCTCGCGATCGAAGATTTCCGCGACGTGCTGGATCTCGAGGTAATGATTGCCGGATCCGAGCGTGCCCATCTCGTCGCGCTGGCGCGCCTTCGCCCGTTCGGAGACGTATTCGGGCTCGGCGCCGCGCATGCAACCGCGCTCTTCGATGCGCTCGAGATCCTCGCGAGTGCCGTAGCCCTGCTCGACTGCCCAATGCGCTCCGCCTCTGAGCATCGCGTCCATCGCGTCGCCGTCGAGACGGATGCGTCCCGCGCTGCCGACACCGGCCGGAATGTCGCGGAAGAGCTGATCGGCGAGCGCCTTCTGCTTCGGCCGGACGTCGTCGAGCGTGAGGCCGGTGTGGAGGCTCCGCACCCCGCAAGAGATATCGAAGCCCACACCGCCGGCCGAGACGACGCCGCCTTCGTCGGGATCGAAGGCCGCGACCCCGCCGATCGGAAAGCCGTAGCCCCAATGCGCATCGGGCATCGCATAGGCCGCGCGCACGATGCCCGGGAGACTCGCGACGTTGCGGAGCTGCTCGAGCACCTTCTCGTCCATCTCGCGGACGAGCGACTCGTCGGCATACAGAATCCCCGGCACGCGCATGTCGCCCGTCGGCTCGACGCGCCAGACGGATTCCGATTCTCGTTCGAGCAAGCTCAAATCCATCGCGGCTCGACCTCGATCACACGTCGACGACGCACTGCGCGAGCCACGTGCCGTCCGCGCGCTGCTCGACGCGCAGGCTCGTCAGCGTCGCCCCTTTGGCCTCGACGATCGGGCGATGCTTTTCGACGTCGACGCGCTCGCCGAACGCCGCGGCTTCGAGGCTCGCGCCCTCGATTTTCACCTCGTACCGCCCGAACAGCATGCCGCGCGTCGCCATCTCGTAGATCACCGCATTCAAGAAGTCGGCCAACAGCAACTCGATATCCGGCGCCTCGCAGCGGATCTCGACCCGCTCCGCGGCGTCGACTCGCACGGGATCCGTGATCACCGCCGTCAGCGCGAGCGCCGCTTCTTCGAACGCCTCGGCCGGCGACGCGCCGATGCCGCGCACGCCGACGTCCGCGTCGTGGGGAAAATGCTCGTAGCGACTTTCGCGCATGACGAGTCGATGATAGCGCCGCCGCGATGTGCTTGGGCCGAGGCGCCTTTCCGAAGGGGCCGAACCTTCGGGTTCGTCGCCGCACGCCGCGCGCGGCTTTCGGTTCGGCGGCGCGCGTGGCAGGATGCCTCGCTTTCGAAGCGACGGTCACGTGCCGGGTCGGCCTGAGCCCGGCTTAGCCGCGGCGCTGCCGGGCGGCAGCGCTCGAGTCCACCGGAGAGAGTATAGCGTTGAGCACGGAGACCGTGCCCCACGCCGCGATGGGGCCGCGCACCGCGTATCTGCTCGCCGCGACGAGCATGATCATCTACTCGAGCCCGCCCGTCGTGACGCGTGCGGTCAGCCTCGGCGTTCCCCCGCTCGCGCTGTCGTTGGCGCGATGGGTCATCGCGTTCGTGATTCTGCTGCCGTGGGTGCGCGGCAGGCTGCGCGAGGAATGGCCCAAGCTGAAAGCGCAGCTGCCGTCGATCCTCTTCATGGTCACGTTCATGATCGTCGGCAGCACGTTCTCCGTCGTCGCCGTCTATTACACGACCGCGACGAACGCCGTGCTCGTGAACGCGGCCCAGCCGACGACGACGGCGCTCCTCGCGTGGCTCATCGCCGGCACGCGTCTCACGTCGGGGCAGCGCATCGGCATCGTCTGCGCGTTCGTCGGCATCGTCGTCATGGTCGCGCGGGCGGACCTTTCCGTGTTGCTCGCGCTCGAGCTCAATATCGGCGATCTCTTCATGCTGCTCGCCGTGCTCGGCTGGTCGGCCTATGCCGTGCTGCTGTCTCGCCGCGAGTACGCGCCGGACGGCGTCGTGCTGATGCTGATCATCGCCGCCACCGGCAGCGTGCTGCTGCTGCCGGCGTACGCGATCGAGGCGGCATTCGTCGGGCCTTTCACGCTCACGGCCGAGGTCGGCGCCGCGATGGTCTATCTCGCCGTGTTTCCGACACTGCTCGCGACGTTCGGCTGGACGCTCGCGGTGCGCGCGATCGGGCCGAACCGAGCCGCGATCTTCGTGAACCTGATCCCCGTGTCGGGCGCGGTGCTCGCGATGGTCTTTCTCGGCGAGCGCTTGTTCGCCTATCACTTCGTCGGCGCGGCTTTCGTCGCCGCCGGAATCTATTTCGCGATACGCGGCCGGTAGCCGCGCTCGTTGGCACTCGCGGACTGAGCCCGCGCCGCGCGCGACGCGGTGTTGCGTAGCGTCACCGAGCGTGTGCCGCGCCGACCCGGGCTACGATGGCGGGAAGCGAGCCGATCGGACGAGAACGTGCGCATCCATGAACGACTGCCGGCCGCTCTCTCGTCGTCCGGCATGATCGTCGGCACGCTGCTCTTCGCGCTCTCGCTGACGCCGAGTCTCTTGCCCCGGTCCGCTTCGATGCAGGGGCTCGTGTCCGGGCTGTCTTTGGCGGCCGGTTACGGCCTCGGCGTGCTCGCCGATGCCCTGTGGCGCTATCTCGAGCTTCCGCGGCCGAAAGGGCGCGGGCGCCGGCTCGCGAGGATCGCCGCGGGGAGCGCCTGCGCGGCCACGGCCGCGATCTTCCTATGGAAGGCCTCGGACTGGCAGAACTCGATCCGCGCGCTGATGCTAATGCCGGAGGCCGAAGGCACGCGCCCTCTCACCGTCGCGCTCATCGCCGCGGCGGTCTTCGCGGCCGTGCTGCTCGTCGCGCGGCTTTTCAAGCTCACCTATCGTGCCGTCGCGAAGAGTCTCGCGCGTTACGTTCCGCGGCGCGTCTCGTATCTCGTCGCCATCGTCGCCGCGGCGGCGCTCTTCTGGTCGATGATCGACGGCGTGCTGTTTCGCGCCGTGCTGCACGCGGCAGACAACTCGTTCCGACAGCTCGACGCGCTGATCGAGCCGGACGTCGAGCCGCCCGCCGATCCGCTGCGAAGCGGCAGCCCCGCATCACCGCTCGACTGGCAGGATCTCGGCCGCCAAGGACGCGCGTTCATCTCGTCCGGCCCGACGCGCGAAGACTTGCGCGCCTTCTTCGGCGACGACGTCTCGACGCCGATCCGCGTCTACGTCGGCTTGAACTCCGCCGAGACCGTCGAGGAGCGCACGCGCCTCGCGTTCGAGGAGCTCGTGCGCACCGGCGCGTTCGATCGGTCCGTGCTCGTCATCGTCACGCCGACCGGCACGGGTTGGGTCGATCCCGCGGCGATCGATACCGTCGAGTACCTGCACCGCGGCGATATCGCGAGCGTCGCGGTGCAGTACTCCTATCTCGAAAGCGCGCTCGCGCTGCTGTTCGAGCCCGAGCAGGGCGAGGAGACGGCGGAAAGGCTCTTCGAGAAGGTTTACGGCCATTGGTCGAAGCTGCCGCGCGACCGACGGCCGGCGCTTTATCTACATGGCTTGAGTCTCGGCTCGTTGAACTCGGATGCGTCGTTCGACATCTACGACGTCGTCGGCGACGTCTTTCAAGGCGCCCTGTGGAGCGGCCCGCCGTACGGCCACGCGACGTGGCGCTCGGCGACGAAACGACGCGATACCGGCTCGCCGGCCTGGCTGCCGCGCTTTCGCGGCGGCACGGTGATCCGCTTCACGAACCAGCGCAATCATCTCGAGATGCCGGGCGTGCCCTGGGGCCCGATCCGCATCGTGTTCCTTCAATACGCGAGCGATCCGATCACGTTCTTCGAGCCGGCGATGCTCTATCGCGCGCCCGAATGGCTCGATCCGCCGCGCGGCCCCGACGTGACGCCCGCGCTGCGCTGGATCCCGATCGTGACGACGCTGCAAGTCGTCGCCGACATGCGGGCCGGCGACATCACGCCGATCGGGTACGGTCACAAGTTCGCGCCCGAGCACTACATCGACGCGTGGATCGCGCTGACCGAGCCCCCTGCGTGGACTTCGGCCGACACCGATCGCCTCAAGGCGCACTTCGCCGCGAAGAGGCGAAGCGCGCCGCACGATTAGCCGAGATAGTCCCGCTTGCCGATCTGCACGCCGTTATGGCGAAGGATCAGATACGCCGTCGTGTAGTGGAAGTAGAAGTTCGGCACGGCGAAGTTGATCAGGTAGTCCTTGCCCTTGAAGCGGAACGTCGTGCTCGGGAACCTGAGCTCGACGTCGCGGTCCTCCCAGCCTTCGAACTGCTCCGGCTCGAACGACTTCACGTGATCGATGGTCTTGGCGATCCTCGCGTGCAGGTCGGCGAAGGTCTGCTCGTCGTCGACCCATTTCGGAGGCTCTTGCCCGGAGAGCCGGCTCGCCACGCCCTTCGCGTGGTCGGTTGCGATCTGGATCTGCTTGACGAACGGCAGCATGTCGGGCGCGAGACGCCCTTGAATGAAGACCTGCGGATCGATGTTGCGCGTCTTCGCGTCGTCCTCCGCCTTCCCCAGGATCGCGTCGAGGTTCCCGAGCATCTTCGTGAACGTCGTCAGCTGATCGTAGACATCGATGGCCATACTGGCTCCTTCCAACAAACGTTCGTTCGGACCGCCGGCGCGGCGGCGCGGCTATCATAATCGCGGCGGCGATAGGCTCAACGTCCGCAATTCCGAGCGACGGCAACGGCGGGTCCGCGTCGGACGGTCCTCGCACGCGTGACATGGAGCGCGCGGCGAGGGCAGAATCTGCGTGAACGCATGGAAACGTGAATCGGTGAGACGCCGGCGTGCAAATGCATCCATCGATCAACGTCTACGGCGAGCCGCTCGAGGTGTGCAGCGAGAACCCGCGCACCGGCTTCTTCCGCGACTGCTGCTGCAACACGAGCGATCTCGATTTCGGCTCTCATACGGTTTGCGTCGAGGTGACGCGCGAGTTTCTCGAGTTCTCGCGTTTCCGGGGCAACGATCTTTCGACGCCCAGGCCCGAGTACGATTTCCCCGGTCTGAAGCCCGGGGATCGCTGGTGCCTGTGCGCCGCTCGTTGGCTCGAGGCGCATCGATACGGCATGGCGCCGCGAGTGTTCTTGAAAGGCACGCATCGGCGCGCGCTCGAGATCGTGCCGCTCGAGCTCTTGAAGCAATTCGCCGCGGACTTGAACTGATCCCTCCGTGTTTCGATGCCCGTTGTGGGTCATACGGGTAGACACGCTCCGCTTCTCCCGCCGATGCTGTGTGTAACGCTCATTTCTCGAGCCGGGCGTGGTGGGGTGCCCGGCGCAACGAGTCGCACATCGATTCGATCGACCGATGCCGAATTACGTCGTCTTGCTGTCCGAGGTCCGTCTGCGCGATGCCGCGCAGGTCGGCGGCAAGAACGCGTCGCTCGGCGAGATGATCGGCGAGCTGTCGGGGCTCGGCATCTCGGTGCCGGACGGGTTCGCGACGACGGCGGATGCGTTTCGCGAGTTTCTCGCGCGCGACGGGCTCGACGAAAGGATCCGTAAGCGTCTCGCGACGCTCGACGTCGACGATATCCGCGCGCTTTCTTCGTGCGCGCACGAGATTCGCGAATGGATCGAGGCGGCGCCGCTGCCCGCGTCCGTCGAGGAGGCCGTCGCGCAATGCTTGAGACGGCTCGCGCGCGACGACGACGAGCGCTTCGCGGTGCGCTCGTCTGCGACCGCCGAGGACCTGCCCGACGCGTCGTTCGCCGGGCAGCAGGACACGTTGCTGAACGTCGCGGGGTTGGACGCGATCCTCGCGGGTATACGGCACGTCTACGCGTCGCTCTATACCGATCGCGCGATCGCGTATCGCGCGCATCGCGGTTTCGCGCACGAGGACGTTGCGCTTTCGGTCGGCATCCAGCGCATGGTGCGCACGGACGTCGGTGCCGCGGGCGTGATGTTCACGCTCGATCCCGAGTCGGGCTTCGCGGACGTCGTGCTGATCACGTCGAGCTACGGGCTCGGCGAGCTGCTCGTGCAGGGCGGCGTCGAGCCCGACGAGTTCTACGTGCACAAGCCCGCGCTCGCGGCCGGGCGGCAAGCGATCATCCGCCGCCGCCTGGGCACGAAACGCACGAAGCTCGTCTACGGCGACGGCGCGGTGCGGGTGAGAGAGGTCGAAGTCGGCGCCGCGGAGCGGCGGCGATTTTCGCTGACCGACGACGAGGTGCTCGAGCTCGCGCGTCAGGCGCTCGTCATCGAGCGTCATTACGGCCGCCCCATGGATATCGAGTGGGGCAAGGACGGCATCGACGGGAGGCTCGAGATTCTGCAGGCGCGGCCGGAGACGGTGCAGAGCCGCGCATCGCCGCGCGTCGTGCGGTTCGAGCTCAAGCAGCGCGGACCGGTGCTCGTGACGGGGCGCAGCGTCGGGCAGCGCATCGCCGCCGGGCGGGCGCGCGTCATCGGCGACCTCGCGTCGATGCATACGCTCGACGACGGAGACGTTCTCGTCACCGATATGACCGATCCCGCCTGGGAGCCGGTCATGAAGCGCGCCGCGGCGATCGTCACGAACCGCGGCGGACGCACGTGTCATGCCGCCATCATCGCGCGCGAGCTCGGCGTGCCCGCCGTCGTCGGCTGCGGCGACGCGACGGAGCGCGTGCCGGACGGCGCGGCCGTCACCGTGTCGTGCGCCGAAGGCGACGTCGGCCACGTCTACGACGGCGCGCTCGAGTTCGAGCAGCGGAGGCTCGGCATCAGCGAGCTGCCGAGCCTGCCGGTCAAGCTGATGCTGAACGTCGGCAATCCGGACGCGGCGTTCTCGTTGGCGGCGATCCCGAACGAAGGCGTCGGTCTCGCGCGGATCGAGTTCATCATCAACCGCGCGATCGGCGTGCATCCGCTCGCGATCGTGAACTACGAGCGGCAGGACGAGGCGACCCGGGCGCTGATCGACGAGCGCGCGGCGGGCTACGACGGCCCCGTCCGTTTCTTCGTCGACAAGCTCGCCGAAGGCATCGCGACGATCGCCGCGGCCTTCGCGCCGAAGCCCGTGATCGTTCGCCTGTCCGATTTCAAGTCGAACGAGTACGCGAACCTGATCGGCGGCGCGCAGTACGAGCCGCGCGAGGAGAATCCTATGCTCGGGCTGCGCGGCGCGGCGCGGTATCTCGACGACGAGTTCCGTGCGGGTTTCGAGCTCGAATGCCGCGCGCTCGAGAAAGTCCGCAAGGATTACGGCTTCACGAACGTCGAGGTCATGGTGCCGTTCGTCCGCAGCGTCGACGAGGGACGCCGCGTCGTCGAGCTGCTCGAGCGGAACGGGCTGCGTCGGTCCGACGGGCTGCGGATCGTCATGATGTGCGAGCTGCCGACCAATGCGCTCCTCGCCGACGCGTACCTCGAGATCTTCGACGGGATGTCGATCGGCTCGAACGACATGACGCAGCTCGTGCTCGGCGTCGATCGGGATTCCGAGCGCGTCGCGTCGTCGTTCGACGAAAGGGATCCGGCCGTGAAGCGGCTGCTCGCGCTCGCGATCGCCGCGTGCCGCGCGCAAGGCAAATACGTCGGCATCTGCGGGCAAGCGCCGTCCGACTATCCGGAGCTCGCCGAGTGGCTGACCGCGCAAGGTATCGACAGCCTCTCGCTGAATCCGGATTCGATCGTCGAGACGTGGCTCAGGCTCGGCCGCGACGCGGAGCGCGCGGCGCAGCCCGCGCGGGCCCGAGCCCGGGGCACTGGCGCGGCCGCCGGGCTCGCGGCCTCGCGCGCGAAAATCGTCGATCGCTAGACGCCGGACGCCGATCTCTTCCGTCTCGCCCCACGCGCCCGGCCCATGGCGCGAGACCGCTCCGCCGGGTTACCGTTATCCGACCGCGTCCCCACGCGCTCGGGTATCGAGATGACCTCCGTTCTGATCAGCGACAAGCTTTCCCCGGTGGCCGCCGAGGTCTTCACCGCGCGCGGGATCGACGTCGACGTGCGGCCCGGCCTGAGCCGCGAGGAGCTGATCGAGATCATTCCGCATTACGACGGCCTTGCGGTGCGCTCGGCGACGAAAGTCACGGCCGACGTCATCGCGGCCGGCCGGCGGCTCAAGGTCGTCGGCCGCGCCGGTATCGGCGTCGACAACATCGACGTCGCCGCGGCGACGGCGGCCGGCGTCGTCGTGATGAACACGCCTTTCGGCAACTCGATCACGACCGCCGAGCACACGATTGCGCTGATGTTCGCCGCCGCGCGCTCGATCACTGCGGCCGACGCGTCGACGCAGGCGGGGAAGTGGGAGAAGAACCGCTTCCTGGGCGTCGAGCTCTACCAGAAGACGCTCGGCTTGATCGGCTGCGGCAACATCGGCTCGATCGTCGCGGACCGCGCGCTGGGCCTGAAGATGAAGGTGATCACGTACGATCCCTATCTCACGCAAGAGCGCGCGGTGCGGCTCGGCGTCGAGAAGGTCGAGCTCGACGAGCTCCTCGAGCGCGCGGACGTGATCTCGCTGCACGTGCCGCTGACCGAGAGCACGCGGAACATTCTTTCCGAGAGCGCGCTCGCGAGAACGAAGCGCGGCGTGATCATCATCAACGCCGCGCGCGGCGGGCTCGTCGACGAGCATGCGCTCCGGCGGCTGCTCGATAGCGGCCACGTCGGAGCCGCGGCGTTCGACGTCTTCACCGTCGAGCCCGCGTACGAGAACGTGCTGTTCGGCGCGCCCAATTTCGTCGCGACGCCGCATCTCGGCGCATCGACCGTCGAGGCGCAGGAGAACGTCGCGCGGCAGATCGCCGAGCAGATGAGCGATTTCCTCTTGACCGGCGCGGTCGCCAACGCGCTGAACATGCCGTCGATCAGCGCCGAGGAGGCGCCGCGCCTTCGTCCTTACGTCGATCTCGCGGACAAGCTCGGCATGTTCGCGGGCCAGGTCGCCGACGCCGGGCTCGAGGCGATCGAGATCGAGCTCGAGGGCAGCGTGACGACGATGAGCACGCAGCCGATGATCGCGGCCGTGCTCGCCGGCATCCTGCGGCCCCAGCTCGAGGACGTGAACATGGTATCCGCGCCGGCGATCGTGAAAGAGCGCGGCATCGCGCTGCTCGAGTCGCGGCGCGAGTCCTCCGCGATCTACGACAGCGTGATCCGCGTGAAGATTCAGACCGGCGGCGAGTGGCGCAGGGTCGCGGGGACGGTCATCGGCGGGAAGCCGAAGCTGGTCGAGGTGCGGGGCATGGCGCTTCAGGCCGACTTCGAGCCGATCATGCTGTTCACGTGCAACGAGGACCGGCCGGGGTATATCGGCGCCCTCGGCTCGCTGCTGGGCGATGCGGGCATCAATATCGCGACGCTGCATCTCGGCCGCGACCGGAAGAGCGGGCAAGCGATCGCGATCGTCGGCGTCGACGAGCAGGTGCCGGAGGAGATTCTCGCGAAGCTCAAGGCATTACCGCTCGTGAGCTACGCGAAGGTGCTGAAGTTCTAGGCGAGCGGCCGGGCGCAGGCCGAGGCACGGCTCGTGAGGTCTGGAAATCATCTTTCTCGGAGGGTAAAACCCGTGACCGAGACGATCGTCTTCTATACCAATCCGATGTCTCGCGGGCAGGTCGCGCACTGGATGCTCGAGGAGGTCGGAGCACCGTACCAGACGAAGATCCTCGACTTCGAGAAGCGCGAGCACAAGTCGCCGGAGTACCTTGCGATCAACCCGATGGGGAAGGTCCCGGCGATCGTGGATCGCGGCGTCGTCGTCACGGAGGTGCCGGCGATCTGCGCGTATCTCGCGGACGCGTTCCCGGAGGCGGGGCTCGCGCCCGATCGTGACGATCCGCTGCGCGGGACGTATTACCGATGGCTGTTCTTCGCCGCGGGCTGCCTCGAGGCTGCGGTCATCGACAAGGCGTTCGCGCGGCCGGCCGTTAAAGAAAGCGTGGTCGGCTACGGCACGTACGAGAACACGTTGAATGCGCTCGAGTCGGCGCTCACGCCCGGGCCGTACTTGCTCGGCGAGCGCTTCAGCGCGGCGGACGTTTATGTCGGCGCGCAGATACGCTGGGGCCTGATGCAGAAAACGATCGAGCGAAGGCCGGTATTCGAGGCTTACGTCGCGCGCCTCGAGGCACGGCCGGTGCTGGCGCGCGTGTCGCGAACGGCTTCATAGAGAGCCGCGTCGGGGAGAACCGGCGGCGTTTCGGGCGATTCGTTCGCCGCCGCGGTCCTCGTCGCGCTGCTGCCCGCCGCTCCGGCGGCGCCCGCGGCTGGTCCGGCTGGCGAAAGGCGCGCTTCACGCTGGTCGCGCTCGTATTCGCCGCATGCGCCGCGCTGCTTCTCTCGTGGGGCGCACTGCAGCCTTGGAATTCGTAGCGTTTGGGGAGGAGAACGAGACCGATGATTCGACGAGGGCTCTACGGACTATGCGCCGCGCTCGCGCTCGCGGCGGGCTCGGCCCACGCGCAAGCCGACTGCGACCGCGAGTGTCTGCGCACGATGCTCGATCGTTATCTGAATGCGGTGATCGCGGGCGACCCGACTCGAGCACCGCTCGTGATCGGCTTTCGTCAGACCGAGAACGCGATCAACGTCGCGCCGGGCCGCGGCGTGTGGAGAACGGTGACCGCGCTCGGCGACGTCGACCGGCGCTACTACGATCCCGTCACCGGTCAGGCGGGGTATTACGGCATCGTGATGGAGGGCGACGAGCCCGCGGTCGTCACGGTGCGCGTGCGCGTCGAGAAGCGCGAGCTCACCGAGGCGGAATGGTATATCGCGCGCGAGAACGATCCGGGCATGAGCGGCCCGCGCGAGCCGGGGGCGCCGCCGGCGAACCGCTACAACCCCGAATATCTGCGCCAGAACCCGCCGCCGCAGCGCGTCGTGCCGCCCGGAGAGCGGGCCGACCGCGCGACGCTGATCCGGATCGTCGACAGTTACTTCGACGCGATCACGTCGCACGATCCGTCGGTCGCGCTCGTGCATCCGGGCTGCGGACGCGTCGAGAACGGCACGCCGGCCCCCGCGGGCCGGTTCCTGCCGCCGCTCGAAATGCCCCGCCAGGCGCGCCCGTCGGGGCCGCCGGCGATCCCGAATGCCCCGGACCCGTCGAGCTGGGATTGCATCACGGGCCTCGAGAACTTCAACCTGCAGATGGTCACGGCTCGGCGCATACCGCTCGTCGACGAGGAGGCGCAGGCGGTGCTCGCGTTCGGCGTGTTCGTTCGCCGTCCGGGATCGCCGACGCCGCGGAACGTCTTCAGCGAATGGTTCTTCGTCGACAAACATCGCATTCGCACGATCTACACGGCGATGTTCTATCCGCCGCCGGAGCTCGCGGTGCCGAATTGGCCGCCTTACGACGGCAACTGGCCGTTGCCCGCGGCGATCGCGCCGTGACGAAGCGCGGGTTTGACGCGTCGAGCGAGCCGTGATGGAGTGACGGTCCCCGACTCACGCGGGGCCTACGCCGGCGAGTCAATGATGATTTCTCCGTCGGGCTACACCGTCGCGGGTCGTGGTGCAGAGTATCCGGACGGCGAGCCGCGGCCGGGCTCGGTGACGGCCGCGGCCGCACGAGCATAAAGGGGGAGACGCATGGCCATACCGCCGGGAGTGAGCGCGGCCGACTTCGAGGCCGCCATCTCCGCGTTCGCCGACGTCGTCGGCGCAGAGTGGGTGTTCACCGACGAGGACACGGTGGACACCTATCGCGACGCGTACACGCCGTTCCGCGGCGAAGAGGAAGAGAAGTACGCGTCGGCCGCCGTCGCACCGACGAACGTCGAGCAGGTGCAAGAGATCGTCCGTATCGCGAATCGCTACAAGATTCCGCTCTACGTGATCTCGACGGGCCGCAATCTCGCATACGGCGGCTCGGCACCGGTCTATTCAGGCAGCGTCGTGCTGGACCTCAAGCGCATGAACCGCATCCTCGAGGTCAACGAGGACATGGCCTACGCGCTCGTCGAGCCCGGCGTCAGCTATTTCGATCTTTACCGCTACATCCGCGAGCGCGGCATGCGGCTCTGGATCGACTGCCCGGATCCCGGCTGGGGCAGCCTCATCGGCAACGCGCTCGACCGCGGCGCGGGACGCACGCCGCTGCCGTATCGCGATCATTTCGGCGCGCACTGCGGCATGGAGGTCGTGCTGCCGAACGGCGATCTCGTGCGCACCGGCATGGGCGCGAACCCGAACGCGGGGCCGAACTGGCAGGCGTTTCCGTACGGCGCGGGGCCGCTCGCGGATGGGCTCTTCGCGCAGTCGAATTTCGGGATCGTGACGAAGATGGGCTTCTGGCTCTTGCCCGAGCCCGAGGCCTCGATGACGGGCCGCATTCGCGCGCGCCGCCACGACGATATCGTTCCTCTCGTTAGGATCCTTTCGCACCTGCAGTATCAGGGCATCGTGAACTGCCTGTTCTCGCTGAACAGCCCCGTCTTCCAAGCTCCGATGGACGAGCGCAAGTCCGCGCTGCTCGACCGGCCGGGCGGAGGCTCCGCGGCGGAATGGGATGCGTATGCGGCATCGCTCGGCGTGCCGTTCTGGCAGACGGAGCTTCGCTTCTACGGTCCGACTTCCGTGATGGACGCGCAGTGGGCTTACGTCAAGGAGCGTCTGCGCGCGATCGACAGCATCGAGCTCATCGACGGCAACGACGTGATCCGCTTCCCGTTGACCGACGATCAGATCCGCCGCCTCGGCGATCCGGCGACGTTCGGCGTGCCGAGCCTGAACGTGTTCTCGGGCCAGGCGGGCACGACGGGTCATCTCGACGCGTCGCCGATGCTGCCGCACTCCGGCGAAGCGGTGCTCCGCGCGCACAAGGTCTTTCTGCGCGAGTATCGCGATGCGGGCATTCCGCTCATGCTCGGCTTCGCGATGAGCTATCACACGCGCGCGTTCATCATGTTCCACGGCGTGAACCTGACGACCGATCCCGAATGGAATCGGCGAGCGCGCGCGTTGTACGCGCGGCTCATCGAGGTCGCGGGCGAGCACGGCTGGGGCGTCTATCGCGCGCATACCGCGTTCCAGGATCACCTGATGCGCACGTACTCGTTCAACGATCACGCGCTGATGCGGCTCAACGAGACGCTGAAGGACGCGCTCGATCCGAACGGGATTCTGTCGGCCGGGCGTTACGGGATCTGGCCGAAGCACTTGCGGGGGAACCGGGCATGACGATCCGTCGATTCGTTTCGCTCGTTCCGGGTACGCACCGTTACGGCATGCGCGGGTCCGGCGCATTGCGCATCGCCGCGGCCGTGCTCGCAAGCCTGGTCGGCACCGCAACCGCTCTCGCCGATCCCGCGTCGTCGCCGGGCTCCGCGTGGTGGCCGCTCTCCGCCGAGCCGGACGAGGCGCTGACGAATCCGCTCGAGCGGCGCGGGCGCGAGGTTTTCGATCAGCGTTGCCGCGCCTGTCACGGCGCGCTTCCCGACGAGATCTTCGGACCGCTGTTCGTGTCGCCGATGCCGGGCACGCGCGCCCTTCGGGACCGCTATCGGGGAGAGCTCCCGGCGGAGCTCGAGCGGCGCACCGATCTCTCGGCCGCGTATATCGAAGCCGTCGTCCGCGACGGATATCTCTCGATGCCGTTCTTCAGGCCGACCGAGTTGAGCGACGACGATCTCGAGGCGCTGATCGCGTATCTGACGAGGGATCGCTAGGGCAGGGCGGCCTTCGAGCTCGCGAAGCTCAATCTCCGTCGCGCGGGCCGTCGTCGATCAGTGCCTGCATCACCGCGGTCTCGAAGTCGTCGCGAAGCTGCCAGCGCGACTCGAGGAACGCGGACTGCGTCATGAAGATGCCGATGATCCGCTCCTCGGGATCGATGAAGAAATGCGTGTTGAACGCGCCGCTCCAGCCGAACGTCCCTTTCGAGACGAGCGTGTTGCGCGCGGCGGGATCGGTGACGACTCGCATGCCGAGACCGTAGCCCTCGCCGGGCGTGCGGCCCGGCAGCGTGTCGGGGACGTGCGCGGATCTCATGAGGTCGACCGACTTGCGGCTCAACAGCCGCACGTCGCCGAGCCGCCCGCCGTTCAGAAGCATCCGCGCGAACTTCAGATAGTCCTCGGCGGTGCCGAAGAGCCCTCCGCCGCCCGAGAAGTAGACGCCGTTGACGAAAGGCATCTCGGGCACCGGCTCGAGCGTGCCGTCCGCCGTGCGGTAGAGGCCCGCGAGGCGCGGATGGCCTTCGTCGGGAAGGTGAAAGAACGTATCCGTCATGCCGAGCGGATCGAGGATGCGCTCTTTCACGAACGCATCGAACGATTGGCCCGACGCGATCTCGACGACGCGCGCGAGCACGTCGAACGCGAACTGACCGCTATAGGCCCATTGGGTGCCCGGCTGGAAATCGAGCGGCACGGCGGCGAGCCGCGGCATCAGATCGGCGAGCGAATCGTCCGGGCCGATCGTGACGCCGTATCCGCTGCTCGGCCCGTCGGTCGTCATGAAGCCAGCCGTATGCGTCAAAAGATCGCGGATCGTGATCTCACGCTCGGCGGGCACGGTGCGCACCGATCGTCGTGAGCCGCCGCTCGGGCCTCCCGCCGCCGCGCTTTGCGGCGCGAGGACGGTCAAGTCGCGAAAGTCGGGAATGAAGCGCGAAACCGGGTCGGTGAGCCGGACCTTGCCTTCCTCGACCATCATCATGATCGAGACGGCGACGATCGGCTTCGTCATCGACATGATGCGGAAGACGGCGTCCTTCTGCATCGGACGGCGCGTCTCGAGGTCCATGACGCCCTGCGCGCGGAAGTGCACGATCTCGTCGTCGCGCGCGATCAGCGTGACGGCGCCTGGAAAGACGTTCGCGTCGATCTGACGCTGCATCAGCTCGGCGACCCGCTCGAGACGCTCCGCGGAGAAGCCTAGGCTTTCGGGCGGCGGATTCTCCGCGCGCGCGAGTATCGGCGCGGCGAGGATTGCCGCGAAGAACCACACGATGAGCAGCCCCGCGCTTCGCCGATTCATTCTTGTTTCCTCCCGTGAGCAGCTCCGCGGCGGCGACGAGAAATTCTTTGCCCTTCAGATACATTCGCGCGCAGTGCCGCGCTCTCTGAAAAGTATCGCCGACGCGTTCGATGGAGTCCTCCCCGCCGCGTCATATTAGGCCAGAGAGGACGCTGCGTCTCCGGCAACGCGTGAGCTTGACATCGGTCTACGCGGCGCATTATGTGGGTGCTATCCCTAAGAAGTCCTTCGGGGGGACGGGAATGACGCAGCAAGACAGCATCGCCTCGAGCGTATCCGAAGGCGGCGTGCCGGATGCCGAGCAGCGCAAGTGGGCATTGATCGCCCATCTGTCGGCGCTTCTCGGTTTCGTCATCCCGTTCGGTCATCTGATCGGCCCGCTCGTCGTCTGGCAGCTCAAGAAGGAGATGCCTTTCGTGGCGGATCAGGGAAAGGAGGCGCTGAACTTTCAGATCACGGTCAGCATCGCTGTTCTCGCGTGCATCGTGCTGTTCCTCGTGCTGATCGGAATGGTGCTCATGCCGCTCGTGGTGCTCGGCGCGCTCATCCTGACCGTCATTGCAGCGATCAAGGCGAACGAAGGCGTCGCGTACCGCTATCCGTTCACGTTGAGGCTGATCGGCTGAGCCCCGCGCGCCGCCGCTGAAGCGGCGTGGCGCGCGTCGGCGACGCGAGCTCGGCGGAGAGCGGCCGAGGCCCCATTCGTTTTTCGCGAAGTCTCCGGGCCGAGCCGGAAAGGTCCGAGAGTCGTCCGCCGCGCGATGCGGCGCCGCGGAACATCGAGCATCGTCGCCCGCCATCGCCATAATTCGCCACAATTCTCCTTCTGAATCGATACACCTTCTCCGTTACAGTAGTCGTGCTTGCGTAAGCTCAGGGAGCGGACCGGGAGGCACGATGAGCACGGCATCGACGGCGGATCGGCGTCTTCGCTCTTCGAAGGGCATTCGTGCCGGTCGATGGAAGGGCGGATGTTCGACCGCGATGGCGACCGTGATTGCGCTCGTATCGATCGCCGCGACGGGCTTCTCGGGCACCGCCGCCGCGCAGTCCGGCGAGCCGCTGCGCATCACGCGGATCACGCCGGCCGGGCAGAACGTGCCGGCGCCCCGGCAGATCGTGATCGAGTTCGATCGGCCGATCGTGCCGCTCGGACGCATGGATCGGCGCGCGGACGAGGTGCCGGTCGAGATCGAGCCCGCGCTGGCTTGCGCGTGGCGCTGGCTCGATCAGAGCACGCTCGCATGCGAGCTCGGCGAGCGCGAGCGCGCGAAGCTCGCGACACGCTATCGCATCACGGTTTCTCCAGGGCTCGCGGCACTCGACGGCGCACGGCTCGGAGCGCCCGTCGAGCATACGTTCTCGACCGAAAGGCCGAAGATCGAGTTCGCGTGGTTCGCGACGTGGCGCGGTCCCGGCACGCCGGTGATGCGCGTCGTGTTCTCGCAGCCCGTGACCGAGCCGTCGGTGCGCGAGCATCTTTACGTCAGCGCGCCGTCGGCCGGGCTCGCGCGCGTGCCGGTCGACGTCGAGCCCGATCCCGAGTTTCGCGAGTCACCGGTGATCGTCCCGTTACCCGGCGAGCCCGGTGTCGCCGTCATTGTCGACGATTCACCGCAGCCGCCGGACGACCGTCGGACGGAAGTCGACGGCGTCGAGGCGCGGCGCGTCTGGCTCGTCTCGCCGCGCGAGCCGCTGCCGGAGGACACACCCGCACGGCTCGTCGTCGAGCCCGGTCTCGTGCCGGCCGAAGGCACGTTGACCGGCAACGAGTCGCGGACGGCCGTCGAGTTCCACACCTTTCCCGCGTTTCGCTTCGTCGGCATCGAGTGCCTGACGCTCGCGGGCGAGCAGCTGATCGTGCCCGCCGGAGGCTCGCGCGTCGCGAGCGCCGCCGCGTGCAACCCGATGAGCGGCGTCGGGCTCGCGTTCAGCACGCCGGTGCTCGGAAGCGAGATCGCGCGTCACGTAGCGATCGAGCCCGATCTCGCCGGCGGCCGCGACGATTTCGATCCGTGGGCGAACCGTCGCGATTTTTCGCTGCTCGGCCAGCCGCACAGGCGCGGCGCGCATTACACGGTCTGGCTGCCGGCCCTGCTAGCCGCTAACGCGACGTATCGCGTCGGCGTCGCCGACCCGGAGCAAGGTCCGCGCGACGAGTTCGGCCGCACGCTCGCGGAGGGCTTCGAGCTCGAGTTTCGCACCGATCATCGTCCGCCCGATTACGCGCTGCCGTACGACACCGCGGTGCTCGAATCCGGCATCGACTCGGACGTGCCGCTCTACGTGACGAACCTCGACCGCGTCGAGCTCGAGTATCGAACCCTCGGCGCGAACGGTCTTCGGACCGGGCTCGTGCGCGAGGTTCCGCTCTCGGGCGTCGAGGACGTTCAATACGGTGTGCCGCTCGGCATTCGCGAGATGCTGGGCGGCGCATCGGGCGCGCTCTACGGCCGGTTGTCGACGACGCCGACGCTGGCGCGGTCGCAGTGGATGTCCGGGCTCTTCGCGCAGGTCACGCCGTACCAGGTGCACGTGAAGTTCGGGCATTTCAACACGCTCGTCTGGGTCACGAGCCTTGCGACCGGAGAGCCGGTGCGCGGCGCCGACGTCTCGATCTACATCGACCGTATCTCGTCGCTCACGGGCGGCGAGGTGCTCGCCCGCGCGCGGACCGACGCTTTGGGTATCGCGCATCTGCCCGGCGGCGACACGCTCGATCCCGATGTCGCGCTGCTGTACGGCTGCCGCGTCGATGCCGACGCTTGCCCGCGGCTTTTCGTGCGCGTCGACGGCCGCGACGGTTTCGCGCTGCTGCCGCTCGACTACCGCTTCGACGTGAGCGTCTATCGCGCGTCGAATTTCACGGTCTTCCCGGATCGAAGACCGCGTTACGGGCACTTGCACGCGTGGGGCGTGACCGCGCAGGGCGTGTATCGAGCCGGCGACACGATCGAGTACAAGCTCTACGTCCGGAATCAGAGCAACGACGCCTACGTGCCGCCGCCGCGCGGCCCGTACACGCTCGAGATCATCGATCCGACCGGACAGACCGTGCACGTGCTGCGCAACGTCGAGCTCTCGGAGTTCGGCACGTACGCAGGCTCATACAAGACCGCGACGAATGCCGCGGTAGGCTGGTATCAGTTCCAGCTCACGTACGAGCGCGAGGCGGGCGCACCGATCCCCGATACCGAGGCGCCCGAGTATCTGCGCAACATCGTGCTTCAGCCGTTGCGCGTGCTCGTCAGCGATTTCACGCCCGCGGCGTTCGGCGTGACGACGACGCTCGCCGGCGATCGGTTCGAGTCGGGAGACGACGTGACCGCGGAGCTTCGCGCCGCGCTCTTCTCGGGCGGCCCGTACGGCGATGCCGACGCGCGCATCACGCTGACATTGAATCCGCGCCCTTTCGTCTCGCCGCATCCGGTTTCCGCGGCCTTCACGTTCGGCGGCCCCGTGCCGCCTCAGCCGATCACGGTCGCCCGCGCCGAGGCGCGGGTCGGCGCGGACGGCACGCTGCGTCGCGTGCTCACACTGCCCCCGGACCTCGGTGCGCGCGCGGTGTTCGGCCGGCTCACGGCCGAAGGGGCGGTGCGCGACGACCGCGGCCGGTACATCGCGTCTTCCGCATCGGCGGAGTTCGTCGCGGTCGATCGTCTCGTCGGGCTGAAGGCGCGGCGCTGGCTCTTCACGGCGAACGAAGAGGCCGAGATCGACTACGTCGTCGTCGATCCGAGCGGAGCGCCGGCCGCGGGCACGGACGTCGCGATCGCGATCGAGCGGCTCGAAACGCGCGCCGCGCGCGTGCGCGGCGCGGGCAATGCGTATATCACTCGGTTCGTCGAGGAGTGGGTGCCGGCCGGCGAATGCGCGGGCGTGTCGGGCTCGACGCCGAGCGTCTGTCGCTTCGTGCCGGATGCGCCGGGCCGTTATCGCGCGACGGCTTCGATCGACGACACGGAGGGGCGCCGCCACGAGACCGTGCTCGACCTCTGGGTCGCGGGGGCGGGTCACGTCGTCTGGCACAGCGCGAACGATGACGTGCTCGAGATCGTGCCGGAGACGACCGAGCTTTCGGTCGGCGACACCGCGCGTTATCTGATCAAGAACCCCTATCCCGGCGCGTACGCGCTGATCACGATCGAGCGCTACGGCGTGCTCGAGCAGCGCGTCGAGCGGCTCGAAGGCAGCACGCCGACGATCGAGATCGATATAGAGCCGAAACACTTGCCCGGCTTCTACCTCTCGGTGCTCGTGATCTCGCCGCGCGTCGAGGCGCCGCCGCCCGAGCCGGGCGAAGTGGACCTCGGCAAGCCTTCGTTCAAGATCGGCTACGTCTCGGTGCCGATCGAGGATCCCGCGAAGAGGATCGACGTCGCCGTGCGCGCCGAGCGCGAGACGTACAAGCCGCGCGAGACCGTTCGCGTCGAGATCGAGGCCGCGCCGCGCATCCGCGATCGGCGCGAGCCGATCGAGGTGGCGGTCGCGGTGCTCGACGAGGCCGTGCTCGACCTCGTGCCGGGCGGGGCTGGCGCCTTCGATCCGTATCGCGGCTTCTTCGGGCTCGACGGCCTCGACGTGCTGAACTACAGCCTGCTCACGCGTCTCGTCGGCCGGCAGAGCATCGAGAAGAAGGGCGCGAATCCGGGCGGCGACGGAGGCGCGGCGCTCAGCATGCGCTCGTCGTTCGAGTTCGTGAGCTACTGGAATCCTTCGCTCGTTCTCGATCGTCGCGGGCGCGGAAGCTTCGAGCTCGAGCTGCCGGATAACCTCACCGGCTGGCGCGTGCTCGTGCTCGCCGCGACGCCGTCCGACCGTTTCGGGCTCGGTGAGACGCGCTTCAACGTCAATCAGCCGACCGAGATCCGGCCGGCGATGCCGAATCACGTGACCGAGGGCGATCGCTTCGACGCGGCGTTCACCGTGATGAATCGGACCGACACGGAGCGCGAGATTCGCGTGCGGATCGTCGCGGAGGAGGGAGCGGTCGCGCGGAGCGGCGGCGCGGGCGACGCGAGTCGTGCCGAAGCGCCGGTCGGCACGGACGAAGTTGCGATCGAGCACGTGGTGCGACTCGGGCCGTATGCGCGAACGACCGTTGCGCTGCCGGTCGAGGCCGCGCGCTTGCCGTTCGATCGCGATCGGCCGATCGGCACGATGCGCTTCGCCGTCACGGCCGGCGACGAGGTCGATCGGGACGGCTTGCTGCACGAGCTCGTCGTGACGAAGCGCGAGCGGCTCGAGACCGCGGCCGTCTATGGCACGCTCGACGCGGGCCGCGCCGACGTGGCGATTTCGATTCCGACCGCGATTCGCCGCGACGCGGGCGAGATCGGCGCCGTGCTGTCGCCGACCGTGATCGGCAATCTCGACGGCGCGTTCCGCTACCTGCGCGACTATCCGTATGACGCGTGGGAGCAGCTGCTGACGAAGGCCGTGCTCGCCGCGCATTTCGTCGAGCTCGCGGGTTACCTCGATCCCGGCCTCGAATGGCCGGAGGCCGAGACTTTGCCCGCGCGCACGCTCGACGACGCCGCGAGCTTCCAGGCGCCGAACGGCGGCATGGCGTATTTCGTCGCGCGCGACGAGTACGTGAGCCCTTATCTGAGCGCGTATACCGCGCTCGCTTTCGCGTGGCTTTCGGATGCAGGCGTTCCCGTGCCCGAGGCCGTCGAGACGCGACTTCACGAATACCTCGAGACGTTCCTGCGCACCGATACCGCGCCGGACTTCTACACGCGCGGCATGGCGTCGACGGTGCGCGCGGTGGCGCTCGCCGCGCTCGCGAAGCGTGGGCGTCTCGCGCTCGCGGATCTCGAGCGCTATCGGCCGCACGTCGAGCGCATGAGCCTGCTCGGCCGCGCGCATTATCTGCAGGCGGCACGATCGGTCGAAGGCGGCGCCTCGATCGCCGCCGAGGTCGAAGCGCTGCTCCTGAACGGCGCGAATCGGACCGCGGGAAGGGTCCAGTTCGACGAGGTGCTCGACGACGGCTATTCCCGCATCTCGGTGACGCCGCTCATCGGCCAATGTGCAATCTTGAGCGCGTTGAGCGACGGCGGCCCGTCGACGATCGACGACGACGTGCCGTTCGGGCTGGTGCGCACGATCGTCGCCGCGCGCGGCCGGCGCGATCATTGGGAGAACACGCAGGAGAACGCGTTCTGCACGCGCGCGCTGCTCGATTACGCCGCGCGCTTCGAGGCCGCCGCGCCGAACGTCACGGCGACCGTCTCGCTCGACGGCGAGCCGCTGGGGGCGGCAAGCTTCACGAGCGCGCGCGACGAGGCCGTCGTGCTCCCGCATCCGATCGAAGCGGACGACTTGGGCACCGAGCGCCGACTCGAGATCGGGCACGAAGGCAGCGGCAGGCTCTACTACACCGCGCGGATCACGTACGCGCGCGAAGGCGATACGGACGCCGCGATCAACGCCGGCATCGATGTCCGCCGCGAGTACAGCGTGCAGCGCGGCGGCGAATGGGTGCTGCTCGGTTCCCCGGCCGAGCTTCGCCGCGGCGAGCTCGTGCGCGTCGATCTCTTCGTCTCGGTGCCGTCCGCGCGGCATTTTGTCGTCGTCGACGATCCGGTGCCCGGCGGTCTCGAGCCGTTGAATCCCGAGCTCGCGAACGTCTCGCAGGTCGATGCGGCGTACGGCGACTACCAAGCCGCCGGCGGCTCGTGGTGGTTCGAGCTCAGCGACTGGCGCGGCTACGGCGTCTCGCGGTGGAGCTTCTACCACCAGGAGATCCGGCACGACGCGGTGCGGTTCTATTCGGAGTATCTGCCGCCCGGCAATTACCATCTGTCGTATACGGCACAGGCGATCGCGGACGGATCGTTCGCCGTGCAGCCGGCCGCGGCTGCGGAAATGTACGATCCGGACGTGTACGGGATGACGCAGGCCTTCACGCTCGAGATTCGGCCGCCGGCGGCGGGGGCGCCGACGCAAGAAGCGGCGCCGGGCCGCTAGCGGCCGTGACGTGCGGTGCGGCACGGCGCTTGCAGAGCGGGGCGCAGACGTTCGACGGAAGCAGAAGCACCGATTGCATTCCACCGGCCGCGAAGAGAATCCAGGGGGGCTTTCGGCCCTGCGAGCCGCGCCTGGCGCGGAAGGCGCGCCGACTCCGCGTCTGCGGGTGCTCGTCTGCTCGCACGAGCTGTCCCCGTCGCAAGGCTCCGAATGCGGGCAAGGCTGGAACATCGTCACGCGTCTCGCGCGCGATCACGACGTGACGGTGCTCTGCGCCAGCGGCTCGCAGCATGGGCTGTCCGACTACAAGGAGGCGATCGAGGCGTACGTGACGGCCCACGGCCCGATCCGCGGCCTCACCTTCGTCTTCGTCGATCAGCCGCCCGCGGCGCGCCTGATCGCCGCCGTGAATCGTGCCCTCTTCGGTGCGCACGGCATCGGGTTCCCGTTCCTGTTCTACTGGGCGCTGCGGCTCTGGCATCGCGCGGCATACGGGCGAGCGTTGCAGCTCGATCCGGGCCGTTACGACGTGATACACCACCTCACCCCGATCGCCTTCTGGGGAGGCGGCAATCTATGGAAGCTCGGCAGGCCGTACGTCTGGGGGCCGATCGGCGGCGCGGGAATGCTGTCCATACCCTTCGCACGCTGGGCTGGCACGAGAATGCTCGTCTTCGAGGTTTCGCGCGCGCTCTTCAACACGTTCCAGTCGTTCGCGTCCGTCTCGTTGCGCCGCTCGGCGCGGCGCGCGGCGGTCGTGCTCACCGTCGGCCGCGAAGAGGCGGCTCTCGTCCAGCGGCTCGGCGCCGCGCACGCCGTCGGGATGATCGAGATCGGCGCACCCGCGCCATCCCAGGTCCCCCGGATCCGGAGCTACGACGGCTCCTCGCCGTTGCGCCTCTGCTGGGCGGGGCAGCATGTCGACCGCAAGGCCTTGCCGCTGCTGTTGCATGCCATCGCAGCGTCACGACACGCGAAGCGGATCGAGCTGCACGTGCTCGGCGCGGGACCGAGAACCGGGGATTGGCAGCGGCTCGCGCAGCGCCTCGGGCTCGCGAACGTCGTGTGGCGTGGACAACTGCCGCACGAGGCGGTCATTGCCGCCATGCGCGAATCCGACGTGCTCGTTCACACGAGCATCCGTGAAGGGACGCCGAACGTCGTGCTCGAAGCCATGGCGCAAGGCTTACCCGTCGTGTGCCACGACATCGCAGGCATGTCGCTCGCGGTCACCGACGAATGCGGCATCAAGATTCCGCTCGTCGACCCGCCAACGAGCATCGCGGGTTTTCGAGATGCCGTGGAACGGCTGATCGAAAAGCGTTTGCTATATCAGCGGCTGTCGGCGGGCGCGGTCAAACGGGCGGCCGAGCTCAGCTGGGACGCCAAAGTCGCCGACCTCGCGTCGATATACCGGCGCTGCGCCGCTCGCCGCGACGAGATCGCGGACCACGCGCGGCCCGCGTAGCTCGCTCATGTGCTCGTGCTGCCGTCCGTGTCGCCGCCCACTCGAGCCCAATGCCCGCATCGCCGCGGTATGACCGCGGCCGGCTCGGCGATCGTCAGAAGCCGAGGCCTCTGACCGTCCAGCCGTCGCCCAAGCCGCCGAGGTCGGCCGATCGACGGCTCCGAAACCGCGCGTGAAGCGCCGCGCGCTTGTCGGCGAGCCAGTCCTCCGTCGTGATGTCGAGCGGCAGTCCGGCCAGGCGTCGCCGCTCTTTCTCGGCCTCGCGATACTTCACGAACTCGTCGTAGGCCTCGACCTCGTCGGCGAGGAGCCGCAGCACGAGCTCGGCGAAGATCGCATCGTCCAGAAAGCCCAGACCCGGCGTTTGATCGGGAATCAGATCGTTCGGGTTCACGAAGTAGGCGAGGGCATTGAGGATCCGCTCGGCGTCCTCCGGCTCCAGCTTCCAAGTGTCGTCCTCGAGCATCGCGACGAGCTTGCCGAGCCCTTCGATACGCGACCGGATGAAGCCTTCCGGCTTCCTTTCGGCGGCTGGATCCACGAGTCGCCGCGCGGCCGCAATGATCTCTTCGCGGCTTTTCGCCTGCGCGACCTGCCGTGCTTCGTCGAAGATCGCGCGAAAGCGCTGCAAATCCTCTTCGCCGAGCTCGAACTCGATCTTGATGCCCATCGCCGCCGTCTCCGCTCGTTCGGTATGTGGAACAGCGTAGCAGCATAACCGATATCGGTTCCCCTGCGGGTTGCCGCTATCCGGTGGCGGAGAAGGGCGTGGTCGGCCGATCCTAGCGGCTGTCGTCGAGCTGCACGGCGGGCCGGCGTGCCACGTAGAGCATGCCGATGCCGACGAGCAAGAGACCGGCGATCACGAGCGGCATGGCGCTCTCGCCGGGATCGGTAATCACCCGGATGACTCGTGCGGCGATCAGGCCGACGCAGACGAGCGCGCCGAGGAGCGGCACGATCGCGGGCAGCTCGAACTTTCCGGGAGGCTCGTCCGAGCGCCGCTTCAGCACGATCAGCGCCACGTTCACGATCACGAACACGAAGAGCAGCAGGAGGCTCGTCGCGGCCGCAAGCGCGGCGATGTCGCCGACGAGCGCAAGCGCGATGACGATCACGAGCAGCACGGCGATCGCGACGTGCGGCGTGCGGGTCTTCCGGTGCACCTTGCCGAGCGCGTCCGGCACGAGACGGTCTCGGGCCATGCCGTAAAGCAGGCGCGAGCCCATGATGTAGTTGATCAGCACGGTGTTCGCGACCGCGAACAGCGTGATGAAGCCGAAGACCCACCCGGGAAGCCAAGGCGCGGCGCGCGACGTGATCTGCTGCAGCGGCGCGCCGAGCTCGACGTTGCCGAGATCGCGGTAGTCGACGACAGAGACCGCCGTGATCGCGACGGCGATATAGATGATCGCGGTGATCGTCAGCGCCGAGACGATGCCGAGCGGCATCGTCCGCTCGGGCCGCTGCACCTCCTCGGCGACGTTCAGCATGTCCTCGAAGCCGATGAACGCGAAGAACGTCAGCACGGCGCCGGACGCGATCAACGAGAAATCGAAGCCCGCCCTCGGGTTACCTGCCGCCGTCGGCGTCTCGAGGTAGTCGACGCTGCCCCAGAAGCGCATGCCCGCGGCGATCACGAACAGAAGCCCCGCGACCTCGATCAGCGTGCAGATCCAGTTCGCCCACACCGACTCGCGGATGCCGATGAAATTGATCAGCGCGATGAAGCCGATGAACGCGAGCACGAGCGCCGGTGCGGGCGCCGCGCCGAGCAGTGGTACGCGGTCGAGGAAGACCGCGAGATTCGCAGCGAAGACGTTGCTGCTCGTCGCCATCGAAGTGAGCCCGGAGGCCACGACCGTAAGCCCCACGACGTACGCGAGCCATCGCAGCCGATACGCGCGATACACGATATGCGACGCGCCCCCGGCGCGAGGCAGCCTCGACGCGAGCGACGCGTACGAAAGTCCGGTCAGCATCGCCGCGATCATCGAGCCGACGAACGCGAGCCAAACCGCGTTGCCGAGGTTCGACGCGGCGACGCCGATCGTCCCGTAGATACCTGCGCCGACCATGTCGCCGACGCCGAAGACGACGAGGCTGGGAAGTCCGATGCGCCGGGCGAGCGAGGGCTCGCCCCGATCCGTCGTGCTGGCGGCGCTCCGCGCGCCCGAATCGCTCATGCGGAGTTCTCCGTCGCGGCCGCGCCGCGTTCGCGCCGCCATTACTCGCTTGCGACGGGGACGATGTCAACCCGAGGGGCGACATTCGAGCGCCTCGACATGCCGCGGTAGGTCCACCGACGGTAGCCGATCTTGTCGTATCGGCTCGCCCTTGCCGGCATGCTATTGAAGGGTCGACGCGATCGTCGCGTCGGCGTGCGCGAGGGCACCGCAGCGGTGAGTTGGCCGAAGCTCGACTATCTTTCGTGGCGCGACACGTGCTCGGCGCTGCACCTCTATCTGCAGATCGTCGGCAAGTATCGCTTGGCGCGTACTCCGTGGATCAACCATTCGTGGCACGCGACGTTCTACGTCACGCCTCGAGGATTGACCACATCGATGATTCCGGACGGCCCGGGCGGGATCGAGATCGTTTTCGATCTCATCGACCATGCGGTCGTCGGCGACGCATCGGATGGGCGCAGCGAGGGTTTCGATCTCGTCCCGACGACGGTGAGCGCGTTTCATAGCCGCTTTCTCGATCTCGTGCGCGCGCTAGGCGGCACGCCGAAGATTCACGGGCGGCCGAGCGAGCTTCCCGATCCCGTGCCGTTCGCCGAGGATCGCGCCTCACGACCGTACGATGCCGATGCTGTTTCGCGCTTCCATCAAGCGCTGGTCCGCATCGATCGCGTGCTGAAGCGTTTTCGCACGGGCTTCGTCGGCAAGGCGAGCCCGGTGCATCTCTTCTGGGGCGCGCTCGATCTCGCGGTGACGCGCTTCTCCGGGCGGCGCGCGCCGCTTCATCCGGGCGGATTCCCGAGCACGCCGGACGAGGTGACGCGCGAGGCTTACAGCCACGAGGTATCGTCCGCGGGATTCTGGCCGGGCGCGGGCCTCGACTATCCCGCGTTCTATTCGTACGCATATCCCGAGCCGGCGGGCTTCAAGACGGCGCGCGTCGAGCCGGCCGAGGCATTCTATGCCGATGCGCTCGGCGAGTTCGTGCTGCGCTACGACGCGGTGCGCGAAGCGTCGGATCCCGACGCTCAATTGATGTCGTTTCTCGAGAGCACGTATCGCGCCGCCGCGGAGCTCGGCGGGTGGGACCGTGCGGCGCTCGAATGCCCGATCGGCACGCCGCTTCGTCCGCGCCCGCTCTGATGCGGCGTGCCGGGCTTCTCAGAACGCGCGCACGGGACGCACGACGATCGTCGCCAACGACTTCGAGACCTGCACGACGCTGCCGCCGCCCGCGAAGTCGATCGTGAGCCCGCGGGTCGCGTCGAGCGCCGTGGAGCTCGCATACGACATCGTCTGGAAGCCGTACGTGTGGTGAAAGTTCGCACGTCTTGCGAAGACGTTGTGCATGGGCCGGGATTCATGAAGACGGCCGTGTTCAGCGCCGGACCGCCCCGGCAGAACTCGACGATGCTCGCGAGCTCCGCACGGTTCGGCAGCCGCCAGTCGTCGTAGCCGGCGTACGTCGATTCGGCCGCGGCTTGTAATGCCTGGTCCCAGGGCATCCAGGTCGGGGTACCGTCGCAGGTCGGGCCTGCGGTCTCGCCGACGAGGCAACGGCTCCACATCAGGCCGGTTCGCGTGTCGGTAACGAGGCCGGCGGTGTTGTCGATAACGAACGCGGAGAGCGGAGTCGTTTCGCTCATGTTTGGATTGCTGCATTGCGCGTCCGCGACCATCGGCACGAGCACGCAAAGGATCCACAAGCTTCGCGTCATGTTCTCCTCCGCTCAGTCGTCTGCCCGCACCAGACGCACGCGAAAACGCGCGGCTTTGCCTGCGTAGAGCAGCACTCCGTCCATGAAATCGATGCCCCACGCGGTCGTGGCGTCGGCCGCGAAAGGTGTGCTGGTCCAGTAAGGTGTTCCGTCGGCCGGAACATCGGGGAAGTAGTTCGTATCGATCGCAGGTGTCGTGCGCCCGTGATGCACGATCGACGCGAGCTCGCCCGCGGTCGGCAGACGCCAATCGTGAAAGCCGCAGAGGCCTACCGCGTTCACGGCCTCGACGTAGGCTTGCGTGTTGCAGTCGGAGAGACTGCACACGCCGTTGTCCGCAACGCCCTCGTAGCCGCCGTTCGTCGCGGAGTCCGTCGAGTACCACGAGTACGTGGACGTGCGATCGCGCAGGCTGCCGGGCTCGTCGGGCCCGATTTCCCACAAGAGGCCGGTCACGTTGTCGAGCGTGCACGCCCAGTCGGACTCGGCGGGTCCGAGCGCCGCGTCGGGCGGCAGCGGGATGCCAGCGTGGGAAATTTTCAGGAAGTCGAAGCCCGCGGCCCCGTCGCCCAATTTGCCGAGCTTTCCGGCGCGCGCCTCGGCGTCGCGGCCGGACTGCGCGTCTTGATTCGGATAGGCCGCCAGCACACAGTCGAGCTCGGCCTCCGTCGCATCGGCGCAGAAAACGACGCCACTGTCGTTCAACGCGCCGGTCTTCGCATTCTCGATCTTGCCCGGCAACGTGATCGCTCGCGTCGTGCTCGGCGGAGTCTCTTCGCCGTTCGCGTACGCCGTGACGATGAAGTAGTACGTGGCGCCGTGCGTGAGGCCTTCGACGGTGTGCGGGCTCGTCACGTCCTGTAGCCATACGCCGCCCGCGTAGGCCGCGTAGTTCTCGGGCGTGACATCGGGCTCCTCGGCGTAATAGAGATGATAGCCCTCGGCGCCGGCGACCGGATCCCACGTCGCCGTCACGCTGCCGTGACCGGCCGTCAATGCGAGACCTTCAGGCGCGGTGAAAGCGGGCGATTCTTCGCCGGGAGGCTCTTCCATCGGCGGTTCCTCGGCCGGGGACTCTTCTTCCGGCGTCTCTTCGTCCGGCGGCTCGTCCGTGCCTTCTTCGCTGGGCGTTTCCGCCCCTGGCGGCTCTTCGCTCGGCGGTTCTTCGCTCGGGCCGCTCGGGGCGGGCGAGTTGCCGGCCGGCGGTTCGTCGCCTCCGCCGCCTCCGCAGCCGGTCAGCAAGGCCGCGACGACGGCGACCTTGAGCCACTGCTCGATCGTTGCGGCTTTACGAAATACCGCCGACATGTGGTCTTCCGCTGAAGCTTCGTCGTGTCGTGCTCCGCCCCGAGAGTGTCGGAAGACTAAGGGCGGGCCGCGGGAGCCGGCCATCGAGCGGATCACGCGACGGGTGCGCGTTGCGTGGAATGATTCACAGAATCGAACGTCTAACGCCTTGCGGCGCTTCGTCGGCGTTCTCGCGACGGTAAGGGGTTTACGCGCGCCGGACGGCGGCCGATGCTAGTGCTGTCGCCGTCCGGAGAGCCTTGCGTGCGCCGCGCGATCCACGATGTCTGATCCACGCGAACACACGACGCACGATGCGGGATCGGCGCCGCACCCGCGCCGAGAGCGGTCGCGCGTCCGGATCGCCGCGTCGATCGCGGCGTCGGCGTTTGCGGTCGCGTCGGTTGCGCTCGGTGTCGCAACGTTCGCCTCGCTCGCCCCGCTGCCGCAATCGCTCGACGTGCCGCCCGTGGTCGGTGAGCGCGGCGACGCGTTCGCCGAAGGCATCGGCGAGAAGAGCGCGCCGGTGCGCATCGTGGATCGCCGCGGCGAGACGCTCAGCACGAGCTACGCGGGCGAGTGGAACGTGCACGATCGAGTGGCGCTCCACGACGTGCCGCGTTTTCTGCGCGACGCGTTCGTCGTTGCCGAGGATCGGCGCTTCTACTCGCATCGGGGCGTCGATTGGCTCGCGCGGATCGCGGCGCTCGCGACGAACGTCGCGCATCGAGACACGGTGCGCGGCGCGAGCACGATCACCGAGCAGGTCGTGCGCATGATTCATCCGAGGCCGCGCACGATCTGGAGCCGCTGGGTCGAAGGCTTCGACGCGATGCGTCTCGAGCGGCGGTTCTCGAAGGCGGAGATCCTCGAGTTCTATTTGAATCAGGTGCCGTACGCGTCGAATCGCCGCGGCATCGTGCAGGCGGCTCGGCATTACTTCGCGCGCGATCTCGATACCCTGAGCCGACGCGAGATGTTGACGCTCGCAGTGCTCGTGCGCGCGCCGTCGAGGCTCGATCCGTGGCGTCATCCTCAGGCGGCCGATGCGGCCGTGGCGCGGCTTGCGGATCGGCTGACCGAATACGGCATGCTCGATGCGGCCGAGCGCGAACGCCTGCTCGGGACACCGCTCGAGCTCGCGTCTCCCCGCCTTCCGGTGTTCGCGCCGCATTTCGTGCGCTACGCGCGCCGCGAAGCGGAGCGGCTCGGGCTCGGTTGGACCACGGTCGTGGGCACGCTCGACGGCCGCTTGCAGTCGACCGTGCAACGCTTGCTCGATCGGCGCATCGAGCATTTGTCGACGCGCGGCGCGGCGCACGGCGCGGTGCTCGTTGCCGATCACGTCACGGGCGAGGTGCTCGCGTGGGTCGTCGCCGGGGGCGGCTCGGAGACGCCCGCGACCCACATCGATGCTGTGCTGACGCGGCGTCAGCCGGGCTCGGCGCTCAAGCCTTTGCTCTACGCGCTCGCGTTCGACAGCGGGCTCAATCCCGCGGATATCGTCGTCGACGCGCCGCTGACCGAGATGATGCCCGGCGGGCTGCATAGCTATCGCAACTACAGCGGGCGTTTCTACGGCCCGGTGACGCTGCGCGACGCGCTCGGCAACTCGCTGAACATTCCCGCCGTCAAGGTGCTGCAGCAGATCGGCGCCGCACGCTATCTCGATACGCTGCGTGCGCTCGGCTTCGATTCGTTGACGGAGCATCCCGACTTCTACGGCGATGGGCTTGCGCTCGGGAACGGCGAGGTGTCGCTGCTCGAGCTCGTCGAAGCGTACGCGGCGCTCGCGCGGGGCGGCCTGTATCGGCCGCTCCGCGTGCTGCGCGACGATCCGTCGCCGTCCGCTGCGCGGCCCGTGTTCTCGCCGGAGGCCGCGTCGATCGTCGCCGATATCCTTTCCGATCCCGAAGCCCGTGCGCTCGAGTTCGGACGGGACAGCGTGCTCGCATTCCCGGTGCAGACGGCCGTGAAGACGGGGACGTCGAGCGATTTTCGCGATGCGTGGGCGGTGGGTTTCGATCATCGCCACGTCGTCGGCGTCTGGATCGGCGATCTCGATCAGCGTCCGACCGACGGCATCACCGGCTCGACCGGCCCCGCGCTCGTGCTGCGCGCGGTCTTCGCGGAGCTCACGCGCGCCACGCCGAGCCGGCCGCTCTACGTGAGCCCGAAGCTCGCGCGCCGCACGGTCTGCGTGCCGAATCCCGGCACGCCGGGCGAAGCGTGCGTCGAGCGGCAAGAGTGGTTCATTTCGGAAGACGCCGCGAAGCACACGTCGGCCGGCGTGAACGAGAACGGCGCGGGAAGCTTCGCGGGCAACGTTCTCGAGCCCGCCGCGCGCATACGATTCCGGCAGCCGACGCCGGGGCTCAGGCTCGCGTACGACCCCCGTCTGCCGGCCGACGCGCAGGTCTTCGAGTTTCGACTGGACGGTGTTCTTTCGACCGATCGCGTCGAGTGGACGATCGACGGCGAAAGAGAGGTCGATCGCGGACCGACGCACCTCTGGCCGGTGCGCCGCGGCGAGCACCGGGTCGCGGCGCGCGTGCTGCGCGACGGTGTGCCGATCGCGGACGTCGGCGAGGTGACGTTCGTCGTCAAGTGAGCGTCAGCGCGGCGCGAATTCCGGCGTCAGCTTCCCTGCGTCTTCGCCTTCGAGCTGCTCGATGCGCCGTCGATGTGCCGCGAGATTCGCCTTCCACGCGAGCGCGACGGCGACGAAGAACGCGAGGCCGATCACGAAGAACATCTCGTTGTGGCTCAGGCGTCCCTCGACGGCGCTCATCGCTCCCGCGCCGAACGAGCGTCCGAGGTTCGCCCACGCCATGTAGATCGCGAACTGCGTCGCCGCGACCTTGACCCAGCAAAGGCTCATGCTCGTCGCGATGAAGCTGACGAAGACGCCCTGATAGACGAACGCCTGCAGGAACAGCACGGCCAGCAGGAAGGCGGGCTCCGACCACGCGAGCTCGAGAAGCCCGACGGCGACCGCGAGCGCTCCGTACGCGAGCAACGCGGAGCCGTAAAGGAGCTTCGCGCCGCGTTTGTCGATCCAGAGCCCGACGATGAGTCCCGCTACCGCCGCGATGAAACCGGCCAGCGACGTCCACGAGGAGTAAGCCGTGCTCGCGTAGCCGAGCTGCTGCACGACGACGACGGGGGCCACGGTGATCCAGAAACCGTCGGCGAAGCGGAAAAGGAACGCCACGCCGAGCATCAACAGACTCGCCGGCAAGAATAGCGCTTTCGCGAGATTCGTCGCGATCTCCTTGAAGTTCGTGGCATGAAGCTCGAGCGAGCGCGGCGCCGGCCGGCCTTCGGTCCACGGAAGCACCTTCTCGCCCGGCCGCTCGCGCACCGCGACGCACAAGAGGAGGATCAGCCCGAAACCGAGTGTGAGCATCAGCGCGATGCCGGGCATGCCGAAATGCAGCATGGCGAAGGCGCTGATCGTCGCCGAGCCGCTGATGCCGACCACCTGGCCGAGCGCCATGAACGCGTTCGCGCGGCCGTGCTCCTCGGGCGGCAGCACGTCGATCGCCATGCCGTCGACCGCGACGTCCTGGGCCGCGGCGAAAACGTTCAACAGGAAACAAAGCGTGGTGAGCACCACGAGGTTCTCGAGCCCTTGCGGGAAGAACGCGAACGTGATGCCGATCAGCACGAGGCAAAGCTGCGAGAGCATCACCCATGGTCTTCGACGGCCCATCGCGAGATATGAGAAGCGGTCCATCAACGGGCCCGCGAGCAGCTTGAAGCTCCACGGCAGCGATGCGATGCCGATGAACGAGCCGATCGCGCCGGCCGAGACGCCTTGCTCGGCGAGATAGGCGGGCAGGGCGGTGGAGACGAGGCCGAACGGCAGCCCCTGCGCGACGTAGAGCACCGTGAACGAGAACAGCCGCAGCGGCCGGCTCTCCGTCAGGATCAGCCGCATCGATGAAATTTCCCTCCGGTTCGCCGGCGCTCGGCGGACGCCGCCCGGCCTCACTTTACTCCATCGGCAGGCGACGCGGCGAGGGGCGACGCGGCCGGCTCCGCCGGCCCAGCGCTCGTGCAGGGCCGATTTGAGAGATCCGTCCGCTTATGGGTAGACTGCGACGGCGGTTCTTTTCGGGGGGAAACCATCGTGGACGTCACGAGACGCACTCTCATGCAAACGGCAGCCGCTTCTGCGCTCGCGGCCGTATCGGTCGGCGCGCGCGCGCAGATGGGCGAGCCGCGCGGCGCGGGCGAGGCGCGCGTCGAGCGCGATATCGTCTTCGGCAAGGGTGGGGACAAGGACCTTCTGCTCGACGTCTATCATCCCGTCGAGGGCGTGACGTCGAAACGCACTGCGATCATCCATCTCTTCGGCGGCGCATTTCGCGTCGGCAACAAATCCGCGCAGTACGTCGTGAACCATGCGCAGGCGCTCGCGCGGCTCGGCTACACGAGCGTGTCCGCGACGTATCGTTTGCAAAGCGAAGCGTTGTGGCCGGCGCAGATTCACGACACGAAGGCCGCGATCCGCTGGACGCGCGCGAACGCCAATCGTCTCGGCGTCGAAAGCGACCGGATCGTGATCGCCGGCTACTCGGCGGGCGGTATGCTCGCATTGCTCGCGGCCGGCACGAACGGCGTTGCGGAATTCGAAGGCGACGGCGGCAATGCCGGCGTGAGCTCCGACGTGCAGGCGTGCGTTGGCGTCTATCCCGCGACGGGCGGACCGATCACGCGCGGGCTGTTCCCGGAGGGGCTGTCGGACGCCGAGGTCGCGAAAGCGATCGAGTCCGTGTCGCCGACAACCTATATCAGCGAGCGCTTCGCGCCGACGATCCTGATCCACGGCACCGACGACGGCACGATTCCCGTCTCGTCGAGCATCGAGTTCTTCAACCGCCTCAAGGAGCACGGCGTGCCGGCGGCGCTAACGCTGATCCAGGGCGCGGATCACGTGTTCGACAACACCGAGCTCGACGCGGTCGATCTGATGGCGCGGTCGGTCGACTTGTTCTTGAATCGGCTGCTCGTCGAGAAGAAGCCGTATCCGCGCTTCCGGCCGGGCGGCTGACGGACGAAGAAGAACGGCAACTCCACGAGGGGGAACGGCCATGCGCAGCTCGAAGGCAGCGGTGCTAGCGGCGCTCGTCGCGTTCTCGTCGGGCGCGGCGGCGCAGGAATGCGACCGTGCCTGCATCCTGCAGATCACCGATCAGTATCTTGCGGCGATCGTGATCGGGCCCGAGGGTGAGATGCACGAGATCGAAGCGGTCGGTTTCAGGGCACCGTATAACTCGCCGACGGGCTGGGAGTGAGAAAACGAGGGGCCGACCCGCTAGGATCAGCCCCTCTGCTTTTCGATTTCGCCTCCGCCGGCTGCTCGAGCGTTCGCGCGAGCAGCGCGCCCGGGAGGCGCGGCCAGAGCCCCGTGCGTGCTCCGAGCTGCCCCGACGGCTTACCTGCCGGTCTCGGGCGAACGGCTGCCGAATTGGACCGTCTTGCCGTTCACCGTGAACCCGAGAATGTAGCCGCCGTCCTCGCCGTCGTTGCGCGGCCCGTACACAAGCGTGATCTTGTCGCCCGGCTTGGCCAGCCCGCGCGTGTAGCCCGAGCGATAGAAGTGGCTCGCGCTATGCCCCTCGAACTCGACGTCGCGCGTGCCGCGCTTCTCGTCGGTGATCTCGACGATCGCGATCGTGTGCGGGTTCGTGACGTTGAACTCCTTGATGATGCCCTCGACGGTCACGGGCTCCCGCAAGTTGAACTGCGCGGCGGAATGGTGTGCCGAAGCGGCGAACGCGCACAACGCGAGCGCCGGCGCTCCAACCGCGGTGACGATGCTCTTCAAGATTCTCGACATGGAGCTTCCTCCGGTTGCTGTGCGCGAACGGCCATGCGCGCCGCGCAGGATCATTCCTTCGCCTCGCGAGCCTTGTAGACGTCGCTCATCCTCGCGGTGATCGGCTCTCCCGCCTCGAGCTGGGCACGGCGCATCTCGAGGAGCTCGTACCAGAGCTCGTCCTGGCAGCCGTACGGGATGATGAATCCGTCGTGGGGCTCGTATTTGTGCTCGATGCGAACCGGCTCCGTGTAGTAGACGGGGTCCGTGATCGTCGCTTGGTACGTAAGAACCTTCTTCCCGTTCGCGTCCTCGGACAACGAGAAGCGCTCGTCGATCACGGCCTGGTCGCTGAAGGGAACCGATTGGTCCAGGCCGTCCAGGAGATCGGTGGTGCGGACGACGAGCACGTCGCCTTCCCAATGTCCCTCCGAATAGCCGGCCTTGCTCGGCAGGCGCAGCTCCGGCGGCACCTGCCGATCGCCGATATAGATGCGGCGGACCTCGTTGTTGACCTCGTAGATGATCGTGAGCTGGTCCGGCTTCTGGATGAACTCGATCGGATAGAACCCGGGCAGCCCCATCATCGCCGGCACACCGTAGTCGGCGCAGTGCGCGCCGCCGTTCAGCCGCTCGGGGCCGATCAGCTTCTGGTATTCCTCGACCCGCCGCCGGCCCTCGGCGGTCAGCGGCAGATTCATCCGCGGGCCGCCGAATCCGGACGTCCGCGCGCCCCCGGTATAGGTCGTCCAGATGCCGGTGAAATCCGGTGGCTCGCGTTCGGCCGCCGATACGGCCGCCGAGGCCAGTAGCGCCGCCGCCGCGGGCGCGAGTTTCCGGATCTGTGGTATTCGCGGCATGTCCAAAATCCCCCTCGTGTCAGGACTCGCTCGGTCGCTCGACGGGCATAAGAGTACCGCCAAAATCGGCGGCCGTGTCGTCCCGAGTTTGAACTTTTGTCGGGACCGCCGCGCGTCGACGTGCCCGGCGGGTGTGGCGATATCGGCCTTCACGGAACCGCTCGGGGGAATCTCTGTGCCGCGCGGCTGAAGGCGGTCGTCGTGCCATCGTGTCGTTGCGAGGCCGTGTGCCGCCAGGGACGGCGCCACACGAGCCCACAGGGACGTGCTCGCGGCGTGCCTCGCGAAGACACGATGGCGCGACGACCGTCCACCGCCGCGCCCGGCCGGATCAGGCAGTCGTCGGTGCCGGCGCGTCCTCGCTGACGGAGGCGCGGGCCGACTTGGCGGCCGCGCGGGTCCGGACGGAGTAGAGCTGGTAGGCGCTGCGGATCAACGGCTTCGCGACGTTGCGCACCGGCACGCCGCCCGGCGTGATGCCGCGCTCGGCGCCGTGGTGCGCGTGCCCGTGCAGCGCGAGGTCGCAGTCGGCCTCGTCGATCGCCTCGCCGAGCAGGTGGGAACCGAGGAAGGGATAGATCTCGAGCTTCTCGCCGAGGAGCGTATCTTTCGTCGGCGCGTAATGGGTCAGCGCGACGCGGACATCGCACTGCATGCTCTTCAACGCGTGCAGAAGCTGCCGCGCCGTATCTTTCGTGTGACGGATGAACGCCTTCATCTCGAGCTCGCCGAACTCCGAGCCGCACGCTCCGGCGAAACCGCCGCCGAAACCCTTGACGCCGGCGATGCCGATGCGCCGGCCGGCGATCTCGAGCACGACGCTCTCGCCCTCGAGCACGATCACGCCGGCGCGCTCGAGATCCGCGCGGATCGCGTCCTGCGCGTCCTGGTGATAGTCGTGGTTGCCGAGCACGGCGACCGTCGGCACGTCGACGTCGGCGAGCTCCTCGGCGATCAGCTTCCCTTCGTCGCGCGAGCCGTGCTGCGTCAAGTCTCCGGCGATCAGGAGCACGTCGGCATGCTCGCGCAGCGACACGAGGCTTCTTCTCAGCTCACCGCGCATGTCGAGGCCGATGTGCACGTCCCCGACGGCGGCGAGGCGGACTAGCCCAGCGTCTCCGGCTTCCCCGGTTCGTCGTACTTCGCGATCCATAGCTCGTCGACAAGCTCGATATCCGGGGGCAGCACCTCGCTGACCACCTCTCTCGCCGCTTGCTTGCGTTCTTCCGAGTTGACCTCGCCGATGATGAAAGCCTTGCCTCCGGATACTTTGATCGTGATGTCGAGGACGTTCGTGCGCGGATCCGTCGCGAGCGCTTCGCGGATACGACCGACCAGATGCTTCGGCTCCATTCCGCTCGATCCTCGAAGCCTTCAGCTTTCGTAGATCTGCCTATACAGCTCGCGCACGACGTAATTCGGAACGTTGATATCGAGCGAATGCGCGTAGACGAGCAGGCTCAGGACGCGCCGCGGCGCACGGCGTGCGCGCCTCAGGAGATAGTCCCAGTCGAGATCGTTGACGCCGATGACGCCGAGGGCGTCGTGCCAGTGCCTCGGTCCGCGCTCGTCGTGCACCGCCGCCTTGATCACGAGCAGATCCTCGGGCGCGATCAGGCGCAGCCGATGGCCGAGGAACTGCCGCTCGACGGAGCGCGCGAGCATCTCGTCGTCGAGATAGAAGCCGCCGGTCGAATGGAAGATCACGTCGACCATCACGCTTTGCTTGAAGGCCTTGAAGAGCCACGCGGGATCCGTGCGCTCGGTCTCGAAGCTCGCGTCGGCGAGCGCGTCGAGCGCCGCGTCGGCGCCGCTCGGACGGACGAAAACGTCGATGTCGTGCGTCCACCGCGGCCGGCCGAGGCCGGTCGACGCGATGCCGCCCATCAGCACGTAGTCGACACCCCCCCGATCGAGCGCCGCGACGACCTCGCCGAGCACCTGCGCGAAGACGCCGTTCTCCGTGCAGCGGAGGTGTTCCTCGATGTCGGAGTCCCAGTGCGCGAGGCGCTCGAGCGGGATGCCGACGGCATGCTTGCGTTCCATCACCCGGGCCCGTGCAAGCCCCGTGCCGGCGGCACAAAGAATTTTGATACGGCGGCAAAAAGGGGCCCGAGGCGGCCGGCCCCGTTCGATGAAGGGGGCGACGTCCGCCTCGGAAACGCCCCGCCCCCCGTCGAGGCGGTTTCAGATCACGGATTCTTCAAGAGCAATTTCGCCGGATTCTCCTGGCCGGCCGTGAACCGGTGCGGAATGCCTTCGTTGTAGATTCTGTGCAGCTTGAAGAACCACTCGCCGTCGATCTTCACGAACTCGTCGTACCACGTGCCGAACAGCATCCACTCGACCTTGGCCCGATCGGCGTTGTTGTTGAACTGGATCCAGTACGTGATCGCGCGCGCCGTGTCGCCTTCGACCTCGATGACCTGATTCGTGATCAGGTGGCGGACAGTCGACGGCCACTCCCGTCCGTCGGGCGTCTCCACCGGAGTCGCGTCGCGCGTGAAGTCGTAAGTGCGGCTCGCCATGAACTCGCGGATCGCTTCGCGGCCTTCGACTTTGCCTCGCGCCCAGTCGAGCACGCCGTCCTCGGCGAACACGGCCGCATAGCCGTCCGCGTCGAAATAGTCCAAAGCGAGCACGTAGCGGGCCTGAAGGTCCATGATCGCGGCGCGGTCGTCGGCATAGCCTTCGGGGTAGCGGGTGGCGTTGGCGCACGAGGCGGCCAGCCAGAGCGAGACGAGGCTGAGCGCGGCAGTCCAGAGCTTGTTCTTCATCGGCTTCATCTCCCCACGCAGGCAGGTCAGCGGCTCCGAGCATAAACGAAGTCGCCGGGATTCGAGAGCGGTCGAAGCGCCGCTATAGCGCCTTGCGGAAGCAAATCTGCCGCTCGACCTCCTCGAAGCCGAGCGCAAGGTGCGCGCGAAGGCTCGCGTCGTTGTCGAGGGTCGTGTCGCTCGCGATCTCTTCGAGCCCCCGCGCTCTCGCCCAGTCCTCGGCCGTCCGCACGAGACGGGCCCCGAGACCCTGCCGGCGCACGTCGGGATCGACGTACCAGCCTTCGAGAAACGCGACCGGCGTCGTCACGCAGCCTTCGGCGTAGTTGCGCAGGCCGATCTCGACGAAGCCGGCGAGGCGGCCGTCGCCGCGGTCCGCGACGAATACCGCGACGCCGACCCGGTGCGTCCCGCGCTCCGCATTGTCGAGCCACTCGTCGATCTCCTCCGGATCGGCGTCGGGATAAAGCTTCGAGCGCATGCGCACCCATTCGTCGCGATCGGCGCGTGTCACGGATCGGATATGCATCGAGGTCCTTCCGCGTGTCGAGGCATCGCTGCGCCATTAGATCGCTTCCGGCATTCGGGTGAAAGCGGCATGTGAAAGCGTGCTCGGCCTGCCCGTCGGGGCGATAATGCACGGCTTCGCGTGCGTTCTTCGTTACACGGCAATAAGCGTCATGAGCACGACTCGTTCGAATCCGGTTCTTGCGTACTACGACAAAGCGTTTCTCGACAGCGACGACGGCAGACCGCTGCGCATCCTCGCCGAATATCTGCAGCCGCTTCAGGCGTTTCGGCGCGAACGGATTCAGGAGACCGTCGTCTTCTTCGGTTCGGCGCGGCTGCGCGAGGACGGTCCGCTCGGTCGCTACTACGCGGATGCGCGAGAGCTCGCGCGGGGCCTCACCGAGTGGGCATTGTCGCTGAATCGGGATCCCGTGCCTTTCGTCGTCTGCACCGGCGGCGGCGGCGGCATCATGGAGGCTGCCAATCGGGGCGCTTCCGACGCCGGCGGGCGGACGATCGGGCTCAACATCGGCCTACCTTACGAGCAGCGGCCGAATCCCTACATCACGCCGGGCCTGAGCTTCGAATTTCATTACTTCTTCATGCGCAAGCTCTGGTTCGCGTATCTCGCGTGCGCGATGGTGGCGTTCCCCGGCGGGTTCGGCACGCTCGACGAGGTGTGCGAGATCCTGATGCTCTCTCAGACGCGAAAGCTCTCGAGACGCATCCCGGTGCTGCTCTATGGCGAAAGCTATTGGCGCGAGATCGTCGATTTCGAGGCCCTCGCGCGTTACGGCATGATCGAGGAGGGTGACCTCCAGCTGTTCGAGTACGTCGACACGCCCGCCGCGGCGCTCGAGAAGCTCAAGGGGTGGCTGGCGCAGGAGCTCGAGTATCCGCTGCCCGCGTTCGCGAAGACGGTGACGCCTGAACGTTGAGCGGCGGCCGAACGGCGAGGCGGGCTCGTTTCATTGCGCGGAATCGAGCCCGTCGCGATACGGAATCACGCCGTGCGTGACGCGACGCTTGATCTTCCATTCGCCGTTCTCGCGCACGAAGTCGTCCTCGTATCGTCCGGCGAGCGAAACGACCGGCCGGTTGTCCGGCGAGGCGGTGAAGAACAAATAGCGGGAACGGGCCTTCGCGGTGTCGCCGTCGACGTCGATGACCACGGTCGTCATCAGGTGGAAGCTCGATTTGTTGACGAATCCTTCCTCCGGCCGTCCGAGGTTGTCGACGAGCATCTGCTGAATCGCGGCAGGCCCCTTGACGTGCCCGAAGCCCCCGATCCATTCGCCGTAGCTCGCGAACAGCGAGGCGTACCCCGCATAGTCGCGCGCGTCGAGATATTCGCCGTAGCGGACGATGATCTCGCGGATCGCCTTCTCGTCTTCGAGCTCCCGTACACGCTGCGTAAGCTCCGCGACCGAAGGGTCGGTCGGCGTGCAGGCGGCGAGCGCTAGCGCCAGGGCCAAGAGCGCGCAAGGGCGAACGTGCATCATGTCATCCTCCGCGAAGCGGACGTGGGGCCGGCTCGACCGGGCATTCTAGCGATCGCGCGCCGATTGCGACCGGTCCGGCTTCGAGCCGGACCGGTCTTTCGCCTTCGATCAGAACTGGCGACGCACGCTGACCGCGGCCTCCCTGGGTCGGCCCGGCTGGCCGGTCCAGTACCACACGTTGCCGAACTTGTTGACGTAGTACAGCTCGTCGGTGAGGTTCGTGCCCTCGAGCGCGAGCGACCAGTTTCCGTCCGGCGTGTCGTACACGATCCTCGCGTTGACCAGCGTATAGTCGTCGACTCTTCCGTTCGGGTCGCAAGCGAAGTTGCCGCAGTAGCCCGGCGTGTAGTACACGTCGACCCGCGGCGTCAGCGTGCCGGCATTGCCGAGGGTGAACACGTGCTGCAGGCCGACGCTCCACTTCCGCTTGCCGATACCGGGCCGGCTAGCGCCTTCGATGACGTCGTTCGTCAGGTACTGCGGCGCGCCGAACTCGAAGTCGAAATAGCTGAGCGAGGCGTCGATGCTGAAGCCCATGCCCGGACGGATGACCGCTTCGAGCTCGTAACCGGTGACGTCCGCGTCCGCGAGGTTCAAATACTGACCGCACAGCCCCGGAATGCCTCCCTGATCGGCCGGCAGCGGCAGGCCGTCGGCGCCCACGCACACCTGCGGAATGCCCTGGTAGCCCTTGTAGTCCATCTGGAAGATCGTGCCGTTCAAGCGGACCACGCGGTCGAGCAGATCCAGCTTGAAGCCGACTTCGTAAGAGTCGAGCTCCTCGGGACCGAACGGACGGATCTGGTGGTAGCTGTACGGCCTCGGCGAGATGCCTCCCGCCTTGTGTCCCGTCGCGAACTGCGCGTAGACCATCGCGTCGTCGGATAACCTGTACGACAGCGCGGCGCGGTAGTCGGTGACCGTATCCTGATACGTGCCCGTCCAGCCGGTGAGCGGATTGCTCGGGTTGCTGAGCGGGAGGTAGTCGCCCCTGCCGTCCGGATTCAGCCGACCGAACGTGTAGTCCTTTTGCTCGTCCGTGACGCGGATGCCGCCTTCGAGCGTGAGCGCGTCGGTGATGTCCCACGCGGCGTTCGCGAAAGCGGCGAGCACCTCCATGTCGGACGTATCGTCGTTGAGGAACGAGAACGTCGACTGACCCGGCGGACCGAATCCCGAGAACGGCGTATGGATGCGCGACAGCGGCCGGGTCTTCGCCTCGTAGTAGATGCCGCCGACGGTGAAATGCACGGTGCCGTCGACGAGATTGCCGGTCACGCGGAACTCCTGGCTCAACTGCTCGTGCTCGAACCAGTCCGTGCTCTGGATGAAAACGACCGGCGAGGCGTCGTTGTCGTGGCCGCTCAGCGTGTCGTACGTGCGGTAACCGGTGATCGACTTGAAGCTGAAGTTGTCGCTGAAGTCGTAATCGATCGTCGCCGAGAGGCCCCAAGCCTCGACCTGCGAGCCGTTCTGCGCGATATAGGGGCCGTTGGACGGCCCGGGCACCGCGTTCTGCGGCGGGGGCGCGAGATCGATCGCCCGATAGGTCACGCCCGGATCGTAGAAGTTCGCGTAGCTCGCGTAAGGGTCGTTCAGCTTCGAATCCGGGCGGCGATACTGACCGTACGGCACGAAGCGATCGTCGTAGGCGACGCCCTGATACTCCACGCTGATGCCGGAACGATCTTGCGGGTTCGCCGTGCCCTTGCTCGCCGATTCGGCGCTCGCGAGCAACACCGAGGCCTGGGTGTTCGAGTTGTCCTTCGTGTAGTCGCCGAAAATGTTCACCTCGAGCCGACCGCCCTCGGGCACGATCCGCAGGGCGCCGCGGACGGCGTACATTTGCTGATTGCCGAGCTCCCCGGCCTTGCAGTCGCCGCTTTGGGTCAACGTGGGAATCGCGCCGGAGACGACGTCCGGGTCGTCCGGGTTCACGCAGGCGTAGTTGTACAGCGTCACGTGACCGTCGCGGTTGCGCGTGACTCCGGTGACGCGGGCGAACACTTTGTCCGGCACCACCGTGAAGTCGGCGCTCGCCTTCAGGTCGCGTCTGCCGAACGTGCCGATCGTCGTCTCGATGTGACCGCCTTCGGTCCCGGTTCCGGGCTTGCGCGAGTAAAGCTTGATCGAGCCGCCCTGCGAGTTCATGCCGGACAGCGTGCCTTGAGGACCGCGCAGGACCTCGACGCGCTCGAGATCGAGCAAGTCGAAAGCCGATGCCGTCACCGTGCCGAAATAGATGTCGTCGATATAAATGCCGACGCCCGGCTCGACGGACGGGCTTTGATCCGACTGACCGACGCCGCGGATGAACGCGCGCATCGACGCGCCCTGGCCCGACGGGTTCTGCTGCAGCCAGACGTTCGGCACTTGCGCCGAGATCTCCCTGATGTTCGTCTGTCCGCGCGCCTCGAGCATGTCGCCGCTGATCGCGGTGATCGACAGCGGAATCTCCTGAACGTTCTGCTCTCGCATCTGCGCGGTAACGACGACTTCTTCGATCGACGAATCGCCGGCGCGGGCACCTTCTTGCGCCGCGGCCTTGCCGGCGAGCGCCGAGATGGCCGCGAGGCAGGATGCCGAGATCAGCGTACGCTGCATGGAAAAGGGAACGCGGCGTCGCTTGTATCGAACCATGCGGATTCTCCTCCGTGATGCTTTCGCGTTGCTTCTCGCCCGAGCCGGATCTTGTGATAACGGGTTGGGGCCGCTTTGCCGGCATTCCGCCGTGACGAAGCGTCCGGCGATTTCGGACGTCAGTCCCCAAGTGCGCAAGGAGCGATGATCTTGCATCAAAGAAACAGCGACGGACAACATCCTTCGCGCACGCAAGCTGACGTGTGGTCGTCATCGGGAAAAGGTCGAAGATTTTCGCTTCGAGCGATTCGAGGCGCGCGCGAAGTTTCTTCCGCGTCGGTAAACTGTGCTCGATTGCAGTGCCGGATAGGTTCGACGATTCTTTTTCCCGGCGCCGAGCGGCCTGGCGGCGTTTCGGCGAGCCGTGCGATTATCGCGGAGACGGGTGGAGCGGCGTGCCCATGACGCTTCGCCGAGGAGGCACACGATGCCCACGTTGACGATCGAGAAAAAGAACATCGCCGCGCAGCCGATCCTTTATTGTCGTCGGCGATGCACGCGATCCGAGCTGCCGGGCGTGATCGGCGAGTGCCTCGGCGCCGTTTACGGTTACGCGCAGAAAGCGGGATTCGCGATCGCGGGTAAGCCATTCGTGCGCTACGCGGAGATGACGCCCGGCTCGCTCACGATCGAGGGCGGCTGTCCGCTTGACGCTCCCGCCCCGGGGGCCGGCGACATTCAGGCCGGGTTCCTGCACGGCGGCGACGTTTGCGTCGCCGTGCACGCCGGATCGTACGAGTCGCTGCACGAGACTTACGCGAACATGGAGAAATGGATGCGGTCGAACGGCTGCAGGCCGGGCGGCGCGGCGTGGGAGTCCTACGTGACGGACCCGGCCGAGCATCCGAACCCGGCCGACTGGCGGACCGAGGTGTATTGGCCGCTCGCCGACTGATCTTGCACTGACTCGCCCGCGGCGGTGCGTATTCAAGACGGCGCCGCACGGCACGCTGCGCCAGATGTGAAGCGTGCCGCGCGGCGAGAGACGAACCGCGTCAGCCGGCCACCTTCGGAAGCTTCTTCATCGATTCCGCGATGGCTTCCTCGGGATAGTCGTAGTCCTCGAGCTGGCCGGCGAAGTACTTGTCGTACGCCGACATGTCGAAGTGACCGTGCCCGGATAGATTGAAGAGGATGACGCGCGGCTCGTTGGCCTCTTTCGCCGCGAGCGCCTCGTCGATCGCGACGCGGATGGAGTGCGCCGACTCGGGCGCGGGGATGATGCCCTCGGTGCGCGCGAACTGCACGCCCGCCTCGAACGTCGCGAGCTGCGGCACCGCGACCGCCTCGATCAGTTTCTCGTGATAGAGCTGCGAGACGAGCGGCGAGTCGCCGTGATAGCGCAAGCCGCCCGCGTGAATGCCGGGCGGGATGAAGTCGTGGCCGAGCGTATACATCTTCATCAGCGGCGTGTAGCCCGCGACGTCGCCGAAGTCGTACGCGTAAACGCCCTTCGTGAGCGTCGGGCACGACGTCGGCTCGACCGCGACGAGACGCACCTTCTTCCCGGCCGCCTTGTCGGCGAAGAACGGAAACGCGATGCCGCCGAAGTTCGAGCCGCCGCCGCACGAGGCGATCACGACGTCCGGATAGACGCCGACCTTCTCCATCTGTTTCTTCGCCTCGAGGCCGATCACGGTCTGGTGCAGTAACACATGGTTCAGCACGGAGCCGAGCGCGTAGTTCGTGTCCTTGCGGCTCGCGGCCTCTTCGACCGCCTCGGAGATCGCGATGCCGAGCGAGCCCGAGCTCGTCGGATCCGAGGCGAGGACCTTGCGGCCGGCCTCGGTGACGTTCGTGGGGCTCGCGAGCACCTCGGCGCCCCACGCCTGCATCATCGAGCGACGGTACGGCTTCTGCTCGTAGCTGACCTTGACCATGAACACGCGCACGTCGAGACCGAACATGCGGCCGGCGAGCGCGAGCGACGAGCCCCACTGCCCGGCGCCGGTCTCGGTCGTGAGGCGCCGGATGCCGGCCTCGCGGTTGTAGTACGCCTGGACCACGGCGGTGTTCGGTTTGTGCGATCCCGCCGGGCTCACGCCTTCGTACTTGTAGAAGATCTTCGCCGGCGTCCCGAGCGCCGCCTCGAGGCGGTGCGCGCGATAAAGCGGCGTCGGCCGCCACAGGCGATATACCTCGCGCACCGGCTCCGGAATGCGGATCCAGCGCTCGCCCGATACTTCCTGCTGGATCAGCGTCTCCGGAAAGATCGCCGTCAGCGCGTCCGGCTGCACGGGCTTGCCGTCCGGCCCGAGCGGCGGCGTGGGCGGATTCGGCATATCCGCAACCACGTTGTACCAATGGGTCGGGATATCGGATTCGTCGAGAAGGATCTTGGTCTGGCTCACAGCTGCTCCGGTTCGCGGATATCGACGCGAAAGAATCGAAGTATAGCCGGGCGAAGACGCCGGGCCATTGAGGAGAACCAACCCGTCCGTCTGAGGCCCTTCAGCGCCGCAATAGCCTCGGCCTGCCTCGCGCAGGCTGAGGACGGCCGCGGCGTCGAAAAAGTGCGAGCACAGCTCGAAGAGCTGTTCACCAAGAACAAGGAAGCCGTTGATTACATCGTCAACCACGCTGAGTCGATGCGTGGGCGTCTACGAGGTCGTGGCCCGTTGCAAGAAACCGAAGGCAAACCGGCCAACGCAGAGAACGCCCGCGGCTTTGCTCGTGGCTCTTCTCGAGGATGCCGACGTCCGTTCCGACCCGCCGCCGCGCGTGTCCAGCAGGCGTTCACCGGCGAAGTTCCTCGACGATGATGCTCGGACCGGTTCTCGCCGGCGCACAGGGCTTTTCTACGACACGGCCCTGGACGTCCGTTTCCGGGAATAAAGTGCATACGAGATGATTGACAATATGGCGAGGGGCTCCTAGGATCACGCCGTTTGACGCATATTAGCAACATTCATATCTATGCGATATGTACGGTTGTTGCGTCACAGCAACATCTGGCCGCATGCCAGGAGAGGGAGTCCCACATGAAGCATCGAATCGGAAAACGCACCGCCGTCGGTACGCTCAGCGCGCTCGCCGCCGCTGTGGCAGCGCAGCCGGCGCTTGCTCAGCAAGAGAGCGGGGCGTCGAACCTCGAGGAAATCGTCGTCACCGCGCGGTTCCGCGAGGAGAACCTGCAGGAGACGCCGATTGCGATCACGGCGATCACCGCGCAGGAGATCGAGGCGCGCTCGTTCACGACGACTGCGCAGATCGGCTATACGGTGCCGAACGCGTACTTCCAGAAGGCGCAGGCGGCTTTCGGTAACTCGATGGTCGCGTACATCCGCGGCGTCGGTCAGAACGATTTCAACTTCGCCTTCGAGCCCGGCGTCAGCATGTACATCGACGACGTCTACCACGCGACCGTGATGGGCTCGATGTTCGATCTGCTCGATCTCGAGCGCGTCGAGGTGCTGCGCGGACCGCAAGGCACGCTGTTCGGGCGCAACTCGATCGGCGGCGCGATGCGGCTGATCACGCGCGAGCCGCGGGGAGACGGCACGGGCACGATCTCGGCGACGGTCGGCGACTTCGACCGAACCGAGGTGCGCGCGAGCTACGACTTCGCTCTGACCGAGAACCTGTTCGCCCGCGTCGCCGCGGCCTCGAAGAAGCGCGATGGCCACGTCGACCTCATCGACTTCACGTGCGAGCGTCCGGACGAAGCGGGCACGCTGCCGTCCATCACGCGCAACCGGGGCGCGGGCTGCAAGATCGGCACGCTCGGCGGGGAAGACACGATCGGCGCGCGCGTCGCGCTGCGTTACGTGCCGAGCGATACGGTGACGCTGTCGTTCACGTACGACTATTCGGACGACGACAGCGAGTCGCAGGGCGACGTGATCACGGCGATCGGCGATGCGCCGGCGTTCGCCGCGTGGAATCAGCTGATGCTCGACACGTACGGCGTGCAATACGACGAGCGCTTCCTCACGGGCTCGATCTACAAGAACTACGCGACGTTCCGCGACCCGGTCACGGGCCTGATCAACGAGCCCATCTCGACGGTTCGGACCGAAGGGCTCTCCGGCTCGTTGAACTGGGACATCAGCGAGTCGATCTCGGCGAAGCTCGTGCTGGCCGACCGCCGGTACGATTCGCAGTTCGCGACCGACCACGACGGCTCGCCGCTGCCGGGGCAGGAGGTCAACGGCCACATCGAGTTCGAGCAGCAGACGGCCGAGCTGCAGCTCAGCGGCCTCGCGCTGAACGAGCGCCTCGACTGGACGGTCGGCCTGTTCCTGTACCAGAGCGACGTCGTCGCCGCGCAGATGGTGCTGCTGCCGGCGTTCGCCGGTCCGAGCGGCATCCTCGTCAACGGCCTGAACGTGCAGGAGAACGAGAACCGCTCGCTCTACTCGCAGCTCGTTTACCAGCTGAGCGACCGCACGAGCGTCACGCTCGGCCTGCGCTATTCCGAGGACGACAAGAACGTCGACTTCGACAACACGGTCATCACGCGTCGGCTCGAGAACAGCGACGACTCCACGGACTACCGCCTCGGCGTCGACTGGAGCTTCGGTAGGGACAACAACAAGATGCTCTACGCGTCCGTGGCGACGGGTTATCGCCCGCTCGCGTACAACCCGCGTCCGTTCCAGCCGTCGCAGCTCGTGCCGGTTTCCGGCGAGGAGCTCACGGCGTACGAGCTCGGCATCAAGGGTGATTTCGCCGACGGACGTTTGCGCTTCAACACGGCGGTGTTCTACTCCGACTACGAGCAGCGCATCGTGCCGCGCGGCGGCGTCGAGTGCCTGAAGGACGCGGACGGCAACATCATTCCAGGCGATGCGGTCGCGAACCCGCAGCCGGGCGGGCCCGCAACGTGCTCGGGTCTGACGTCCCTGACGAACTACGTCAACGTGCCGGGCGAGATCAGCGGCATCGAGTTCGAGTTCGATTACCGTCCGACGGATGCACTCGTTCTGAGCGGCGGCGCGGGCTATACGGACTGGAGCAGCCCGGACATCGTGTCCGGCAACACTCCGGCCTTCGTCCCCGAGTGGAATGCGAACCTCGCGCTGCAATACAACTTCTACCTGCCGGGCGGTGGGACGCTCTCGCCTCGCATCGACGGCTATTTCCAGACGAAGATCTGCAGCGCGCTCGATCAGGTGTCGGAGGGCCTCTTCGCGAGCCGGCCGAGCTCGTGCGTCGACGGGTATGAGCTGTTCAACCTGCGCGTGACGTACCGCTCGCCGATGGACGACTGGAGCATCGCGGTCGGCGCGACGAACCTCACGGACGAGGAGCACCTGTTGAACGTGTTCGACCTCACCGCGTTCGGGCAGCCGTTCCGGCAGGCGCAGCCGGGCCGCCCGCGCGAATGGTTCCTGACGTTCACGCGTTCCTTCTAGCGGTAGCCTCTCACGCCGTACGCGGCGTAGAGCGAAGCGGCTAGCGGCCGGCGCCGTACCCCGAGGGTGCGGCGCCGGCGTCGTGCTCGGCTCGTGCGGACGGCGGCGCTTTCGATCAGAACGGATAGAACAGAGGCTCCGTCAGAGGCTCCTTCCGTATCCGTGCGGCGACCGTCTCGAAGAATCGAGGCGGCTTCACGATCAACAGATCGCATTCGACGTTGTCGAGAACCTCCGCGGCCGTCGATCCGATGACGAGGTCCGCCATCTGCGCACGGGACAGGGCGCCCATCGTCAGAAGACCCACACCCTCGCGCTCGACGAACTCGGGAAGCATGCGGCCCGGCGGCCCGCGCAATATGCGTGCGGCTTGCGCGTCCACGCCGTGCTTCGCGAGCAGTCGTGCGACGGCTTCGCGGCTCGTGTCGATCAGATTCGCCTCGGCTTCGGCCGGCGGGCGCTTGCCTTCGCGCTCGAACGGCACGATCTGCGCGAAGGGCACGACGCAATGCACCGCGCTGAATCGAGCCCCGAACGTACGTGCGGCATCCGCAGCTTCCGCCACTATAACCTCGTCGAGCGCGGCGGGCTTCGCGCGGGTGTGGAACGGATCGACCGCGGCGGCGACATGGCCGTAAGCGGCGGTTCCGTCCGACTTCACCATCAGCAGGGGCACCGGGCAATTCAATACGAGATCCCAGTCCGCGCTCGATAAGCGCCTCGGACCGATGGCTCGCAGCGATTCGCTGACGACGAGATCGGCGTTGGTCGCCAGCGCGCGCCGGATGATGCCCTGATACACCGGGTAGTCCCACACGACCGTCGCGTCGACGGTCTCGCCCCGCTTGCGGAGCTCGTCGACGATGTCCCTCAGGCCGTTCGCCGCTTCGTGCACGAGGGCGTCGCGGACGTCGATGTAGTCTTCCTCCCGGGTGACGAGCGGAGAACCTTCGAGGTTAGGCTCGTAGACGCAGCGCAACAGCTCGAGCTTCGCGCCGTTCCGCAGCGTCAGCGCCCTTTTCAACGCCGGCTGCTCGAGCGTGTCGGTCCTCGAGAGCGCGACGAGAATCTTGCTGAACGCCATGCTCGTGCTCCCACCGGTCGATCCGAAGGGGATCACCCATCGGAAGCGTGAAAGGCCGTGCGGGCGGCGTCAATCCGCTACTAACCGAGCTTGCAAACGCCGATGAAATGCTTCAGGCGATGCCGCCGACGATCTCGAGCACGCCGTTGATCACGAACTGCACCCCGATGCAGACCAGGATGAAGCCCATGATGCGCGATATCGCGTTGATGCCCGTCGCGCCGAGCATGGCTTGAAGCGGAGTCGCGGCACGCAATATGAGGTAGGAGATGAGCGCCGTGATCACGATCCCGACCGCCATGAAGACGTGACCGAGCAGCACGTCGCCGCCCCGGAGCGTCGAGGACAATCCGATGACGACGGCGATCGAGCCGGGGCCGCTCAGGCTCGGCATCGCAAGCGGCGTGAACGAGACGTCTTCCTTCTCGAGCGCCTCGCGCTGCTCCTGGCTCGTGATCGTCTTGGGCTCCGGGAAGAGCATTCGGAAGCCGATGTAGCTCACGATCAAGCCGCCCGCGATCCGCAGGCCCGGGATCGAGATCCCGAAGAAGCTCATGATGAGGCCGCCCGCGACGAGGAACGCGATCAGGATCAGCGCCATGTAGACGCACGCGCGGCGCGTCTGCGCGATGCGCTCGCGTTCGGAGAGGCCCGCGGTGATCGCGAGCAAGACGCCTACCGTCGCCAGCGGATTGACGATCGGCAGCAGCGCGAGCACGGTGCTGAGGACGTAGCTCCAGCCTTTGACGATGAAGTCCATGCGCTAACGATATTGGGGATGGAGCCGAGCGTGAGCGCCTACGGCTCGGGCCGCGCCGCCGGCACGGCCGCCGTCGTGAGCCGCGACACGCAGACGAGCTGATCCTTTTCGTTCCGGATCTCGATGTTCCAGACCTGGCTCGATCGGCCGATGTGCACGGGCCGCGCGACGCCGGTGACGGACCGGCCTTCGGGCACCGGACGCAGGTGATTCGCGTTGATCTCCTGACCCACGAAGTGGCGCGCGGGATCGTGATTCGCCGCGTTCGCGGCGAGGCTGCCGATCGTCTCCGCGAGCACGACCGACGCGCCGCCGTGTAAGAGCCGCATCGGCTGACACGTGCGATGGTCGACGCGCATCGTCCCGCTCAAGTAATCGGGGCCGAGCTCGACGAGCTCGATGCCGATGTGCTCGGCGAGCGTGTTCTTGAGCCTAGCGCGGAGCAGCTCGAGCGTGACGCCCGGCCGCCAAATCGTCTCTGACGCAGCGTCTTTCGTCATTCGCCTATCTCGTCGAACGCCGCGCCTATCTTAAACGAGTCGCGCGCCGCGGCCGCGGCGCGCGAGCGCGGTCACGGCGTGCGGCACGAATAGCTTTCAGCGCGCGCGGGATCGCCGCCTTCGAAATGCGCGTACGTCGGCCACGGGCAGAGCGGACGGCTCTCGCCCGGCATCGAGCGGCCGGTCGCGACGACCGAACCCGGCGGCGTGCCGTTCTCGACCCACTCGACGAGCGGCGTCAACAGATCGAACGTATCGACCGTGCGCTCGCCGCCGGCGCAATGTCCCATGCCGGGCACGAGATAGAGGCGCGCGTACTCGTCGACCTCTTTGATATTGCGGTTCGCCTCCGCCATGCGCTCGAAGTAGCGCACGGTGTCGTTCGACGAGAACCACGCGTCCCCCTCGCCGTGATAGAAGATGTGCTTGCCGCCTTCGAGGATGAACGTGCTGACGTTGTACTGCGTCGCGGTGGTGCCGATCGCCTCGTCCATCGCGACGGCCTCGAAGTATTCCGCGTCGACGTCCTGGCTTTGCATGTCCGCGCCGTGCGTGCCTTCCGGCGGGTTGCCGCCCCCGAGCAGCAGGCCGGGAATGAATCCCTGGTCGTCGAGCGCGGAGTCGTACGGGAACGACACGTAGACCGGATAGCCTGCCGCGTTCACCGGTCCGCCGAGCGCGCGGGCGAGCGCATCGGCTTTCTCGTCCGCGAGGCAGGCCGATCCCGACGCCTTCGAGCACGCGAGCTCGCGCGGATCGAAGTCGCAGGCGCTGCGATTGAAGATCAGGCCGTCCTCGTGCCCGTCGAGCGCATCGCAGCGCTTCATCAGCGCGTCCATGATCAGGCGCTCCTCGTCCGGCGTGAACGGATCGCGCGGATTGGTCACCTTGCCGAGCTCGACGCTGATCCAGCGCAACGCGAGATTGCTCACGCCGGTGCGCATCGCGGGCGCGCCGGAGACGATGCCGTCGAAGAGGTGCGGGAAGCGCTGCGCCATGATCATGCCTTCGCGGCCGCCGGTCGAGCAGCCGACGAAGTAGCTGTGCGCGATCGGCCGGCCGTAGTAGGCCTCGATCATCGGCCGCGCGACCTCGGTGACCTTCGCGTTGGCCTGATACTGGAAATTCAGCATCGCCTGCTGATCGGCCATGAAGCTGGCGTCGAAGCCGGCGCCCGTGTGACCGCTGTCGGTGCTCGCGACGGCGAAGCCCCGCTCGAGCGCGGATTCGCCGCCCGTGGCGTTGGCGCCGGTCGGCTCCTGCAGCGTGCCGTTCAAGCCGCCGCCGCCCTGATACAGAAAACGGCCGTTCCAGTTGTCCGGCAGATTGATCGCGAAGCGGATCGCGTACTCGCGCCCGTCGACGCCGACGCGATGCTCGAAGCTGCCTTCGATATGACAATGCGGCGGAAGCGGCGCGGGCGGCGGTCCGAAACCCGGGCCGCGCGGAACGCGATTCGTCGAGTAAACGGCTTCGGTGATCCTGAGATCGGCCGGACCGTTGCTCCATTCGGCGAGCGCGGCACATTCCGCTTCACCGGCCTCGGCACCGAGACTCGCGATGCACAGGCCGGCGAACGCGGCCGCCTTGACGTGCGAGCCGCCGACGAGGCGGCGGTCATGGACGTTGCGAGCGAAACGAATCATCGGGCGGGCTCCAACACGAGAATTGCACCGGGCGATGCGAACGGCGATTGCTCGGTCAGCACGAAGATGCGGCCGTCCGGTGCCTCGACGACGTCGCGCATGCGTTGCTCGAGCTCGGTCAGCAGGCGTTCCTCGCGCACGAGCTTGTTGTTCTCGTCGACGATCACGCGCACGAGCGCGCCGGGCCGCGACATCGCCGCGACGAAGACGTTGCCTCGCCACTCGGGGAAGAGCTCGCCGCGGTAGACGATCACGTTGCCCGGATTCCCGCCCGGCCCCCACGCTTGCACCGGATCGACATAGCCCTCGACGCCGCGTTCGCCGAGCGCCTTCGGGGCGCCGTCGTAATGCTCGCCCTGCGAGACCAGCATCCAGCCGTAGTTCTTGCCGGCTTCGATCAGGTTCAGCTCGTCGCCGCCGCGCGGGCCGAACTCGGTCGACCACAGCGCGCCCGTGGCCGGATCGAAACGAAGCCCTGTCGGATTGCGGTGGCCGAGCGTGTAAATCTCCGGCAGATAACCTTCGCGGCCGACGAACGGGTTGTCGCTCGGGACGGAGCCGTCGTCGTTCAAACGCAGGATCTTGCCGAGATGCGACGAAGGATCCTGCGCCTTCTCGCCCCAGTTGCGATCGCCGCTCGTGACGTAGAGCTTACCGTCGGGGCCGAACGCGATGCGCGCGCCGTAGCTGCCGGAAGCCGGACCCTGTCCGCAGCAGCGGTTGTTCTCCGCGGCCATCGCCGCGCTGTACCAATCCTTCGCGACGAAGATGTCCTCGACGTCCGCGAGCTTCGCGCCGCCGTCCCAGCGGGCGCGCGCGACGGCGAGCGAGCGCTGCTCGTCGTTCTCGGGATTCGGCTTCGTGTACGCGAAATAGATGAGGCGGTTGCGTTCGAAGTCCGGGTGGAGCGCGAGGCCCATCAAGCCGCCGATGCTCTCGCCGACGATTTCCGGCAGCCCTTCGATCGGCGTCGGGTCGAGCTTGCCGTCGCGGATCACGCGGAGCCGCCCCGGCCTCTCGGTCACCAGCATGTCGCCGTTCGGCAGGAACACGAGGCTCCACGGCGACTGCAGATCGCGCGTCAGCACCGAGACGCGTACCTTGTGGGTCTCGGTCTCGATCACCCACGGGCCTTCGCCGAGCGGCGTCGGCGCGGCGGGCTGAGCGACGGCCGTCGAGGCGCCGATCGCGAAGGCCGCGACGGCGGCGAATCGTAGGGGAAACACGGAAGCGTGCATCGCCATGCTCCTTGGGTCTCGCGCGATACGGCGCAAGGATACGCGAAACGGTGCGTTCGATGGCTCAAGATGGTTGAAGGCTGCGGGTCCGGGCTCGTCCCGCTCCCGGGTCGGAGTCGGCGGCGGGCGTGCGATTTGCCGCGTTCCGGCGGGCCGGTAAGCTATCGCGGGCTCGAGAGAAGAGGGGGTAAAGCAGTGGCAAGAGTCGTGATGCTCCGCAAGCTCGGCGGACCCGAGGTGCTCGAGATCGAGGAGCAGGAGATCGGCTCGCCGGGCGAAGGCGAGGTGCGTATTCGCGTGCAGACGATCGGGCTCAACCGCGCCGAGGCGATGTTCCGCGCCGGCCGCTATCCCGTGAAGCCGCAGCTGCCGACGCGCATCGGCTACGAATGCTACGGCACGATCGAGGAGGTCGGGCCCGGCGTCGCCGGCTGGAAGGCCGGAGACCCGGTTTGCGTGATGCCGAATTTCCGGCTCGGCACGTACGGCGTTTGGGGCGACGAGGCGATCGTCCCTGTGACCAGCCTGATTGCGCCGCCGCCGGGGCTTTCTCCGATCGAGTGTGCGTCGATCTGGATGCAGTACTTCACGGCGCTCGCGATCATCGAGGGCGCGAATGCTACGATCGACGATTACGTCGTGATCCGCGCGGCGTCGAGCAGCGTGGGGCTTGCGGCGATCCAGCTCGCGAACTGGGCCGGCGCCGTGTCGATCGCGGCGACCCGCACGAGCGCGAAACGCGACGCGTTGCTCGCGCACGGCGCGCAGCACGTGATTGCGACCGAGGAAGAGGATTACGTCGAGGCCGTGCGAAGGATCACCGGAGGCAAGGGGGCGCGCATCGTGTTCGATCCGGTCGGCGGGCCGTTCGTCGAGAAGCTCGCGGAGTCGATGTGCGAGCGCGGAATTCTGTTCATCTACGGCGGGCTCAGCGAGCAGCCCACGCCGCATCCGCATTGGCCGGCAGCGCTCAAGGGATTGAGCGTCCGCGGCTGGGTCGCGTCGGAGATCTGGAACCATCCGCTGCGCTTCGAGCGCTACAAGCAGGTAATTTATCAGGGCCTCGCTCGCGGTAAGCTCAAGCCCGTGATCGCGAGGACGTTCCCGCTGGAGCAGATCGCCGAGGCGAACCGTTACCTCGAGTCGAATCAGCAAGTGGGGAAAGTCGTCGTCACGGTCTAGGTGCGTCGAAAGCGCGCTTCTTGCATGTTCGCCGTTCACTCCAACACGGGAGGAACGCCGATGAACGATGTCGACCGACCTTCGTGGATCGTGAAGATCCCGACGCCGATTTGGCTGATCCTGCTCGTCGTTATCGCGCTCCTCGTCGGATGGGCGTTCGAGCTGCCGGCGGTCCTACAGCATCGTCCCGCCGGTATCGCGCTGATCGTGCTCGGTCTCGCGTTCTCGGCGTGGGGATGGGCGACGTTCTTCGAGCGCGGCGCCGAGATCCATCCTTGGTCGGAATCGCACAGCACGCTCGTCGCGATTGGCCCGTACCGCATCTCGCGCAATCCGATGTATCTCGGGATGGTAGTAACGGGCATCGGCGCCGCGTTCGTCGGCGGCACGTGGGCGATGTGGCTCGTGCCCGTCGTTCTGTTCCTGCTCGACAACTTCGTGATCATCCCCTTCGAGGAGCGCAGCATGGAGCGCGCCTACGGGGAGGAGTATCGAGCGTACAAGTCTCGCGTGCGGCGGTGGATTTGAGCTCGGGGCCAAAGGGCCCCGAGCTCGAAGATTACTTGCGCAGCTCTTCAGGCACGTGATCGCGCCACCGCGCCGCGACCTCGTCGTCGCAGGCTTCCGACGGCGGCGAGAACTCGAGATCCGGCCGATGATCCCACTGCTGGGCCAGCGTCACGGGCCGCTCGAGATAGACTGGATCCTCGATCGTGATCTCGTAGCGCAGGCGCACGCGGTCCTCCGAGAGCGACAGCCGCTCCACGGTGCGCTTCTGGTCGCTGCCGGGCACGTCGCCGCCGAGGCCCGCGAGGTTCGCCTCGTAGCCGATCGTGTCGATGACGAGCGTATCGCCTTCCCACCAGCCGACCGAGTGTCCATGTAGCGACGGCTCGAGATCGGCCGGATGCTCGGCGTTCAGATAGACCGTGCGGTAGACGTGATCGCCCGAGTTGTCGAAATGCAGCAGGACGCGGTCGTCGTGAACCTCGATCGAGCGCATCTCGTCGAGGATCGCGAGAAACGGCACGGGCTCGACGTAGCAAAGCCCGTCGATCGGCGCCTGCTCCTTGATCGCGAGCGCCTCCGCCTTGAGCGGCCAATTCGCCATCGCGCTGAACGCCGCGTAAACCGCCTGCCTCGAAGGCGCCCACTTGCTCGCGATGCTTTCGGCCGGTTTCAGCTCGAGCGTGCGCTTGTTCGCCGCGTAGAATGGATGGATCTCGCCGTCCTCGGTCGTGACGTCGAGGATGCGCACCTGCTTACCCCAGCCGCCGCGATTCGGATTCGCGCGCATCACGACGCGCATGCCAGGCTCGAACGCGTCCGGACGGAGCCCGTCGACCAGCGCCTGCGTAATCGCGAGCCCTTCGCCTTCGATCAGCGCGCGTTTGCCGTCCGGGCCGATCGTGTCGACGATCAGATAGATGTGCGGATTCTTCCAATCGTAGCGATGGACCGTCCCTTCGATCAGGATTTCCTGCGTGGCGTCGAACATCGCCTGGCTGTGATGGGCGAAGACAGGCGCGGAGAAGGGCACGGCCGCTGCAAGAACCCCGATAGCCGCGGATCGGAACTTCATCTCGACTCCCCCAGGCAGGCACGTACCGAGCATGATAATGATTCCGGGCGCGTTCGGCCAAAACCCGGGAAGCCCCCGGCAGCGGGGCGGTCTTGGGCGCAGAGCGCCGCTTACCACATCAGGTCGTCGGGGACCTCGAAGCCCTTGTACGCGTCATCGACGTCGTCCGACGAGCTCGTCGCGGCCTCGAGATCGATGACCGCGTTCGGGTCGCGCTCGCGGATCTTCTCCGCAACCGCGGCCGGAACGAGCGCGAAGCTCTTGCCGTAGCGCGCGATCGCGAGCGCCCCGCCGACGAGCTGCTCGCGCTGCTCGGCGGTGACGTAGACCCGTTTGATATGTGTGCCGTCCTGGAAGTAAAACGGCTCGCCGTCGTCGCTCTGCGGGACGCGATGCTGATCGACGATTTGGCGGATCTGCGCTGCGCGCGCCTTCGCTTCCGCCTTCTCGGCCTTCCGGCGCTCGAGCTCCTTGTCGCTCGCGACCTTCTCGGCCTGCGCCCGCTCGGCGGCCGTGGGCTTCGGCGGCGGTGCGCCCTTCTTCGGCGCCTTCGGCCGCCGCTCGCGGCGCGCCGCCCGCTCGGCTTCCTTGACCTGTTCCTCGGTGACGAGGCCTGCCTTCAATAGCTGCTCGCGGAGTGAAGCGCTCATCGGAAGATGACTCGATCGACGTGCACTGGGGTCGGGACAGTCTACCCCGGCGGGGCGCGGCGGGCATGCCGGCAAATACGGGGAGGTTGCGGCCGGAAGCTCTTTTTCTCCCGTCGGATCATGGGGTTACCGCAGCACGGCGCTTTGCGCGAAAATCCCGGGAGTTGACCCGTCGTCGAGAGCGCCGATGACAGGACCTCGTCAACGGAATCGGCCGATGCGCTCCCTGGACGTGGCGTGCGGCGCAGCGTTTCTGACTTCCTTCCTGCTCGCGGGCTGCGCGAGCAACGGCGAGACACCCGGCGCGGCGTGGCTCGCGTGGGCCACGCTCCGCTCGCTCGCGGGCTCCCCGCCGAAGCCGCCGGATTTATACGAGGAGCCCGTGCGAGTCACCGATGCGCTCGAGTTCGCGGAGATCACCGCGGGCGGCGAGCACACCTGTGCGCTCACGGTCGACGGCGAGACATATTGCTGGGGCTCGAATCGAGACGATCAGCTCGGCAACGCCTCGATCACCGAGACCTGCGGCGAAGGCGCCGGCGCGTATCCGTGCAGCTCGTCGCCCGTGCGCGTGCCGGACATGCCGCGCTTCAAGTCGATCGTCGCCATGCGGTCGGGCACGTGCGGGCTCGACGAATCGGGCGCCGTGCATTGCTGGGGCGGAGGATTCGGCGGACGAGACGAAGCGGGCTTTCGGACGAGCAGCGCGGCCCCGATCCGGGTCCCGGGCGAGCACGTGTTCGCTTCGCTCGCATCGAGCTCATCGAGCGACGGCGCCGCGTACGGACTGACCGCCGAGGGACGCGTGTGGTGCTGGCGCTTGAGTGATGCGCCGGGTAGCGCGTTAACGGAACCGGAGCTCGTTCCCACCGGCGTAACGTTCACAGCGATCGGCTTCGGCGGCGTCCACGGCTGCGGGATCGACGATGCGCGCCATGCATATTGTTGGGGAAACGATATGTACGGCTCGCTCGGCATCGGTTCGTCGGGGCATGACGGCGGCGTGCGCGAAAGCGCGACACCGGTGCCCGTGCAGGGCGCGCTCGAGGTCGTCGAGATCGGCGCGGCCGGCGGGCATACCTGTGCTTTGACCGCACAGGGTGACGTTCACTGCTGGGGGCTAGCGTTTCCGGTGCATTCATCATCGTCGCCGCTGCGCCTTTCTGGTCATTCGTTGCCGCACGGCGCGGTGCCCGTTCTCGTCGACTTCGGAGGCGTGAAGCTTTCGACGTTGGCGACGGCCGATCTGCAGACGTGCGGGCTGACGGCCGAAGGTGCGGCGCACTGTATCAGAGCGACGCCGCAGCAACGCAGCGAGGCGATTCGCATCGAAAGCGATCAGCCCTTCGTGAAGATCGCCGTCGGCAGCGGCCACGCCTGTGCGATCGGCGCCGACGGGTTCGCGTACTGCTGGGGCGAAGGCGAGTCCGGTCAAGTCGGGCGCGTACCGAGCGGGCGTCGGTGGTAGAGAGACTCCGTCGCTCGGTTTCTCGCACTAGCGCTTCGAGTCCGCACGACGGCTAAGATGTCCTCGAAAGAACCGAGGACGAGTCGTGAAGAAGATCGGATTCCTGTCGTTCGGGCACTGGACGCCCTCGCCGCATTCGCAAACGCGCACGGCGGCCGATTCGCTGCTGCAGTCGATCGAGCTCGCGGTCGCCGCCGAGGAGCTCGGCGCGGACGGCGCGTATTTTCGCGTGCACCACTTCGCGCGCCAGCTCGGCACGCCTTTTCCGTTGCTCGCCGCCGTCGCGGCGCGCACGCGCAGGATCGAGATCGGCACGGCCGTGATCGACATGCGTTACGAGAACCCGATGTACATGGCGGAGTGCGCGGGCGCGACGGATCTGATCTCGGGCGGGCGCCTGCAGCTCGGCATCAGCCGCGGCTCGCCGGAGCAGGTGATCGACGGTTGGCGCTACTTCGGCTACGCGCCAAAGGAAGGCGAGACCGATGCCGATATGGCGCGGCGGCATGCCGAGATCTTCCTCGAGGTGATCAAGGGCGAAGGCTTCGCGCAGCCGAACCCGCGGCCGATGTTCCCGAATCCGCCTGGGCTCCTTCGCATCGAGCCGTATTCCGAGGGTCTTCGCGAGCGGATCTGGTGGGGCTCGGGCACGAACGACACGGCGAGATGGGCCGCGCGGCTAGGCATGAACTTGCAGAGCTCCACGCTCAAGTTCGACGAGAGCGGCGAGCCGCTGCACGTGCAGCAGCGCAAGCAGATCGAAGCTTTTCGCGAAGCGTGGCGCGAGGCCGGGCACGAGCGCGAGCCGCGCGTGTCGGTGAGCCGCAGCATCTTTCCGCTCGTCGATGATCGTGATTGGGCGTATTTCGGCGACCGAGGCGAGGATCGGGGGTCGATCGGCTATCTCGACGAGAGCACGCGCGCCGTGTTCGGCCGCACGTATGCCGCCGAGCCCGACGTGCTCGTGAAGGAGCTTGCGAAGGACGAGGCGATCGCGGCGGCGGATACGTTGCTGCTCACAGTGCCGAACCAGCTCGGGGTCGAGTACAACGCGCACGTGATTGAGAGCGTTTTGAAGTATGTCGCGCCGGAGTTAGGGTGGCGGTGACCCGAGGTGCCGCGTTGAAGCGCCGACGGCCTACTTACGCACACTCTTGACCGCGGCCTCTATGGTAGCGATATCGATCTTGCGCATCGGCATCATCGCTTCGAAAGCGCGTTGAGCAACGGTGGGGTCGGGATCACCTACCGCTTCGAGCAGCACGCGCGGGGTGATCTGCCAGGAGAAACCCCATCTGTCCTTGCACCAGCCACAGGCGCTTTCCTGGCCTCCGTTCTTCGTGATCGCATCCCAGTAGCGATCGGTTTCTTCCTGAGTGTCGGTGACGACCATGAAGCTGACGGATTCATTGGCTTTGAAATCGGGGCCGCCGTTTAGCCCGACGAACGACTGACCGAGCACTGTGAACTCGACGGTCAGCTCGTCGCCTGCCTTGCCGCCCGGGTAATGCGCTGGCGCGGTGCGGATTGCGCCCACCTTCGAGTTCGGGAAAACGGAAGCGTAGAACTCGGCCGCCTTGCGGGCTTCGCCTTTGTCGAACCAAAGGCAGGTTATGAGATTCGGGTTGGTCATAATCTTCTCTCCGCGGCACCAGGTTGAACTTCGGTGTAGTAGGCGAGAGTAGCGGGCTTAGTGCAAGACTCGCGCCCGAATTCGCGGCAGCGAGTCCGAAACGCGAAGCGGGCATATTCCTTGCACCTGACTGCACCTGGTTCGAGCATCGCTCGGCGAGCACAAGGAGGTGGAAGTCGTGGTACACGAGACGATCCAAGGAACGTATCGACAGACGAACCTACGCAATGAGTCGGCGGCGTATCTCTCAAAGCGCGAAGAGCTGCGGCTCGCCGAGATCGAGTTGCTAAATCAGCGTGAAAGGGTCGCCGAACTGCGCCGGCAGCTGCCGCTTGGTGCAACCGTGCAGGACTATGAGTTTCTCGAAGGTCCGGCATCACTCGCAGAGGGCGACGCGCCGGTCCGGACCATACGGTTGAGCGAGCTGTTCACGTCGCAAGACCGGCCGCTAGTTATCTATCAGTTGATGTACGGGAAGAGACAAACCACGCCGTGCCCGATGTGCACCTGTTGGCTCGACAACTTCAATGGAGTGGCACACCATCTCGCGCAGAATATCGACTTCGCGATCGTTGCCGCTGCTGATATTCCCGCGCTGCGGGCGCACGCGCGCAGCAGAGGCTGGAACAAGTTACGTCTGCTGAGCGCCGGAGAGAGCACGTTCAAGTACGATCTCGGCAGCGAAGACGAAAACGGGAATCAGGACTCCACGATATCGGTCTTCGCGTTAGATCCGGATGGAATCGTGCGGCATTTCTACAGCGTTCATCCGCGCCTGGCCGACGACATCGACACCCGCGGCATCGACGAGTACAACCCGGTCTGGAATATCCTCGATCTGACGCCGCAAGGACGTCGAGAATGGGATGCGTCGCTGGAGTACGGCACGGAAGTTCGACTGGGGTAAAGTCCTCTTGTTGCCTCTGTCGGTCATTCTACGGCGCTGTTGCCGCAGGACTTAGGCGAAGCTAATCGGAGCGGGCCATCTGTTTCAGAAAGTGGCGGATCGTCTTCGCGGTCCGGCTATCGAGCGACCGACGGCTATTCTCGATAAAGGACGGCAGTTCCTTCCCGGACAGTACCCATACCTCAGGTGTGTTTCCCCTTGGTGATTCGATGAACCAACCTGGGAAAGTGACGATCGGCTGCACGTGCACATCGAGTCCAATGCTGCGGGCCAGCGTCTCCCGTAACCAAGCTGCCTGAGCTCTTGCCTGCGCAATTGGGTCGCGATCCGGTTTTCTGCCATTCACCGAGATGGTCTCCCCGTCGTAGTGCACGATTGCCGGTCCGCGCTTCGGTTTGCTGTGAGTCTTTGTCTCGATGGTATAGACGCCGCGCTCGCCCACGACGATGTGGTCGATGTTCCATTTGCCACCCACGAGGTCATGTAGCACGTAATAACCACGCGGGCGGAGCTCGTCATCAAGGAATTGTCCAAATACCCGTTCGCCATCACGCCCTAGTCTGAGATTGCGGATCTGTTTGCGGATCTGGATCAGACGAAGGCCGGCATAGCTGGTGATTACGGCCGCGACGACGCTAACTGGAAGCGGCATGGGTGCGGTGCCAAGCAGTACGTGCGTCCACTCGAAAACCGCAATGCTGATCATGCCCGCGGCCTGTATCGCATTGCTATGGAACTTCTCGTTTAGGAGCCTCGCGATCTCCTCGTCGACAGATTGGCCGGGTACTCGTAGCGGTCTCGCCTTCAGCGGCGAGCGCAGATCCTGACGACTCTTGGTCGAAAAGATGCCTTTCAGGAACGTATTCATAGTCTCAATTGTCAGCCAACTGAGCGGAGCGTACGAAGCGTTACTACGTTGATCTGTATGGGGTCAAGGCAGCTCGCGAAATCCACACGCCAGTAGATACTCGAACGTCTCGTCCAACTTGTCTGAACGAGGCACAAACACGACGGTGCCGTCGCGCCCGCGCGTGAGCAGCACCCGATAAACATTCTTGCGCAGCTGTAAACGGTCCTTTACGCGGCTTCGATACCCGCGCGAAAGGTCGTCCTTCCAAGCGCCATCGACGCGGCGAAGGTCGGAACCCCAAGCTAATATTGCGAAATCGAGCTCCAAGCCCTGCGACGCGAATTCCGTCGCGACCTTTCTGAGTTGGCAGCAGGACCGCGGGTCGTGGGGATCGGAGTTGTACCATGGTCCTTCGCGTAGCGTCTTTGTCGTCTGGAACGTGTTGTCGACTCCGAATCCAGGCAAGATCTTGTCCTTTGACGACGCAAGAAGGCCGTAACGCGCAAGCGGTGCGTCGGCATAGCGGTCGCGCACGTATTGCTTTGCAGAGTCGAGATCCCTTGTTAGGAGAAATCGAAACTGTTGCTGGTGTAGGCGGTCTGCGACAGGCCGCAATGCTTCAGCGG